>JAJXXT010000071.1 GCA_021780935.1 Pseudomonadota bacterium
CGCGCTGGCAGCGGGATCTGGCGCCGCTCACCGCGCTCGCCGTGCCGCAGGCGCCGCCGCCGGAGCTGTGGCAGCGCATCGAGACCGCGCTCGGCGGCGCGCCGGTGTCGCAGCCGGCGCGCCAGCGCGGACCCGCGCCCTGGTTCTGGCGCCTGTGGTCGGCCGGCGCCAGCGTGGCCGCCATCGCCCTTGCGGCGGTGCTGCTGCTCTCGCCGAAGGGACCGAGCATGACCGCGGTGCTGGTACCGGACCAGGGCACGCCGGTGTTCACCGCCGCCGCCTCGCCGGGCGGGCTGCTGCGCATCGCCGCGGTGCGCGCCGATGCCGGCACCATGCCGCTGCCGCCCGCCGGCAAGGCGTTCGAGCTATGGGGCCTGGCGCCGGGGGCGGCGGTGCCGGTCGCACTCGGCGTGATGCCGGCCGGGGCCGCGGCGATCACCATCACGCATCCCGCCGTGCTGCCGCGTGCCGGCATGCAGATCATGATCTCGATCGAGCCGCCGGGCGGCTCGCCCACTGGCAAACCGACCGGCAAGGTGGTCTATTTCGGTCGGCTGGAGCGTGTCGGGCCGCCAGCCTGAGGCCGAAGCCGCCGACGCCTGACCCTTTCACAGCCGGAATCAACGACATCATGGTCCATGCTCCGTCTCGCCCCGCGCCCGGCCTGCCGCCGCTGCGCGTCAACCTCTATTCCGACACCCAGTCCCTCCCCACGCCGGCGATGAAGGCCGCGATGATGGCGGCGGAGGTCGGCGATGAGCAGGCCGGCCTCGACCCCACCATCGACGCGCTGTGCGACCGCATGGCCAAGCTGCTGGGCAAGGAGGCGGCGGTGTTCCTGCCCAGCGGGACGATGTGCAACCAGATTTCCATCCTGACCCATTGCCGGCCGGGCGATGAAATCCTCGCCCACACCACCGCGCATATCTACACCAGCGAGGGCGGCGGTGCGGCGGCCCTCACCGGCGCGCAGATCACCGGGCTTGCGGGCGAGGGCGGCCAGTTCGACGTCGCGGCGCTCGATGCGGCGCTGCGCCCCAAGTCGCGCTACGCCATGCCGCAGGTGCTGGTGGAGGTCGAGCAGACCGCCAACACCGGCGGCGGCACCGTCTGGCCGCTGGCGAAGCTGCGCGCGGTGGCGGAATGGGCGCACGCCCACGGCATGGCGACGCACATGGACGGTGCGCGGCTGATGAACGCCGCCGTCGCCGCCGGCATTCCCGCCGCCGAGATGGCCGTTGGCTATGACAGCGTCTGGCTCGACTTCACCAAGGGGCTCGGCGCACCGCTCGGCGCGGTGCTGTGCGGCTCGGCGGCGTTCATCGACGCGGCCTGGCGGTGGAAGCAGCGGCTCGGCGGCTCGATGCGCCAGGGCGGAATCTGTGCCGCCGCCTGCCTCTACGCGCTCGACCACCATGTCGAGCGGCTGGCGGAGGACCACGCCAACGCCAGGCGCTTCGCCACCGGCCTCGCGCAGATCCCGGGCTTCGCGGTGGAGATGCCGGAAACCAACCTCGTCTTCTTCAACCCCTCGGGCGCCGGCATCTCGGCCGAGGCGCTCTCGGCCAAGGCGCGCGCCAGGGGCATCGCGTTCTCGGTGATGGGCGCGCGCGGGCGCGGCTGCACGCATCTGGATGTCACGGCCGCGGGGGTGGACGAGGCGGTCGGCGTCATCCGCGAACTGGTGGGCAACTGACCGCGCGCATCGCGGCTTCCGTCGCGGCGGGTTCGCTCAGCCGCGCGGCCTCGCGAGTTTCGCCCGCGCCTGGCGCACGACATCCGCGAGGTCCTTCTCGCGCAGCGCGCCGGGGATGAGGTAGCTGCCGATGATGAGGCCGGGCGTGCCGTGCAGGCCCAGCGCGCGCGCCTGGACGTCCGCGAGCCCCAGCGTTGCATCGAGTTCGCCGCTGCGTGCCGCCATGTCGCTTGCGAGCCGCGCCATGTCCGCGCCGGCGTGGCCCGCCGCCTGCATCACCGAGGCGTCGTCGGTGATGTGCGTGCGGAACAGCGCGTCGTTCACGGCGGCGAAGCGCCCCTGCCACCAGGCGGCGAGCGCGACCCGCGCCGCGGTGACCGACGGTCCGCCGAAAATCGGCCACTGCTTGGCGACGTAGCGGATATCGGGGTTGTTCGCGATCAGTCGCTGCAGCATCGGGTGCATGCCGCGGCAATACGGGCAGCGATAGTCGAAGAACTCGGCGATCGGCAGTGTGCCGTGCGGGTTGCCGAGGATCGGCGCGCCGGGGTCGAAGAAGATAGCCCGGCGGGTGAGGATGGCCGGTGCCGCGGCCGTGGCGGAGCGTGGCAGGACGAACGCCGCCCCGCCCAACGCAGCCCCGCCCAACACCGCGCGCGTGCCGGCGATCAGCGCCGCGCGGCGGCCTCGCGCCGTCACGCGGGCACCGCCGAGATGATCACATGCGCATAGGCGTACGGGTATTCATCGGTCATCGTCAGGTCGAGCCGCCCCGCGTGCCCCGCCGGCAGCAGCGAGGCCAGGCGCATCGCGGCACCGCCCGTCAGCACGAATCCCGGCTGCCCGCCCGGCCGGTTGACCACGCCGAGATCGGACATGAACACGCCGGCGCGAAACCCGGTGCCGAGCGCCTTGGCGCAGGCCTCCTTGGCGGCGAAGCGCTTGGCATAGGTGCCGGCGCGGTTGCGCCCGCTGCGCCGCTCCGCCTTTCGCCGCTCGGCCTCGGTGAAAACGCGCGCGAGGAAACGCTCGCCGAACCGCTCCATCGCCGCCTCGACGCGGCGGATGTCGCAGATATCGGAGCCGATGCCGATGATCACGGCGCGTGCTGCCGCTCAGCCTCGGGCACGATCGACCTCATGGACATGCGATGCCGCGCGCAGGCTCGCCATCACCGCCGCGAGCTGGCGCAGGTCGCGCACCTCCACATCCACCAGCATCTCGAAAAAATCCGCCTGGCGATTGACGACCCGCAGGCTCGCCACCGCCGCGTCCTGCTTGGCAATGGCGTTGGTGACCGAGGCCATGGAGCCCGCCTCGTTATCCGCGATCACCGACAGCCGCCCGGTGAAGCCCTCGCCCCTGGCCGGCATCTGGGCCGAGGCACCCGGCTCCCAGTCGACATCGATGAACCGTTCCGGCGTCGGCGAAAACGTCTCCAGCGTCGGGCAGTCGCGGGCGTGGATCGTCACCCCCTTGCCGGTGGTGACGATGCCCACGATCGGGTCGCCCGGCACCGGGTGGCAGCAGCCGGCGTAGCGGATCGCCATCCCCGGCACCAGGCCGGTGATCGGCAGCGTGTTGCCGCCCGAGGGCGGGCGCGAGCGCTGTGCGGGCATGCTCGGCAGCAGATGCGTCGCACGCGCCGCGACGCGCAGCTCCGGATACGCCGCGCCGACGACATCCCGCGCCGAGAGATGTCCGGTGCCGACCGCGATCAGCAACTCGTCGAGGCTCGCGAGCTTGAGCGTCTTCAGCGCGGCTTCCAGAACCTTCTCCGAGCCGTCGAGCCCGTCGGCGCGGAACGCCTTGGTCAGCGCCGTGCGCCCGGCGTCGCGGTTGGCGTCGCGCTGCTCCTGCTGGAGGAAGCGGCGGATCCGCGCGCGCGCCTTGCCGGTGACGGCGAAACGCTCCCATTGCGCGCTCGGCGTGCCGCCGCGCGAGGTCATGATCTCGACCTGGTCGCCGTTCTGCAGCACGTGGCGCAGCGGCATCAGCTTGCCGTTGATCTTGGCGCCGACACAGGTATCGCCGACCTGCGAGTGCACGGCATAGGCGAAATCGACGGGCGTCGCGCCGCGCGGCAGCTGAATCAGCTGTCCCTTCGGCGTGAAGCAGAAAACCTGGTCCTGATACAGCTCCAGCCGTGTGTTCTCCAGGAACTCCTCGGCGTTGGAGTTCTCCAGGATCTCCAGCAGATCCTGCACCCAGCGGAAGCGCTTGATCTCGTCGGCCTGCGGCCCGGCGTGGCCATCCTCCTTGTAGTTCCAGTGCGCCGCGACGCCGTTTTCCGCCACCGCGTGCATCTCGGGCGTGCGGATCTGCACCTCGATCTTCTGGTTGCGCGGCGCGCGCAGCGCCACCCCCGTGTGCAGGCTCTGATAGCCGTTCGCCTTGGGGGTCGAGATGTAATCCTTGAACCGGCCGGCAGTGACCGGATAGGCGGCATGCACGGCGCCGAGCGCGATGTAACAGGCCTCGCGCGAGGGCACGATGATGCGGAACGCCATGATGTCCGAGAGCTGCTCGAACTCCACATTGCGCCGCTTCATCTTTTCCCAGACGGAATAAGGCGATTTCTCGCGCCCGGTAACCTCCAGCACCTCGATCCCGGCATCGTGGCAGACGCGCGCCAGCTCGCCCCGCATATGCTCGATCACATCCGCGCCCTGGCCGCGCAGAAAGTTGAGCCGCGCGGTGATCGTCTCGTGGGCGTCCGGTTCGAGCTGCGCGAAGGCGAGATTCTGCAGCTCCGTCTTCATCGCGTCCATGCCGATGCGCTCGGCCAGTGGGGCGTAGATATCCATGGTCTCGCGCGCGATGCGCAGTCGCCGTTCCGCTTTCGGAATGGAGCCGATGGTGCGCATGTTGTGCAGCCGGTCCGCGAGCTTGACCAGCAGCACGCGGATATCGCGCGAGAGGGCCAGCACCAGCTTGCGGAAATTCTCCGCCTGCTTGGTGCGGTCCGATTGCAGTTCGAGCCGGGTGAGCTTCGTCACGCCATCGACCAGGCCCGCAACCTCCTCACCGAAGCGGCGCGCCAGCTCGGCCCGCGTAACCGCGGTGTCCTCGATCGTGTCGTGCAGCAGGGCGGTGATCAGGGAGCCGGTGTCGAGCCGATAACCGGCGAGAATCGTGGCGACGCCGACGGGGTGGGTGATGTAGGGCTCGCCGCTGTCGCGCTTCTGGCTCGCATGGGCGCGTGCGGCAACCTCATAGGCCTGCTCGATCAGCGTGACGTCGGCAGGCGTGTCGTAGGCGCGCACGGCCGCGATCAGCGGTGCGACCAGCGCCCTCGGGGCTGCCCCGGCGTCCGGCGTCTCGGTGGTGGCGACCCCGTCCGGGAGCAGCACCGCCGGGGCGCGCCAGCCAGCTTCACCGCGCCCCTGCATGCCCTGCACCCGGTGCCCGGCCTCAGCTGCCCGGTGTCAGCGGCGCCCGCCGCCGAGCTCGGCGGCGATCGCCGCCTCGATATCCTCGCTCGTCATTTCCTCGGGCGGCAGGGAAGCGGCCTCTTCCTCGGCCGAGAGATCCTGCAGGCCAAAGATATTCTGGTCGGTCGGGATGAGGTCCATCACCTCCTCGTCCGCCGGCTCCGGCTCCGGTGCGCGCGACAGCGATTTCAGCAGATCGCCCTCGAGCTTCTCCATCGGCAGCGAGGCATCGGCGATCTCGCGCAGGGCCACCACCGGGTTCTTGTCGTTGTCGCGGTCGATCGTCAGCTCCTCGCCGCGAGCGATGTTGCGGGCACGCTGCGCCGCCAACAGAACCAGCTCGAACCGGTTTGGCACCCGCTCTACGCAATCCTCGACCGTCACGCGCGCCATGCGGCGTCCTCCATAACAAAATCATAGGGTAAGTGCTCAGAAATAGGAGGGTGACCGGCTGGATGCAAGCGCAATCCGTCACAGCCGGGCTGCGTCCTGCGCAGCCACCGTGGCCAGGAGTTCGCCGATCGCCTGGCCGGTCAGCGGATGGCGCCAGTCCGGCGCCACCTCGGCGAGCGGGCGCAGCACGAAGGCCCGCAGGGCCATGCGCGGGTGCGGCAACACCGGGTCGGGGCCGGCGCGCACCATCGCGTCGATATCCAGGATATCGAGGTCGAGCGGCCGCGCCGCGTTGGCTTGTGTGCGCCGACGCCCGGCCGCCGCCTCGATCCCGTGCAGCCGTGCCAGAAACCCGGCCGGATCCGCCGTCCCCTCCAGCCGCGCCACGGCGTTGACATAGCGCGGCTGGTCCGAGGCCGGCACCGGCGCACTCTCCCAGAAGCCCGAAACGGCGGCGAGCCGCAGTCCCGCGAGGCCGGCCAGCGACGTGACCGCGGCGCGCGCCATCACCAGCGGTGCCTCACCGTGCGGCCCCTGCAGGTTGGCGCCAATGCCGATCAGGATCATCGGCGGCCCGCCCCCACCTGTTCCCATCCTGCGAGGGGGTCTTGCAGCCGTCGCAATTCCCTCCCATTGCATCGCCGCAGGCGGTGCCTATGCTCCGCCGCTGTTTCAACCACGGAACCTCCCGGATGCATTTTTCGCCCAACGAGCGCACGGCGCTCTTCATTGACGGTGCCAACCTCTACTCGGCCAGCCGCAATCTCGGTTTCGACGTCGACTACCGCAACCTCCTCACCTTCTTTCGCAAGCAGACCAACGTGCTGCGCGCCTACTACTATGCCGCGGTCCTGGAGACGGAGGAGTATTCCCCGCTCAAGCCGCTGACCGACTGGCTGGCCTATAACGGCTACACACTGGTCACCAAGCCCGCGCGCGAGTTCACCGATGCCACGGGAAGGCGCCGGATCAAGGGCAACATGGACATCGAGCTGGCGATCGACATGCTCGAACTCGCCCCCAAGATCGACCACGCCGTCCTGTTCTCGGGCGATTCCGACTTCCGCCGCCTGGTCGAGGCGGTGCAGCGCCGCGGCGTGCGCGTTTCCGTTATTTCCTCGATCAAGACCTCGCCGCCGATGGTCGCCGACGAGCTGCGCCGCCAGGCCGACCAGTTTCTGGAGCTGGCCGAGATCGGGCAGGAGTTCACCCGCCGCCAGATGGAGCCGCGCCCCGGCCGCGTGCCGCGCGCAACGCCGGCCGAGCCCTACGCCGACCCCGCCGACGCGTGATCGCGGCACCTCGCGCGTGATCGCCGCCACCCACGCATGATCGCAGCGCCTGGGCGCGACTGCGCGCTCTGCCCGCGCCTCGCCGCCTTCCGCGCCGAAAGCCGCGCCGCGCATCCCGACTGGTTCAACGCGCCCGTGCCGAGCCTCGGGCCGCTCGATGCGCGGCTGCTGGTGGTGGGGCTCGCGCCGGGGCTGCGCGGCGCCAACCGCACCGGCCGGCCGTTCCACGGCGACGGCGCCGGCGTCACGCTCTACGCGGCACTCCTCAAGGCCGGCCTGGCGCGGGGGCGCTACACCGCCGAGCCCGACGCGGCGATGCAGTTGCACGTGCGGGTGGTGAACGCGGTGCGCTGCGTGCCGCCGCAGAACAAGCCGCTGCCGGCGGAGATCCGCGCCTGCAACGATTTTCTCAAGGCCGAGATCGCGGGCCTGCCGGCACTGCGCGTCATCCTCGCCCTCGGCCGCATCGCGCACGAGGCGGTGCTGCGCGCCACCGGGCTGCGGCTCGCCGCCGCCGCGTTCCGCCACGGCGCGCTGCACGATCTGCCGGGCGGGCGCGTGCTCGCCGACAGCTATCACGTCTCGCGCTACAACATGAACACCGGCGTGCTGACCGAGGCGATGTTCGACGCCGTCATCGCCTCGGTCTCGGCGCGGCTGGGTTAGTCCGTCTTCCCGGCGCGCGCGGCGTCGATGCTCCACGGCCCCGCACCGGCGGCGGCTAGGTAGAGGAAGATGAAGCAGTACAGGATCGCCGGTTCGCCGTGATTGGCCAGCGGCAGGAACCCGTGCGGCAGAAACGCCTTGAAATACGCGACCGACATCTCGCCCGACATGATGAACGCCGCCGGCCGGGTGAACAGGCCGAGCGCCACCAGCACCCCGCCGATCGTCTCGATCAGCCCAGCCGCCATGATCAGCGGCGGCAGGTGCGAGAACCCGGGCCCGGCCGGGAACGCAAAGACCTTGATCAGCCCGTGTTCGAGGAACAGCAGCCCCGCCACGATCCGCAGCAGGCTCAGCGCGCGCGGCGCCCACTCCGTCTTGATGGCATCCATTTGCTTCACCAGTGAACTGTTTGAAGGCGAAGCATAACGGGTTAGGCGGGCGTCGTCATCCCCGCTCGCGCATCAGCCGCGCCTTGTCGCGGGCCCAGTCGCGCGCCGCGACGGCCTGGCGCTTGTCGGCTTTCTTGCGCCCGACGCCGAGGCCGAGCTGCACCTTGGCCAGCCCGCGATCGTTGAAATGGATGTCGAGCGGCACCAGCGTCGCACCATCGCGCGTCACCGCGCCGATCAGCCGGCGCATGTCCTTCCGCTTCAGCAACAGCTTGCGCGGCGCACGCGGCTCGAAGCGCGACAGCACACCGCCCTGGTATTCCGGGATGTAGGCGTTGAACAGCCAAAGCTCGCCCTCGCGCTCGCCGGCCCAGGCCTCGCCCAGCGTCGCCCTACCGTGCCGCAGGCTCTTCACCTCCGGCCCCTTGAGCACGATGCCGGCCTCCACCGTCTCGCGGATCGCGTAGTCGAACCGCGCCTTGCGGTTCTGCGCCGCCAGCCCGTGGCTGATCAGCTTGCCGGCGCTCACGTCGGGTCCGTCAGTTGAGCAGCCCGGCCTCGGCCATCGCCGCGCGCACCCGCGCCTTCACCGGCTCGCTCACCGGCGCGAGCGGTAGGCGGCAGCGTTCGGCGGTGTGGCCGAGCAGGCTCGCGGCATATTTCACCGGCCCGGGGCTGGTCTCCGCGAACAGCGCGTCATGCAGCGGCGTCAGCCGGTCCTGGATCGCCATCGCCTCGCCGGTCGCGCCCTCGGCCCAGTTCCCGTGCATGGTGCTCAGCAGCCGCGGTGCCACGTTGCCGGTCACCGAGATGCAGCCGACGCCGCCGGCGGCCAGGAACGCCAGCGCCGTGTGGTCCTCGCCGGAAAGCTGGCAGAACGCGGGCCCGCAGGCGCGGCGTGTGTGCAGCGGGCGGGTGAGATTGGCGGTCGCGTCCTTCACGCCGACGATGTTCGGGTGGCGTGCCAGCCGTGCCATCGTCTCCACCGACATGTCGACCACGCTGCGCGGCGGGATATTGTAGATGATCACCGGCAGATCGACGGCATCCGCGATCGCCGTGAAATGCAGATACAGCCCCTCCTGCGTCGGCTTGTTGTAATAGGGTGTCACCACCAGCGCCGCGTCCGCGCCGGCCGCCTTGGCGTGGCGGGTGAGGTCGATCGCCTCGGCCGTGGAGTTCGATCCGGTGCCGGCGATCACCGGCACCCGGCCCCTGGCCACGGCGACCGCGATCTCCGTCACCCGCTTGTGTTCCTCGTGCGAGAGGGTCGGGCTCTCGCCGGTGGTGCCGACCGGCACCACGCCATGCGTGCCCTCGCTGATCTGCCAGTCGACGAAACGCTCGAAGGCTTTCTCGTCCACCGAGCCATCCTCACGCATCGGCGTGATCAGCGCGACCAGCGATCCTCTGAACATGGCATGGCTCTCCTCGGGATGGGCGCGGAAACTAGGCGCGCGGGGGATACGCCGCAAGCGTGTGGGGCGCTACAAGGGGGCATGCGCCGAATCCTCATGCTGCTGCTGCTGCTCGCCACGCCCGCCTGGGCCCAATCGGGCACTCCTCCATCCAACAACCCTCCATCCAACAACCCCCAGGCCCTGCAACGCCGGCCGGCGCCGAACCCGATCCAGCCGAGCCCGATGCATTTCGTGCGCGCCAATGACTGGGCCGCCGCCACCGCCGCCGCGCGGGCGATCGGCGATCCGGTCGCGGTCAAACTCGTCACCTTCTACCGGCTGCTGGCACCGGGCGAGGCGAGTGCCGCCGAGATCCAGGCCTTCGCCACGCGCAACCCGGACTGGCCGCTCGCGTACCTGCTGTGGCGACGGCGCGACGAGGCGCTGGCGACAGAGCCCAATGATGCCACCGTCCGGCGCCTCTGCCTCGCCCATTTCCCCTCGCAGGAGGGCGCGTTGCAGCGCTGCGCCGAGGTGCTGGCGCCCGCGCGCGCCGTGCCGTTCATCCGCGCCGCCTGGGTGGCGCTGGCCGGCGACCCCGGCGCCGAACGCAACTTTCTGGCCCGCTGGGGCTCGGCGCTGCGCCCACGCGACCAACTCGCCCGCTTCGACGTGCTGATCCGCAGCGACCGCGTCGCCGCCACCCGGCAGATGATGCGGCTGGCGCCGGCTTCGGCGGTGCTTGCCCAGGCGCGACTGGCGTTGCGGGCCGATGCGCCGGATGCCGCCGCCCGCCTCGCCGCCGTCCGTATGCCCCAGGCGCATGATCCCTGGCTGCTGCTCGACGAGGCCTACTGGCTGCGGCGCACCCACCATCCGCGCCGCGAGGCGCCCTTGCTGCTGGGTCCCGGCGACGCCGCGGAGGCCGCCGATCCCGGCCTCGCCGCGCGCTTCTGGTGGGAGCGGTCGCGCCTCGCCCGCGACGCGATGCAGCAGGGGCATCTGCGCACGGCACAGGCGCTGGCCGACGACGCGCACCAGACCGCGGCCGACCCGGCGACGGATCAGGCCTTCCTCGCCGGCTTCATCGCGCTGCGGCTGCGCCACGACCCGGCGGCGGCCAAGCCCTTCTTTGCCCATCTCGCCGCCATCTCGAAGGCCGCCATCACCCAGGGCCGTGCCTGGTACTGGCTCGCGCAATGCGAGACCGACCCCAAGCGTCGCGCGCTTGATCTCGCGAAATCCGCCGCCTGGCCGGAAACCTTTTACGGCCAGCTCGCCGCGGCCGAACTCGGCGAGGATGTCGGCGCGCGCATCCGCGCGATGCGCGACCCGCCGGTGAACATGGTGCAGCTCAACCATCTCGCGGACCGCCAGTTGGCGCGCGCCGCGACAATTCTGGTCGGCTGGGGCGCGCCGCGCCGCGCGGTGCCGTTCCTGCTGCGCCTCGACGACACGTTGCCGAACGCCAAGGCGCGGGTGCTGTCGGCGCGGCTGGCACTCGGGCTCGGCCTGGCGCCGGCGGCGGTCGCTATTTCGCGCCGGGCCGGTGCCGAGGGCGTCGCCCTGGTGCAGGACGGCTGGCCGATGGCGGCGGCGATCCCGCCCGACGCGCCGGTGGAGCGGGCGCTGGCTCTCGCCATCATCCGCCAGGAGAGCAGTTTCGATGCAGATATCAGATCACCATCCAACGCGTTGGGTTTGATGCAATTGCTGCCTGGCACCGCGGCCTATGAGGGCCGACGCCTGGGCCTCGTCGTCCGGACCTACGCGCTCACCGCCGATCCCGCACTCAATGTCCGGCTCGGTACCGCCTACCTGGCCGGCCTGATCTCCCGCTATCAGGGCGCCCTGCCGCTCGCCATCGCCGCCTACAACGCGGGGCCGGGCAACGTGGACGACTGGCTCGCGACCTATGGCGATCCGCGCTACGGCAAGGGAAGCTGGATCACCTGGCTGGAATCCATCCCCTTCGCCGAAACCCGCGACTATGTGCAGCGGGTGATAGAGAGCCTGGTCGTCTATCGCGCGCTGGAGGGGATGTCGCCCGACCTGCCGCCGGTGCGATGACCCCGGCCGAGCACCACGTCACCGCGAGCGACGGGCTCGCGCTGCATGCCACGAGCTGGGGCGAGGAAACCGCGCTGCCGCCGCTGTTCTGCCTGCCGGGGCTGGTGCGCACCGGCGAGGATTTCGCGCGTTTCGCCGCCGTCCATGCCCATGCGCGGCGGGTAGTGACGATGGATTATGCCGGCCGCGGTCGTTCCGGGCGGGGCAGGGGTGTCGCGCGCTATGCGCCCGAGGCCTCGCTGCGCGACATTCTCGATGTCGCCGCGGCGCTGCACGTGCATCGCGCGGTGGTGGTCGGCACCAGCTTTGGCGGGTTGATGGCGATGGCGATCGCGGCGATCCGCCCGGGCCTGTTGCATGGCGTGGTGCTGAACGATGTCGGGCCCGAGATCGGCGCCGCCGGCGAGGCGTTCGTGCGCCGCTTCGTCGCCGACGATCCCGCCCTCGCCGATATCGACGCGGCAGCGCGGCACCTGCGCACGCTGCTGCCCTATCTCTCGTTCACCTCGGACGCGGACTGGCAGGAGTTCGCCCGCCTCACCTACGAGCCGGGCGCGGACGGACGCTGGCATCCGCGCTGGGACCGGCGGATCGCGCAGATGCTCCAGGGGCCGCCCCGCGACCTCTGGCCGTTCTTCGACGCGCTGGCCTGCGTGCCCCTGCTGCTGGTGCACGGCGCCAGCAGCACGCTGCTGCTTGCCGAGACCGTGGCGGCGATGGCGGCGCGCCGGCCGGACATGACGGTCGCCACCATCATGGGCGTCGGCCACGCACCGAGCCTCGCCGAGCCGGTCGCCGCCGCCGCCATCGAACGCTTCCTGGCGCTGTCATGAGGGGGGCGTCATGAAGGCGGCGCGCCTGATCGCTTCCGGGTTCGGCCTGGGCTTCACACCAAAGGCTCCGGGCACCGTGGCCAGCGCCGCCGCCCTGGTGCTGGGCGCGCTGCTGATGCTGCCCGGCCCCGGCTTCCTGCCGCTGGCCACGTTCATCATTCTTGCCGCCGGCATGTGGGCGATCGGCGCCGTCGAGAGGGAAGCTGGCGAGGCGATCGGCGACCCCGGCTGGATCGTCATCGACGAGGTCGCGGGGCAGCTTGTCGCCCTGCTCGGCCTCGCCCGGCCAACCACGGCTGGGCAGGGCGTGATCGGGTTTGCCGGCGCCTTCCTGCTGTTCCGCCTGCTCGACATCGCCAAACCCGGCCCGGTCGGCTGGGCCGACCGCCACCGTGGCTCGGCCGCGATCATGGGCGACGACCTGGTGGCCGGCGCCATCGCCGCCGGCATCCTCTGGGCGATCGGACGCTGGGTAGCGGGCGGGCATTTCCCCAGCCTCTTCGGTTAGGCATCATCGGCCCATCCATCAACCTTCGGGAGCGGCGATGTTCGACGACGCAATCATGCTGGCGGCGGAAAACCTGCTGGCTTCCGGCCGCCGCCGGGGCGTGATGCTGGCCACCGCCGAGAGCTGCACCGGCGGCCTGATCGCCGGCGCCCTCACCGCCGTCGCCGGCAGTTCCGACGTGTTCGACCGCGGCTTCGTCACCTACACCAACGAGGCGAAGCACGAGATGCTGGGGGTGCCCGAGTCGCTGCTCGCCGCCCATGGCGCGGTCAGCGAACCGGTCGCCCGCGCCATGGCCGAGGGCGCGCTGGCGCGGTCGCGCGCAGCCGTTGCGGTCGCCGTCACCGGCATCGCGGGGCCGGGCGGCGGCAGCGCCGACAAGCCGGTGGGGCTGGTCTGGTTCGGCCTGGCCGGACGTGGCATCGCAACCGTTGCCGACCGCCAGGTCTTCCCTGGGGATCGGGCCGGTGTGCGCCGTGCCACGGTGGAGCGGGCGCTGTCGCTGCTGGCGGTCGCGCTGCACCACCTGCCGGATCGGGCGCCAGACGATACGGACGCATGACAAACTCGTTGGCTCGCCGGGGCTTTCCTTGACAGACAAGGGGCTATGGGCTTTGTCCCGCGACACCTGACCGGACCCATCACGATGCCCAAGCGCAAGACCGGCGGCAGTACGGTCGAGTTCATCAAGACCGTCGTCTATGCCGTGCTCATCGCGGTGGTGTTCCGCACCCTGTTCTTCGAGCCGTTCAACATTCCCTCAGGCTCGATGGTGCCGACCCTGCTGATCGGCGACTACGTGCTGGTCTCCAAGTTCAGCTACGGCTATTCCCATTTCTCAATGCCGTTCTCGCCCGACCTGTTCTCCGGGCGGATCTTCTACACCAAGCCGAAGCGCGGCGACGTCGCGGTGTTCCGTCTGCCGCGCGACCCGTCCATCGACTACATCAAGCGGATCATCGGCCTGCCCGGCGATACCGTGCAGATGAAGGGCGGCCAGCTCTTCATCAACGGCAAGGAGGTCAAGCGCGTCGCGGACGGGCATTACCTCTATCGCGGCGAGGGACCGCCGATCGAGGCGCTGCGCTATACCGAGACCCTGCCGAACGGAGTTTCCCATTCGATCCTCAAATTCGGCAACAACGAGCCGCTCGACAACACCCCTGCCTACAAGGTGCCGCCCGGCGACTTCTTCGCCATGGGTGACAACCGTGATGACAGCGAGGACAGCCGGGTGATGAGCGCGGTCGGCTTCATCCCGATCACCAATCTCGTGGGCCGGGCGGATATCGTGTTCTTCTCGGTCCGCCCGTTGGCTCCGTGGTGGGAGTTCTGGTACTGGCCGATCGAAATTCGTTGGGACCGGCTGTTCACGGTGATCCACTGACCGATCCCTCCGAGCGCCTGCAACGCGCCGGGGCGCTGCTTGGCCACGGCTTCGCCCGCCCCGAATTGCTGACCGAGGCGCTCACCCACCGTTCCGTGTTCGGCGAGGGCACGCCGCCACCGCGCGGCCGCCGCCTGTCCAACGAGCGCCTTGAGTTCCTTGGCGACCGCGTGCTCGGTCTGCTGATGGCGGAATGGCTCGCCGAGCGTTTTCCGGCCGAGGCCGAGGGCGATCTCGGCCGCCGGCTCGCCCATCTCGTCGCCGCCCCTACGCTCGCCGCGATCGCGCGGGAGAACGGCATCGCCGACCTGCTCTCCGTCGCCGAGGGCGAGTCGCGGGCAGGGGTGCGGGCGCGCGACAACGTGCTGGCCGACGCGCTGGAGGCGCTGCTCGCCGCCCTCTACCTCGATGCCGGGCTCGCGCCGGCGCGCGACGTGGTGCGTCGTTTCTGGTCCGGCGCGATCGCCGCCCAGCTGGCGCCGCCGAAGGACGCGAAGACCGCGTTGCAGGAATGGGCGCAGGGCCGCGCGCTTGGCCTGCCGAGCTATACGCTGGCGGCGAGCCTCGGGCCGCCGCACGCGCCCACGTTCCGCGTGCTGGTGCGCGTCGGCGAGGCCGAAGCCGAGGGGCGGGGCAGTACCAGGCGCGGCGCCGAACAGGAGGCCGCCGCGCGGCTGCTGGAAAAGCTGGCATCATGAGGTGCCACCCGTGATAGTCGTGCCATGAGCCCATTCGCGTCATGAGCCCGCGCTGCGGCTATGTTGCTGTCCTCGGCGCGCCCAATGCCGGCAAATCGACGCTGCTCAACCGGCTGGCGGGCGCCAAGCTCGCCATCGCCACGCCCAAGGCGCAGACCACGCGCCGGCGCACCACCGGCATCGTGCTGCGCGGCGAGACGCAGATCCTCGTGGTCGACACGCCGGGCATCTTCGCGCCGCGCCGCCGGCTCGACCGCGCCATGGTCGCCGCGGCCTGGAGCGGTGCGCGCGACGCCGACCTCGCCATGCTGCTGGTCGATGCCAAGGCGGGACTCGACGCCGAGGTGCGCGCGATCGCCGAAAAACTTACGGGCCGCAGTTGGCTGGTGCTGAACAAGATCGATCTCGTGGCCCCCGCTGCCCTGCTGCCGCTGACCGCCTCGCTCACAGCACTCGCCCGCTTCGAGCGCACGCTGATGATCTCGGCTGCCAACGGCGACGGCGTCGCCGACCTGCTCGACGCGCTGGCCGCGGCGATGCCCGAGGGGCCGCATCTCTATCCCGACGACGACATCACCGACCTTTCGGACCGCGCGCTCGCCGCCGAGCTGGTGCGCGAGCAGATCCTGCTGCAAACGCACGAGGAGGTGCCGCATGGCACCACGGTCGAGACCGAGAGTTTCCGCGAGCAGCGCAACGGCTCGGTGCGGATCGAGGCGACGATCTATGTCGCGCGGCCCGGCCACAAGGCGATCCTGATCGGCGCCGGCGGCGCCCGCATCCGCGCCATCGGGGCCGCCGCCCGCACCCAGCTCGCCTCGATCCTGGAGCGCGAGGTGCACCTGTTCCTCAACGTCAAGGAACGCCCGGGCTGGGACGAGGAAACCGCCCGGCTGCGCGCCCTGGGCCTCGATGACCGATGACGCGCAACCCGCCACGCCGCCTTCCGGCCCACCGCTGGAGCATGCCATGACCGACGACACGCCCAACGCCGCCGATCTCGGCGAGCCCGCGATCCGCACCATCGCCATGCCGGCCGACGCCAACCCCGCCGGCGACATCTTCGGCGGCTGGCTGATGGCGCAGATGGACCTCGCCGCCGCCTCCGTCGCCTCGCGCCGCGCTGAGGGCCGGGTCGCCACCGCCGCGGTCGCCAGCATGAGCTTCCTGCACCCGGTCGCGGTCGGCGACGAGGTCTCGATCCACGCCACGATCACCCGGGTCGGGCGAACCTCGCTGCATGTCGATGTCGCCGCCTATCGCCGGCACCGTCACGAGGCGGCGCTGCGCAAGGTCACCGCAGCGATGTTCGTCCTGGTCGCGATCGGCGGCGACGGAAGGCCGCGCGAAGTGCCCGGCCGCGGGACGCCGGATTAGGGCGCGCCTCCCGGGCCGCGCTTCAGCGTCATGGAGTGGGATCAACCCGGCATCGTGCTGTCGCTGCGCCCCTATGGCGAGGCGGACGCCGTCGCCAACGTTCTGACGCCGGAGCACGGCGCGCATCGCGGCCTCGCGCGCGGCGCGCTGTCGCGGCGGGCGGCCGCAACCTGGCAGCCCGGCAACGCCGTGCAGTTGCGCTGGGTCGGGCGGCTCGCCGACCAGCTCGGCACCTACAGCGCGGAGCTGGTGCACGCCGCCGCCGCGCTGGCGATGGAAAATCGGCTGGCGCTGACGATGCTCACCGCCGCCTGCGCCGTCGCCGACGGGGCGCTGCCGGAGCGCGAGCCGCATCCGCGCGTCTTCGAGGGCCTGTTGCGCCTGGTCGCGGGCCTGCCCTCCGCGGCACTCGGCCCCGCCGACCTGATCCGCTGGGAGGCGCTGCTGCTGACCGATCTCGGCTACGGGCTTGATCTCTCACGCTGCGCGGTCAGCGGCGCGACCGAGGGGCTCGCCTGGGTCTCGCCGCGCACCGGCCGCGCCGTCGCCGAGGCGGCGGCGGGGATATGGAAGGAAAAACTGCTGCGCCTGCCGCCGTTGCTGCTGGCCGGCGGGGCCGCGCCGACGGATCCGCCCCCTGCCGTCGCCACACCTGCCGACGCAACACCTGCCGATTGGCGCGACGGGCTGCGGCTGACCGGGCATTTCCTGGCCCGCGACGCGTTCGGCATCCATCACCGGCCGTTGCCGCAACCACGCCTCGCCCTTTACGACCTCATCGACAAGCTGGCCACCGGAGACCGTGATGCAGGATGACGCCACCGGCCTGATCGAGACAACGCCGCTCGCCGAGGCGCTGTCCGAGCGCTACCTCGCCTATGCGCTCTCCACCATCACCGCCCGCTCGCTGCCCGATGTGCGCGACGGGCTGAAGCCGGTGCACCGGCGGCTGATCTACGCCATGCACCAGCTCCGGCTCGACCCGGCCGCTGGCTTCAAGAAATGCGCCCGCATCGTCGGCGACGTCATGGGCAAGTACCATCCGCATGGCGACGCCGCGATCTATGACGCGATGGTCCGCCTCGCGCAGGATTTCGCGGTGCGCTTTCCGCTGGTCGAGGGGCAGGGCAATTTCGGCAATATCGACGGCGATAACGCGGCGGCGATGCGCTACACCGAGGCCCGGCTCACCGCGGTTGCGCAGGCGTTGCTTGAGGGTATCGCCGAGGACGCCGTCGATTTCCGCGCCACCTATGACGGCGAGGAGAGCGAGCCGGTGGTGTTGCCCGGCGCCTTCCCCAACCTGCTGGCGAACGGTGCCGCCGGCATCGCGGTCGGCATGGCAACCTCGATCCCGCCGCACAACGCGGGCGAGGTCTGCTCGGCCGCCCTGCACCTGATCGGCCATCCGCGGGCCAGCACCGCCGAACTCCTCGTCCACATGCAGGGTCCCGACTTCCCCACCGGCGGTATCCTCGCCGAGGACCGGGCCGCGATCGAGACCGCCTACGAGACCGGCCGCGGCACCCTGCGCCTGCGCGCGCGCTGGGAGGTGGAGCGTGCGAAGCACGGCACCTGGAGCGTCGTCGTCACGGAAATCCCCTACCAGGTGCAGAAGGCCCGCCTGGTCGAGCAGGTCGCGCAGTTGCTGGAGGAAAAGAAACTGCCGCTGCTCGCCGATATCCGCGACGAGAGCACCGAGGCCGTGCGCATCGTGCTGGAGCCGAAGACCCGCGCCGTCGAGCCCGAGGTGCTGATGGCCAGCCTGTTCCGCGCGACCCAGCTGGAAACCCGTTTCGGCCTCAACATGAACGTGCTGGACGCGAGCCGCACGCCCCGCGTCATGGGCCTCAGCGAGGTGCTGCGCGCCTGGCTCGACCATCGCCACGAGGTGCTGATCCGCCGCTCCCGCCACCGGCTCGCGGCGATCGAGAAGCGGCTGCTCATCCTCGAGGGTTTTCTCGCGGTCTATCTCAACCTCGACGAGGTGATCCGCATCATCCGCAGCGAGGACGAGCCGAAGCCGGTGCTGATGCGGACCTTCACCCTGGTCGAGGAACAGGCCGAGGCGATCCTCAACATGCGCCTGCGCTCGCTGCGCAAGCTGGAGGAGCTGGAGATCCGCCGCGAGCACAAGACGCTGGGCCGCGAGCGGAAGGAACTCACCGGCCTGCTCGGCGACGAGGCGCTGCGCTGGCAGCGCGTGGCCGGCGAAATCGAGCGCGTGCGCGCGCAATTCGCAGGCGGGCCGCTCGGCACCCGGCGCACCACGCTCGGCGAGGCGCCGCACGAGGCCGAGATCGCGGTTGCCGCCGAGGCGCTGATCGAGCGCGAGGCGATCAGCGTCATTCTCTCCGAAAAGGGCTGGATCCGCGCGGTAAAGGGTGCTGTCGCCGACCCCGCCGAGCTGCGCTTCAAGGACGGCGACCGGCTGCGCGCGCTGGTGGCGTGCGAAACCACCGACCGGCTGACGCTGTTTGCCACCAACGGCCGCGCCTACACGCTGCGCGCCGCCGACCTGCCGCGCGGCCGCGGCGACGGCCAGGCGATCCGCCTGCTGGTCGAGATGACCAACGAGGACGAGGTGCTGGCGCTGTTCGTGGCCCGGGAAGGAGCCAAATACCTCGTCGCAGGCCGTGCCGGGCGCGGCTTCATCGTTGCGGGATCAGAACTTCTGGCGGAGAAGCGCACCGGCAAGCAGGTGCTGAACCTCAAGCCCGGCGAGGAGGCCGCGGTCTGCGCGCCGGCCGAGGGCGATCATGTCGCGGTGGTCGGCGAGAACCGCAAGCTGCTGATTTTCCCGCTCGGCCAGTTGCCGGAAATGGCGCGCGGCGCCGGCGTGCTGCTGCAGAAATACCGCGACGGCGCGCTGCTCGATGCGATGGTGTTTCGCTACACCGAGGGTCTCGCCTGCCGCACCGGCGAGCGTACCCGCGTGTTCACCGATCTCGCCGCCTGGCGCGGCGAGCGCGCCCAGGCCGGCCGGATCGTCCCCTCCGGCTTCCCGCGCTCGGGGCGGTTTGGCTGACGGGCGGGCGCGGCCTTGCGTGCGCCGGCGCTGAGCAGCGCCGCGTCAGGCAACCGTCTCGCGCAGCGTCAGGCGCTGGCCGGGGCCGGGTGGAGGGCCGGATTCGATATCGGCCGGGGTCAGCAGGCGCCAGCCGCCGCCGGCCAGGATCTCGGCGGGGTGGAACCGCGCCTTGTAGGCCATTTTCGGGCTCTGCGGCACCCAGTAGCCGAGATACACATGCGGCAGCCCCATCGCCCGTGCCCGCTCCACCAGCCACAGGATCGCCCAGGTGCCAAGCGAACGCCGGTCCTCCGCCGGATCGTAGAAGGAATAGACGGCCGAGAGCCCGTCCGCGAGCCGGTCGGTCAGGCAGCCGCCGACCAGCCGCTCGTCGGCGTCGCGGAACTCCGCCATGAAGGTCTCGATCGGCGTGTCCTCGACCATCGCCCGGTAGTCGTAGAAGCTCATCGTCGCCATGTCGCCGTCGCCGTGCCGTGCGCGCTGATAGCGCTGGAAAAGCTGGAATTGCTCGGCCGTCGCGCGCGCCGGCAGTTCGAAGCCGCGCGTCGTCGCGTTGGCCCGCGCGAGGCGGCGCTGGGTGCGGCTCGGCACGAATGCATCGACGGGAATGCGGATCGGCACGCAGGCGTTGCAGGAGGGGCAGACCGGCGCATAGGCGATGTTGTGCGAGCGGCGGAATCCCGCGCGGGAGAGCCGGTCGTGCAGCGCCTCCGCCTCCGGCCCGGTGATCTCGGTCACCACCTTCCGCTCGGTGCGCCCCGGCAGGTAGGGGCAGGGGAGCGGGGCGGTCGTGTAGAAGAATTGCGGCCGGCGCGGCGGCTTGAAGCTCATGCGGGATCGGTCCGTGTACACGCCATGTTCGGAGAGCCGGCCGCGCCGGTCAACCGGAAAACCATCGCCAGGAAATCCATGACCCCGAAAACCCTCACCAGGCCGGTGGATGCCGCCGCACCACCACCAGCCCCGAGACGATGTCGTGCAGGCATCGCTTATGCGTGGTGACGAGGCAGACCGCGAACCAGACCACCCCGGTCACGATCGTGATGGCATAGCCGAGCGAGAACACCGCGGCCTGGCCCAGCATCGGCTTGCCGAGATCCTCGTCGCGGCGGACGATCAGCCCCATCGCCGCCTGGCCCGGCGTCGCTGAAGCGCGGCTCGCCACCCACAGCCAGTTATAGAGCAGCGGCAGCGCAGGCAGCCAGGTGAGCATGCCCCAGGTCAGACCGAAGGTCAGAAACCCGAGCGCCACCAGTGCCACCCCGCAGCACCAGGCGAGGATCGCCAGCACCAGCAGATCCAGCAGACAGGCGAAAACCCGCCGGCGGCGCACGCCGGCGAGCAGCGCGTCGGCCGAGGGTGCCATGGTCAGGCTCGTGCTCATCGCGCGGGCTCCAGCGTGATCCTTGCCACTATTCTATGGGGTTTCGGGCCCAGCATCACCATGGCCCCATCCCGCCAGCGGCGCAGGAAATTGGTCGCCAGCGGCGAGAACGGGTTGCCGGACTGGCCGGGTGCGACGATGAACCGGCTGCGGTCGAGATCGGCAAGGTCATAGACGCCGCGATAGGCCGGCCCGTGCACATCGTCGAACCGGCCGAGCGGCGTGTCGCGCACCCCGCCGGCATCGATCGTGGCGTTATCGCCCGGGGCCGCGATGCGCGCCACCGCGAAGCGGCGCAGGATCGGCAGCCGGGCCAGCAGCGGGTTGGCGAACACCGCCTGATGTGCCGCCCCCCAGCGCCAGCGCCGCGGATGTGGACCATAGGCGCGGGCGAGCTGCGCCGTGCTCTCGACCAGCGCGCGGGCGAGCAGCGCGTCGCAATGGCCGCCGCACCAGCGCGCTCCCGCCGGCTTCAGCGCCGCCGCGGTGAACTCCGGCCAGGGGGCGGCGGCAAAAGGCGGCACGCCGAGATGGATCAGCACCAGCAGCCTGAACCGCCGCAGCCAGGCATCGAGGATCAGCGGCTGCGGTGCCGCCACCGTCATCTCACCGTTCCAGTGCCGCAACAGATCCTGCGCCCGCCGCGCGATCCTGTCCGCTGCTGTCGTGGCGGCCAGCTTCACCGCGAGCAGCCGCGGCAGGGCGTCGCGCGCCAGCAGGCTGACCGTGTCGGTCTGCATGTGCTGGAAATCCGTGGGCGAGAGTTTCGTCTTCGCGCGCAGCAGTTCGCGGATGCGTCGCGCCCGCCAGTCGCCGAACCAGTTGCGGCCGAGCCAGACCGGAAAATCCGGCGGCGCCACCGGATTGTTGGCGTTGACCAGCCGCCCGCTTGCGGGATCGACGATATGCGGCAGCGCGCTGCCCTGGGCCCAGCCGATCCAGTCATGCCGGCCGCTCGCGCCGTTCTCCGGCCACAGCCCGTGCCCGGAGCGGCGCAGCGGCACGCGGCCGGTGACGAACAGGCCGATATGCCGCCGGTCCGCGACCAGCAGGTTCTGCACCGGCGAGGTGATGGCAGCGGCAATCCGCCCGGCGGCGGCGACGGAGTTGGCCTCGTTCAGCGCATAGAGCCCGGTTGCCGCGGTATCGCCGGGGGCAAGATTCGCCATCTCCACCGCGATCGGCGGCTGGCCCGCGCCCATCAGGTCGCTCACGATCGGCCCGTGGCGCGAGGCGCGCACCGTCAGCAGCACCGGTGCCGCGCCCGCGACCCGGATCAGCGTGTGGCGCACGCGGAACGGCCTAGGCCCCTCGGGCGTTGCGTAGAGCCCGTCGCCCGCCGGCTTCTCGACGAACAGATCCTGCACATGCGCGCCGTTGGAGGTGAAGGTCCAGGCGATATGCCGGTTGCGCCCGATCACCAGGAACGGCACGCCCGGTGCCGTGGCGCCGGCCAGCGTCTGGTGCGGCGTGTCGATGCGCGCCAGGTACCAGATGCCGGGCAGCCCGAAGCCGAGATGCGGGTCGCCGGCCAGCAACGGCGCGCCGGTGGTGCTGTGCGCGCCATCCACCGCCCATTCGTTGGATGCCTGGCGCGGCTCCGTGAACGGCGCGGGGAAATGCGGCAGCCGTGGCACCAGCAGCCGCGACACCACGGCATAGGCCCGGCCCCATAGATGGCCGAACAGCCCGGCCTGCTTGCAGCCCATGCCCGGGCTTGCCGGCCACAGCGCGAGTGCCGCCGCGCGGCCGATCCGCCGGGCCAGGTTCGCGCGTGCCAGCTCCGCGCGAAAATTGCCCGAGAGGTAGAGCCCCATCGCCTTGCCCCACAGCAGCGAATCGAGCGGCGTCCATTTCCGGGGCTTGCCGAACCACAGATATTCCAGCGCCGCGAACCGCCCGCGCCGCGCGATCCAGGCATTCACGCCGCGGCTATAGGCCTGCAGCATCGCGAGCGTCGCCGGCGGCAGGTGGCGCAACTCGCGCGCGGCGGCGCGGCGCACCCCCAGCGTGCGCATCAGCTCGTCGTTGTTCAGGGCAGCGGGGCCGACCAGGGCCGCCAGCGTGCCGCCGGTGGCGCGCCGCATCAGGTCCATCTGAAACATCCGCTCGCGCGCGTGCAGGAACCCGAGTGCCGCCGCCGCATCGAGCCGGTTGGCGGCGCGGATGCGCGGCACCCCGTCCTGGTCCAGCGTGACGTGAACCGGCGCCGACAGGCCAGGGATGGACGCGGTGAGGTTGCCACCGGGGATCGTCGCCCAGATCAGGCCGCCGATGGTGCCGATGGCCAGCACCGCCAGCACCAGCGCGGCGACAGCGAGGCGCCACAGCCAGCGCAGAGGGGTTCGCATCCGCACAAACTAGGGGAGGCGGGTGAGCGCCGAAAGCGAAACTTCGCCGCCCCGCGCGGTCAGCCGATGGGCGGCAGGTCCACGCGCGTGGCGTTCGGGTTGCCGGGCACGGCGGGGAAGCGCGCGCGCACCAGCGGGTCGTGGCCGGGGATGATGTGATCGGGCCCGTCGGACAGCCGCTCGCAGGTGACCCAGCCGTCCAGCATCGCCTCCAGGTTGTGCAGCAGCACGAACGGGTTGCGCTTGCGGATATTGGCCCAGTAATGCGTGGCGTCGGAGGCCAGCACCACCCAGCCGCGCGCGGTCGGCACGCGCATGATCTGCAGGCCGCCGGAATGGCCGCCGACCAGGTGCAGCGTGATCCCCGGCGCGACCTCCGCCTCGCCGCGGTGAAACATCACGCGGTCGGCGAAGACGTGGCGCACCGCCTGCGTCACGTGTTCCACCTCGAAGGGAAAGCGCAGCCGCTCGTGGCACATGCAGCGGCCGGTGCAATAGGCCATCTCCGCTTCCTGAAGGTGAAAGCGCGCGCGCGGGAAGCCGGTGAAATTGCCGGCATGGTCCCAGTGCATGTGCGAGATCACCACCTCCTCGACCGTCTCGGGCCCGATTCCGATGCCGCGCAGCAGGTCGAGCGGCGAGGCGATCCAGCGCCGCCCCCGCGCGCGGGCGGAGGGCTCGTCGAAGCCGATATCGAGCACGATGGTCCGGCCCTCGCCGCGGATCGCCCAGATGTAATAGTCGATCGGCATCGGTGCGGCGTGATCGTCGGGGAAAATGAAGGTCTCGCCCTGCGTGCGCTCGGCCAGCGTGGCATAGCGCAGCGCGACGATCTCGTATTGCGGCACGGCGTCTCTCCCGGACGTTTCCCGCGCGAGACTGCTTGATGCCGGGACCCCGCGCAACCGCGGCGCCGGCTCGCGCCTCAGCCGACGGCTTCCCGCCGGTGCGCCTCGGCCAGGGCCGCCATGCTTTCGAAACGGAAATCGACATGCGGCATGGCGCCGGGGTGCATCGTCGCGCCGAAACCCTCCTTGCCGTGGCGGCGATGGATCCAGCACGAGGCGAGGCCGTGCCGATTGGCCGGGACGTGGTCGTGAAACAGGCTCTCGGCGGTGTGCAGGATTTCCTCCCGGCGGATGCCGAGGCTCGCCAGATGCTCGATCGTGTACTCGAAATTCCGGTCGGCCGGCTTGTAGGCGCCGATATCCTCGGCGGTATAGATCGCGTCGAACGCCACGCCCAGCTTCGCGTTGCTGCGCGCGAAGCTCGCGTTATCGACATTGGACAGGATCACCAGGCGAAAATGCCGCTTGAGATAGGCGAGCGAGGCCGCGGAATCGGCAAAGGCCGGCCAGTCCCCGACCGAGTTTCCATAAGCCTCGCATTCCGCCCAGCTCACGGGCACGCGCCACTCCTCCGCCAGCCGCTTGAACACGATCGGCAGCAGGTCGCGGTAGAGCTTGCCTGGGGTTGCCGCCTGCTGCGCGGATTCGTGACGGGCATGCGCTTCCAGCACCGCGTCGCGCGGCAGCGGCGCCGGCAGGCGGGCGGTCAGCGCGTGCAGCGCCTCGACCATGCCGCTCTCCCAGTCGATCAGCGTGCCGTAGCAGTCGAAGGTGAGAGCCTTGAAGTCGGAAAGGCGCATGGCGGTGGCTCCGTGGCTGCTGGCCGGGGTCCGGAATTCTGGCTTGGCGTAGCACGCGGCAAGGCGCGATGTCGCCACGGCTGCGCACGATGGCGGCACCGGCGTCTCCCACGCGGGCGCAAGCTGCGCTAGCCTCCGGCTATCCAAGAGGGAGAAACCTGCATGGCCGCCAAACCCGCCACGGCAAAGACCGTGAAGCCCGACGCCAACACCCGCCGCAAGGAGCTTCAGGGACCAGCCTTCGAGAAAGGGCTCGCGGTGCGGCGCGAGGTGCTGGGGGGCGCGTATGTCGATGCCTCGATCGCCCGCGCCGACGATTTCACCGTCGATTTCCAGAAGCTGGTCACGGAATATTGCTGGGGCGAGGTCTGGACGCGCCCGGGCCTGGCGCGACGCGACCGCTCGCTGCTCAACATCGGCATGCTGGTGGCGCTCAACCGCGGCAGCGAGCTGCGCCTGCATCTGCGCGGCGCCATCAACAACGGCATCAGCCCCGCCGAGATCAAGGAGGCGCTGCTGCAGACCGGCATCTATTGCGGCATTCCGGCCTGCCTGGAGGCGTTCAAGATCGCCTCCGAGGTGCTGAAGGAGATGGGCAAGATCTGAGCCCTCCCGCGCCCGCGCCCCGCTCCGTGCCGATACCCGAGTTCTCTCGCCCCGAGCGCCTGGCGCGCCCGCCGCCGCAGATGCGCGTGGTCGCGACACCGGCGGAGTGCGCGGCGCTGGCAGACCGCTTCGGCCTGCCTGCCATCGCCTCGCTCGCCTGTCGGTTCCGCTTCACACCCGCGGCCAGGGGGGCGGTGCGCGCCGAGGGCACGCTCGCGGCCGTGGTCAGCCAGGTCTGCGTCGTCACCGGCGAGGTGTTCGAGGCGCCGGTCTCGGAACGTTTCGTTGTCTGCTTCGTCCCGGCCGGCACGGAAAATCCTGACCCCGCGCTCGATGACGACGACGAGATCCCCTGCACCGACGACACCATGGATCTCGGCGAGGCGGCGGCCGTGCAGCTCGCTCTCGCGCTCGACCCGTATCCGCGCGCGCCCGGTATCCCAGGTGACGACCCCGCCTGAGCGACACGCGCGGATACGGCGGCGGCGCTATCGTTTGGTCCAGTTCACGTGCCAGGCGGACGGCACGAACACCACCTCGTCGGGGATGTTGAGGTAGCCCGGCGCGTTGCGCGCGACGCCGAGATGGCCATAGCTCCAGACGATCGACTGGCTTGCGCGGTCGATCACCATCACGCGGTCGTTCCAGTCATCGCAGACCAGGATCTTGCCGTTGGGCAGCACGACGGCGTTGGACGGATGGTTCAGCTCCCCCACCCCCGCGGTCGGGCGATAGCGCCACAGCACCTTACCCGCCGGCGAATAGATCTCGATCGCGCCGGGCTTCTGGTAATCGACGACGATCACGTTGCCGTGCGGCGTGACGTTGCCGTCCGAGGCATAGGTCATGTCGGTCCGGATGCTGTAGTCGAGCTTCCCGGCGGGGCTGACGCCGTCGAGATAGCTGGTGGTGCCATGGCCCCAGCCGATCTCGGTGATCAGCAGCCCGCCATCCGGCGTGGGATAGGCGCCGTCCGGCGCGTTCAGCAGGCGCGGCGGCGCGTGGCCGCGCTTGCCCGTGGTGCCGTACTGGCGGATGATCCGTTTTGTTTTCGGATCGATAAAGATGACACGCTGGTTGACGATGTCGGAGGTCTCGACCGTGCCGTCCGGCAACTGGAACGCATCGTCAGGCGTGTTGAGATAGCCGGGCGCGGCACCCTTCACGCCGGGGTGCCCATAGGTCCAGGTGATCCGCCCGGTCGCGATCGACATGATGTCGATGGCCTGGTTGTCCTCCTCGTTGAAGATGATGTGCCGATGGTCCGGCGTGAGGAACGCGTCGTCGGCCCATTTGGAGTGGATGCCGGTCGGGCTTTTCCAGGTGAGATGCTGCGACCAGGCGACGTGCTTCGCCGGGTTCACGGCGAGCAGATAGCCGCCGCCACGGTCGGCGATCAGCAGGTCGCCTTGCAGCGGGCTCGCGGCCCGCGCCATGGGCATGGCAATGCCCAGCGCCGCAAGGACGGCCATGCCCGCCAGGGCGCGGGCCAGTATCATCGGTTTCATGGATATCGCTTCTCCGCTCGCGGCCAGCGGCGCCGGCGCTTCGCCATCCGAATCACCCAGACGCCCGTGGCCGAAGGCAGCCAAGGCGCCGCATGCCGCGCCCGCCTTGACGCAGATCATGGACGCCGGCGCCGGCGCCGCACGCGGCGTACCGCACCCGGCACGCCGCACGATGCACGTCGCCTTCGGCCCGCTTGACGCGCCGGGCGGCCTCGCCGACCGTCCCCGCCATGAGCGCCAATGCCGAAGCCTTCGACCGCTGGATCCGCGGGCCCTTCGTCGCCATGAACACGGAGCTGGAGGAGCTGTATTTCGCCCGCCCCGACCGTGCCGATGTCGAGGCGGTGGGCGAGGCGACCAAGCAGCGTCTGGTGCAGGAGGGGCAGGCGCATGTCCTCGCCCTCTGGCGCGAGGGCAACACCGGCGACGGGTTCGAGACAGCGTTCGGCGTGCTCGGCAATGTCGGCATGTATCTGGGAGCCCTGCGCCGCCACGAGCTGACCAACCCCGCGCGCGAGGAGCGCTCGCCCTTCCCCGAGGCCTCGTCGCTGGCCATGCATGTCGGCACCTCGATCGGCATGGCACCGCGCTTCGCCACCGCCCACCTCGCGCAGCGCAATTTCGCCGTGCGCGGCATCCGCAAGAGCTTCACCAGCCTGGCCGACGAGTTCCTGTTCATCGACGAGAACACGCGCGGCATCCTCAGCATCCAGCGTGCCGCGGACGCGCTGGCGCGCATCGTGCCGCTCGGCGTGTCGAACCCGGTCGCCGACGTGGAGTTCGCCGCCGCACTGGCGGCGCTGGAGGCCGCGCGGGCGGCCAACACCAGGCTGTTCGAGCGGCTGGATATCGACCGGTTCTTCTATTCCGTGCGGCCCTACTACAAGCCCTACCGCGTCGGGCGGACGGAGTATCGCGGCGCCAATGCCGGCGATTTCTCGGGTATCAACGAGGTCGACCTGCTGCTCGGCCTGTGCCGCGCCAACGACCCGTCCTATGCCGCGATCCTGGTGGAAAAAACCCCGTTCATGGTGCCGGAGGACCAGGCGCGGCTGCGCGACTGCATGCGCCACCGCCCGCTGCTCGACGCCTTTCTCGACCTCGCCGCGCAGGGGGCGGCCGGCGAGCCCTGGTTCCGCGCCAATGCCCGGATGTTCCTGCGCATCGCCGACGTGTTCGCCGACATGGCGCGCCAGCACCACGACCAGCTGGTCAGCCGCTTCATCGTCGGCCCCTCGGCGGCGATGGACCAACGCCACATGGCCGGCCTCACCGCCAGCGGTCCGCCGCTCGCGGCCCTGCTGCGCTCGCTGGAGGCGCTGCGCGACCAGCGCATGGCCGCCGACCGCCCCGACCTCGCTACCCGTCACCGCGACCTCGCCCGTCTGCGCGTGCTTTGTGCCGTCTGAGTGGGACGCGGTCGCAGTTGGGTACCGTCGGGGTCGGGCGCCGCCTGCGTTGGGCACCCGGTGAGCGCGCCCTCTCGCGCGACTCCCAGGCGGGCGCGTAGTTGACGTGTGGTGCGCGGCCGCGCCGCGCTTGCGAGGGGTAGAGGTGTCTGCTACGAGGCGCCGTTTCCATTTCGTGACTGTCATGCGCGCTGCCGCTCCCGCGGTGGTCGGCCTCTGCGTCGTCACCCGAAGAGAAGGGCTTTGTTCCAATGGCTGTTCCCAAGCGAAAGACTTCGCCGTCCCGCCGCGGCATGCGCCGCAGCCACGAGGCGCTGCCGGCGGAGGCGCATGCCGAGTGCGCCAATTGCGGCGAGCTGAAGCGGCCGCACCACATCTGCCCGCATTGCGGCCATTACGATGGGCGCGAGGTGGCGGAGGCCGGCTCGGCGCTCAAGGGCACCGTCCGGGTCTGACGCCGGCGGATTTCCACCCGGCCGGCGTGACGTGAGCGCATTCAGCCTCGCGGTGGATGCCATGGGTGGCGACGCCGCGCCGGAGATGGTGGTGGGCGGCCTTGCAATGGCCGCCGAGCGGCATCCCGGCTCCAGGTTCCTGTTGTTTGGCGACCAGGCGCGCGTGGCGCCGCTGTTGGCGCGTCACAAGCGCCTCGCCGGGACGGAACTGCGCCATACCACGGAGGCGATCGGCAACGAGGTCAAGATCGCGGCGGCCATGCGCATCCGCCAGGCCTCGATGCGCCTCGCCATCGACGCGGTGGCGCGCGACGAGGCGGCGGGGGTGGTCTCCGCCGGCAACACCGGCGCGTTGCTGGCGCTCTCCAACTTCGTCATCAAGACGCTGCCCGGCATCGACCGGCCGGCCCTGGCCGCGATCGGCCCCTCGGCGCGCGGCGATTTCGTCATGCTCGACCTCGGCGCCAACGTTGCCTGCGATGCCCGTAATCTCGTGGAATTCGCGTTGATGGGCGACGTGTTCTCGCGCACCGTGCTCGGCCTGCCGGCGCCAACCATCGGTCTGCTCAATGTCGGCTCCGAGGACGTGAAGGGCGACGAGACGCTGCGCCGCGCCGCCGAGGTCCTGCGCGCGAGCCACCTCGCGCCGCAATTCCATGGTTTCGTCGAGGGGCACGACATCGCCGCCGGCACCACCGACGTGGTGGTGACGGACGGCTTCACCGGCAACGTGGCGCTCAAGACCGGCGAGGGCGCGATGCGCCTGGTCGGCCAGTTGCTGCGCCAGGTCTTCAGTGCGTCCATCGCCAGCCGGCTCGCGTATATCCTGGCGCGGCCGGGGCTTGCGCGGCTGCGCGAATGGCTGGATCCCCGGCGCTACAACGGCGCGGTGATGCTGGGGCTCAATGGCGTCGTGGTGAAATCCCATGGCGGCACCGACGCCGAGGGCTTTGCGCACGCCGTGGATGTCGCCATGGACATGGTGACACACGGGTTCAATGACGGCATCCGCGCGGGACTCGCTCGGATCGCTCCGCTGGAGACCAGGCATGGATCAGCCGACGCCACCGCTTCCTGACCTCGCCGCGTGCCTGCCGTCCACGCCGGCGCCCGTGCGTGCGGTGCCCGTGCGCCCGGTGCCCGTACGCGCGGTGATCGCGGGCACGGGCAGCTACCTGCCGGAAAACCGGGTCACCAACGACGACCTCGCCAGGACCATCGACACCTCCGATAGCTGGATCCGCGAGCGCACCGGCATCGGCCAGCGCCATCTCGCCGGCCCGCATGAAACCTGCGCCTTCATGGCGACGCGCGCGGCGGAGCGGGCGCTGGCCGCAGCCAGCGTGGCGCCCGGCGAGATCGACGCGATCCTGCTTGCGACGGCAACCCCGGACGAGGCGTTTCCCGCAACCGCCCTGCGTGTGCAGGCCGCCCTCGGCGCCGGCGGCTTCGGCTTCGACCTCTCGGCGGCGTGCAGCGGCTTCATCTACGCGCTCGCCACCGCCGAGGCGATGATCGCCGCCGGACGCATCCGCACCGCGCTGGTGATCGGCTCGGAGGTCTATTCGCGCATCATGAACTGGCAGGATCGCGGCACCTGCGTGCTGTTCGGCGACGGCGCCGGCGCGGTGCTGCTGCGCGCCGGGCTGGATGCGCCGGCGGACGGCGAGGGGGGCGTGCCGGGAGCCGCGGCCGCGGCACCGGGCATTCTCTCCGTGCATCTGCACGCGGATGGCAAGCTTGGCGATATTCTCTACGTGGACGGCGCCGTCGGCCGCCGCGATAAGCCCGGCCATCTGGTGATGAACGGGCGCGAGGTGTTCCGCCACGCGGTGACGCGGCTTTCCGAGACGGTGGAGGAGGCGCTGGCCGCCAACGGCCTCGCCAAGTCCGACATCGCCTGGCTGGTGCCGCACCAGGCCAACAAGCGCATCATCGACGCGATCGGCAAGCGCCTCGGCCTGCCGCCGGAGCGGGTGGTGACGACGGTCGAGCGGCATGCCAACACCTCGGCCGCCTCGGTGCCGCTGGCGCTCGATGAGGCGGTGCGTGACGGGCGTATCCGTCCGGGCGATCTGGTGCTGATGGAGGCACTGGGCGGCGGCCTCACCTGGGGTTCCGCACTGGTGCGGATGTAGTCGCACCGGGAGCGACCGCATCCTGACCTTTTTATCGTTTGGGCACTTCGCGCCATATTTTATGCCTCACGCCCAAACATTTGATCCTGCGAATTCTTGACGCGGACCCCCGAGTCTCCCTACCGTCCGCCGATGAACACCGTCACCCGCGCGCACCTGACCGAAACCATCTACACCGAGGTCGGGCTGTCACGAAACGAGTCGGCCGATCTGCTGGAGACCGTGCTAAACCGGATGAGCTCGGCACTGGAAAGCGGCGAATCCGTCAAAATCAGCGGTTTCGGAACCTTTTCTGTGCGCCAGAAGGGCCGCCGCATCGGTCGCAACCCAAAAACCGGCGTCGAGGTGCCGATCCTGCCGCGCCGGGTTCTGGTGTTCCGCCCGAGCCAGGTGCTCAAGGCGCATGTGAACCACTCCGCCATCCCGCTGAACGACGACGAGTGATGGGCGGGCGAGTGACGTGCGCCATGATCACGGCGGTGACGATGACCGGCGGGACGGCGATACATGAGTGAGGTGGCGCCGGCGGGCGCGCGCAGCCGTGCCAAGAAGGCGCCCAGCGCCTTCCGCACCATCAGCGAGGTCGCTGATGACCTGCATATTCCGCAGCATGTGCTGCGTTTCTGGGAGACGAAATTCAGCCAGGTGAAGCCGCTGAAGCGTGGCGGCGGGCGGCGCTATTACCGGCCCGAGGACATCGACCTGCTGCGCCGCATCGCCGACCTGCTCTATACCCAGGGCTACACGATCAAGGGTGTGCAGCGCCTGCTGCGCGAGGGCGGCGGCAAGCTCGCCGAAAACATCCCCCCGCCCTCCGCTGCCGAGCAGGCCGAGGCTGCGGTCGAGCGTGGCGAGGCGCGCGAGCCTGACCTGCTGCTGCCGATCCCGGGCCTCGCCCCCGCCGCTCAGCCGGCCAAGCCCGCCGCCCGACCGCGCCAGGACAGCGAGGCCGAGCGGCTGCGCGTGGTGCTCACCGAGGTGCTAGGCGAACTCGAGGCCATCCGCGCCCTGCTGCCCTGACCCGCCCCGCTGTCCTGACGCGACATCCGCCGGATGAGCCGCAGGCTCAGATCCCCAGATGCGCCTTCATCAGCGCCGGGTCGCCGCGCAGCGCGTCGGGCGTGCCCTGCCAGACCATGTGGCCGTTGTTGAGGACATAAACCCGGTCGGCGAAGAACAGCGCCGCCGCGACATTCTGCTCCACCACCAGGATCGTGCGGCCCTGGGCCGCCAGCTCCCGGCTGACCTGCACGAGGTCGCGCACGATCAGCGGCGCCAGGCCCTCGAACGGTTCGTCGAGCAGGATCACCTGGGCATCGCGGATCAGCGCGCGGGCGATCGCCAGCATCTGCTGCTCGCCGCCGGAAAGCTGCCGCCCGCCACTGCGGCGGCGCTCCTTGAGCCGGGGAAAGAACCCGTAGATGCGCTCCAGCGGCCAGGCCCCGGGTGCGGTCAGCGCGGCGAGGCGCAGATTCTCCTCCACCGTGAGCTGGCCGAAGATCGCCCGCTCCTCCGGCACCAGTTGCAGGCCACGGCGCGCGATCTCGAACGGCGGGCGGCCCGCGATCGGCACGCCATCGAGGCGGATCGTGCCGGAGCGTGGCGCGATCACGCCCATGATCGTGCGCAGCATCGTCGTCTTGCCCGCGCCGTTGCGCCCGAGCAGCGCCACCACCTCGTGCCGCCCGACCTCGAGCGACACATCGAACAGGATATGGCTGTCGCCATAGAAGCTGTTGACGCGCTCGATCTCCAGCAGCGCGCTCATTCGTGCATGCCCCCGAGATAGGCGTCCTGCACCGCCTGGTCGCGCTGGATCGCCTCGGGCGTTCCCTCGGCGAGAAGCCGCCCCTCGTAGAGCACGGTGATCCGCTCCGCGAGCTCGAAGATCGCGTCCATGTCGTGCTCGACGATCACCAGCGTGCGGGTGCGGGCGATCTCGCGCACCAGCGTGCGGGTGGCAGCGCGCTCGGCCGGGCTCATGCCGGCGAGCGGCTCGTCGAGCAGCAGCAGGTTGGGGCCGGTGGCGAGCGCGATGCCGATCTCGAGCCGCCGCTTCTCGCCATAGGGCAGCACGTGCGCCGGCACATCGGCGCGGTGGCCGAGCCCGACCGTCTCGATCGCCGCCGCCACCTGGCGCTCGACCTCGGGCAGCGAGCCCGCGTCGCGCCAGAGATCGGCGCGAAACCGGCCGCGCGCGCGGGCCAGTGCCGCGACGCGGATGTTCTGCGCCACCGTCAGGTCGAGAAAAAGCTGGTTGAGCTGGTTGGACTTGGCGATGCCGAGCTGCGCCGTGCGCGTCGGCCCGAGCCCGGTGATGCGCCGCCCGAACAGCAGCACCTCGCCCCGGCTCGGCGGCACCTCGTCCTTCAGCATCTTGAACAGCGTCGATTTGCCGGCGCCGTTGGGGCCGATGACGGCGTGGATCGAACCCTGGCGCACATCGAAGGAAACATCCTCCACGGCATGCAGCCCGCCGTAGAATTTGCTGAGCCCGGTGGCACGCAGCGCCGGCATCGCGCCGCCCACGGCAACCAGTGGTGCCTGCAACGGCAGGGCAGGCGCCACACCCGGCATCACCGCCGCCTCTCCGCCCTGCTCGGGCACGCTGGCGCCTGCCGCGCGCTCGCGCCGACGCCCGGCGAGGAACACCACCTCGCCGGCGATGCCGCGCTTCAGCACCACCACGAGGGCCACGAAGATCAGCCCCAGCACGAGTTTCCACAACGCTCCGAGATGCGGGATCTGCTGGAGGTTGTCGCGCAGCCACAGCCAGAGCGTCGCCCCCAGCAACGGGCCGACCAGCGTGCCGACACCACCGATCACCGTCTGCACGACGAGCTGGCCCGAGGTGTCGAGCGCGAACGCATCGGGCGGCATATAGCTCTGCAGCACGCCGAGCAGCCCGCCGGCCAGGCCGGCATAGACGGCGGCGATGACGAACACCGCGAGTTTGTAGCTCGGCACCGAATGCCCGGTCATGCCGGCGCGCGCGCTGTTCTGCTTGATCGCCCGCAGCACCGTGCCGAACGGCGAATGCAAAATCCGCCGCGCCAGCACGAAGCCGGCGAGAAAGATCGCCGCCAGCACCCAGTAGAGCGGCGCGCCGGCGGCGATCTTCTGGCCGAACAGCGTCGGCACCGGAATGCCCGGCAGGCCGTTCTCGCCGCCGGTGTAGGCCGAGAGCGGCGAGTTCTCGAGAAAGAACGCCATCTGGCCGAACGCCAGCGTGATCATGGTGAAGTAGATGCCGATCCGCCGCACCGCGAGCCAGCCGACCGCGAGGCCGAACAACGCCGCCGCCAGCGTGCCGAGTGCCAGCGCCAGCCAGACGCTGCCGATGAGGTGCGAGGTCAGCAGAAACGCCGAAACAAAGCCGCCCGTGCCAAAGAATGCCGCCTGGCCGAACGAGAGCAGCCCGGTGGCACCGAACAGCAGGTCGAAGCCGAGCCCGATCAGCCCCCAGTCCAGAATTCGCTGCAAAAGATCGAACGAAAAGCCGAGATGCAGCAGCACGAACGGTGCGGCGACGAGCACGCCGGCCATCGCCGCCTCCGGCCAGAGGCGGCGCCACGCGGCGGGCCGCGATGGCATCAAACCCGGCCCTCGGCGCCGAACAATCCCTGCGGTCGCAGCACCAGCAGCAGCGCCATCACCGCATACAGCATCACGTCGGAGTAGGCTGCGTTGAAGGCGCTGGTCAGCGCCACGATCTCGCCGGCGATCAGCCCGCCGACCACCGCACCCGGGAACGATCCAAGCCCGCCGATGACGATGACGACAAACGCCTGCACCAGGAAATCGCCGCCCATGTCGGGCTGTGCCGAGATGATCGGCGCGTAGAGCATGCCGGAGACACCGGCGGTGACGACACCGAGCGCGAACACGGCAAGAAACGCGCGCCGCACGTTGATGCCGAGGATGCCGACCATGCCCGCATCCTCGATCCCGGCGCGCACCACGAGCCCGATCGAGGTGCGGTAGAGCACGAGATAGATAACGCCCAGCAGGACGGCAATCATGCCGATCAGCTCCAGCCGGTAGGTTGGATAGAACAGAAAGCCGAGATGCACGATGCCCTGGCCCCATGGCGGCGTCGGCACGGTGCGCGCGTTGCCGCCGAAGATCGCGCGCGCCACCTCGGTCATGACAATGCCGGCACCGAACGTGACCAGGATCTGGTCCTCGTGCGGGCGGGCATAGAACAGGCGCACCAGCCCCCGCTCCAGCGCCACGCCCAGCACCAGCATGAACGCCGCGCCCACGACGATGGCGAGCAGGAACGATCCGGTTCCCGTCGCCACGACGTACATCGCATAGGCGCCCAGCATGAACAGGGCGCCATGCGCGAAGTTGAGCACGCCGAGCGTGCCCAGGATGATGGTCAGCCCGCTGCTGACCAGCGCCAGCAGGGTTCCGAGAGCCAGGCCGTTGAACGCCTGGGACAGCAGCAGGGCCGGGCTGGGCATCGCCGGACGGAAGCTCGGCTCAGGTGTACGAGCCGAGCTTGCAGCCGAGCAGCTTGGGCGGGTTGATCGCTGCCTCGCCCGGCACCAGGGCGACGACGCCGACATTGTCGTATTTGTTCTTCATCGCCTTCGGCGCCTTCGCCATCACCACCGGCACGGGGCGGATCAGCTGGTGGTCCTCGGCGCGGTACCACACCTTGCCGAGCGTGCTGTCGAACGGCTTGGCCTTCGACGCCTCCAGCGTCTTGATCACGGTCGGCGGGTAGAACGTGCCGGCGCGCTCCACCGCCACCGCCCAGAGATAGGTCTGCATATAGCCGACATGCGCCCCCCACATCGGCGGGCGGCCGTTCTTGGCGCGGAATGCGGTCACGAAGTTCTTCGACAGCGGAAACTGGTCCTCCAGCTCCCACCACCAATCCATGGTGCCGAACACGCCCTGCATCACCTGCGCCCCGGTCTCCTGCGCCTGGAAGGAGGAGATGTTGGGCACGATCATCCGCATCTTCTTGAACAGGCCGAACTGCTCCGCCTGCTTGGTGGAGTTCACGGCCGCGGCGGCGAACTCGATGTTGACGAAGATGTCAGCGCCGGAATTGGCGATGTTGAGCAGGGCCGAGCTGTAATCGGTCGCCGACAGCGGCACCACCTGCTTCGAGACTTCGGTCCAGCCGAACGGCTTGGTGAACTCGGCGAAGGCCTGGTGCACGGAGTGGCCGTAATTGTAGTCGGGCACTAGATACGCGACCTTCTTGTTGCGCCCGTAATGCTTGCCGACCGAGGGGGCCAGCGCCTTGCAGGCCATGTAGGCCGGCGGCTGGCTGCGGAAGCCGTAGCGCTGGCAGTCCACGCCCGTGGTCTCGTTGGCGCCCGAGGCGCCGACCATGTTCACCACCTTCTCGCGCTGCGCCAGCTCCTCCAGCGCGACCGCGCTCGCCGAGGAGACGCAGCCGGTGATCATGATCGCCTTGTTCTTCTGGATGAACTGGGTCTGCGCCTGCACCGCGACATTCGGCTTCAGCTCGGAATCCGCGACGCCGTACTTGATCGTCTTGCCCAGCACGCCGGCGCCCTTGAGGCCCCAGGCCTTGGCATTGGCGCCACCGGCGTTGATCTCGGCGATGGCCAGCTCGTAGCCCAGCACATGGTCCTTGCCGTCGGCCGAATAGGCGCCGGTGAGCGGGCTGGTGATGCCGACAAAAACCGAGCTGCCGGTGGCCCCGGCCGGCCAGGTGCCGATCGGCGCCGGTGCCGCGGCGGCGGTGCGCGCGGCGGTGGGCAGCAGCGCTCCGCCGGCTGCCCCGACGCCCACCTGCATGATCCGCCGCCGGCCGAGGCCGGTGCGTGTGCGATTCTCTGTCATCGACTGTCTCCCATCCCTGTTGCACGAGCGGAGGTGGAAATGGCGACGCGCGGCCTATCCCCCCCCTCCGTTCTTGTTGTTGGTTCGCGTCAAGCCACGACGCACATGGATGCACTGGCGACGGCCCCGATGGCAAGAGCTTTGCCGTGCCTCAGGACTGGCGCCCTCTCTGGATTGGCGCAGCCTCAGGTCTGGCGCACATAGCTCCCAGGCGCGTTGCCGAGCGGCGCCAGGTCGCGCGCGGCGTTGCCCATCGGCGGCGGCGCCACCGCGGCACCGGAGCGGTGGCCGAGCCACGCCGCCCACGCGCTCCACCACGAGCCCTCATGGCGGGTGGCCGCGCCAAGCCATTCATCGGGCGAGAGATAGGTGTCGCGCGGGTGGCTCTCGTGCACGAGGTAGTGGCGGTTGGCGTGACCAGGCTCGCTGACGATACCCGCGTTGTGGCCGCCCGTGGTGAGCACGAAATCGATCGGCGTGCGGGTCAGCCGATGCAGGTTATAGACGCTGCGCCAGGGCGCGATGTTGTCGCGGTCGGCGCCGACCACGAACAGCGGCATCCGCAGGTCCGACATCGCGAGGGTGCGGCCATCTACCCGATAACGGCCCTCGGCGAGGTCGTTGTCGAGGAACAGCCGGCGCAGATATTCCCCGTGCATGCGCGCCGGCATCCGCGTCGCGTCCATGTTCCAGGCCATCAGGTCGTTGGGTTTATCGTCCTCGCCCAACAGGTACAGCCGCACCGCGCGCTGCCACACCAAGTCGCGCACCCGCAGCAACTGGAAGGCGCCGGCCATCTGGCGCGAGTCCAGGAATCCCTGGCGCCACATCACGTCCTCGAGCAGGGCAAGCTGGCTGTCGTTGATGAACAGGCGCAGTTCACCGGCCTCGCGGAAATCGGTCTGGGCGGCGAGCAGGCTGACGCTGGCGAGCCGGTTATCGCCCTCGCGCGCCATGGCGGCGGCGGCGATCGAGAGCAGCGTGCCGCCGAGGCAATATCCCGCGGCGTGCAGCTTCTTCTGCCCGGTGATCGCGAGCGCCGCGTCGATCGCCGCCATCACGCCGCTGGCGCGATAATCGTCGAAGGCGACCTCGCGCATCGCGTCGTCCGGGTTGCGCCAGGAGATGCAGAAGACGGTGAAGCCCTGGCCCACGAGGTAGCGGATCATCGAGTTCCGCGGCGAAAGATCGAGGATGTAGTATTTCATGATCCAGGCCGGAACGATCAGCAGCGGCTCCGGCCGCACCCGCGCGGTGGTCGGCTCGTATTGCAGCAGCTCGATGAGGTGATTGCGGAACACCACCTTGCCCGGCGTCACCGCCACCTCGTGGCCGGGGCGGAAATTCGGGTCGAGCGTCGGCCGCGGCTGCATCGCGCGCTCCTGGTCGCGCAGGAACAGGGTCGTCCCCTGGGCGAGATTGCTGCCATGGCGTTCCAGCGTGGTCTCGATCACCTCGGGGTTGGTCCAGGGAAAGTTGGAGGGCGAGACCGCCTCCATCACCTGGCGCAGCGCGAAGCCGAGAATGGCGGTGCTCTGCGGCGAGACCCCGCGCAGCCCCTCGAGGGCCGCATTCCACCAGGATTCCGTCAGCAGATGCGCCTGATAGAGGGTGTTGAACGGCGGCATCTGCCAGGCGGGAGCTGCGAAGCGGCGGTCGAGCGGATCCGGCTTCGCGGCCGGCTCGCCGGTCAGCAGAAATCCCATGAAGCGCTGTGCGGCGTGGAGAGCCTGGGCGGCGAGTTCGGTCTGACGGAACGGCGCGTTGGCGAGATGGATCGCCCAGTCGAGATGAGCGATGGCCAGCGCGGCCGGCGACAGCGCGCCGGTGCCGAGCGCCTCGGTGGAATGGAACAGGCGGTCGAGGTCCGACAGGCTGCCGATAGCCGGCGGCGGCGATGCCGGCGCGACCGGTGCGGTACGGCTTTCCGCCGCCTGGCGCAGCGGCACCGCCTGGCGCCGGCGTCCTCCGGCCGATCCGGCTGCGGGTCCGGGCGCGGATCGGGCCGCAGTCCCGGCGGTGGATCGACGTGCTGGTTTCCTGGACATACCCGTCAAGATGGGAACGATGTCCGGCCAATGCCATGATCAAGATCAAACGTACCACGCCCGCAGGGCGTCGAACCTCGGCGCGCCTGTTGCCCCGCCCGGCCGCGCGGGTTAGACCGCGTCATGTCGGAGCGTAGCGCAGCCTGGTAGCGCATCAGTCTGGGGGACTGGGGGTCGTGGGTTCAAATCCCGCCGCTCCGACCATTAACTTCAATAAATTCAGAGGAGAGCAGCTACCCCGATAAGTCGGCCGGGTAGCGCCTCGGTGGCAGCAGCGGGAATCCCTCCGTTCGAATGGTGCGGCGCGAGGCTCCGCTGGATCGGTTGGCCGAGCCGAGGTGCCAATGCGGGCGCGCGACTAGCGACGGGTCGCCGGCGTTCGTGCCGAGCCGCACAATGGCTGGGTCGCCCGGGATCAGGCGGATGATGAGGAAGACGACGACGCTGACGCCGAAGGTCAGTGCCAAGGATGGCTCCGGCACGGCGGGCGAGGTACCCGCTCACCGCGCAGGCCCCACGGCGCATGGCGGGTCGAACATGTAAGGGGGCCCTGACCAACGGCACGTCGTGCCGCGTGCACTATCCGGAACGGCACAACAAGAGCGGCACGCCCTCTTAGCGTGCTGGCGTGAAGGAGGCATCGATGACCCTCGCCAGCAAGCTGCGCGACCCCTCGCTGTTCGTCCAGGTCGCCGCGGTGGGCGCGGACTGGATCGAAACCGGACCCGCCGGCGCGCGCATCGCCGTGCTGGACCCTGCGGACGGAAGCGCGCTCGGCCATGTGCCGGAACTCGATGCCACCCAGACCTGCCTGGCCGTTGCCGCTGCGCAGGCAGCCTGGCCAGCTTGGCGCGCGCGCCCGGCGCAGGAGCGCGCCGATATCCTCCAGCGCTGGTTCGACCTGATGCTCGCCAACGCTGACGATCTCGCGCTCATCATGACGCGCGAACAGGGCAAGCCACTCGCGGAGGCACGTGGCGAGATCGTCTATGCCGCGAGCTTCGTCAAATGGTTCGCTGAGGAAGCGCGCCGTGTGCGCGGCGAGACGCTGCCCGCACCGACGGCGGACCGGCGCATCATGGTGCTGCGGCAGCCGGTGGGCGTTTCGGCCGCGATCACGCCGTGGAATTTCCCGGCCGCGATGATCACCCGTAAATGCGCGCCGGCCCTGGCGGCGGGGTGCACCGTGATCGTGAAACCTTCCGAGCTCACACCGTTCTCGGCCCTCGCGCTCGCGGTCCTGGCGCAGCGCGCCGGACTGCCGCCGGGCGTGCTCAGCGTCGTGACCGGCCAGCCGGCGGAGGTCGGTGGCGCGCTGACCGCGGACCTTGCCGTGCGCAAGCTCTCATTTACCGGTTCGACCGCGATCGGGCGGCTTTTGATGCGCCAATGCGCCGATAGCGTGAAAAGACTGAGCCTGGAGCTGGGCGGCAACGCGCCCTTCATTATCTTCGACGACGCCGATCTCGACGCCGCGATCGCCGGCGTCATGGCGAGCAAGTTCCGCAATGCCGGCCAGACCTGCGTCTGCGCCAACCGCATTCTGGTGCAGGAGGGGGTCCACAACGCCTTCCTCGACCGGCTCGCCGGCGCCGTGGAGCAACTCACGGTCGGCGAAGGGACGGAACCGGGCGTGACCATCGGGCCGCTGATCACCGCGGCGGCAACGAACAAAGTGCTCGGCCATGTCGAGGACGCGCTGGCACACGGCGCGATGGCCGTGGTGGGTGGCGGCCGGCACGCACGCGGTGGGCAGTTCGTCAGGCCCACGGTTCTTGTTGGCGCCACCACCGATATGCGGCTCGCCAACGAGGAGACCTTTGGTCCGGTGGCGCCAGTGTTTCGCTTCCGTACTGAGGACGAAGCAATCCGCATCGCCAACGCGACGCCCTACGGCCTTGCCGCCTATTTCTACACCGAGAATCTACGCCGATCCTGGCGCGTCGCGGAGGCGCTGGAGTTCGGCATGGTCGGCCTCAACACCGGCAGCGTCTCGATGGAGGTTGCACCCTTTGGCGGCGTCAAACAGTCCGGCCTCGGACGCGAGGGCTCGCATCTGGGAATGGACGAGTATCTCGAGGTCAAGGCGTTCCATGTCGGCGGCCTGGCATGAGCGCAGGCCCGCTCCTCGAACCGGCGATCGACACGGTTGCCGGTGACGCATCTCTGCCCACGCGCGTCGATGTCGCGGTGATTGGCGGCGGCATCGTCGGTACCGCCGCCGCCTACTATCTCGCCGCCAGGGGCCTTGCCGTCACGCTGCTGGAGAAGGGGCGCGTCGGTGGCGAGCAGTCCGGCCGCAATTGGGGCTGGTGCCGGCAGCAGAACCGCGACATCCGCGAACTGCCGCTGATGGTCGCCGGCATGCGGTTGTGGGATGAACTCGGCAGAGAGACCGGTCGCGATTTCCGGTTCGAGCGTAACGGCCTGATCTATGTCACCAAGGATGCGAGGGAGCTGGCAACCTGGGAGGCCTGGATTGCAAAGGCGCAGCCCTATCAGGTGGGCAGCCGCATCATCTCCCCGGCCGAAGCGCGGACGTTGACGCCCGGCAACGAGCAGGACTGGATCGGCGGCGTGCACTCGCCACGGGACGGACGCGCGGAACCCTGGCTCGCCGCCCCCGCGCTTGCCGCCGCCGCGCGCGATCGCGGCGTCACGCTGGTGCAGAACTGTGCCGTACGCGGGCTCGACATCACGGCCGGGCGGGTGCGCGGCGTCGTGACCGAACGGGGGCGCATTGCTGCGGATGCCGTGCTGTGCGCCGCCGGGGCCTGGGCCTCGATGTTCTGCCGGAGGCATGATCTCGACCTGCCGCAGGCTGGTGTGCGGTCGACCATTTTCCGCACCGCGCCGGCGGCGCAGGTGACGCAAGGCGGTCTGGTCACGCCCGACTTCACCCTCACGCGCTGCCCGGACGGCGGCTATATCGTGGCCGCCCAGGATCGCGGCCGGCTCGACATCACGCCGCAGGGGCTGCGCTACACGCGGCAATTCTGGCCAATGTTCCGCTCGCGGCGGAAAAGCCTGCGGATCGGCATCGGCCGCTCCTTCTTCGCAAGCCCCGAGGCGCTGGCCGGGCGCTGGTCGCTGGATGGCCCGACGCCGTTCGAGCGCCACCGCGAATTCGCCCCGCCGCCCGACACCGCCATCGTGGCACCCGCGCTGGCCCGCGTGATCAGCGCCTATCCCGCGCTCGCCGGCCTAAGGGCCGCGCGCGTCTGGGGGGCTGGATCGACTCCACGCCGGATGCGGTGCCGGTCATTTCGGCGGTGGATCGGCTACCAGGTTTCTACCTCGCCACCGGCTTCAGCGGCCACGGCTTCGGTATCGGCCCCGGCGCCGGGCGCCTCGCCGCCGACCTGGTGGCCGGCGCCACGCCGCTGGTCGACCCGTCGCCGTTCCGCTATGCGCGCCTCGTCGATGGCAGCGCGCTCGTCCCGCCCGGAATGATGTAGCGCGATGCGCACCCCGCCTCGCAGCCCCGTTGTGCTGCGCCCTCTCACCACCGGTGATCTGGCCGCTACCCACGGCCTCACCCGCGCCATTGGCTGGCCGCACCGGCGAGAGGATCTGGCTTTGGCACTGCGCCTCGGCTCCGGTGTCGCGGCGGAGGAGGACGGCAGGCTGATCGGCACCGCGCTGCGCTGGACTTATGGCACGGCGGACGCGCGGATCGGCATGATCGTGGTGGACCCCTCGGACCAGAGCCGCGGCCTCGGCCGGCGGCTCACGCAAGCAGCGCTTCGGCCGCTGCGAGGCCGCTCGGTCACACTGCACGGCACACCCGCGGGGCTGCCGCTCTATGCCTCGCTGGGATTCGAGGCGGTGGGGGCCGTGCGGCAGTTGCAGGGGGCGGCACTCCGCCCCGGGGTTCCGGCGCTGCGTGCCGGCGAGCGGCTGAGGCCCATCGGGCGGAGCGACCCGGCCCTACTGGCCGCCCTCGATCGCGCCGCCACCGGGTGGGATCGCTCGCGCGTGCTGGCCGCCTTGCTCCAGGCGGGGAGGGGCGTGGTGCTGGATCGGGCCGGCACCATCCGCGGCTTTGCGCTGCTGCGCCGGTTCGGTCATGGGCTGCTCATCGGCCCGGTGGAAGCCCCGGACGCGGCGAGCGCCAAGGCGCTGATCCTGCACCATCTTGGGAGTCATGCCGGGCAGTTCATCCGCATCGATGTGCCGGAGGAAACCGGACTCGTTCCCTGGCTGCTGCGGCTCGGGCTCGCGGATGCCGGCGTGGTGACGTTCATGCGGCGGGGGCCGGCGCCGCCCGCCCATCGCCGCGGCCAGGCGCGGGTCTATGCGCTGATGAGCCACGCGTTCGGCTGATGGGCGAGGCGATCCTCTTCAAGTCCACGGCCTCGCGGGCCGCGGTGTGGCGGCGCCGCTTCGCCGAGCAATTGCCGGAGCTGGCGTTTCGCGTCTGGCCCGAGATCGGCGACCCGGACGATATTCGTTACCTCGCGGCATGGCTCCTGCCGGACGATCTCGACCGCTTTCACCATCTCGAGGTGCTGTTCTCGGTGGCCGCGGGTGTCGACCAATTCGACCTCGCGCGCGTGCCGGCCGGCCTGCCTGTGGTGCGGATGGTGGAGCCGGGGCTCGCCGCCGGCATGGCGGAATACGTCACCTGGGCCGTGCTGTCGCTGCATCGCGGGATGCAGCCCTATCTCGTGCGGCAGCGCCGCGGCATCTGGCGCGAGGACCCGGTGCCGCGCGCGGCCGATCGCCGGGTGGGCGTTATGGGCATGGGCGAACTCGGGCGCTGCGCGCTGGAACGGCTCGCCCCGTTTGGCTTCCCCTGCCGGGCCTGGAGCCGGACGCCGCGAGCGGTGCCCGGTGTTGCGTGTTTCGCCGGCACCGACCAGCTTCCGGACTTCCTCGCCGGCTGCGACATCCTGGTCTGCCTGCTGCCGCTCACGCCGCAGACCGCGGGGCTGCTCGACGCCAGGCTGTTCGCGGCGCTGCCGAAAGGTGCCGCGGTGGTGAACGCCGGGCGTGGCGGCCACCTCGTCCTCGATGATCTCATGGCGGCCCTCGATGCGGGCCACCTGTCGGGCGCGGTGCTGGACGTGACGGAGCCTGAGCCGCCGGCCGCCGGCCATCCGCTTTGGGAGCACGAGCACGTCTGGCTGACGCCGCATATCGCCAGCTCCTCCGAGGCGGAGGGCGGCGCCGCCGCGGTGATCGCCAATATCCGCCGCCATCGCGCCGGCGAGACGCTGCTTGGCCTGATCGACCGCCGCCAGGGATATTGAGGGACGGCCGGCGCCAACCTAAAGTCGCTTGGCCGGGCAGGCCGTGCCGGCGCGGGCGGGGGAATGGCGCATGGGCCTGGACACCTGATGGTCGGCGGCGCGCCGAAGCTGGACCGGATCGACCTGCGCATCCTCTCGCACCTGCAGAAATTCGGGCGTGTGACCAATGTCGAGCTGGCCGATGCCGTCGGGCTCTCGCCCAGCCCCTGCCTAGTGCGCGTCAAGCGTCTGGAGAAGGCCGGCTATATCACCGGCTACGGCGCCCATATCCAGATGCAGAAGCTGGGCAGCATGCAGCTCATCTTCACGGAGGTGACGCTGTCCGACCACCGTTCCAGCGACTTCGCACGCTTCGAGAACCATATCCGCAAGATTGACGAGATCGTGGAGTGCCACCTGGTCAGCGGTGGATACGACTATCTGCTGAAATTCGTCACCCGGAGCGTGCCGCACTACCAGGAGATCATCGAGCGCCTGCTGGAGGCCGGGATCGGCATCGAGAAATACTTCAGCTACGTGGTGATCAAGACCACCTTCTCGAAGCAGCATTATCCGATCGAGCGGTTTTTCGGCGAGCACCATTAGCAGCGTTTCGTGCCGCAGCGGCGGCCCATAACGGCAGCCGGCGGGCCGGCATGGGCGCGAAGCAGCCGAAAGCGCGGCGCTTCGGCGCTAGCTTTCCCGCCTCGGCGCCAGTGCCGCGATGCGGGAGGGATGCGATGCTCGATGCGACCAACGACACGCAAGGCTACCTGGCGATGCGCGAGCGCGCGGTGCCACGCGGCGTGCTGACAGCGCATCCGGTGGTGCTCCAGCGCGGCCAGGGCGCGCAGGTGTGGGACGTGGAGGGGCGTCGCTACCTCGATTTCGTCGGCGGCATCGGCGTGCTCAATGTCGGGCACAACCATCCGCGCGTGGTCGCGGCCGTGGAGGCGCAACTGCGCGCGATTACCCATGTGGCGTTCCAGGTCGCGGCCTATCCGCCCTATGTGGAACTGGCGGCGCGGCTTTCCGCGTTGGTCGGGCAGGGGGCGGCGTATAAGGCGGTGTTCCTCACCTCGGGCGCCGAGGCGGTCGAGAACGCGGTGAAGATCGCGCGCGCCCATACGGGCCGCCCGGCAATCGTTGCCTTCCGCGGTGGATTCCACGGCCGCACGCTGCTCGCCACCACGCTCACCGGCATGAGCGCGCCGTACCGGCAGAATTTCGGCCCCTTCGCGCCGGAAGTGTTCCACGTGCCGTTCCCCAACCCGTATCGTGGCACCACGCCGGCGATGTCGCTCGCCGCACTCGAAGAACTGTTCGCGACCCAGGTGATGCCCGATCGCGTCGCGGCGATCCTTATCGAGCCGGTGCAGGGCGATGGCGGCTTCCTTCCGGCGCCGGCGGATTTTCTGCGCTCGCTGCAGGCGCTGGCCCGCCGCCATGGCATCGTTCTCATCCTTGACGAGATCCAGAGCGGCTTCGGCCGCACCGGGCGGATGTTTGCCTTCGAGCATGCGGGCATCGCCCCCGACCTCGTGACGGTGGCGAAAAGTCTCGCGGGCGGACTGCCGCTTTCCGGCGTTGTCGGCCGCGCCGAGATCATGGACGCGCCGGCGCCCGGCGGGCTCGGCGGTACCTATGGCGGCAACGCGCTGGCCTGCGCCGCCGCACTCGCGGTGCTGGATGCGTTCGAGCAGGACCAGCTGCTGGCCCGCGGCCGCATCCTCGGCGAGCGGCTCAACGCCGCGCTGCTGGCGCTGCAACAGGAACATTCCGACATCGGCGAGGTGCGGGGGCTTGGCTTCATGCAGGCGATCGAGATCGTGGATGCGGCGGGTGCGCCGGATGCGGCACGGGCGCAGCAAGTGATCGACGCTGCCCGCGCGCGCGGCCTGCTGATCATCAAATGCGGCGTGTATCGCAACGTGGTGCGCTTCCTGGCGCCGCTGGTCACCACCGATGCCGAGCTTGAGGAGGCGATCGGCATGCTCGGCGAGGCGCTCGCCGCCTGACGCGCGGAACGCCACGTCTCGAACCACGAGTGTCGAACCACGTGGTCCGAGCCCTTAGTGCAGATAATCCTGCAGTCTGTACCAGGCACCGACGAAGGGCATGAACCAGGGCGGGCCGAAATGCCCGGGCACCGCCGGCCAGGGGAGGCCGCGGAACGGGTTAGCCGCCGCATCGCCGCCCATCACCGCGGCCATGCACTGGCCCATATGCACGGACATCTGCACGCCGTGGCCGCTGAACCCCAGGGCGAAATAGAGCCCGTCATGCTCGCCGGCGCGCGGCAGGCGATCCGCCGTCAGGTCGATCGTCCCGCCCCAGCAATAATCGATGCGCGGCTTGCCGAGCTGCGGAAACGTGGCGTTCAGCGTCGCTTCCAGAATCTTCCCGCTCTTGACATCGGATCGTGCGCCGGAGAGAGCAAACCGCGCCCGCCCGCCGAAGATCAGACGATTGTCCGGTGCGATCCGAAAATAATTGCCGATATGTTTTGTTGTCGTCGCGTTGCGTCGCGTCGGCATGATGGAGTCGAGCTGTGTCGCCGTGAGCGGCTCGGTCGCGATGATGAAGCTGCCGATCGGGATGACGCGGCGGCGGAAATAGAAAAACGGCCCCTGTCGGCTTGCGCCGGTGGCAAGCAGGACCTGGCGGGCCGTGATGCTGCCGCGCGGCGTGGTGACGCGCCATCCGCCGCCGGCCACGCGATCGATCGCGGTGACCGGTGCGTTCTCATAGATGCGCGCGCCCCGTCGCGCGGCGGCGTCGGCCAGCCCGGTGCCAAACCGACCGACATGCATCTGCGCACTCTTGCGGTAGACGAGCCCGCCATGGAACCGTTCGGACCCGATCTCCTCGCGGATGCGTGCGGCGGGGACCAGGTCGGTCTCGGGGTCGGCGTCGCGTTGCAGCGCCTCGTACTCGCGCGCCATGGCCTCGAAATGGGCCGGCTTGTCGGCCAGCTTGATCTTGCCGCATCGGCGGAAGTCGCAGGCGATCTGCTCGCTCTCGACGATCCGCTCCACGGTGTCTACCGCCGCGTCGTAGGCCTGGTAGATGGAGCGCGCATGCGCCACCCCGAGCCGTGCCGCGAGCCCCGCGAAGCCCACCGAGGTGCCGTTATTGACGTGCCCACCGTTCCGTCCGGAAGCCTCGCCCGCGACGCGTCCGGCTTCGAGCACGACGACGCCGGCGCCCGCCCGGCCCAGCGCGAGCGCGGCCGAGAGGCCCGCGAAGCCACCGCCCACCACCACCGCGTCCGCCTTGCCCTCAACCACGCCCGCGGTGCTGCCGGCGAAGCGCTCGGCGGTGTCGAGCCAGTAGGGCGTGAGCTTCATCGCACGGGCCTCCGCCGGACTGCCATCAGACGCCCAGCAGTCGCGCGAGGCCGTCGATGCCCGTCACCTCGTGATACTCATAGGCCGGGTTGCCGGGCTCGTAATTGCGGTTGACGAAGACCTTGTCGCGGATGCCGAGATCCTTCGCGGTCATCAGGTCATAGCGCAGGCTGGCGGAGACGTGCAGCAACTCCTCCGGACGCGCGCCGAGTTTCTCCATCATGTATTCGAACCCGCGCATCCGCGGCTTGTAGGACCGCGCCTGCTCGGCCGTGAACACGGCATGGAAGGGCGCGCCGAGCAGCTTCACGTTATGGTGGATCTGGCTGTCGGAGGCGTTGGAGAGAATGACCAGCGGATAGTGCTCCGCGACACGGCGCAGTGGCTCCGGCACATCCGGATGCGGCCCCCAGGTTGGTACGGCGTCGTAAAGACGCTGGCCCTCGGCCTCGACGAAGGGGATCGCGTGGCGCTTGCAGGTGCGCTCCAGCGAGTTCTTGATCACATCGACATAGGGCTGCCAGGCGCCCAGCACCTCGTCCACACGGTAGGCGGCGAAGTCGCGGATGAAGGCGTCCATGGCGCTCGCCGGCACGCGCGTGGCCAGCATCTCGCGCGTCAGATCGCCGATGCGAAACCAGGTCAGCGTGCCGTAGCAGTCGAAGGTGATGTATTTGGGCCTCAGCGCGGTCATGCCGGCGATCCTTTCCGATGTCGGGAGCCGATGCTAGGCGAGCATGTCGCGCGACATGAGCCCGCAAGCAGTCCTGGGCCGACCGATCCTGCCGATTTTGCCCTTCCGAACGGCATGGCTTGCGCCGGGGCGGCCCGGCGGCGTCTTGCCCCGCCCGGGCCCGGCGCCGATCCTGATCGGCATAGCACCAACGGGGAGAGGCGCAATGGCGCAAAAGACGATGGGGGGCGAGCCGGCGGTTCTGACATTCGACGTGGTTGGCACGCTGATCGATTTCGAATCCGGGATCCTCGGCTTTCTGCGCGAGGCGTGGGGTAGGGCCGGTGTGCAGGCCACCGACGGTGCGATCCTCGACGCCTACCGGCTGGCGCGCGGCAGCAAGGACGCCTGGCTCTTTCCCGACGACCTGGAGCGCGTCTACGGCGTCATCGCCCCGCAACTCGGCGCGCCGGACGATGCCGCGATCGCGCGCGCCTTCCGCGACGCGAGCCGGACCTGGCCTGCTTTCCCGGACGCGCCGGAGGCTCTTCGCCGGCTTAGGCAGCGCTACAGGCTGGTGGCGATGACCAACGCCCGGCGCTGGGCGCTCGACCGGATGACCGAGACCCTGGGCTCGCCCTTCGACGACACGGTGAGCGTGGACGAGGCGCTGTGCGAGAAGCCCGACCCCGCGTATTTTGCCTTCGCCCGCGGCCGCCTCAGCCGCGACGGCCACGGCATGCACGACATCCTGCACGTGGCGCAGAGCCAGTACCACGACATCGGGGTCGCGCGCCGGCTCGGCTACACGGTGGCCTGGGTCGAACGGCGCATGGGCCTCGGTCATGGCGGCACCATCGCCGCCGCGCAGGTTACCGAGCCGCACTATCATGTCCCCACACTGGCCGCGCTCGCGGACCTTGCCGACGCCGGCGCGTTGCGTATGGCGGCCAGGTGAGGCCGCGCGTCGCTGCCAAATCCCGCCGCGAAAGAGCAGATCATGCCGGGGCGGGCGGCATTACGGCGAAATGTGCGCGTGACCGGTTTCTACCGTGATACAAGCGGCCGGGGTGGCCGCCAAACAGAAAACGGGGCTCACCATGTCTGACGACATTCTGCCGACCCTACCCGGCGGCGCCGCGCCAAGTGTGGATCTGCCGGGCACCTCCCGCCGCTCGCTGCTGAGCATGGCCATGGCCGGCGGACTGGTTTCCGCCGGCGGCCTCGCGATGCCGGCGGCGGCAGCGACCGCGCCCAAACGTGGCGGCAAGCTCACCGTCGCCGGCTACGCGTCCTCCACCAAGGATACGCTCGACCCGGCGCACGCCTCCAACTCCACCGACTATTCGCGCCTGTTCATGTTCTACAACGGGCTGACGGTGTTTGACCGGCACCTCAACGCGCTGCCGGACCTGGCGCAGAGCGTCGAGACCAAGGACGCGAAAACCTGGGTCATCAAGCTGCGCAAGGGCATCACCTTCCACGACGGCTCGCCCTTCACCTCGGCGGATGTCGTCTTTTCGCTCGCCCGCCACAAGGACCCCGCGACCAGTTCCGTGGTGCGGCCGATCGCCACGCAGATGCAGGATATCAAGGCTGCGGGCCCGCACGAGGTGCATATCACCCTCACCGGCGCGAACTCCGAGCTGCCGAGCCTGCTCGCGATCTACCAGATGGTGATCGTCAAGGCCGGCACGAAGGATTTCTCGAAGGGCATCGGCACCGGGCCGTTCAAGGTCAAGGAGTTCAACCCCGGCGTCCGATCCGTCGCGGTGCGCAACCCCGATTATTTCCACCACGGCAAGCCCTACCTGGACGAGGTGACATTCTTCGGCATCACCAACAACGCCGCGCGCGTCAACGCTCTGCTCTCCGGCGATATCGACATCGCCAGCGGCATCACGCCGCTCGCCACCCGCCAGATCAAGGCGGCCAAGGGGTTTGCGGTGCTGAACACCGCGGCCGGCAACTATACCGACCTCATCATGCATCTCGACGCACCGATGACCGGAAACCCGGACTTCATCCTGGCCATGAAATACCTCCAGGACCGCGAGCGCATCCGCGACAGCGTCTTCCTCGGCTATGCCACGATCGGCAACGATCAGCCGATCGCCCCGTCCAACCCCTATTACGACGCGAGCCTGCCGCAGCGTCCCCTCGATCTGGAAAAAGCCAAGTTCCACCTCAAGAAGGCAGGCATGCTCGGCAGCAAGGTGCGGCTGGTGAGCTCGGTTGCCGCCACCGGTTCGCCGGATATGGCGGTAATTCTGCAGGACACGGCTCGCAAGATCGGCTTCGACATCCAGATTGACAGGGTGCCGGCCAACGGCTTCTGGTCCAACTACTGGCTCAAGGCACCCTTCACCTACGGCAACATCAACCCGCGCCCGACCGCTAATATCCTGCTGACGCTGTTCTTCCAGTCGACCGCGCCTTGGAACGAGAGCCACTTCAAGAACCCGGCCTTCGACAAGCTGCTTATCGCCTCGCGCGCGGAGACGGATCTTGCGAAGCGCAAGCAGATGTATGCGGAAATGCAGAAGCTGATCCGCGACGATGCCGGCATCGGCATTCCCGTCTTCATCAGCGATCTCGATGCCTACTCGACGCGGGTGAAGGGCTTCTACCCGATCCCGACGGGCGACCTGATGGGCTTCAACTTCGCCCAGAATGTCTGGGTGGATGGCTGACGCCATCGCGCCACTTGCGGGGCGGCGGCGTTTCACCGCCCCGCCGCTGGCTGCCCTGGTGCTCAGGCGCATCGCGGTCAGCCTGCTGCTGCTGTTCGCCGTCTCGGTGCTGGTTTTTGCCGGCACCGAGATGCTGCCGGGAGACGTGGCGCAGATGATCCTCGGGCAGGGGGCGACGCCGCAGGCGCTGGCCGGCCTGCGCGCGGCGCTGCACCTCAACGAACCCGCCTGGTTGCGCTATCTGCACTGGCTCTGGGGCCTGTTGCACGGCAATGCCGGGCATTCGCTGGTCAATGGCATGAGCATCGCGACGCTGGTCGGGCGGCGGCTGATCAACTCGCTGCGGCTCGCCATGTTCACCACGGTGGTGACGGTGCCGCTGGCCCTCACCGTCGGCATCACCGCCGCGATCTGGCGTGGCACGGCCTATGATCGCATTGTCAACATGCTGACCATCGCGACTGCTTCCGTGCCGGAGTTTCTGTTTGCGACCCTTGCGGTGCTGATCTTTGCGGTGCGGCTGCGCTGGCTGCCGGCGCTGTCGCTGGTGATGCGTGGCGAGAGCTTCGCCGAGCTTCTGCGCGCCTATGCGCTCCCGGTCGCGACCCTCTCGCTCGCGATCTTCGCGCAAATGGCGCGAATGACGCGCGCCGCGCTCGTGAACACACTCTCCTCCTCCTATGTCGAGATGGCGGTGCTGAAAGGCGTGCGGCCGGTTCGTCTGGTCCTGCGCCACGCCTTGCCCAACGCGCTGGGGCCGGTTGCCAACGCGGTGGCGCTCAGCCTCTCCTTCCTGCTCGGGGGCGTCGTCATCGTCGAGACCGTGTTCAGCTATCCGGGCCTCGCCAAGCTGATGGTGGATGCGGTCAGTACCCGCGACATGCCACTCGTGCAGGCCTGCGCGATGATTTTCTGCACCGCCTACCTGCTGCTGGTGTTGGCCGCGGATATCATCGCGCTGCTGGCCAACCCGCGGCTGCGGCACCGGTGAGCGGCGGGGCATGACGGACGACCTGCCCCGCAGGCGCCGGCGCGCGCGGCCCTCGCCGGTGGCAATGGCCGCCGGAACGGTGGTGATCGCCTGCTTCGCCATCGCGGTGTTCGGCCCGGCGCTCGCACCGCACGGCGAGGGTGCGATTGTCTCGCGCAGCATCTTCGCACCGATGAGTGCGGCGTTTCCGCTGGGAACAGATTATCTGGGGCGGGACATGCTCAGCCGGATTCTCTACGGTGCACGTTTCACCATCGGCGTCGCGTTGCCGGCGACGCTGATCGCCTCCGGTGCGGGCACGCTCCTCGGCATGCTTGCGGCCGTACGCGGCAGCAGCCTCGACGCCGTGCTGAGCCGCGCGATGGACACGCTTATTTCGCTGCCGACACTGATCTTCAGTCTTGTGGTCGTCGCAGCCCTCGGGTCCTCCGTCACCGTGCTCGTGCTCACGGCGGCGGTAATCTACACGCCTGGCAGCTACCGTATCGCGCGTTCCGTCGCGGTCGACATCACGGCGACGGATTTTGTCAAGGCAGCGCGGGCGCGCGGCGAGGGCGGGCTCGCGATCATGCTGGGCGAGATCCTGCCGAACATGGTGATGCCGGTGCTGACGGATTTCGGTCTGCGGTTCGTCTTCATCGTGCTGCTGCTGAGCAGCCTCAGCTTTCTTGGCCTCGGTATCCAGCCGCCCTATTCGGACTGGGGTGGCATGGTGCGCGAGAACATCGAGGGGCTTTCCGCCGGTGCGCCCGCCGTGATCGCTCCGGCCGTTGCGATTGCGATCCTGACGATCTCGGTCAACCTGCTGATCGACAACCTTCCAGGCCGTGAGAACCGGCGCGGTGGTGAGTGATGCGGGAATGAGCGGGAACGGATGGCACGTCGAGGTCACGGACCTTCTCGTCACCGCGCAGGACCCTGCCGGTGCACCCACGCCCATTGTGCGTGATCTCAGCTTCGGCATTGCACGCGGTGAGGTGCTGGCGCTGATCGGCGAGTCCGGTTCGGGAAAGACCACGGCGGGTCTCTCGCTCCTGGGCTACGCGCGCCCGGGGTGCCGCATCGCGGGCGGCCGCGTGCGCGTGGGGACGACAGAGGTGCTCTCGCTGGGCCGCTCAGAGCTTGCGGATTTTCGTGGCGCCAAGGTCAGCTACGTCGCGCAGAGTGCCGCCGGCGCATTCAATCCGGCGCAACGGCTGATGAGCCAGGTTATCGAACCGGCCCTCATCCATGGCCTGATGTCCCGCCGCGAGGCGGAGGAGAAGGCGCGCGAGCTGTTCCGCGCGCTGGCTCTCCCTGATCCCGTTCGCATCGGCGAGCGCTATCCGCACCAGGTCTCCGGCGGGCAGTTGCAACGTGTGATGGCGGCGATGGCGCTGATCACCGGCCCGGAGCTGGTCGTGCTCGACGAGCCCAGCACCGCACTCGACGTCACCACCCAGGTCGAGGTGTTGCGCGCCTTCAAGCGCGTCGTGCGCGATCTTCACACGACGGCGCTCTACATTTCTCACGATCTCGCGGTCGTGGCGCAGATCGCCGACCGCATTGTGGTGATGCACGGCGGCGAAGCACAGGAGACGGGGGCCACGGGCGACATCCTTGAGGATGCGCAACATCCCTATACGCGCAGCCTGCTCGCCGCCGCCGCCCCTCACGGTGTGCCGGGAGCAACCGAGCCGCCGGCGCCGGCACTTCTTGAGGTCACGAACCTGACCGCCGGCTATGGTCACGGCGGGGCTCTGATTCCCGTGTTGCATTCTGTCAGTTTTGCGATCGCACCGGGGCGGGTGCTCGGCGTCATCGGCGAATCGGGCTGTGGCAAGAGCACGCTGGCGAGAGTGGTCGCCGGCCTGTTGCCGCAGGTTGGCGGGCGCGTGCTGCTCGACGGCCAGGCGCTGCCGGGGCGCGTCGAGGAACGGACGCACGACCAGTTGCGTGCCGTGCAGATCGTGTTCCAGTCAGCCGACACGGCGCTCAACCCGGCGCGGCGCGTCGGCCCGATCCTCGCGCGACCGTTGCGCTTCTATCACGGTATGCGCGGCATCACCGCCCGGAGGCGCGTCGCCGAGTTGCTGGATATGGTCCGCCTGCCTCGTGCCCTGGCCGACCGTTTCCCCGAGGAGCTTTCGGGCGGCCAGAAGCAGCGGGTGAACCTCGCGCGTGCGCTTGCGGCCCAACCGCGGCTGTTGCTGTGCGACGAGGTGACGTCGGCACTGGACACGGTGGTGGGCGCGGCGGTTCTGGACCTTCTGGCGGAACTGCGCCGCGAGCTCGGGCTCGCGATGATGTTTATCAGCCACGATCTTTCGACCGTGCGCGCGATCTGCGACGACATCATGATCCTCTACGCCGGCCAGCGTGTCGAGCTTGGCTCGCGGGCCGCGCTGCGGCAGTTGCCGCGTCACCCCTATACCGATCTGCTGCTTTCCTCCGTGCCGCAACTCCGCCGGGGCTGGCTCGACCAGGTGGGTTCCATGCAATTGCTGGAGGCCTCCGGCGAACCTTCGCTGGAGGACGGGTCGCGCCCCTGCGCCTTCTTCCGCCGGTGTGCGTTGCGCATCGACGGCCTATGCGACCGCGCCGCGCCACCGTTGCGTCATCTCTCCAAGGGCGGAATGATCCTCTGCCATCGCGACGAGGCGGAGCTGAGCCAGGCGGAGGTCGTCGAGACCGTGGATGCGGTGCCGGGCGCGCCGGTCATTCGCGGGTTGGAATGATGTTGCCCAGACCCAAGGTAATCATATGACGTGGACGATCGGTGCCGATATCGGCGGCACCTTCGCTGACTTTGCAGCCCTGGAAACCGAGAGCGGCCGATTGCTCACCCTCAAGGTTCTGACCACGCCCGATGACCCGGGCATGGACGTTGGCGAGGGCCTGCGCCGACTGGCCGGGGAGGGGGTAGAGCTCGTTTCCGTCGGGCGTTTCGTCCATGGCACCACGGTCGGGGTCAACACCATCATCCAGCGCCGCGGTGCCGCTGTCGCGCTGTTCACCACGGCCGGCTTCACCGACATTCTGGAGCTGGCGCGTCTACGGATGCCGAATCCCTACAGCCTCTTCTGCGAACGCCCGCCGCCGCTGGTGCCACGCGAGCAGGTCTTCGGCGTTCGTGAACGCATGACGGCGGAGGGCGAGCCGCTGCTGGCACCGGCGGCAGCGGAAGTGGCACAGGCCGTCGCCGCCGCGCGCGCCGCGGGGTGCGTCGGCATCGTCATCTCCTTCCTGCACGCCTGGCGCAACCCCTCGCACGAACGCGAGGTCGCGGCGATGGTCGCTTCGCTCGACCCCACGCTTGCCGTGTTTTGCGCCAGCAGTGTCTGGCCCGCGATCCGCGAATACGAGCGCACCAGCACCGCGGTGCTGAATGCCTATGTGCACCCGCGCATCGCCGCCTATCTCGAACGTGTCGAGAACGAACTGAACATGGCGGGCATCGCAGCACCGCTGCTGCTCACCACATCGGCCGGCGGCACCATGAGCGCGGCGCAGGGCAGGCGTGACTGTGTTGGCATGCTGCTCTCCGGCACCGCCTCGGGTGTGGTTGGCGCCGGCGTTGTCGCGCGCGCGGCGGGCGTTCATGCGGCGCTCACCCTCGACATGGGCGGCACGAGTGCCGATGTGGCACTGCTGCGCGACGGCGCACCGTCCTACACAACGGGGATCGATATCGGGCTCTACCCGTTGGCCACCACCACGGTTGCCGTCGCCTCCTCCGGTCAGGGCGGCGGATCGATCGCGTGGATCGACGGGCAGGGCGTGCTGCAGGTCGGGCCGCAGAGCGCCGGCTCGACGCCGGGGCCCGCGTGCTTTGACCGCGGCGGCGAGGCCTTCACAGTAACGGATGCAGCCATGATCTGCGGTATTCTCGGTCACGGCAAGCTTGGCTTCGGCGCCATCGCCCCGCAACCGGCATTGGCCGAGAAAGCCGCGAGGCCGATCGCGGAGCGTCTCGACCTTCCGCTCCCGGTCCTGGCGGAGGGTGTTCTTGACGTCGCCATCAGCGGCATGCTGATCCCGATCGAGCAACTCCTCGCCCGTGCGGGCGCGCATGCGAGCGAACTGACGCTCATCCCGTTCGGTGGTGCCGGGCCGATGCTCGCGGCGCAACTGGCGGAGACCGCGGGCATGCATCGCGTTCTGGTGCCCGCCTCGCCCGGCACGCTCTGCGCGCTCGGTGCGCTCACGGCCGCCATCCGGCGCGACGCGATGCGCACGGTGCTGTTGCCGCTGGAGAACGAGTCCTGGCCGCTGATGCTCGCCACGCTCGATGAGCTCAGCGTCGAGGCCGCACAGACCGTCACCGAAATGGCCGGGGTCGGTGAAACGACGATCCGCCGCGCGGCCGATCTGCGCTATCGCGGGCAGTCCTTCGAGATTTCTGTGCCCCTCGACGACGATACGGATCTCGCGGCGCTCACGACGGCTTTCCATGCCGAGCATGAGCGCCAGTTCGGCCATGCGGAGGTGGGCGCGCCGCTGCAAGTGGTGAGCCTGCGGGTCTTCGCGACCCGCCCGGCGCCGGCGCTCACGCTGCCGCGTCGGGCCGGTCGCCCGCATGCACCAAGGACGCTGGGTGAGATGCCGATCCACCTTGGCGGCCAGACTCGCCAGGCGACGCTGCTCGCACGCGACGATCTCGACCCAGGGGCGCATTTCGTGGGCCCCGCCGTTGTCGTGCAACCGGACTGCACGGTGCTGGTGCCGCCAGGCTGGACGGCGGTGATCGACGAGCTCGGCAACATCGACATGGAGCGGCCGTGATGCGCACCGATCCCGTAACTTTGCAGGTGCTGCGCAACCATGCGCGCGCTGCGGCCGAGAGCATGGCGACGACGCTCTACCGAACCGCGCACTCGACCTTCGTGAAAGAAACGGAGGACTTCACCATCCAGTTGCTCGATGTGCATGGCAAGCCATGCGCCGTGCCGATCGACCTCGGTGCCACCTGGTATCCGGCACTCGACTACGAGGCCGCGATCGCGCTTGTGCCGGGGGGCTACCGTCCTGGCGATATCGCCATCACCAACGATCCGTACTCAGGCTTCCTTGCGACGCATTCGCCGGATATCGTAATGTGGAAGCCGGTTTTCCACGAAGGCGAGATCATGGCCTTCGCCGGTGGGCACATCCACAACGTCGATGTCGGCGGCGCAGTGCCGGCAAGCCTCTCGCGCACGCTGACGGATGTCCATCAGGAGGGTATCCGCATCCCGCCCGCGAAGCTCTATCGCGAAGGCGTGCTCGACGAAGGGTTGCTGCGCGTGCTGCTGGCGAACGTGCGGGTTCCGGAACAGAACTGGGGTGACCTCAAGGCGCAAGTCGCCGCGGTGAACACCGGTGAGCGGCGCATTCTGGAACTCGTGCGGCGTTTCGGCGTGCGCACCGTCCGGGACGGGCTTGCCGACCTTCTCGACTACGCCGAGGGGCAGGCGCGGGCCGTGCTCGCGAGCCTGCCGGACGGCGAGTACCGCTTCACTGAGTATTGCGACGAGGATGCGGCCGGCGGCAATCCGCTGCGTCTTTGCCTGGCATTGCGCATCGCCGGTGATGCCGCGGAGCTCGACTTCACCGGGTCGGACCCGCAGACCCTCGCCTCGCTCAACGTGCCGACGGGGGGGCATCCACGCCACTCGCTGCTGCTGGTCGGCGTCTATTACGTGCTCTCGGCGCTGCATCCGGGCATCACGCTCAACTATGGCACGATCCGCCCGTTCACCTGCATTACACCGCCGGGCAGCGTGCTGAACCCGAGCTTTCCGGCGGCGGTGGGTATGCGCAGCCTGACATGCGGGCGGCTGCGCAGCCTCATCTTCGGGGCGTTCGCCGCAGCAGCGCCCGACAGGCTACCGGCCGCACCCGCGGGTGCCACCTCGATCATCAACGTCGCCGCCGAGCATCCGCGCACCGGGCGGCGCACCATCACCGCGGTGGCTCCGATCGTGGGCGGCGGCGGCGGCATGCCGCATCGTGACGGCACCGACGGCGCGGGTGCCGATTCCGCCTACCTCAAGAACAGCCCGGTCGAAATCACGGAATCCGAGGCGCCGGTGCGCATCCTGCGCTACGGACTGATGCCGGACACCGGTGGGGCCGGGGCGCATCGCGGCGGCATGGCCCAGGTGCTGGAGTTCTGCGCCACCGTGCCTGATGCGTTCGTCACCGCGCGCAACCGCGACCGCAGCGTCTTTCAGCCCTGGGGCGTGCTCGGCGGCGACCCCGGGAGCGTGGGCAGCTTTACCTTCAATCCTGGCGCCGCGGGCGAGCGCGACTTGCGGAATACGGACGCACTCCGCCTCGCGCCGGGCGACGTGCTGCGCGTGATTTCGCCAGGCGGCGGCGGGCGCGGCGACCCCTTCCGTCGTGCACCGGAGGCGGTGTTGCGCGACGTGCGCGCGGGGCTGGTCAGCACCGAGGCGGCGCGGCGCGACTACGGCGTCGCCATCGCGGGCGGCACCATTGACGCGGCAGAAACCGCCCGTCTGCGCGCGGCAAGACCGGAGCGCACCCGCTTCGCACCTGGCGCCGCGCGCACCGCACACGAAAGCCGCTGGAACGCCGCGGCCTATGCGGCGATGCACGCGTTGCTGGCGGACACCCCGCCAAGCCGTCGTTCCTTCGTCAAATCGATGCTGTTCGACGCTGTGCGTAACGCGACCCCGGAACGTGACGCCAGCGACGTCATCCGCGAGGCGTTCGCCTTGTGGACGCGTCGGGCGACCGCACTTCCGTCGCAACCGTGAGAGGCCGAAATCATGAATGGTGCCCCGATCTTTTCAGATGATTTCTCGTCCACGCCCTGGTGGTGGGCTGGTTTCGCGCCGCCGGCCGACCCGCCTTCGGAGTTGCCGCGCCATGTCGGCACGCTCGTTGTCGGCGCGGGCTATGCCGGCATCGCCTGCGCGCTGCGCCTCGCGGAGGCGGGTGAGGAGGTGTTGGTGCTGGACGCGGCAGCCCTCGGCTTCGGTGCCAGCACGCGATCGGGCGGCCAGGTTTCGGGCGGCGTCAATGTCGGCAAGTCTCCGACACGCAAGCCGCTGCCCGGGGCTCGCAAGGCGGCACTCCTGCGCGATGCCGCCGCGGGCTTCACCCTGTTCGAGGAACTGCTCAACCGCCATCAGATCCGCTGTGGCTACCATCGGACCGGACGGATCAACGGGCTCTGGGCGCCGCAGCACGAGCAGGGATGGAAGAGCCGTATCGAGGATCTCAACCGTTATGCCGACGCCGATGTGCGTATCCTCTCGCGCGTCGAGTGTCGCCGCGAAATCGGCAGCGACTTCTACCACGGTGGCGTCTCGATCGGCCGAGCAGGGCATCTCCAGCCTGCGGAGTATTACGGCGGCCTGCTTGCCGCTGCGCGCCGCGCCGGTGCGCGCTGCCACGGCGAGACGCCGGTTCGCCAGGTCCGACGCGCCGGCGGCGCCTACGCGGTCGAGACCTCGCGGGGCAACCTCACCGCGGATCGTATCGTGTTCGCCACCAACGCCTATGTCGGCAGATACGCGCGCGGCGTGGCGGGCGATCTACGCCGAGGCGTCATTCCCGTAGCGACGCACATGATCGCGACCGAGGAACTGCCCGAAGAGCTTGCCCGATCGCTGCTGCCGACGGACCGCGCGATCTCGGAGACCTGCCGCGTCATCAGCCATTACCGGCTCTCGCCCGACGGCAGGCGGCTGCTGTTCGGTAGCCGCGCAACATTTTTTCCAGCCGGCGAGCGTCATACGGCGGAACTGCTCTACCGCGGCATGATCGCGCGCTTCCCGCAGCTTGCTGGGCGGCGCATCACCCATAGCTGGGGTGGGCGGGTGGCAATGACCTTCGACCACCTGCCGCATATCGGAGGCGGAGAGGGACGCTTTTTCGTGACCGGCTGCAATGGCAGCGGTGTGGTCATGATGACCTATCTCGGCCATACGCTCGGCGAGAAGATCCTCGCCGATGCGCGGGAGCCCGTGTGCGCGTATGATGATGGCCTGCCACCGCACCCCCCGCTGTACGACGGGACGCCTTGGTTCATGCCGGTGGTAGGGACTTGGTTCCAGTTCCGCGATCGGCTGGAACGGCGCGCAGCATCACCAGCAGATAACTGATCTCCACAGTCACGGAATCAGGTGCTGAGGGCGCGTTTGAGAACAGGCGCCTGGATCAAGGAATACGCCAGAGGATCGTGGCGGCCGCCGCGATGAGGATGAGGGTTCCCGCAACATTGGTGCGCTGTCCGCGGTCGCGCAGCAGGCGGCGGTTCTCGATCAAACAGGCAAGCTGGGCTCGACGCCCCAGCGCCTTGGTCGTGGCTCGAAGCGAGGCTGGGCGCGGGGCCGCTTGACGAACGATGCTGTCCTGGTTGGCGATTTGTCGGGCGGTGCCGAACATCGCTCCTGCAAAGAAAAGCCGGAGCCGATTTCTCGGCCCCGGCGGAGGAGGAGATTGCCCATGATCACGGGGAACTATCATGGCGGATAGGCACGTCCGGGTGTAGGCACGTCCGGGTGTAGTCGCGTCGGGTGTGAAGGCACGTCAGGGTGGGTGGGCACGTCAGGGTGTTGGTGTGTCCGAGCGGTTGGGCACGTCAGCGTCCGGCGGCTTCGGCTTGGGCGATCTGGGTGTCGTCGCCCAACCCTCTGCGCGGGTCGATCAGGCGTTGGCGGTCGTGGTAGATACGAGCGCCGCAAGCTGGTGGCTCAGGTTCACCTGGTGGGCAATCGCACCGCCCAGGGTCGCCGCGAAAACCATCCCCGCCACCATGATTTCGATAACCGCGCGTCGCATCGGAAGTCTCTCCGGTTGATGTCGTGACGTTCATATAGCGGCATTTTCCGCCCCGTGGTGTCACCTTTTGTGCGTTGTTGAATCCTGGTTAGGCTATGTTTTCCCGGGATATTCCGCCGTCGGATCGCATGGCGCACCGGGTCGCCGCAGAGGAGGGGGCCATGGCCGGCGCACCACCGGACCATCTCGTTGCAAAACCAAATGATCCCGATGCCGCCCCGGCGCCGGACGGCCTCACCGAGGCCGAGGCCGCGCGCCGGCGGGCGCGCTTCGGGCCCAATGCCATCCCGGAAAAGCGCCCCAGCAAGGCGCTCGGCTTCGCCCGCAAGTTCTGGGGGCCGATCGCCTGGATGCTGGAGGCAGCAGCGGCCCTGCAGGTGCTGCTCGGCAAGCCCGGCGAGGCCGCCATCATTACCGCCCTCCTCGCCTTCAACGCCGCCATCGGCTTCATCGAGGAGGGCCGCGCCAGCAAGGCGCTCGACCTGCTGCGCCAGCGCCTGGTCGCCACCGCCCGCGTGCGCCGCGACGGCGCCTGGCGCGTCGTGCCGGCGGCGGAGCTGGTGCCGGGCGATCTCGTGCATCTGCGGATGGGCGATCTCGCGCCGGCCGATATCGCGATCGGCGAGGGCAATGTGCTGCTCGACCAGTCCGCGCTCACCGGCGAATCAGTGCCGGTCGAGGCCGGCCCTGGTGCCCACGCCTATGCCGCCGCCATCATCCGCCGCGGCGAGGCGACGGGCAGCGTCACGGCGACCGGCGCCGCCACCTATTTCGGCCGCACCGCGGAGCTGGTGCGCACCGCCCATGCCGGCAGCCACCTGCAGACGACCATCCTCGGCATCGTGCGCGTCCTTGCGTTGGTGGACGCGGCGCTGATCGCGCTGCTGCTCGGCTATGCCGCCTGGGCGCACCTGCCGTTCGCCGACATGCTGCCCTTCGCGCTGATCCTGCTGGTCGCCTCCGTGCCGGCCGCGCTGCCCGCCACCTTCACGCTAGCGACCGCGCTCGGGGCGGCGGAACTGGCACGCGAGGGCGTGCTCGCAGCCCGGCTCCAGGCGATCGAGGAGGCGGCGGGGATGGACGTGCTGTGCACCGACAAGACCGGCACCCTCACCGAGAACCGCCTGCGCCTCGCCGAGGCGCGACCGCTCGGCGGCGTCACCGAGGCGGCGCTGCTGCGCCTCGCCGCCATGGCCTGCGACGCCGCGACGCAGGATCCGATCGACCTCGCGATCCTGGCCGGCGCCGGCGCCGTGGCGCTGCCGCAACGTCTCGGCTTCGAGCCGTTCGAGCCGGCGCTGCGCTATTCGCTCGGCCGCTTCGCGGAGAATGGCAGCACGACGCTCGCGGCCAAGGGTGCCGCGGAGGCGATCGCCGCGCTGTGCACCGCACCGCCCGACATCGCCGCGGCGGAGGCGGAGCTTGCCGCTCTCGGCGCGCGGGTCCTCGCCGTTGCCATCGGTCCCGCCAAGGGCCAGATGCGCCTCGTGGGCCTGCTGGCGCTGGAGGACCCGCCGCGCCCGGACTCCGCCGCCCTCGTCGCCGGGCTGCGCCAGCTCGGCGTGCGCGTGGTCATGGCGACCGGTGACGCCGCCCCCACCGCCGCGGCGATCGCGAAACGCATCGGCATCGAGGGCGAGGCCGGCGATGCCGCGTCGCTCGAAGGCGCACTCGCGGGCACCGGCGATCCGCTGCGTTTCGGCGTGTTCGCCCGCGTGCTGCCCGAGCACAAGATCGCGCTGGTGCGCCGGCTCCAGCAGGCGGGCCATATCGTCGGCATGACCGGCGACGGCGTGAACGACGCGCCGGCACTGCGCCAGGCGGAGGTCGGGATCGCGGTCGCCAGCGCCACCGACGTCGCGCGCGCCGCGGCGGGCATCGTGCTCACCTCGCCGGGCCTGGTCGATGCGCTGGCGGCGGTGCGCACCAGCCGCGCCATCTATCAGCGCATGCTGACCTATACGATCAACAAAATCATGAAGACGCTGGAGATCGCGGTTTTTCTCTCGCTCGGCGTCATTCTCACCGGCCAGTTCGTCATCACCCCGCTGCTGATCGTGATGTTGCTGTTCACCAATGATTTCGTGACCATGACGATCGCCACCGACCGCGTGACGCCCTCGCCGAAGCCGGACCGCTGGGATGTGCGTGCGCTGATGACCACCGGTGCCGCCCTTGCCGGCGGTGTGCTGGTGCTGTCCTTCACCGTGTTCTTCGCCGGGCGGGACTGGCTCGGCCTGCCGCTCGCGCAGTTGCAGACGCTGGTCTTTGTCATGCTGGTCGCGACCGGGCAGGGCAATGTCTACCTGGTGCGCGAGCGCGGCCCGTTCTGGCGCTCCAGGCCCGGCGCGTGGCTGCTCGCCAGCTCCGTCGCCGATCTCGTCGTGGTGGTGGCGATGGCCGCGACAGGTGTGCTGATGGCGGCGGTGAAGCTTTCCCTGCTGCTGGCGCTGCTCGTGGTGGTCGCCTGCTACCTGCTGCTGCTGGACCAGGTGAAACGCTGGCTGTTTGCCCGCCTCGCCTTCGCCTGAACGCGCGGCATCACACTGAGCTGGTGGCGTCGGCGGTTGGACGGGCGTGCTCTGGTTGCGTGGTGTCGCTTGTGGGCAAGATTTTCCACGAGGCGTTTGCGCCGGCGACGCCAAGACGCCACAACCGGCCCGCCGCACGTGCGCCATGGCGTGCCTTTGCACAGGGAGTTCCGCCGATGCTCGAAACCCGCGCCTGGGTTCCGCCCGCCAGCGAGGCCTATGTCCAGCAGGTCGCACGCGACGTCGCCGCGCGCGACGCCGACGCCAACGAGCGGCGCCTGCTGGCGCTGGTCGCCGAGAACCGCGCCATCCACGAGCAGGACTGCGTCAACCTCAACCCCGCCGGCAACGCGATGAACCCGAAGGCGGAGGCGCTGCTTGCCGCCGGCCTCGGCACCCGCGCCTCGCTCGGCTATCCCGGCGACAAATACGAAATGGGGCTGGAGGCGGTCGAGCAGATCGAGATCATGGCCGCCGAACTCGCCGCCGAGGTGTTCGGCGCGCGCTATGTCGAGTTCCGTGTCCCCTCCGGCGGCCTCGCCAATCTCTACGTCTTCATGGCGGTGGCGAAGCCGGGCGATGCCATCATCGCGCCGCCGCCGTCGATCGGCGGGCATGTGACGCACCATGCCGCGGGGGCGGCCGGGCTCTACGGCGTGGTGACGCACCCGGCACCGGTCGATGCCGATGGCTACACCGTCGATGTCGCGAAGCTGCGCGAGCAGGCGCGGGCGGTGCGCCCGAAGCTGATCACCATCGGCGGCAGCCTGAATCTGTTCCCCCACCCGATCGGCGCCATCCGCGCAATCGCCGATGAGGTCGGTGCCCATGTGCTGTTCGACGCCGCGCACATGTCCGGCATGATCGCCGGCCGCGCCTGGCAGCAGCCGCTCGCCGAGGGCGCCCACGCGATGACGATGAGCACCTACAAGAGCCTCGGCGGCCCCGCCGCCGGCCTCGTCGTGACCAACGACGCGGCGCTGGCCGAGCGGCTCGACGCCATCGCCTATCCCGGCCTCACCGCTAATTTCGACGCGGCGAAAACCGCGTCCCTGGCGATGGCGCTGCTCGACTGGAAGGTTTTCGGCCGCGACTACGCCGCTGCCATGGCCGCCACCGCGAAAGCCCTCGCCGAGGCGCTGGCCCAGCGCGGCATCCCGGTCTTCGCTGCCGCGCGCGGCATGACGACATCGCACCAGCTTGCCATCGAGGCGGCACGCTATGGCGGCGGCCAGGCGGCGGCGAAGCTGCTGCGCCGTGCCCATGTGCTCACCTGCGGCATCGGGCTGCCGATCGCGCCGGTCGAGGGCGACACCAACGGCCTGCGCCTCGGCACGCCGGAGATCGTGCGCTTCGGCATGGGCCCCGAGCACATGGCGGAACTCGCCGGCTACATCGCCGAGGCGCTGGGCGGCAACCGCGCACCCGAGGCGATCGCGCACGACGTCAGCGCCTTCCGCCGGCGCTTCACCACGCTGCGCTACATTCGTGACTAGGCCTCGGGAATTCTAACCCAGCCCTCCATCAACCGGCGCGCGCTGCGGCTCATCAGCACCTTGCCGACCACCCAGGCATCACCCCGCCGTTGCGCCTGCGCACCGACCGCGAGCGTGCCGGAGGGGTGGCCGAAGCGGATGCGCCCCTCTGCATCCGGCGGCGCGATGCGGTTGACCAGCGTGCCCGGCACGGATGCGGCGGCGGCGATCGCGACCGCCCCTGTGCCGGTCATCGCATGGTGCAGCGCGCCCATGGAGATGATGCGCGCCAGCAGGTCGATGTCGCCGGCGGCGACCGCCCGGCCGGAGGACGCGGTGTAGGTGGCAGGCGGCGCCACGAAGGCGATCTTGGGCGTGTGCAGCAGGTTTTTCGCGACAACGTCCGCCGCGTTCTCGGCCATGCCCATGGCGACCGCACCGGCCACCCGGATCGCCTCGGCCCGGTCGAGCAGCACCCGGTCCGTGTTCACGTCCGGCTGCAACTCCCGCCCCGTGAGGCCCAGCGTCGCGGCATCGACAAAGACCGTGGGCAGCCCGGCATCGATCAGCGTCGCCTCAACCTGACCAACACCCGCCACAGGCAGCCGGTCGATCACGCGGCCGGTGGGGAACATCGCGCCGGCCGCGCCGGGGTCGAGAAATGCCAGCCTGATCTCCGCCGCCGGGAAGGTGACGCCGTCCAGTTCAAAATCGCCCTCCTCCAGCACCTCGCTATCCCGCATCGGCACCTCGGCGATGATGCGCTTGCCGATATTGGCCTGCCAGATGCGCACCGTGGCGCGGCCCTCGGCCGGTGCCGCGACCAGGCCCTGCGTGATCGCGAACGGCCCCACCGCGGCGGTGAGGTTGCCGCAATTGCCGGACCAGTCGATCACCGGCCGGTCGATCGCCACCTGGCCGAACAGATAGTCCACATCGCAATCCGGCCGCGTGGAGGGGCCGACGATCACGATCTTGCTGGTCGAGGAGGTGGCCGCGCCCATGCCGTCGATCTGCTTGCCGTAGCGATCCGGGCTGCCGATGACGCGCAGCAGCACACGCTCCCGCGCCGCCCGGTCCGCCGGCAGATCCTCGGCGCGGAAGAACACACCCTTGCTGGTGCCGCCGCGCATATAGGTGGCGGGGATGCGGAGCTGGGTCATGCGCGCGGGTGCGTCACGGCCGAGGCCTCACCCGTGCCACCACCGCCCGCCCAGGACGATCCCCTTGCACGCCAGCCTGCGATCGGTGGTCAGCTTCTCGCCCATCACGTCCTCGAGCTCGAAGCGCCCGGTGTCGAAGTCCAGCACCGTCGCGTCGCCGAGCAGCCCGGGCTTGAGCGTGCCGCGGTCGGTCAGCCGGATCGCCTTCGCGGGGTTTATCGTCGCCGCGCGCACCACCTCCGGCAGCTTCATGCCGATATGCAGCAGCTTGGTCATGGTGGTCAGCAGCTCATAGGCCGGCCCGTCGATCGAGACCGCGTGAACGTCGGACGAGATGACGTCGGGCAGAAACCCGGCCGCCACCATCTTCATCGCGGTCTCCCAGCCGAAGCTGCCGGCGCCATGGCCGATGTCGAAGATCACGCCGCGCGCCCGCGCCGCCTCCACATCCGCCTGCACGCTGCCATCCGGCCGATAGGGCAGGTTGGGGAAGGGGCGGAAGCAATGCGTCAGGATATCGCCCGGCCGCAGCAGCCCCATCACCTCCTGGCGCGAGGGCGGGGTGTGGTCGAGATGCGCCATCACCGGCAGGCCGGCGGCCTCCGCGACATCGAGCCCGATGCGCAGCGGCTCCGCGCCGAGCACGCCCGAGGTGCCGGCGCCGACCCGCACCTTGATGCCGACCACGAGGTCCGCGTCGCGCTTCGCAACGGCCAGCGCCAGGCGGGCGTTGAGCAGCCGCAGATCCTGGCTCTCGCCCACGTTCACCTGCGGGTGAAAGCCGAAGATGCCGGCGAACGAGACATGCAGGAACGGCAGCACCCGCACCTCGGAACGCTCGATGATCAGCTTGCGGAACCCGTGCAGCGTGCCCGGCCCCGCCGAGCCCGCGTCCACCAGCGTCGTGCAGCCGCTGATCCGCGCATAGTCGTCGGGCATCACGCCCAGCGAGGTGCCGCCCCACCAGACATGGGTGTGCAGATCGATCAGCCCCGGCACGACGATGCGCCCGGCGACGTCGCGCGTCTCCTTCGCGGGGCCGAGCCCCGCGCCGACCGCCGCGACCTTGCCGCCGGTGAAGGCGACGTCGGCGACCTGGTCCATGCCCTGCGCCGGGTCGAGTACGCGGCCGCCCTTGAGAACGAGATCGAACATGCTCCCCCCTGTTTGCATCCGGTCGCGAGCGTCGCAGTATGAGGAACGGGGCGCAAGGCGCCGGGCGCGCATGGGGGACCAGCATGGATATCGAGCAGCCGACCAACTCCGCTATCGTCGCTTCCTACCGCGCGCGCACGCCGGGCTCGGCGGCGATGGCGGCCGAGGCACGGGCGCTGCTGCCCAGCGGCATCGCGCACGACGCGCGCCATCTCGACCCCTATGGCATCTATGTCGAGCGCGCGCTCGGGCCGCACAAATGGGACGTCGATGGCCATCGCTACATCGACTATTTCGGCGGCCATGGCGCGCTGATCCTCGGCCATGGCAACGCCCAGGTGAACGCCGCCGTCGCCGCGGCGCAGGCCGATGGCACGCAGTTCGCCGCCAACCACCCGCGCGAGATCGCCTGGGCGCGCGCCGTCCAGCGCTTGGTGCCGAGTGCCGAGCGCATCCGCTTCACCTCCTCCGGCACCGAGGCGACGCTGATGGCCGTGCGCCTCGCCCGCGCCTTCACCGGCCGCGACGGGCTGATCCGCTTCAAGGGCCATTTCCACGGCTGGCACGACCAGATGACCAGCGGCTATTCCAGCCATTTCGACGCCTCGCCCACCCCCGGCGTGATGAACAGCGTCGCGCATTCCAACATCCTGCTGCACCCCTGGGATATCGACGCGGTGGCCGCGACGCTGGCGCAACGCAGTGACATCGCCGCCGCGATCCTGGAGCCCACCGGATCGAGCTTCGGCCAGGTGCCGATCCGCCCGGAATTCCTCGCCGCCCTGCGCGAGCTGACCGCAAAGCACGGCGTGCTGCTGATCATGGACGAGGTGATCACCGGGTTTCGCGTCTCCGCCGGCGGCGCGCAGGCGCGCTTCGGCGTGCGGCCCGATCTCTCGACCTTCGCCAAGATCCTCGCCGGCGGCCTGCCGGGTGGTGCGGTCGCCGGGCGCCAGGACATCCTGGCGCAGCTCGATTTCGAGGCGATGAAACAGGCCGGGCGCGAAAAGATCGGCCATCCCGGCACCTTCAACGCCAACCCGGTCTCCGCCGCCTCCGGCATCGCGGCCCTGACCCAGCTCGCGGAGACGGACGCCGCGGAACGGGCGGAGGCGATGGCCGAGCGGCTGCGCGCACGCTGCAACGAGGTGTTTCGTAAACGCAACGTGCCCTGGGCGATGTATGGCACCTCCTCGGGCTTTCATACCTGCCTCGCGGCCCCGGCACCCGGCAGCTTCGACCCGTTCGCCAGCAGCATCGAGGCGCTGAAGACGATGCCGGAACGACTCGTCGGCCGGCTGCGCCTGGCGCTGCTGGTGCATGGCGTGGACACCGGCGGGCGCATCGGCGGCTTTCTCTCCAGCACCCACACCGAGGCCGATGTCGAGGCCACCGCCGCCGCCTTCGACGCCGCCATCGCCATGCTGCGCGCGGAGGGAGAAATCCCGTGAGCGACGCCGAAATCGGCTTCATGCCGGCGACCGACATGGCCGCGGCGGTGCGGGCGAAGCGGCTGTCGCCGGTCGAGATCGTCACCGCGCTAGCGGCCCGCATCGAGCGGCTGGAGCCGCGGATCAACGCCTTCGCCAGCCTCGATATCGACCGCGCCATGGCCCAGGCGCGCGAGGCGGAGGCGGCGGTGATGGCGTGCCAGGCCACGGGCCCGCTGCACGGCGTGCCGGTCACCATCAAGGACCTCGCCTGGACCCGCGATTTCCCCACCCAGTTCGGCACCCGCATCATGCAGGGTAACCGCGTGCCGGCCGACACGGTGTTCGTGACACGGCTGGAGGCGGCCGGCGCCATCGTGCTGGGCAAGACCACGACCTCGGAGTTCGGCTGGACCGGCGTCAGCCGCTCGCCGCTCACCGGCATCACCAGCAACCCGTGGAAGCCGGGCTACAACGCCGGCGCCTCGTCCGCCGGCGCCGGTGCCGCCACGGCGGCCGGCTACGGGCCGCTGCACCAGGGCAGCGACGGCGCCGGTTCGATCCGCATGCCGTCGCATTTCTGCGGCGTCTATGGCCTCAAGCCGAGCTTCGGCCGCATCCCCTACACGCCGGTCGCGACCGGCGACTTCACCTCCCATATCGGCCCGATGACCCGCACCGTCGCCGACGCCGCGCTGATGATGGGCGTGATGGCTGGGCCCACGGACGAGGATTTCACCACGCTCGAAAAACTGCCCGCCGATTATACGGGCGCGCTCGATGACGGCATCGCCGGCGCGCGCATCGCCTGGTCCGCCGATCTCGGCCATGCCCGCGTCGATCCGGAGGTCGCGGCGCTGGTCCGTGCGGCCGCCGACAATTTCGCCCGCTCGCTCGGCACGGAGCTGCGCGAGGCCCGCATCGAATGGGGTCGCGAGAGCGCGGAGCTCGTGCGTCTATTCTGGCCCGCCCACACCTCCCGCCACGCGCGCTACCTCGCGCAGTGGGAGGCGCAGATGGACCCGGGCCTGGTCGCCTGCGTCCGCCACGGCGCCGGCATGTCGGTGGCCGACTACCAGGCGGCGCGCGAGCGCAAATACGCGTTGGTTGCGGCCATCCATGCGGGGTTCCGCGACTATGATTTCCTCATCACCCCCGCGGTTTCGGTCGCCGCCTTCCCCGCCGAGCGGCTGATCCCCGAGCACTGGCCGCAGCACGACTGGGACTGGCTGCAATGGGCGGAGTTCTCCCACCCGTTCAACATGTCCTGGAACCCGGCGGCGAGCCTGCCCTGCGGCTTCACCCGGGAGGGCCTGCCGGTCGGCCTGCAGATCGTCGGCCGGCGCTTCGACGATCTCGGCGTGCTGCGTGCCTCCCGCGCCTTCGAGCGCGCACTACCCTGGGCCGACAAGCGCCCGCCGCTCGATTGACGGATTAAGATTGATAAGAAGAACGAAGTTGCGTTATAGTTTCTTGCACGCAACTAATGATCGCTTTATTCTCAGAAACCCCTATATTATCTAACGTTTCTAAAAACCTCTGTTCCAGATCATCCTGATGCGGGCGGGGCATGCCGCTGGCTTGACAAAAAAGATCCTGGGATCGTATAATTATTTCCGTAAAATTAACTATTACGCGACAAAATGTAACTTTATTTATGGCGTGTATTTTTGGAATTTTTTGACGTACTTGCTTTATGCATATCGAAAACCATTCGGACGTATCGTTCGTTAACGAAAGAAAATTCGTGATATCGCTAACGGTGCGGTCATCAGCGTGACGGGTCCATTCTTGCAAAGGCCCAAATACACTGTCGTGTATCTGCGGAACTTCTGCTTCAGCATTCGAGGTCTTGGCTGGAGACTCTTCTTGAATATATGATGACAGTATTATCATACATTTTATCGCATAAGAATTGATCCTTCTGAATTCGGAAGGAAGTAAAATTCGAGCGGCTCGTTCATTTCTTTTTCGGCGTGTTTCTTCAATATTATACGTTTGACGAATCTGTTTGTTGATTATCCAGACGGTTATAATGGCGCCGACGAATGCGAGAAGCCCAGCTATCAGCGTTTGCCACGGCTCGATAATGCATAAAATGTGCTTGAACGTCATCGGGCGCCTACTCGTCGGTCTGCAAATTATGGCAATTCACTGGGCTCGGAGGCATAGACCCGACCCTACAGATGGTGAACATAGACTCATGTTAGCAGAATTTCGGCCGATCGGGCACCTCGAAACCCCCTGGGCGACCACCGCCGACTGCCCGCGCAACGGCCGCCAGCCCGACCCGCCGCCGGAGTGCCGCGCGGTGGTGGACGAGGCGTTCCGCCCCGGCCTCGCCTCGCTCGACGGGTTCTCCCACCTCATCCTGCTCTACTGGCTCGACCAGTCGCGCGGCGGCGCGCAGGAGCTGGTGTTCACGCCGCCGTTCGACGACACACCCCGCGGCATCTTCGCCACCCGCGCGCCGCATCGGCCGAACCCGATCGGGCTCTCGGTGGTCCGGCTTCTGGGTATCTCGGGCGGGGTCCTGCGCGTCACCTATCTCGACTGCGTCAACAACACGCCGCTGCTCGACATCAAGCCCTACCTGCCGCGCACGGACAGCGAGCCGGCGGCGGCGATGGGCTGGCTCGCCACGCCGCGCTCGCGGCCCACGACGAAGGAAACGCCATGAAACGTAAGGTAGCGGTGGTCGGGCTCGGCATCGGCCGCGCCCATATCGACGAGGGATTTTCCAAGCTGCGGGACCAGTGGGAGGTCGCGGTGATCTGCGATCTCGACCCCGCACGCCTGTCCAAGATCGGCGACGAGTTCGGTGTCGCGCGGCGCACCGCCTCCTTCGCCGAGGTGCTGGGGATGGCGGATATCGACGTCATCGATATCTGCACCCCGCCCTCGCTGCACCGCGAGCAGATGCTGGCGGCCCTTTCCACCGGCAAGCACGTGATCTGCGAAAAACCCTTCGTCACCTCGCTCGCGGAGATGGACGCGATCGAGACCGCCGCCGCGGCGGCAAGGGGCACGCTGATGCCGATCTTCCAGTACCGCTGGGGCGACGGGTTCCGCCGGGCGCTGCGCGTCGTCCGCGCCGGGCTCGCGGGCAAGCCCTACAACGCGACGGTCGAGACCGCGTGGCGGCGCGACAAGGATTACTACGACATCGCCTGGCACGGTACCTGGGCGATCGAGCGTGGCGGCTGCCTGCTCGGCCACGCCATCCACATCCACGACATGATGCAGGAGCTGATGGGCGACGCCGCCAGCGCCTATGCCCATGTAGCGACCAGGGTGAACCCGATCGAGACCGAGGATTGCGCCGCCGCCACGCTGCGCATGGCCAGCGGCGCGGTGGTGGCGCTCTCCGCGACGCTGGGGGCGGCGAGCGAGATCTCGCGCATGCGGCTTCATTGCGAGAACGTGACGTTCGAGAGTGGCACCGAACCCTATTCGCCGGGCAACGAGCCCTGGCAGATCATCCCGCGCAACCCGGCGACGAAATCCGCGATCGACGCGCTGCTGGCGGACTATGCCAGCTATCCCATCCGCTTCGCCGGCCAGTTCCGCGCCTATGCCGAGGCGCTCGCTGCCGGGCAGGCACCGCCGGTGACGCTCGCCGATGCCCGCCGCTCGCTGGAGCTGATCACGGCCCTCTACGGCTCGGTCGCTTCCGGCGTGCCGCAGGCGCTGCCGATTCCCCCCACCCATCGCGGCTATGGAGACTGGCGGCCATGAACCACGATCTCGTAACGAACCCATGGAGCGAGACCAAAACCTGGCATGGCGGCGCCTTCGCGCTGGAGCATGGCGGCAGGCTCGCGGCACTCGACATCGCCTACGCCACCGCCGGCAGCCTGGCGCCTGACGGGCGCAACGCCGTGCTGCTCACCCACGGCTACACGTCGAGCCACCGCTTCGCCGAGCCGGCGGCGGACGGTGCCGAGGGCGGCTGGGCGCTGCTGGTCGGCCCCGGCCGCGCCATCGACACGAACAAGCTGTTCGTCGTGGCACCCAACATGCTGGGCTCCTGCTACGGCACCACCGGCCCCGCGAGCATCGACCCCGCGACCGGCCGGCCCTTTGGCCCGACCTTCCCGGAATACACCGTCGCCGACATGGTGCGCGGGCAGAAGGCGCTGCTCGACGCCATCGGCGTCAAGCATCTGGTGGCTGTCGTCGGTCCCTCCTATGGCGGTTTCCAGGCCTTCCAGTGGTCGGTGACCTACCCCGATTTCATGACCGGCATCGTCGCCGCGGTGACGGCGCTGAAGCGCCCGCGCGACGAGAACGCCAACACCTCCGCCGACCTGGCCCGCGGCTTCGAGCACGATCCCGGCTGGAAGGGCGGACATTGCTACCCCGACGGCATCAAGGCGACGATGACCAAGCTGCGGGTCAAGACGTTGAAAAATTACGGCATCGAGGCGCGGCTGGCACCGAAATTCCCGGACGCCGCCGAGCGCGACCGCGCCATCGAGGCCATCGCCGCGAAATGGGCGAACGAGTTCGACCCCAATTCGCTGATCGTGCTGCGCCGCGCGCTCGATTTCTATGACATCGCGCCGGATGTCGGGCGCATCCGCGCCAAGGTGCTCTACGCCATCTCGCGCACCGACAAGCTGTTCCCGCCCTCGCTCGAAGGCCCGGTCATGAGTCTGCTGCGCGAGCACGGCGTCGATGCGACCTACACGCTGATCGACAGCGAGCTCGGCCACTCCGCCTCCGGCGACGACGCCGCGAAATGGGAGCCGGCGCTGCGCGCGTTCATGGCCAGGCTGTAGCCGGCCACGGCAAACCAATTGTCGGGGGTAAACCAATTGTCGGGGCGCCGCCGGCGCGTGTAGGCTCCGGCCCGGGAGAAACGCCATGCAAGCCACGGGTCAGGACCCGCCTCTCGGCATCGACTGCGACATCCACCCCGCACTGCCGTCGATCTCGGCGCTGTTCCCCTATCTGCCGCCCTACTGGACCGAGCAGTTGCGCGTGCGCGGCACGGACGGGTTCGATTCCATCCTCTACCCGCCGGGTGCCGGTTTTTCATGCCGTGCCGATTGGCGCGACGAGACCAAGCCCGGCACCAGCCTCGACGCGCTCCGCCGCCATGCGCTCGACGGGTTCGGCACCGGCATCGCGGTCTGCAACCTGCTCTACAACGTCGCCGCCGTGCGCAACGCCGACCTCGGCACGGTGCTGGCGCGCGCGATGAATGACTGGCTCGCGGCGGAATGGCTCGATCGGGAGAAGCGGTTGCGGGCGGCGATCCATATCGCGCCGCAGGACCCGGCCGCCGCCGCGGAGGAGATTGAGCGCCGCGCCGCCGACCCGCGCTTCGTCCACGTGCTGCTGCCGGCGATGGACGAGACGCTGTTCGGCAAGCGCCAGTTCCGCCCGATCCACGAGGCGGCTTCCCGGCACGGCCTGCCGCTCGCGATCCACGCGCAGATGACGGCGACCCACGCCACCACCTCGAACGGCTGGCCGTCGCATCTCGCCGAGGACCATATCGCCATGGCGCACGCGTTCCAGGCGCAGTTGCTCAGCTTCGTGCACGAGGGCGCGTTCGCGGCGGTGCCCGGCCTGCGGCTGGTGCTGCTGGAGAGCGGCTTCGCCTGGCTGCCGAATTTCCTGTGGCGCGCCGACCGCACCTGGAAGGCGATGCGCGCCGAGGTGCCCTGGGTGGACCGCCCGCCCTCGGCGATCCTGCGCGAGCGGGTGCGGATCGCGCTGCAACCCGCCGAGGTGCCGCCCGACCCCGCCGAGCTGCCGGCGTTGCTCGACCAGCTCGGTGGCGACGAGCTGCTGCTGTTTTCGACCGACTGGCCGCACGCGCAATTCGCGGGCAACGATCCGTTTCCCTCTGGCTTCCCCGCCGCCCTGCGCCGCCGCGTGACGCATGACAACCCGCGCGCCACCTATCCCCGCATCGAGGTGAACGCATGACCCCCGACGATGGAGCGATGCTCGCGGACCGCACCCAGGGCGGTGCCACGCGTCTCAGGATCATCGACTGCGACGTTCACCACGCGCTGCGCAGCATCGCCGACCTCAAGCCCTTCCTGGCCCGGCGCTGGCAGGACCATCTCGACCATTACGGGTTCCGTGTGCCCACGCCGTTCCTTTCGTCACCGCAATATCCGAAAGGGGCCCCCGCACTCTCGCGCACCGATACCTGGCCGCCCGCCGGCGGCCCGCCGGGCAGCGATCTCGGCTTCCTGCGCGAGCAGCTGCTCGACCGCTGGGGCATCAGCTTCGGCCTGCTGCATTTCCTGTTCCCCGGGGCGATGGACCAGCGCAACCAGGCGTTCGGCCGCGCGCTGTGCCGCGCCCTCAACGAATGGCAGGTCGAGAACTGGACGCGGCACGAACAGCGGCTCAAGGCCGGCATCATCCTGCCCGGCGAGGACAGCGAGGCGGCGATCGCTGAAATCGAGCACTGGGCGAGCCGCTCGGGTACCGGCGGCGACTTTGTGCAGGTGGCACTCGCCACCCACACGATCGAGTTGCTGGGGCGGCGGCGCTATTGGAAGATCTACGAGGCCGCCGCGGCCGCCGGCCTGCCGCTGTGCCTGCACACCTCGGGCTATAACGGCCGCGCCGTGACCCCCGCCGGCTGGCCCAGCTTTTATGTCGAAGAACATCATGCCGTTGCGATCTCACAACAGACGATCGTCGCCTCGCTGATCCTGGAGGGTGTGCTCGAGCGTATCCCCGCTCTCAAAGTGGTGATCGTCGAAGCCGGCTTCGCCTGGGTGCCGGGCTTCGCCTGGCGGCTCGACCATTACTGGAACCGCTTCCGCGACGAGCTGCCGCACGTCACCCGCCCACCCTCCGAGACGATCCGCGAGCGGTTCTGGTTCACCTCCCAGCCCGCCGACGAGCCGGAGAAGCCCGAGCAACTGCGCCAGGTGATGGACTGGATGGGCTGGGACCGGCTGCTCTTCGCGACCGACTACCCGCACTGGGACATGGACAGCCCCGAGCACGCCTTCCGCATGAGCATGAGCGACGAGGAGAAACGCATGGTCTTCGCCGGCAACGCCGAGCACGTCTACGGACTGGCCTGAGTGGCGCGTCACGTTGTCGCGCGGGCGGACGAGATTCCGCCGGGCAGCCGCCGCCTCGTCATCATCCGCGGGCGCGAGATCGGCATCTTCAATCACAAGGGCGAGTTCTTCGCGCTGCTCAACCGCTGCCCGCACCAGGGCGGCGCGCTGTGCCAGGGCACGCTGGTCGGCCTCGTCACCTCGCACGCACCCGGCACCTATGATTATTCCCGCCCCGGCGAGATGCTGAAATGCCCCTGGCATGGCTGGGAGTTCGACCTGCGTACCGGTCAGTCCTATTGCGATCCGCAATCAACCTGGGTGCGCGCCTACGATGTCCGCGTGGAGCCGGGCGAGGCGGTGGCGAAGGGACCGTTCGTCGCCGAAACATTCCCCGTCAGTGTCGAGGAAAACTACGTCGTGGTGGAGCTGTAGGGGCCATGCCGAACACCGGATCATCGACCAGGGGTGTGGCCTTCATCGCCGGCGCCTTTGAGCACCCGACGCGCAAGGCGCCGGACAAATCGGTCATGCAGCTTCACGCCGAGGTGGCGCGCGGCGCGCTCGCCGATGCGGGCCTCACCAAGGACGACGTGGACGGGTATTTCTGCGCCGGCGACGCCCCGGGCATGGGCGTGTTCTCCGTCGCTGACTACATGAATCTGAAGCTTCGGCATATCGATGCCACGGATACCGGCGGCTCCTCCTATCTCGTGCATGTCGCCCACGCGGCGCAGGCCATCGCCGCCGGCAAATGCAACGTCGCGCTGATCACGCTGGCCGGAAGGCCTCGCAGCGAGGGCATGGCCACCGGCACCGCGGCGCGCCCGGGCAACCCGAGCCAGCCGGAGGTCGCGTTCGAGTACCCCTATGGCCTCACCGTCGCCAACGGCTACGCCATGGCAACAATGCGGCATCGGCACGAGTTTGGCACGACATCGGAACAACTGGCCTGGATCAAGGTCGCCGCCTCCCACCACGCCCAGCACAACCCGCACGCGATGCTGCGCGACGTGGTGACGGTGGAACAGGTGCTGGCCAGCCCCATGGTCGCCTCGCCGCTGCACCGGCTCGATTGCTGCGTGATCTCCGATGGCGGCGGTGCCCTGGTGGTGACGCGCGAGGAAATCGCGCGCAGCCTCAACCGCCCGCTGGTGCGGGTGATCGGCACCGGCGAGGCGCCGAAATTCTCCGGCGGCGGCTGCATCGACCTCACCTATACCGGCGCGCGTGCCTCCGGCGCCGCGGCCTTCGCCGAGGCCCGTGTCACGCCCGCCGATATCCAGTACGCCTCGATCTACGACAGCTTCACCATCACCGTGCTGATCCAGCTCGAGGATCTCGGCTTCTGCGAGAAGGGCAGGGGCGGGGCCTTCGTCGCCGACGGCAACCTCATCAGCGGCGTCGGAAAGCTGCCGTTCAACACCGACGGCGGCGGCCTCTGCAACAATCATCCCGCCAACCGCGGCGGCATGACCAAGATCATCGAGGCGGTGCGCCAGCTCCGCGGCGAGGCGCATCCACGGGTGCAGGTGCCCGGCTGCACGCTCGCCCTCGCCCACGGCACTGGCGGCCTCATCGCCACCCGCCACGGCAGCGCCACCCTCGTCATGGAGCGGATCTGATGCCGGAACGCACCTATCCCGAGCCCGCCGCGTCGCCCGAAACCGGTGCGTTCTGGCAGGCGGCAAAAGACCAAAAACTGCTGCTCAAGCGGTGCCGGGCCTGTGCCCGCTTCCACTGGTATCCCCGCGCCATCTGCCCGCACTGCATGAGCGGCGAGACCGAATGGGTCGAGGCCGCGGGCGAGGGCACGATCTACAGTTTCTCGGTGATGGAGCGCGCCGAGACCCCCTACGCCATCGCCTATGTCGAGCTGGCGGAGGGTGTGCGGATGATGACCAACATCGTGGATTGCGACCTCGCCGCCATCCGCATCGGCCAGCGCGTACGCGTGCGCTTCGCACCGACCGAGGGCGGCGGCGCGCTGCCCGTGTTCACCCCCGTCTAGGTCTTCACCCCCGTCTAGGTCCTCGCCCCCGTCCAGGCGCGGTGCCTACGCTTCGGGTGTTGTGGCCGGCGGAGTGGCCCCGGCCGGCGGACGCTGCGCCAGGGCCTGCGCCTCGCCCGCCGCGTCGGCCGGCAGTTCCGTCTTGCCGACGATCTCGCGTGTCGCCCGCAGCTGTGCCAGAAAGGCGCGGCACATCGGGCAGATCTTCAGATGCCAGCGCAGGCTCACCCAGCGCGTGACGCCGAGCCGGCCTTCGGTGTAATCCGTCATCATCTCGGCGGCGTCGCGGCAGACGAGCGGCAAGAGTTCCTCCTCGGCGCCGGCGTCGCGGGGGCGTCCCGCACCGGCTCCATCCGCACTCAACGCGCGGCGCCGCGAGTTGTTACATGCTGTTCATGGTAACGCCAATCCCGTGGAGTATCGTGGTGCGATGACCGACACCGAGTTCGACGATCCCGCGTTCATCGCGCGCCTCCAGGCCGGCGACGCCGCCGCCTATCGCCGGCTGGTGCACCGGTTCCACGCCGCCATGGTGCGGGTCGCCAACGGCATCATCGGCTCGCGCGCCCAGGCCGAGGAGGTGGTGCAGGATTCCTGGGCCGCCGTCTTCACCGCCATCGCGCGCTATGAAAACCGGACCACGCTGGCCGCCTGGCTGTTCACCATCGTCGCCAACCGCGCCCGCACCCGCATCCGCGCCGAGGGCCGGCTCACCGGCCTGCCGGCTGGCTTCGGCGGCGCCGAGGAACGCGCCGTGCCGCTTTCCGCCTTCCAGCCGGACGGCCACTGGGTGGACGCGCCGCAGCTCTGGCAGGAACTGGACCCCGAGCGCGAATACGGCGGCCGCCAGCTTCTGGAGCACGTGCAGGCGGCGATCGAGCGCCTGCCCGAGAACCAGAAGGCGGTGATCGTGCTGCGCGACCTCGAACAGCGCACGCCGGAGGAAACCTGCGAGATCCTCGGGATCACCGAGGCGAATCATCGCGTCTTGCTGCACCGCGCGCGGGTCAAGGTGCGCAACACGATCGATGAACTGGTCACGCCCCGCGCCGCCGCGTCCCGGCCCGGCGGCGCGCCTCCCACCCGCACCGGCGCCGTCCGGCTCGTCTGGGACTGGCTCCGCCGGCCGCGTTTCTACAGGCCCAGGAAATCGCGCCCGGCCCTGGCGTAGTCATCGGCGCGGGTCAGCCGGCGCACCATGCCCGCGTCCGGCTGGTTGGCGAGTTCCGCCGGCGGGTTGCCGGCGCGAAGATGCGCCAGCGTCTCGTGCGCCGCGCGCATCGCCGCCAGCACCGGCTGATGCCCCTGCAACGCGACGCGCACCCCGTCCTCGGCGCGCGCCTCCGCCGTGCCGCCACCGAGGATGATCGGCAGCCCGGTCGCCGCATGGATCGCCGCGACATCCTCGCGCCGTTGGGCGGCGGCCAGGAACAGCGCATCCGCCCCCGCCTCGGCATAGGCGCGGCAGCGCGCCAGCGCATCCACGGCGTCCGTAACGCCCAGCGCCGAGGTGCGCGCGACGATGACGAAGCCGGGGTCGCTGCGTGCCGCCAGCGCCGCGCGCAGCTTGCCCAGCCCCGCCGCCAGCGGCAGCAGCGTGGCCCCCGCCTGGCCGTAGGGCTGCGGCAGGTCGGTGTCCTCCAGCGTCATCGCGGCGACGCCGGCCGCCTCCAACTCCACCACCGTGCGCGCCGCGCCATGGGCGTTGCCATAGCCGTGGTCGGCATCGACCAGCAGCGGCGGGTTGGCTCCCGCGCCCGGGCTGGCGACCGCGCGGGTGATGCGCCGGCACTGCTCGGCGAACTCGCTCAGCGTGATCGCCACCAGGTCCGGCGCGCCGAGGATCGCCAGCGCCGCGACCGAGCCCGCGAACATCATCGCCTCGAAGCCTAGATCCGCCGCGGCCCGGGCGGAGAGCGGGTCGAACACGGAACCCGGATGGATTACCCGCCGCCCCGCCAGCAGGGCGCGAAAAGCGGCGCGAGGTGGGATTTTCGCGGCGGTGTCGGACATGGCGCAGCCTCGCGTTGACAGAGCATCAGCCTGCCCGTTTCATCCTGCCGCGGGAAGCCGCAGGCCGCTATTGACCTCCCTCGCGGCCCCGCACACCAGCGCAGGAGCATCGCCCGTTGGCCAGGCGCGTCATCATTGACACCGACCCCGGCACCGACGACGCCATCGCCCTGTTCCTCGCCCTCGCCTCGCCGGAGATCGAGGTGGTGCTGGTCACCGTCGCCGGCGGCAATGTCGGCCTGGCGCGCACCCTGCGCAACGCGCGGGCACTGGTCGCCCTCGCCGATGCCGATATCCCGGTGGTCGCCGGCGCCGACCGGCCGCTGCTCGGCCGCTTCACCGACGCCGCCACCGTGCACGGCGAGGACGGGCTGGCCGGCATCGCGCTGCCCGAGGGCAGGCCGGCCGCTCCGGGTATCGCCGCCGACGCCATTCGCGCGGCGCTGCGCACCGCAGGCCCAGGCGGAATGACGCTGGTCGGCATCGGCCCGGCGACCAACCTCGCCCTGGCGCTCGCGACCGAGCCCGCGCTCGCCGCCAACATCGCCGAAATCGTGCTGATGAGTGGCGCCGCCGGCCCCGGCAACGTAACGCCGCATGCCGAGTTCAACGCCTGGTCGGACCCCGAAGCGCTTGGCGTGGTGCTGGCGTGCGGCCGACCGGTCACGCTGGCAACGCTGGATCTCACCCGCCAGGCGATCTGCACTGGGGCATGGCTCGCCTCCCTGCCGGCGGGTGGACGTTGCCTGGCGGCGGCGCGGGCGATCCTCGGCAGCGTGCCGATGCGCGCCTATCCCGCGGGCTTCGGCCACCCGCAGCACGATGCCTGCGCCATCGCGTGGCTGGTGGCACCCGCGCTGTTCACCACCGTCCCGGCGCAGGCAAAAGTCGAGCTGGCGGGCGAGGCGAGGGGGCGGACCGACATCCGCACCGGGCAGGGGGATGCCCTGTTCCTCGACCATATCGACGCACCGGGCTTCTTCGCCCTCCTCGCCGAGCGGCTCTCCCGTCTGCCCTGATCCCGGCGACGATCGCGGTGGCCTGCCACGTGACACGCAGGGCCGGCCGCGCTAGTTGCGGGAAATGACCACCAGCAATCAGCTTCGCGCGACGTTTCTCGACTATTTCGCCCGTAACGGCCACCAGGTCGTCGCGTCCTCGCCGCTCGTGCCGCGCAACGATCCCACCCTGCTCTTCACCAATTCCGGCATGGTGCAGTTCAAGCGCGTTTTCACCGGCCAGGAACGCCGCCCCTATCAGCGCGCCACCACCGCGCAGAAATGCGTGCGCGCCGGCGGCAAGCATAACGACCTCGATAACGTGGGCTACACCGCGCGCCACCACACGTTCTTCGAGATGCTGGGGAATTTCTCCTTCGGTGATTACTTCAAGGAACAGGCGATCCTCCACGCCTGGACGCTGCTCACCCGCGACTTCGCCCTGCCGCGCGAGCGCCTGACGGTCACCGTCTATGCCGAGGACGACGAGGCCGCCGCCCTGTGGCAGAGGATCGCCGGCCTGCCCGAGGAACGCATCATCCGTATCGCCACCAGCGACAATTTCTGGCGCATGGGCGACACCGGACCCTGCGGTCCGTGCTCGGAGATCTTCTACGACCACGGCCCGGCCATCCCCGGCGGCCCGCCCGGCTCGCCCGACGAGGACGGCGACCGTTTCATCGAAATCTGGAACCTCGTGTTCATGCAGTTCGAGGAGGGACCGCCCGGCACGCGCGCGCCGCTGCCGCACCCCTCGATCGATACCGGCATGGGGCTCGAACGCTTCGCCGCCATCCTGCAGGGCAAGCACGATAATTACGATACCGATACATTGCGCGCGCTGGTGCTGGCCAGTGCGGAGGCCACCGGGCGCGACCCGGACGGGCCGGACCGCGCGAGCCACCGGGTCGTTGCCGACCATCTGCGCAGCACCGCCTTCCTGATCGCCGACGGCGTGCTGCCCTCCAACGAGGGGCGCGGCTACGTGCTGCGGCGGATCATGCGCCGTGCCATGCGCCACGCCCACCGCATGGGCGCTGACGGGCCGATCATGGCGCGCCTGCTGCCGGCGCTGATCGGCCAGATGGGGGCGGCCTACCCCGAGCTCGGCCGCGCCGAAAAACTCATCGCCGAGACCCTGACCCTGGAGGAGACGCGCTTTCGCGCCCTGCTCGAGCGGGGGCTCGCCCTGCTCGCCGAGGAAACCGCGCGGCTCGGTGAGGGCCAGAAGCTTGCCGGCGACGTCGCCTTCCGCCTCTACGACACCTACGGCTTTCCGCTCGACCTCACCCAGGACGCGCTGCGCGAACAGGGCCGCGGCGTCGATGTCGCGGGCTTCGAGGCGGCGATGGCCGAGCAGCGCCGGCGCGCCCGCGCCGCCTGGGCCGGCTCCGGCGAGGCCAGCCAGGACGCGATCTGGTATTCGCTGCGCGAGCGGCTGGGGGCCAGCGAGTTCCTCGGCTACGCCACCGAGCGCGCCGAGGCCGCGGTGCTGGCGGTGCTGCGCGACGGTGCCGAAGTGACCGAGGCCGGACCCGGTGCGAGTGTTGCCGTGGTGCTCAACCAGACCCCGTTCTACGGCGAGAGCGGCGGCCAGGTCGGCGATGCCGGACTGCTCACCGGCGAGGGCTTCGAGATCCGCGTGGACGACACGCAGAGGCGCGCCGGCGATCTGTTCGTCCATCTCGGCACCGTCATCACCGGCAGCGTGAAGCCAGGGGCTGCGGTGATCGCCGAGGTTATGCACACTCGCCGGGCCGCGATCCGCGCGCATCATTCGGCCACGCATCTGCTGCACGAGGCGCTGCGCCGGCGCCTCGGCACGCATGTCGCGCAGAAGGGCAGCCTGAACGCGCCGGACCGGCTGCGCTTCGACATTTCGCATCCGGCCCCGATCAACCCCGCCGACCTGCGCGCCGTGGAGCGCGAGGTGAACGCGCGCATCCGCGAAAACTCCGAGGTCACCACGCGGCTGATGACGCCGGACGCCGCGATCGCCGAGGGTGCGATGGCGCTGTTCGGCGAGAAATACGGCGACGAGGTGCGCGTCGTCAGCATGGGTGCCGGGGACGTGGCGGAGGGCGGGGGCAACCGCGCCGCATGGTCGATCGAGCTGTGCGGCGGCACGCATGTCGCGCGCACCGGCGATATCGGCGCGCTGCGCATCCTCTCCGAAAGCGGCGTCAGCGCCGGCGTGCGCCGCATCGAGGCGGTGGCTGCCGCCGCCGCGATCGAGGCGGTGCAGGCCGACGAGGAACGGCTCGCCACGATCGCCGCGGCGCTGCGCAGCAGCCCCGGCGAGGCCGCTGAGCGCGTCACGTCTCTGCTCGACGAGCGCCGGCGGCTGGAGCGCCAGGTCGCCGATCTGCAACGCAGGCTCGCCTCCGGCGAGACCGCCGCCGCTGGCGTGGAGGAAACCCGCGCCGGCAAGCTCGTCGCGCGCAACCTCGGCGAGGTGTCGCCGGGCGAGCTCAAGGGCCTCGCCGAGACGATCCGCCAGCAGAACGATGCCGATGTAGTTGCCCTGATCTCGACCGCCAACGGCAAGGCCAACATCGTTGTGCATCTCGGCGCGCGGGTGATCCCGGCGCTCAACGCCGTCGATCTGGTGCGCGCAGCGGCGGCCGCGGTGGGCGGCAAGGGCGGTGGCGGCCGGGCGGACATGGCGCAGGCCGGCGGGCCCGATGCCGGCGCGGCGGAGGCAGCGCTCGCAGCGGTTCGCGCCGCACTCGCGGGCTGAGCGGCGCGAATCTTACCCGGGAGCAGCCATGCCGATCCGCGGTTCCATCGACCTCAATGACGGGCGGACGATCGAGGGCTGGGTCTTTGCCGACGAGACGCCGCTGCACCGCTTCACCCTGCGTGTGATGGCGGGCGGGCACGAGGTCGGCACCTGCACCGCCGACCGCTATCGCGAGGACCTCGCCCGCGCCGGCATCGGCGGCGGCAACGTGGCGTTCCGCTTCGAGGTGCCACCCTTCACCGCGCTCGACCCCGCCCTGCTCAGGCTGCGGCTCGACGGCAGCGACGTCTATCTGCTGCCGCCGGGACCAGGACCGGGGCCAGGACGGGGAGCAGCATCGGCGCCGGCAGCCGGCGCGGCGACGCCCGGAAGCTTTGGCGGTCTATGGCTCGATCAGCCGGACTGGATCGACGTTCTGGGTTCAAAACATCGTGCCGGCGCCATCGACGACGCGACCGCCGAGCTGCTGTTCCGCTTCGCGCGCGACGGCTATGTCGTGCTGCGCGGCGCCATCGACGAGGTGACGCTGGCGATGATCAACGCCGCGATCGACCGCGCCTGGTCCGCGCCGCCGGAGGGGCTGCTGGTCGAGACGTTCGAGCCGGACGGTATCATGCGCTACGTGCCGCCCGAGGCGGCGTTGCGCCACGGCCGCACCAAGATGCTCGACCTCTACGCGCATGATCCGATCCTGCGCCAGGCGATTGCCAACGCCCCCTCGATGCGCTTCCTCGCCGCCCTGTTCGCCGAGACGCCCAAGGCGTTCCAGTCGCTTTATTTCGAAACCGGATCGCAGCAGGCGATGCACAAGGACACCGCCTACGTGAAGATCGACGCCAACCCGCTGGCGCTCGCGGCGACCTGGCTGGCGCTCGAGGACATCCGGCCCGAGACCGGCGAGCTGGAATACTATGTCGGCAGCCACCGTGCGCCGCATTTCCTGTTTGCCGGCGGTTCGAAATGGATGGAGGCGGAGCCCGAGGCCCATCCCCGTTTCCTCGAAAGCCTGCACCAGGACGCCGCAAGTTTCGGCCACCGGCGGGAGCGGTTCCTCGCCCGCGCCGGCGATGTGCTGGTCTGGCACGCCGACCTCGCGCATGGCGGCTCGGCGGTGGCACCGGCGGCCGGCGGCGCCGGTGCCAGGCCGTCGCGGCGCAGCCTGGTCACGCATTTCACCGGCGCGTCCCACCAGCCCTTCTACCGCCGCGAGCACGTGCACGCCGAACTCGCCTCACCGTCCTGCGCCTTTGTTTCGCAATACGGCCCGATACCGGGATGATACCCAGTCCCGGTCGTGTCAGCCGGTCAGCAGGCAGCGCCCCACCGCCGCCATGAAATGCGCGACCGGCGGCGTCGCCAGCCCCACGACCTTCGCCGCCTCGTCGTAGCGGCGCAGCCGCACGGCATCCGCCGCACCCGGCAGCGCCGCGAAATCATCGGCTTCGGCCGGCGACATTGCACCGCCCTGCAACGCCAGGCTGCGCACCGAATCCTCCGACAGCTTGGCGGCATAGGTCGGTTCCGTGGCGCAGAGATAGCGCTTGGCGGCAACATGCAGCCGCACCGGCTCCGTCACCTCGGGCCCGAACCAGCGGCGCAGGTATTTCCACCCCAGCGCCTCGTGGTGGTCGTCGATACCCTCGGCGGCCGGGTCCTCGCCGAGATAGTGCACCAGATGGCCGATATCGTGCAGGAGTGCCGCGGCGACCATGGCGTCGGGGCCGCCGTCACGCTCGGCGAGCCATGCGGCCTGAAGCGCATGCGCCTGCTGCGAGATCGCGGCGAGGCCATAGCGGCCCTGGGCGCGGTTCTCCAGCAGGTCCTGAATGATCGTGATCGGGTGAGTGGCGCGCGGTTCCATGGGCTGGCTCATCGCTCGATCATAGCGTGCGCCATGGCCGCCGGCGCGTTGCCATCGATATATAATATCGATGCAAAATCGCTCGCGCCCGACCAGGCTGCTCCAGCCGTGCCACCTTCGCGCATGGTGCCACCGCGCCCGCCCGTGATAAACTCACCGGATGACCCATCCATCACCCTGCCCGCAAAACCCAACAAGCTCGGTGGGCTGAAGCCGATGCCGCCCGATATTCTCGCTGCACGCGCCGCCATGCTCGCGATCGGCATGGTCGGCATCGCCACCGTCTATCTCTACATGCGCAATATCGACCGCCTCGCACGCTCCCGCGCCTATTGGTTTCTCGGCCTGCTGATGATCGTCTTCTGCGGCCTGATCGTGCCGAACCTGCAAGCCGCTGCCGCCCTCGCGCTCGAGGGTTCGCAGGAGAGCCAGCGCTTCTTCATGACGGTCGTCTTTTCCCAGGGCGTCTTGATGATGGTGATCATCTTCGGCACGATCTGGCGTCGCCGCCGGCGCTAGGCGCATGCAGGCCCGCGCGGAACCCTGCCGCGCGCGACACCACCAGGAAGCTGCCGAGCAACGGAGTTCGACATGACCGATATCGTGATCGCGGGCTATCGGCGCTCGCCGTTCCACCCGGCCCACAAGGGCGACCTGGTGAAAATCCGCCCCGACGATCTGGCCGGCGCCGTCATCAAGGCGCTGGTGGCCGAGACCGGCGTCGACCCCGGCGCCATCGAGGACGTGATCGTCGGTTGCGCCTTTCCGGAGGCGGAACAAGGCTTCAACGTCGCGCGCATCGTCTCCTTCATCGCCGGCCTGCCGCAATCGGTGGGCGGCGTCACCGTCAACCGCTTCTGCGGCTCCTCGATGCAGGCGATCCACCAGGCCGCCGGCGCAATCACCATGGGCGCCGGCGATGTCTTCATCTGCGCCGGCGTCGAAAGCATGAGCCGGGTAGCGATGGGTGGCTTCAACCCGATGCCGAACCCCGGGCTGATGGAGACCTTCCCCCAGGTCTATATGTCGATGGGCGACACCGCGGAGAACGTTGCGGCCATGTATCAGCTCTCCCGCGTCGAGCAGGAGGCGTTCGCCGTGCGCAGCCAGGCCAAGGCCGCCCGGGCGCGCGAGGATGGGCGTCTGGCAGCGGAGATCGTGCCGATCGCCACCGCCGCCGGCACCGTGGCGCGCGACGGCTGCATCCGCGCCGAAACCAGCGCCGCGGGCCTCGCCGGCCTGAAACCCGCCTTCAGGCAGGATGGCACCGTCACCGCCGGCACCTCCTCCCCGCTCACCGACGGCGCGACCGCGGTGCTGGTCACCAGCGGCGATTTCGCCCGCGCGCACGGCCTGCCGGTCCTGGCCAAAATCCGTGCCATCGCGGTCTCTGGCTGCGCGCCCGAGATCATGGGCATGGGCCCGGTCGGCGCCTCGCGCAAGGCGCTGGCCCGCGCGGGGATCACCGCGGCCGACATCGACATCGTCGAGATCAACGAGGCCTTCGCGAGCCAGGCCATCGCGTCGCTGCGCGAGCTGGCATTGCCGGAGGAGAAGGTCAATCTCGACGGCGGCGCGATCGCCATCGGCCACCCGCTGGGTGCGACCGGCGCGCGCATCACCGGCAAGGCGGCCGCCTTGCTGCGGCGCGAGGGCGGACGTTTCGCGCTCGCTACGCAGTGCGTCGGCGGCGGTCAGGGCATCGCGACGGTGCTTGAGGCGGTTTCGTGATACCCCGCGCCCGCACGGCCCGCGCGCGACGTGATCAGAGCGGTGGCACCACGCCGCGCTCGCCCACCCGCACGCGCAGCGCGGTGTAGCCGCCAGGGCCCTCGGTGGCGTCGAGGCTCACCGCGGCGCCCTTCTTGAGCAGCGCCGTGGTGCCGGGGTCGAGCCGCACGATCGGCGTGCCCGGCGGCACATCCAGCACCTGCCGCCCGCCCTTGTAGGTCACTACCAGGCTGGTCCCGTTGGTGCTTTCCACGGTGCCGACCGTCCCGTTGGTCATGCTCTGGTCGGGCCGGGTGCCGGGCATGGGCCGGTGCCCTTCGCCGACGCCACGCAGGCTCGGCGGAAAGATATGCACTTCGAGGGCGCGCAGATGGCCGCCCGCCTCCGGCAGCGCCGCGGCGCCGACATAGCTGCCGGGCCCGATATCGGCGAGCCGCGCCGGCGCGATGCCGATGATGCGCACGCTCGCCGGCACCGTGACGCGCGTGGTGTCGCCCGCCTCATTCAGCGTCAGGACGCCGTGCGCAAAGCTGGTGACGGTGCCGCGCAGATGGGTGACGGCGGCCAGCGCCGAAGGGGCGGCGAGGGCAGGGGCGGCGGCGAGCAAGCCGCCCAGTATAAGGCGCGCGATCGTGGCTTTCATGCCGAGCTCTCCTGCAAAAGCGAGACATGGTGCGGCCGGGGCGGAATCCCAGGCCGGACGGGTTCGCAGCCCCGCGCGGCTTGGCTAGTGTCGGGCCATGTCCCAGGCCGCCCTTGTTCCCTCGTCATCCGCAAGCCCGGCGCCCGCGCCAGCCGCCGGCGTGCTTCCCCCCGGCAACGTCGCGGTGCCGGCCGGCGAGGTTTTCGCCGTCGCCTCGGAGTATTTCGAGGCCGGTCGCCTCGACGCCGCGGAGCGCATGCTGCGCCACGTCCTCGCCGCCAACGCCGAGCAGCCGGAGGCGGTGCACCTGCTCGGCCTCGTCGAGCACAAACGCGGCCATGGCGAGGCGGCGGCGGCCCTGGTCGAGCGGGCGATTGCCGCCGGCGGCCGGCGGCCGGTGCATTACCGCAACCTCTCCGAGATCTACCGCCTGTTGGCCAGGCTCGACCAGGCCAACGCCGCCGCCCGCCGCGCCGTGGCGCTCGACCCGGCGGACCCGCTGGGTCTGTTTAACCTCGCGATGGTGCTCTACGATCGCCTGGAGGTGAGGGAGGCGATCGGCGCCGCCCGCGCCGCCCTCGAGATCAGGCCCCATCTGCCGCAGGCGCACATGAAGCTGGGCCAGGCCCTATTGCTGCAAGGCGAGCTCGCCGAGGGGTGGGAGGAGTATGAGTGGCGCTATCAGATCCCCGGTGCCGCGCCGCTGATGCCCAAGACCGACCGCCCGCAATGGGATGGCAGGCAACTCGGCCCCGGCGAGCGGCTGCTGCTGATCGCGGACCAGGGTTACGGCGACGTCATTCAATTTTCGCGATATATCCCATGGGCACAGGCGCGGGCCGCTGACGTAACCCTCGCCTGCTCAAAGGAATTGCTCTCGACCATCGAGCGCATCGTGCCGGGCCTGGAAACGTTCAACCGTTGGGAGGCGTGCCCATCCTTCACGGCGTTCTGCCCGCTTTCCGGCCTGCCGCGGTTGGCGGGCACCAGGCTGGCGAGCATTCCGGCCCCGGTCCCGTACCTGCGGACCGACGCGACGCTGGTTGCAACCTGGCGGGAGAAGCTCGCGGCGCGCATCGAGCCCTCGCGCCGCCGGGTCGGCATCACCTGGGCGGGGCGGCCGACGCACAACAACAACATCAACCGCACGATCCGGCTCGAGACCTTGGCGCCGATCTTCGATGTGCCTCGTATCACGCTGATCTCACTGCAAAAAGGACCGGCTGTGGCGGAGCTGGCGGGCTATCGTGGCGCCGCCCCCCTGGTCGATCTCGACCCCGAGATCAGCAGCTTCGACGACACCGCCGCCATCATCGAGAGCCTCGATCTGGTGCTCTGCGTCGATACCTCGCTCGGCCACCTTGCTGGCGCGCTGGGTCGCCCGGTCTGGGTGATGCTGCCGCACGCACCGGACTGGCGCTGGCTGCTCAACCGCTCGGACACGCCCTGGTACCCGAGCATGCGGTTGTTTCGCTGCCCCGCGCCGCGGCGATGGGATTTGTTGCTGCCGCAGGTGGCACAGGCGCTGCAGGAGTGGAGTGAGGTCCGCTGACTGGCTCGGTGACATAAAAAATCGTAGATTGTGGTATAAAAAAGACTTGCTGCCTGATAACCGCTGTGGTCAAAACCTGAGACGGCGCCACGCCGAACTGCACATCGTTCGCTTATCGGAGCGAAGGCGTGGCGATCGCGTAACGGGTTGGCGCGGGACGCGCCGCCGGCGGAAGGGTTCATGGCGCGATGAGGCGAGTTCTGGCCCCGTTTTTTGCGGCGCTGCTGTTTCTTGGCGCGGCCTCGACCGCCAGGGCGGATACCGTCTGGACAGCCCAGAACGCTCAGTTCGGCTTCTGGACCGATGCCAAGGGCCATCCGTATGGGGCGCCGCAGATCGGCCCCGATTATGGCCTGCTCTCCGGTTCGTTCACCGTCGACAGCGCCGGCAACGTCACCAGCTTCGACCTGACGACGACCCCCTCCCGCAATTCCGATAACCCTTATTTCGGCGGTTGGACCTATGACAGCAGCACCGCCTCGGTCACCGATATCAACCCGGCCGGCAACCCGCTCACCCTGCTGCAATTCACCACCAACGCGCTGTCCGTCGATGGCCCCCGGGAAACGCTGAGCCTGGTTTTCGTCAGCAACCTGCTCAGCGGCAAGACCATCGCATCAGGCTATTCGCTGCTCTGCACCAATAACAACGCGCTGTCGCAGGGGGCCTGCGGCCAGACGCCATCTGCCGAATTCGACCCCACCGCCGGCAACGGCAACCCGAGCCAACTTGCGGCCGGTGACCCGTATCGCACGATCGGAATACCGTTTTCCGACCCGCCGGTTTGGGCCTCGCGGGTCGCGTTGCCCGGGCGGGCGCCGGCCTGTGCGGGTGCTGCCTGTTTCACCGCCGCGCCGGCGCTCGTGCCGGTACCCGAGCCCGGTTCCCTGAAGCTGCTGCTGACCGCGCTGGCCGGGCTCGGCTGGGTGGTGTGGCGGCGGCACGTCCGGCCCGGCTGAACCCGGCCCGGCCGCGGCCGGGCGGCCATCGAGCGCGACCGAAACCAACCGACCCACCGCCGTCGTGTTTCAGCTTGCCGATCGGCGGTACACCAGAAACCCGGCGATGGCGTCGCGCATCGCCTCCGGCTCGTCGGCGCGGATGGAGTGGCTGCTGTCGGCGAAAATCCTGAGGTCGGAGCCGGGAATGAGGCGGGCGATCTCCTCGGAAAACTCGGGCGGGCAGATCCAGTCATGCTGGCCGGCGAGGATCAGCGTCGGCGCGGTGATCCGGCCGAGTTCGGGGCGCAGGTCGAAGCTGCGCAGAAAGCCGCCGGGGCCGAAGGCGAGGTTGAGCGGCACCGGCGAGACCGTGCCCCGTCCGCGCGTCGCCGCCGCCGCGACGGGATCGTGTTTGCGCGAATAGGCCGGCCCCATCGCGTCGTAATACGCGCGCAGCTCGGCCTCGGTCTGGAAGCCGCCGGCCCACAGACGCTGGCACACCCGAGCCTGTTCGGCGTTGCCGTGCTTCGCGACCCATTCCTGCGCCCGTGCGATGAAGCCGCCATGGGCGGCGGTGACGATCAGCACCAGGTGGGAAACCGCTTCCGGGTAGCGGCTCGCATGCGCCATCGCCACCATGCCGCCATAGGACGTGCCGATGGAGACGATCGGGCCCAGGCCGAGATGCCGGCGCAGCGCCTCCATGTCCTCGACATTCTCGTCGAGGTTGTAGCGCGCGGGGTCGCCGCGGCCGGAACGACCCTGGCCGCGATGGTCGAAATAGACCAGCTGCATCCGCTCCGCGAGCGGCGTGAAGGCCGGCTTGAACCCGGTATGGTCGCCGCCCGGCCCGCCATGGATGAGGAACGCAACCGGTTTTTCGCGCATGCGCGCACCGTCCGGCACCAGGCCGGCGCCTTCGATGTCGAAATAGATCGTCGTTCCGCGAATTGCTGCCAGCATCGTCCTGCTCCCGTGTCGCGCGCCATCGCGCCGGGCGAATCTAGCAGCCGCGCCGCGCCGCGCGAGCCCGGCCGCGGTGGCTTGCCGAAAGTTTCGCGCCTGTGCGCCGCCGGTGCGCAATCTTGCCGGGCGTGGCCCGGGGCCGGCCGAACGCTGCGACCTGCGCGCCGGCCCCGCGCGCGGCTGGACGCGGGGCCGGGCAGGCGGCATCGTCCGGGGTGGGAGGACGCTCGGGAAGGTCCATGGATTTCGAGCTGAACGAGACACAGCGGGCGCTGCGCGACACCGCGAGGGAGTTTGCCGCCGGGGAATGGGCGCCGCACGCTGCTGCCTGGGATGCGGGTGGCGTCTTTCCAGCCGAGGCCCTGCGCGCCGCCTGTGCGCTTGGGTTCGGCGCGATGGTGGTGCCCGAGGCGCTGGGCGGCGCCGGGCTCTCGCGCCTCGATGCCGCGATCGTGTTCGAGGAACTCGCCGCCGCCGACCCCTCCACCACCGGCTTCCTGACCATCCACAACATGGTCGCCTGGATGCTCGCGACCTATGCCGACGCGGGGCAGCAGGCGCGGTTTCTGCCGCGCGTCATCGCCGGCGAGACGTTTGTCTCCTACTGCCTGACCGAGCCCGGCGCGGGCTCGGATGCGGCGGCGCTGACCACGCGGGCGGTGACGGAGGGCAATGCCGGGTATCGGCTCACCGGCCAGAAGGCGTTTATTTCCGGCGGCGGGGCGAGCGACCTCTACTTGGTGATGGCGCGCACCGGTGCGGCGGGGGCGGGCGGCATTTCCTGCATCGCCGTGCCGCGCGACGCGCCGGGCCTGTCCTTCGGCAAGCCGGAGCGGAAACTCGGCTGGAACAGCCAGCCCACCGCCATCGTCAGCTTCGACGGCGTGGTGGTGCCGGCGGAAAACCGCATCGGCGCGGAAGGGCAGGGGTTCCGTATCGCGATGTCGGCCCTCGATGGCGGGCGGATCAACATCGCGGCCTGTTCGCTCGGGGGCGCACGTGCGTGCCTGGAGCTGGCGCTGAGGCATGTGCGCGAACGCCGCGCCTTCGGCCGGCCGATCGCGGATTTCCAGGCGCTGCAATTCCGGCTTGCGGACATGGCGACGGAGCTGGAGGCGGCGCGCCTGATGGTGCACCGTGCGGCGGCAGCGCTCGACGCCGGTGCGGCGGACGCCACCCAGCGCGCGGCGATGGCGAAACGTTACGCCACTGACGCGTGCTGGCACATCTGCGACGAGGCGCTGCAACTGCACGGCGGCTATGGCTATATCAAGGACTATCAGGTGGAGCGGTATCTGCGCGACCTGCGCGTGCACCGCATCCTGGAAGGCACCAACGAGATCATGCGCGTGATCATCGCGCGCAAGCTGCTGGAAACGGCCGGATCAACCTGACGCGGCGGCCGAAGGGAGGAAACGATGCGAATTCAGTTCATTGGCCTTGGCAACATGGGCCTGCCCATGGCCGGGAACCTGCAGAAGGCGGGCCACCAGGTGACCGGGCTCGACACGGCGCCGCGCGCGCGCGACGCCTTCGCGGCGCAGGGCGGGCATATCGCGGCGAGCCTTGCCGCCGGCGCCGCCGCCGCCGAGGCCGTCATCACCATGCTGCCGGCGGGTGAGCATGTCCGCGCCGTCTATCTCGGCGAGCACGGACTGCTGCGCTCGGCACAGCGCGGCTCGTTGCTGATCGATTCCTCGACCATCGATGTCGCCACCGCCCGCGAGGTTGCCGCCGAGGCCGCGCAGCATGGCCACGAGATGCTCGACGCGCCGGTTTCCGGCGGCACCACCGGGGCGCAGGCGGCGACACTCACCTTCATGGTCGGCGGCAGCGAGGCGGGGTTCGCGCGGGCGAAGCCGCTGCTGGCGGCGATGGGCCGGAATATCGTCCATGCCGGGCCCTCCGGCGCCGGCCAGGCGGCCAAGATCTGCAACAACATGATCCTTGGCATCTCCATGTTGGGTGTCAGCGAGGCGTTCGTGCTCGCCGACCGGCTCGGCCTCGACCGGCAGAAACTGTTCGACATCGCATCGAACTCCTCGGGCTCCTGCTGGTCGCTGCTGAAGAACTGCCCGGTACCGGGACCGGTGCCCACCGCCGCCTCGGCGCGCGACTACGAGCCGGGTTTTGCCGCCGCGCTGATGCTCAAGGATTTGCAGCTCTCCCAGCAGGCCGCGGGCGGCGTGGGGGCGGCGACGCCGATGGGCGCGCACGCGGCACGGCTGTATGCGGCGCTGGTGGCCGCCGGCTACGCGGGGAAGGATTTCTCCATCGCCTTCCGTTATCTCGACGCGATGCTGCGCGACAAGGCGCCGGCGTGAGGGGCCGCCCGTGAGCGCCGCCCCATGAGCGGTACCGAGACGTTTCTGGCGGCGCGCGACCTGCTGTTGCGCCTGCGGACCGACCACGACGCCGCCTGCCGCGACTTCCGGTGGCCGGATCTGCCGGATTTCAACTGGGCGCTCGACTGGTTCGACGCCAATCTCGCGGCTGGCGAGCATGGCGCACGCCCGGCGCTGGTGATCACCGGCGAGGGGGCGGCGACACGGAGTTTCCACGAGCTTGCCGACCGGTCGAACCGGGTTGCCAACGGTCTCGTCCGGCTGGGCCTCGGCCATGGCGACCGCATCATGCTGATGCTCGGCAACATCGCGCCGCTGTGGGAGACGATGCTGGCGGCGATGAAGCTGGGTGCCGTCATCGTTCCCGCGACGACGCTGCTGACCCCTGATGACCTCGCCGAGCGGGTGACCCGCGCGCGGGTGCGCGCCGTGGTCTGCGCCGATGCCGCGCGGCTGGCGGCGGCACCGGAGGGTGCAATCCGCATCGGCGTGGCGGGTGCCGGTGGCATTCCCTATGAAACGCTGCTGGAGGCACCGGCCGACTTTGTGCCGGCGCGGCGGGCCGTGGCCGACGACCCGATGCTACTCTATTTCACCTCCGGCACGACCTCGCGCCCGAAACTCGTTCTTCATACGCACCGATCCTATCCTGTGGGCCATCTCTCGACCATGTACTGGCTCGGCTTGCGGCCGGGTGATCTGCATCTCAATGTCTCCTCACCGGGCTGGGCGAAGCATGCCTGGTGCTGCTTTTTCGCGCCGTGGAACGCGGGTGCGGCGATCTTCATCGCCAACCAGCCGCGGTTCAACGCGCGCGACCTGCTGGGGCGCATGACTGCGGCGGGCGTTACCACCTTCGCCGCCCCGCCCACGGTCTGGCGCATGCTGATCCAGGAGGACCTCGCCCCGTTTCGCGGCGCGCTGCGCGAGCTTTGCGGCGCCGGCGAGCCGCTGAACCCCGAGGTGATCGAACAGGTGCAACGCGCCTGGGGTCTCACCATCCGCGACGGCTATGGCCAGACGGAAACGACCTGCCAGGTCGGCAATCCGCCGGGGCAGAAGCTCAAGCCCGGCTCGATGGGCCGCCCGATGCCCGGCTATCGGCTGCGGATTCTCGACGTCGAGGGGCGCGACGCGGCGGAGGGGGAGCTTTCGATCCCGCTCGATCCGCCGCCGGCCTCCCTGATGGTCGGATACCAGGACGATACCGGAACGATCGAGAAGCTGAGCGGCGAGGCCTATCGCACCGGCGATGTGGTGAGCCGCGACGCCGAGGGCTACATCACCTATGTCGGCCGCGCCGACGATGTGTTCAAGGCCTCGGATTATCGCATCTCGCCCTTTGAGCTGGAAAGCGTGCTGATCGAGCACCCGGCTGTGGCCGAGGCCGCGGTCGTTCCGGCACCGGACGCGATGCGCCTGGCGGTGCCCAAGGCCTATGTGGCGCTGGTCGCCGGAAACGCACCGGACGCGGTAACGGCGGCCTCGATCTTCGCGCATTGCAGCAGCCGGCTCGCACCCTACAAGCGCGTCCGGCGCATCGAGTTCTACGAGCTGCCCAAGACCATCTCCGGCAAGATCCGCCGCGTGGAGCTGCGCCAGCGCGAGGCGACGCTGGCTGAAAGCGGCGAGACAGCGCCCGGCGAATTCCGCGAAGGGACATGAGGCAGGCATGGCCGTCAACACGGATTACGGGCTCGACTTCGCGCTCGGCGAGGAGATCGACATGCTGCGCGACACGCTGCGGCGCTTCGCCGCCGCCGAGATCGCGCCGCGAGCCGCGGCGATCGACCGCGACAACGACTTTCCCGCCGATCTCTGGCGCAAGCTGGGCGCGCTCGGCGTGCTCGGCCTCACCGTCGAGGACGAGTTCGGCGGCGCCGGCATGGGCTATCTCGCGCATTGCGTGGCGATGGAGGAGATCAGTCGTGCCTCGGCCGCGGTCGGGCTTTCCTATGGCGCGCACTCCAATCTCTGCGTCAACCAGATCCGCCGCAACGGCACGCCGGCGCAGAAGCGCCACTATCTGCCCAAGCTGATTTCTGGCGAGCATGTCGGGGCACTGGCGATGAGCGAGGCGGGCGCCGGCTCCGATGTCGTTTCGATGCGGCTGCGCGCCACGCCGCGCGACGGTGGGTACGTGCTCGACGGCACCAAGATGTGGATTACCAACGGGCCGGACGCCGATGTGCTGGTGGTCTATGCCAAGACCGATCCCGAGGCGGGCAAGCGCGGCATCACGGCGTTCCTGGTCGAGCGCACCATGCTCGGCTTCTCCTGCGCGCAGAAGCTCGACAAGCTCGGCATGCGCGGCTCCAACACCGGGGAGCTGGTGTTCGATGGCTGTCACGTTCCCGCATCCAACGTGCTGGGTGCGGTGGGCGGCGGCGTTGGCGTGCTGATGAGCGGGCTCGACTACGAGCGCGCGGTGCTCGCGGCGGGGCCGCTGGGCATCATGCAGGCCTGCCTCGATGCGGTGCTGCCCTACCTGCACGAGCGGCGGCAATTCGGCCAGGCGATCGGCGAGTTTCAGTTGATGCAGGCCAAGATCGCGGACATGTACACGACGATGAACGCCGCGAAATCCTACGTCTATGCGGTGGCCCAGGCCTGCGACCGCGGGCGGACGACGCGCAAGGATGCGGCCGGCGCCATCCTCTATGCCGCGGAGAAGGCGACGTGGATGGCGCTGGAGGCGATCCAGTGCCTCGGCGGCAACGGCTATATCAACGACTACCCGACCGGGCGGCTGCTGCGCGATGCGAAACTATACGAGATCGGCGCCGGCACATCCGAAATCCGGCGGATGCTGATCGGACGCGAGCTGTTCGCCGAGACCGCATGATGACGTTCCGTTCGGAAATCGACCCGCGCTCGCCGACATTCCGTGCCAATGCCGCCGCCATGGCGGGGCTGGTTGAGGATCTGCGCGCGACCGTGGCGAAGGCGGCGCTGGGCGGTGGCGAGGCCGCGCGACAACGCCACCTTTCCCGTGGCAAGATGCTGCCGCGCGCGCGGGTGGCCAGCCTGCTCGACCCCGGCACGCCGTTTCTCGAACTCTCGCAGCTTGCCGCCCACGGAATGCACGGCGGCGAGGTGCCGGCGGGCGGCATCCTGACCGGCATCGGGCGCGTCGCCGGGCGGCTTTGCGTCGTCGTCTGCAACGATGCGACGGTGAAGGGCGGCACGTATTACCCGATCACGGTCAAAAAACATCTGCGCGCGCAGGAAATCGCGCGGGAAAACCGACTGCCTTGCGTCTATCTCGTCGATTCCGGCGGTGCCAACCTGCCGAACCAGGACGAGGTGTTTCCGGACCGCGAGCATTTTGGCCGCATTTTCTTCAACCAGGCGCGGATGTCGGCCGAGGGCATCGGCCAGGTCGCCGTGGTGATGGGTTCCTGCACCGCCGGTGGCGCCTATGTGCCGGCGATGTCGGACCAGAGCATCATCGTGCGCAACCAGGGCACGATCTTTCTCGGCGGCCCGCCGCTGGTGAAGGCCGCGACCGGCGAGATCGTTTCGGCGGAGGAACTCGGGGGCGCTGAGGTTCATGCCCGCGTCTCGGGCGTGGTCGATCACCTGGCCGAGAACGACGCGCATGCGCTTGGCCTGGCACGGCGCATCGTCGCCACCATGCCGGAAAATCTTGCGCCGCCCCCCTCGGCGTCGCGCCTACCGTTGCTCTCGCCGGCCGATCTCGGCGGCATCGTGCCCACCGACCGGCGCATTCCTTTCGACGTGCGCGAGATCATCGCCCGCCTCGTGGATGCCAGCGCCTTCGAGGAGTTCAAACGCGACTACGCCACCACCATCGTCACCTGCTTTGCGACGATCGGCGGCTACCCCGTCGGTATCGTCGCCAATAACGGCATTCTGTTCAGCGAGTCCGCGCTTAAGGCGGCGCATTTCATCGAGTTGTGCGACCAGCGGAACATTCCGCTGCTGTTCCTTCAGAACATCACCGGCTTCATGGTCGGCCGCAAATACGAGCAGGGTGGCATCGCCAGGGATGGCGCCAAGATGGTGACCGCCGTTGCGACGGCGCGGGTGCCGAAGTTCACTGTCATCATCGGCGGCAGTTTCGGCGCTGGCAATTACGGCATGTGTGGGCGCGCCTACCAGCCGCGGCTGCTGTTCCTATGGCCCAACGCGCGCATTTCCGTGATGGGCGGCGAGCAGGCGGCGAGCGTGCTGGCGACGGTGCGCCGCGACGCGATGGAGGCGCGCGGCGAGGCCTGGGCCGTCGAGGCGGAGGAGGCGTTCAAGGCGCCGATCCGCGCGCAGTATGAAACCCAGGGCCACCCCTACTACGCCACCGCCCGGCTGTGGGACGACGGCGTGATCGCGCCCGGGGACACGCGCCGGGTGCTGACGCTGGGGCTCGCCATGGCCGCCGGCGCGCCGGAACCGGCGGGCCGCTTTGGCGTGTTCCGGATGTGACGATGTTCCGCTCCCTGCTCATCGCCAATCGCGGCGAGATCGCCTGCCGTGTCATCCGCACCGCGCGCGCCATGGGCATTCGCACCATCGCCGTCTATTCCGATGCCGATCGCGATGCGCTGCACGTCGCGATGGCCGACGCCGCCCTGCGCATCGGCGAGGCCGCACCGCAGGCGAGCTATCTGCGCATCACCTCGATCCTCGATGCGGCGCGCGCCTCGGGGGCGGAGGCGATCCACCCCGGCTATGGCTTCCTCTCGGAAAACGCGGGTTTCGCCGAGGCCTGTGCAGAGGCCGGGATTATCTTTGTCGGCCCGCCCGCCGGCGCCATCCGCGCGATGGGCGACAAGGCCTCGGCCAAGGCCCTGATGCAGCGCGCGGGGGTGCCGGTGGTGCCCGGCTATCACGGTGCCGATCAGGATCCGGCGCTGCTCGCCCGCCACGCCGCCGAAATCGGCTTTCCGCTGCTCATCAAGGCCTCGGCGGGCGGCGGCGGCAAGGGCATGCGCGTGGTGCGCGGCGCCGACGAATTCCAGCGCGCCCTCGCCGGCGCGCAGGGCGAGGCCGCGTCCTCCTTCGGCGATGCCCGTGTCCTGCTCGAACGCTATCTGGAAAGGCCGCGCCATATCGAGATCCAGATTTTCGCCGACACCCACGCCAAATTCGTCAGCCTGTTCGAGCGCGATTGCTCGGTCCAGCGCCGCCACCAGAAAGTGCTGGAGGAGGCGCCGGCGCCGGGCCTGACGCCTGCGCTGCGCGCGGCCATGGGCGAGGCGGCGGTGGCGGCGGCGCGCGCCGTTGGTTATGTCGGTGCGGGAACGGTCGAGTTCATCGCCGAGGACGGTGCGTTCTTTTTCATGGAGATGAACACGCGCCTGCAGGTCGAGCACCCGGTCACGGAGGGTGTGACCGGGCTCGACCTGGTGGAATGGCAGTTGCGCGTCGCCGCCGGTGAGCACCTGCCGGAAGCGCCCGCCGCACCGCGCGGCCACGCCATCGAGGCGCGGCTTTATGCCGAGGACCCAGCCCGCGACTACCTGCCCTCGGTCGGGCGCATCCGCCATCTGCGTCTGCCCGGCGGGGTGCGCGTCGAGACCGGGGTGCGCGCGGGCGACACGGTGACACCGGATTACGACCCGATGATCGCCAAGCTCGTCGCCACCGGCGAGGACCGCGACGCCGCCCTGCGCGCGCTGGAGGCCGCACTCGCCGCCACGGAAATCGTCGGCGTGCGCAGCAACGCGGGCCTGCTGCTGGCGACCCTCCGCCATCCCGAGTTCCGCGAAGGCGGCGTCGATACCGGCTTTCTTTCCCGCCACGGGGAGTTGCTGGCCGACAGTGCCGCGGCGCCGCGCGAGGCGCTGCTCGCCGCTGCCTTCGCGGTGTTGACCGATGGCGCCGAGGACGCCTCGCCCTGGTCCGCGCGGGATGGCTGGCGTCTCAACCTACTGGCCTCGCGCGACCTCGTGTTGCGCGACGGCACTACCGACCACGCCATGACCGCGACGCCGGATGGCGATGCCTGGTGCGTGACGCTCGCCGGCGCGGTGTATCGTCTGCGTGGCCATATCAGCGGCGCCACGCTGTCGCTTGCCATCGACAACCAGCGCCGGGACTTCGGCCTGTTTCTCGAGGGGGCGCGCATCGCCGTCCTGCGGGACGGGCGGTGCCACGAGGTGGAGCTTGCGGACCTGCTGGCGGCGCCGGAGCGCGCGGGGGAGGCCGGCGGCCATATCGCATCGCCCATCCCCGGCCGCGTCGCGCGCGTGCTGGTGGCCGAGGGCGACCGGCTCACCCGCGGCACGCCGGTCGTGGTGGTGGAGGCGATGAAGATGGAGCTGACGCTCACCGCCGACCGCGACGGCACGGTCATGCGCGTCAGCTGTGCGGCCGGCGAGATGGTCGCGGAGGGCGTGGAGCTGGTGGAGATCGCCGACTGATCCCGAGTCCGCTGCTCCGGGCGGGTTTTGTTGCATTGCGGCGGACAGAATCTTGCTTGGCCAGGGTCGCTTGGCGCGGCGTTGCCCCCACTTCGCCCGCCGCCACGACACCTCGCTGCGAAGTTGCCCCCGGTCGCGAATGTTTGTGGATTGGGACAGAAATTCTGTCCTAACTTCAGCGCCGATCGCGCATAGTTCGATAGGGACGGCGTTGGATCGGGGGAGACGGCGAGCATGAAGCACGCACAGGCATCGCTGGCGGACAAGTATCGCATCGACAGCGACCGTTTCTACGTCACCGGCACGCAGGCCCTGGTGCGCCTGCCGCTGCTGCAGCGCGCGCTGGACCGCCGCGCGGGGCTGAATACCGGTGGCTTCGTCAGCGGCTATCGCGGCTCGCCGCTCGGCCAGGTCGATATCCAGATGTGGGCGGCCAAGGCCCAGCTTGCCGAGCACGATATCCGCTTCCAGCCCGGCGTGAACGAGGAGCTGGCGGCGACCGCGGTCTGGGGCACGCAGCAGGTCACGCTGTTTCCCGCCGCGCGTGTCGACGGTGTCTTCGCCTACTGGTACGGCAAGGGGCCGGGCGTCGATCGTTGCGGCGACGTGTTCAAGCACGCGAACTATGCCGGCACCTCGCGCCATGGCGGCGTGCTGCTGATGGCCGGCGACGACCATGCCTGCAAATCCTCGACCATTCCGCACCAGAGCGAGCAGGCCTTCATCGCCGCCGGCTGCCCGGTGCTGGTCCCGGCCGATATCGGCGAACTGCTGGAGCTTGGGCTGCATGGCTGGGCGATGTCGCGCTGGTCCGGCCGCTATGTCGGGTTCAAAACGGTCGCCGATGTCGTCGATTCCTCGGCGAGCGTGGGCTTCGGCCTCGACGGTTTCGTGCCGGTGCTGCCAGAGGGCCCGCACCCCGATGTGTCGATCCGCCTGCACGACACGCCGCTGGAGCAGGAGGCGAGGGCGCTCACCATCGGCCTGCCGGCGGCCCTCGCCTATGCCCGCGCCAACCGCCTCGACCGCGTGCTGCGCGCGGATGCCGGGGCTCGTCTCGGTATCGTCACGGTCGGCAAATCCTTCCACGACACGCGCCAGGCTCTGGCGGAGCTGGGCGAGCCCGGCGGCATCCGCCTGCTCAAGCTCGCCATGGCCTGGCCGCTCGACCCCGCGACCATCCGCGCGTTCGCCGACGGGCTTGAGGAGATTCTGGTCATCGAGGAAAAGGCGCCGCTGATCGAGGCGCAGATCCGCGACATCCTCTACCCGCTCGCCGAGCGCCCGCGCGTGGTCGGCAAGACCGACGAGACGGGTGCAGAACTGCTGCGCCGCGGCGGCGACTTTTCCTCCGCCGACATCGCGCGCGCCGCGGGCTCCCGGCTCGCCCGTTTCGCCTCCACCGAGGCGATCGCGGCGCATCTGGCCTTTCTGGATGCGCAGTCGCGCGCCAACGCGACGGTGGAGGTGCTGGCGACGCGCCGGCCGTTCTATTGCAGCGGCTGCCCGCACAACACCTCGACGCGCGTGCCCGACGGATCGCGCGCCCTTGCCGGCATCGGCTGCCACACCCTCGCGATGTGGATGGACCGTTCCACCGACACGGTCAGCCAGATGGGCGGCGAGGGCATGGCCTGGGTCGGGCAGGCGCCGTTCACCGAGGAAAAGCACGTCTTCGCCAATCTCGGTGACGGCACGTATTTTCATTCCGGCCTCATGGCGATCCGCGCGGCGGTCAGCGCCGGCGTCAACATCACCTACAAGCTGCTGTTCAACGACGCCGTCGCGATGACCGGCGGCCAGCATGTCGATGGCCAGCTCAACGTGCCGCAGATCACCCGCCAGCTCGCCGCCGAGGGCGTGGTCGCCATCGCGGTGGTGACGGACGAGCCGGAAAAACACGCGTCGGTGACCGATTTCGCTCCCGGTGTCACGGTGCATCACCGAAATGCGCTGGAGGCGGTGGAGCGGCGCTTCCGCGAGACCGAGGGCTGCACGGTGCTGATCTACGACCAGACCTGCGCCTCCGAAAAACGTCGCCGGCGCAAGCGCGGGCAGTTTCCGGACCCCGACAAGCGCGTGTTCATCAACGCCGAGGTCTGCGAGGGCTGCGGCGATTGCTCGCGCGCCTCCAACTGCATTTCGGTCGCCCCGCTGGAGACGCCGCTCGGGACGAAGCGGCGCATCGACCAGGCGAGTTGCAACAAGGATTTCTCGTGCATCGAGGGTTTCTGCCCGAGCTTCGTCACCGTGCATGGTGCGAAGCTGCACCGCCGGGCCGCCACGGCCCCGGCCGAGATGCCGCTGTCCGAGCCGTCGCTGCCGGCGCTCGACAAGCCCTATGACATCCTGGTCACCGGCATCGGCGGCACCGGCATCGTCACCATCGGCGCGCTGCTGGGCATGGCGGCGCATCTCGATGGCGTGGCCGTCACCGTGCTCGACATGATGGGCCTCGCGCAGAAGGGCGGCAGCGTCTGGAGCCATGTGCGCCTCGGCGCCGATGCCGCCTCGTTGCAAGGCCTGCGCGTCGGGCGTGGGCAGGCGGACCTGCTGCTCGCCGCCGATATCGTCACCGCCGCCTCCCGCGACACGCTCGCCGCCCTGCGCGCCGATGGCAGCCGCGTGGTGCTCAACACCAACGAGGCGCCAACGGCCGATTTCGTGATGGATACGAACACGAAACTTCCCGCGGCCCGGCTGCGCGCGGCGATGGAGCGTGCCTCGGCGAGCCTCGATGCGATCGACGCGACGGCGCTGGCCAGCGCGCTTACCGGCGATGCGATCGGCGCCAACCTGCTGCTGCTCGGCTATGCGTGGCAGAAGGGTGCGGTGCCGCTATCGCACGAGGCGCTGTTGCGCGCGATCGAGCTCAACGGCCAGGCCGTGGAGGCGAACAAGGCGGCGTTTCTGTGGGGCCGTATCGCCGCCGCCGACCCCGCCCGGGCTGCGCGCGAGGCCGGGCTGCGCGCGCCATCCCCGCCGATGACGCTCGACGAAACGATCGCCGACCGCGTGGCGCGGCTCACCGACTATGGCGGGCGGCGGCTCGCGCGGCGCTACAGCGCGCTGGTGGCCACGGCGCGCGAGGCGGAGGCGCGGGCGGCACCTGGCTCGACTGCGCTCACCGCCGCCGTTGCGATCGGCTTCTACCGCCTGCTCGCGATCAAGGACGAGTGGGAGGTGGCGCGCCTCTACGCCGCACCCGCGTTCCGCGCCTCGCTCGCGGCACAGTTCGGCGCCTGGAAACATCTTGAATTCAACCTCGCACCGCCGCTCCTCGCCCGCCGTGACAAGGCAACCGGCCACCTGGTCAAGCGTCGCTATGGCCCGGCGATGATGCAGGGCTTCCGCCTGCTCGCCGCCCTGCGCTTCCTGCGCGCAACACCGCTCGACCCGTTCGCGCGCACCGCCGAGCGGCGGGCGGAGCGCGCGCTGATCGGCCAGTACGAGGCGGATCTCGCGACCCTCCTTGCCGGGCTCACCGCCGCCCGCCTGACGCTCGCGACCGAGATCGCCTCCCTGCCCGAGACCATCCGCGGCTATGGCCACGTCAAGGAAAAATCCATGCGCGAGGTGGCGCTGCGCCGCGCCCGCCTGCTCGATGCCTGGGCCAACCCACCGGTGGCGATGGCGGCGGAGTAGACGCGCCGCCCACGACGTGGCATCCGCCGCGAATGACCGCCATCCCCGAGATCCTCGCCCCGCTGCGTGCCGAGCAGCAGGAATTCCTTGCCGCCCTCGTGCGCACGCCGTCCGACAACCCGCCGGGCGATTGCGCGCCGCACGCCGAGGTGACCGCCTCGCTGCTGGAGCGCCTCGGCTTCACCGTCGAGCGCAATGGGGTGCCGGCGGCGGACTGTGCGGCGGTCGGCATGCGCAGCGCCACCAACCTCATCGTCCGCCACCGTTTCGGCCCTGGCCCGACCATCGCGCTGAACGCGCATGGCGACGTGGTGCCGCCCGGCGAGGGCTGGACCGCCGCCCCCTACGGCGCCGAAATCCGCGATGGCTGGATGTACGGGCGCGGCGCCGCCGTCTCCAAGAGCGACATCGCGACCTATGCCTACGCGTTGCTGGCGCTGATCCGCTCCGAGGTGCCGCTTGCCGGCACGGTCGAGCTGCACATCACCTACGACGAGGAATCCGGCGGCGAGATCGGCCCCGCGCGCCTGCTCGCCGAGGGCCTGACAAAGCCCGATCTCGCGATCGGCGCAGGGTTTTCCTATGCCGTGACCGAGGCCCATAACGGCTGCCTGCATCTGGAGGTCGAGGTGCGCGGCCGCTCAGCCCACGCCGCGCGGCCCTGGACGGGCATCGACGCGCTGGAGGCCGCGACCGCCATCCTCGCGCGGCTCTATGCGTGGCGGCAGGGCCTGGCCGCCCGCGCCTCGGCGGTGCCGGGCATCGGCGCGCCGCAATTGACGATCGGGCTGATCGAGGGCGGCATCAACACCAACGTGGTGCCGGACCGGGTGACGTTCCGCCTCGACCGCCGCATCGTGCCGGAGGAGGCGCCGGACGCGGTGGAGGCGGAGCTGCGCGAGGTCATCGCCGGCGTGAAGGTGGGCGAGGCGAGCATTGCCGTGCGCCGCATCCTGCTCGCCCGCCCGCTGGTGCCCGATGCGCGGGCGAAGCGCCTCACGGCGCTGCTCTGTGCCCATGCCCAGCGCGTGCTCGGCACCGAGATCCCGGCGCAGGGCGTGGCGCTCTACACCGATGCGCGCCACTACGCCGCCGCCGGCGTGCCCATCGTGCTCTATGGCGCGGGGCCGCGCAGCATCGAGGAAGCGAACGCGCATCGCGCCGATGAGCGGGTGAAGCTCGCGGACCTGTTCGCCGCCACCGAGGTGGTCGCGGCGACGCTGGCCGACCTGCTGGCCGCTTGACGCATCGCCGAAGCATCCCCATACATCGTTCGATATCGAAGGAGTTCCCATGTCCAACCCGATTTCCGTCCTCGGCATCTCCGGCAGCGTGCGCAAGGGCAGCTACAACACCGCGCTGCTGCGCGCCGCCCAGGGCCTCGCACCCGCCGGCATGAGCATCGCCATTGCCGACATCTCGAAGCTGCCGCTCTATGACGGCGACCTCGAATCCAGCTCCGGCATTCCGCCGGTTGCCGAGGACCTGCGCGCGCGCATCCGCGCCGCCGACGCGGTGCTGATCGCGACGCCGGAATATAACGGCTCGTTCTCCGGCGCGCTCAAGAACGCGATCGACTGGGCCTCGCGCCCGCCGCACCAGGCCTTTGCCGCCAAGCCGGTGGCGATCATGGGGGCGAGCGGCGGCGCGCTCGGCACGGTGCGCTCGCAGGCGCATCTGCGCGACGTGCTGACCATGCTCGACGCCCGCATGGTCAATGCGCCGCAGGTTTTTGTCGGCGCGGCGCATACCAAGATCGAGGATGGCGTGCTGAAGGACCAGCCCTCGCTCGATTTCATCAAGACGCTGCTCGACAACCTCGCCGCCTGGGTCGCGACGCTGCGCGCCTGAGGTGATGCCCGGCTGAGGCGTTGCCAAGCGGGCGCCTGCTCGCCGATCTCCGGCCGCTGCGGGAATCGGCGGGTTTCCGCCGGCTCTGGGCGGGGCAGACATTGTCGGGGGTCGGCTCGCAGGTGACCGCCGTCGCGGTGCCGATCCAGATCTACGAGCAGACACATTCCTCGCTGGCGGTGGGGCTCACCGGGCTTGCCGTCGGTGTGCCGGCGATTGCCGTCGGACTGCTGGGCGGGGTGATCGCGGACCGGGTGGAGCGGCGGGGGCTGGTCATCATCACCAGTGCCGCGCTGGCGCTGGTTTCGCTGGCGTTGATGGCGCAGGCCGCCCTGGGGCTGGCCAGCGTGGCGCTGCTCTACGCGCTGCTGACCCTCCAATCCTGCGTGGTGGCGGTCGACGCGCCGGCGCGGCGCACCTTCACCCCGCGCCTGCTGCCGCCGGAGCGGCTGCTCGCGGCCTCGGCGCTGGCGCAGTTCTCCTATCAGGGCAGCACCATGCTGGGGCCGCTGCTGGCGGGGTTCATCATCGCCGGGGCTGGGCTGCCGGCGGCCTATGCGTTCGATGCGGTGAGCTTTGCCGCGGCACTCTGGGGCGTGCTGGGCCTGCCGCACATGCCGCCCGAGGGCGATGCTCGGCCTGGCTTTCGCGAGGCGCTCGACGGATTTCGTTTTGTTATGGCAACGCCGATCCTCGCCGCGATGGCGCTGACCGACATCGCGGCGATGGTGTTCGGCATGCCGCGCGCCCTATTCCCGGCCCTTGCCGCGACGCGCTTCGGCGGCGGGGCGGCGGCGGTCGGCATGCTCTATGCCGCGATCGCCGTGGGCGGTGTCGTGGCATCGGTTTTCTCGGGTCCGCTGGCACGGGTGCGGCGCCAGGGCGTGCTGGTGGCCTGCGTCGCCGGTGCCTGGGGCCTGGCCACGGCGCTGTTCGCGCTGACCACCAGCCTCCCGCTCGCGCTGCTGCTCCTCGCGGCGGCGGGCGCGTGCGACCTCGTCAGCGTGGTGGTGCGCCAGACCATGCAGCTCGTGCTGACGCCCGATGCGCTGCGCGGCCGTGTGGGCGCGTTCGGTTTCGCGGTGGGCAGCGGCGGGCCGCGGCTCGGCGACGTGGAATCCGGCCTCGTCGCCTCGCTGTCGTCGCCGGTGATCAGTGCCGTGAGCGGCGGGCTCGCCTGCGTGGCCTGCGTGGCGCTGCTGGCCTGGCGGCTGCCCGCGATACGCCGCTACCGCGCGCCCTGACCCGGCTCCGGCCGGTTGGGGATGCAGAAGGCGAAGTCGCAGCCCTGGTCGGCCTGGGTCACCTGCTCCCGATAGAGCCGAAGATAGCCGCGATCGGCACCGGGCGGCGGGGCAGGGGGCGTCCAGGCGGCGCGGCGTGCGGCCAGTTCCGCCTCCGAAACCAGCAGGTCGAGGCGGCGCGCCTCGGTATCGAGGCGGATGCGGTCGCCGTTTCGCACCAGCGCCAGCGGTCCGCCGGCGGCGGCCTCCGGCGCGCAATGCAGCACGATCGCGCCGAACGCCGTGCCGCTCATCCGCGCGTCCGAAATCCGCACCATGTCGGTGACGCCTTGGCGCGCGAGTTTTTTCGGAATCGGAATGTATCCCGCCTCCGGCATGCCCGGCGCGCCGATCGGCCCGGCGTTGCGCAGCACCAGGATATCGTCGGCCGTCACGTCGAGCGCCTCGTCGTCGAGCCGGGCCGCCATGTCCTCCAGCCCGTCGAACACCACCGCGCGGCCCTCATGGGCCAGCAGCGTGGCGGTGGCGGCGGAGCGTTTGATCAGCGCACCCAGCGGTGCGAGGTTTCCGCGCAGCACCGCGAGCCCGCCACCCACCGAGATCGGGTCGCGCGCCGGACGGATCACCGTCTGCCCGGGCACCTCCTCGGCCGCCGCGATCACCTCGGCGATGGTGCCGCCCGCCACGGTGCGCGCCGTTGTATCGAGGAACGGCGCCAGCTCCCGCAGCAGGCGAGGCACGCCGCCGGCGTGGTGGAAATGCTCCATATAGCCGGCGCCGCTCGGCTTGAGGTCCACCAGCACCGGCACCTCGCGCCCGATCGCATCGAACGCCTCGAGGTCGAGTGTCATGCCGAGCCGCCCGGCGACCGCGGTGTAATGGATCAGCGCGTTGGTCGAGCCGCCGATCGCCTGCAGCACCACCAGCGCGTTGCGCAGCGCGGCCGGGGTGAGGATGTCGCGCAGCGTCGTGCCCTCGCGCGCCAGCCGCACCGCGGCAGCACCGGTCGCCTCGGCGATGCGCAGCCGGTCGGCCATGGTCGCGGGCGCGGTGCCGCCACCCGGCAGCGTAAGCCCCGCCGCCTCCGCCATGCTGGCGACGGTCGAGGCGGTGCCCATGACCATGCAGGTGCCCTTGGTCGGCGCCAGTCGTCCCGAAATCGTATCGATCTCGGCGGCATCGATCCGGCCGGCGCGGTGCTGCGCCCAGAGCCGCCGGCAATCCGTGCACGCGCCGAGGATCTCGCCCTTGTGGTGGCCCACCAGCATCGGCCCGGTCGGCAGCACGATCGCCGGCACGTCGGTGCTAGCCGCCCCCATCATCAGCGCCGGCAGGGTCTTGTCGCAGCCGCCGATCAGCACCACCGCGTCCATCGGTTGCGCGCGGATCATCTCCTCGGCGTCGAGCGCCATCAGGTTGCGCAGGAACATGCTGGTCGGGTGCGAGAAACTCTCGTGGATCGAAATGGTCGGGAAGGCCATCGGCAGCCCGCCCGCCAGCATGATGCCGCGGCGTGCGGCGGCGATCAGGTCCGGCACGTTGCCGTGGCAGGGATTGAAGTCGCTCATCGTGTCGGTGAGCCCGATGATCGGCCGGTCGAGCGCGTCATCGGTGAAGCCCATCGCCTTGATGAAGGCACGGCGCAGGAACAGCGAGAATCCCTCGTCGCCATAGGTCGCGAGCCCCTTGCGCAGGCCAGTCTTGCGGGGCGCGCCATGCCCGGTCGATGTCTGGGTCATCACAGCACCTCGAAGAAATCGAGCTCGACGGCGTCCGGCCGGCGCGCCGCGCTGCACAGGAAGACGCTGCGGGCGAGCCAGAAATGCGGCCCCGGTGGCGCCTCGAAACGCGGCGCCGCGCGGAAATAGATCAGTGCCGGATCGACGCTCTCGCCCGCCGCGAGGCGCGCCAGCACCTCCGGCGCGCCGGTGCGCAGGCCGCGATTGACCACCGCGATCAGCGTGCCGTCCGCCGCCTCGATGATGTAGCGCGCCACCAGGTCGACGGTGCCATCGGCCAGCACGACCTGCCAGTCGGCGCCCCCCGGCAGCACCCGCCCGGCAAGCCTCGGCCCTGCCACCGTGCCACCGGTGATGGGGATCATGCGCCGGCGGATATCCATCGCCGGGCCGGTATCGACGCGCGGCGCGACGGTGACGCTGGCCTGAAAGGCAAAGCGTAGTGCGGGAGGAGCAGGATCGTGCTGGGTCATGCCTCCGACGATGCCGCCCGTCCCTGTCCCTGGCAAGGATCGTCGCTGCAAGGTCGTGCCTTGAATGCGACGCTGTCGCGCTCCCCCATCGCCGACCATTTCAGATCGCCCGCGTAACGCCAGGCGATGCGGCCGGCATCGTCCAGGGCCAGCAGATGCAGCCAGCCATTATCGAACAGGGCCCGCACGCTCGCGTGCCGGCCAAGGATCTCCGACATCGCCTCGCGCGGCGCCTCGACACAGACGGACAGGCGCAGTGGGTCGTGCGCATGGCGCTCGCCGTCATGAACCGATTGCCAGGGCAGGCCGGCGCGCAGCAGCCCGCCGTTTCCCTCGACCACCCCGATCCCGCCGGTCACATTGTGCAGAAGCTTGTTGCCGCCCCCGAAAACATCGGGTGCGACGGTCGATCCGTAGTATTGCAGGCTGATCCAACTCGCCACGACGACCGGAGCGGTCAGGATCAGCTCAAGAACGCTGAAGCTCCTGTCCTGCCTCCAGTCGTAGTCGTGCAGGAAGGCTCGCCCCTCCAGGTTCTTGCCGGACGTACGCCCGCGCGGAGCGGCAATGAAGGAATGGCACCCGGCGAGCGCCCATTCGGGCCTGGTCTCAGACCAGTCGTGGCTTCGCTTGCCGATAGCGGTTTCACGTTCGGCGCGCGGCAGGCGCAGGGCGCGTTCGGTCCTCGCGATCTTGCCGGCCGAGGCGAGCCAGGCTCTCGCCTGCTCAACCTCGACCCTGTGGGCGATCGAGGGATGATCGTCGTCAAAGAGGGTCACGCCGTCGGTTGTTGTGTCGTGCAGCGCCGCCAGGAACAGCGTGTCGTCGGGTATCTTCACGCCGCTGCTTGCGAGGCCCTCCCGCACCTCCGCGTCGTTCAGAAGCGACGCCAGCAGCCGGGCGTTGACCTCGCCCGAATAACCGCCGCAGGCGCCGCAATGAAGGGCACTCGCGTGAGGGTTGTTGACGACATGAGCGCCATGACCGGCCAGCACCACCAGTCGCGCGAAATCGCGGGTCAGGGACATCGCGCGTAAGACGGCGTCGGCGGTCTTCACCCGGGCCACCGGATCGAGCGCGGGATCGAGCTGAGGTGGCGGGTCATCTGGTGGCCGGGCGCCATGCAGGCCCAAAGCATCCGTCAGGAGCTTGGCCACATAGACGGGGCCGGTCGCCTCGACGAAAGCGAAGGAGGAGACAGCAGCGAGCTTGAACCGGCCCCAGGCGCGCCTGGCGCGCGCCTTGAGGCGCGTGGATTGATCCTTCGCGTGGCTATCGGGGCCGCCGGCGCACGACCTCAGCGCCGGATTGAGCAGAACAGGCAGTCGTCGTTCCTCGACGTCCGAGGCGAACCGCCGGTGCAAGGTGGTCAGACCGAAAAAGCCGGCAAACCCCATCGTCTGGATTCGGGGATCGAGACTTTCAAGAGCCCGGCGAAAAACCTCGGAGCGAACGTCGATACAGAACGCGGCCTGAAGCGCGGGGCGGTCAAGCCGCGTTCGCGCAGAAGGTCCCGCCAGCGTCCGTGCCAACGCCCGCTGTGCGGACCTTTCGGCAGCTTCCTGCAGGATGGCGTCGATGGCGAGATCGCGTGTCGGCTCAACGGGTGCCGCGTGCGCCGTCCGCACGCTTTCCCAGGCGGCGGCGATCCCGGCGTCATAGCGCAGGAAGAGCGCTTCTTCCCAAATCAGCCGGATTGCCAGGAAATCCGTGATCGTCTCATCGGTACCGCCAGTGAGTTCGGCCTGCCAAAGCTTGTAGCGGGCATACTGCGCCCAGCCACCCAGCGTCATGAGCATCTGATTGAAATAGGTTTCGGCGGCCTCCGCATGGAGGCCGAGCCGGGTCACCACCCGTTCGACCGCCGCCAACGCGGTTTCCGGCGCCTCCGATACATGCAGGGCAAAGCCGGCCAACCCGGCGATTTCGGGTGTGATGTCATGGGTGGCCATCGCCCGCCAGGCGGCATAGGCACCTTTGCCTTTCGGTGCGGCCCACAGCGCCTGGCCTTCGTCGAAATAGCCGGCCGCCCAGGCGCCGAAGCGTTCAGCCACAATTCCCGGCCAATCAGAGCCGGACGCGCGTGCCGCCAGATCGGCGATGGTCGGAAGGGGCGCCGCCGGTGGCGGCTCCACGCTGGCCGCGGCCTTCAAGTCCGCGACATCGACCAGGTCCGCGACATCGGCCCGTTTCGGCCCCGCCTTGGCGTTCGCCAGTGCGGCCGCGAGGTCGGCGTCGCTGATCGCACTCGTCGCGATCTTCCAAGCATACCAGCGCCGGGGCATGGTGACGGCCGCGCCGGCGACCCTGGCGAGCCGCGCGCCGACCTTGGCAAGTGGCTCGTCTGTTTGCCCAAGAAACGGATTGACCGCGACGCTCGAAGCCAAAGGCCAGGCGGGCGGTATCGCGCGGGCCGCGCGATCCATGGCGAGCGTCAAGGCCTGCGCGGCGGGCCAGGTCGCGAGTATTCCGTGGGTCATGCGCGATCTTCCGGGCGGCTCAGGATGGGCGGCGGATGGACCACGCGCCGATCAGCCGGTCGAAGACCGCGTTGGCGTAGAGTCCGTTCGAAAGATGCACGCGCAGGCCGGCGGCCGCGGGGTGGGACGCCCAGAGGGGAAACATCGCCTGCGCGATGGCGACGAGGCCGAAGCTTGCGACCATCAGTGCAATTAGCGCCCATTCCAGCTGACCAGGGAACGGCGGCGCCGGCAGGACATTCGCGGTGATTGCGGTCGCCGCCCACTGAAGGGCGAAATAGCTGACCGAGGTTGCTACGGCGTAGACGATGGTGCGCCAGGTGAGCGCACGGGGTGCCGCGTCGGCGAATCCCTGCGCCAGCATGTAGGCGACACCGAAGATCAGAATGGCGCCGAGCGCGATCGCCTGAGGCGACTTGTGCGCCAAGCCGAAGCCAGCCCCGACGAGGACATAGATGGCCAGCGCCGATAGAAAGGCGCGCGCAACGGCGCCAGTCGTCGGTACGGCAACCGGACCTGGCCTGCGGATCGCAGCGACCCTCTCGACAGCGCCGCCCGAGGCAAGGAAGGAATGCGCCTTGTAGAGCGAGTGGGCCACGATGTGCAGCAGCGCCAGAGGGAAAAGCGCCAGGCCGCACTCGAAGATCATAAACCCCATCTGAGCGACGGTGGACCAGGCAAGCGAGGTCTTGACCGCGGGCTGGGTCAGCATGACCAGGCTGCCGAACAGCGCGGTGAAACCGCCCAGCATGACGAGCGCCGCCAGGACGCCCGGGGCCAGCACCATGACGTCGGCAAAGCGGATCAGCAGGAAGCCACCGGCATTGATCACCCCGGCGTGGAGGAGCGCCGACACCGGCGTGGGCGTCTCCATGACCTCGGTGAGCCAGCCATGGAAGGGAAACTGAGCCGACTTGAGCACTGCGGCGATCGCCAGAAGGCCGGCGGCGCCGATCGCAAGCCACCAGCCGCCGGAGTCCGACCGCGCGGCCGTAAGGATCGCCCCGATGTCGCTGGTGGCATAAGCGGCGACGAGCAACGAAGCACCGACGACGAGTGCTGCATCGGCGAGCCGCGCCACGATAAATTTCTTACGCGCCGCACGCTGTGCTGCGATCCGCTGCGGATAGAACAGCAGCAGCCTGTGAAGAAAGAGGCTGGTGGCGATCCAGGCAATCACCAGCTGCAACAGATTGCCGGCGGTCACCAGCAGCGCCACGGATGCCAGCGTCAGACAAAGCCAGGCGGTGAAGGGACCTTGCCTTGCCTTGCCTCTCCGTCCAGGTAGGTCCGGGCAAAGCGGACGACGATCCAGCCGACGAACGTCACCAACAGCAAGATGGTCGCGCTGACGGCGTCAAGCCGGACCGACAGACCGACGCCTTGGAACCCGATGACGGGACTGTCGCCAGCGCCCCAGAGGATCAGGCCCCCGGCCGACACGATGGCCGCAAGCAACGCAAGGAGCGAAGCGGCTTCGGCCAATGAAAGGACCAGCTTCGGTCGTCGGCCATGATTGAGGAAGCCGATCGCCCCTGCGAGGAGCAGCGGAAACGGTGCCGACAACGGCGCGAGAAAGTGCGGCACGAGCCCTCTTCGAACGCAAAAACCTGATGCGGGCCGTCGGTAGCCGATCACGAACTCGGAAAAAAATTCATTGTTTCGGCAAAATCGTTCGTCCTAATAGAACGATATGAGGGACCTGAACTACAATCACCTGCGCTATTTCTGGGCCGTGGCGCACGCCGGCAGCCTGACGCGGGCAGCCGAGCGAATGAACCTGTCTCAGTCGGCTCTTTCTGTGCAAATTCAGAAACTTGAGCACCAAATGGGCTACCCGCTCTTCGCGCGCATCGGCAGGAAGCTGTTGCTGACGGAAGCCGGCCGGATCGCCCTCGACTACGCCGATACGGTGTTCAAGGCCGGCGACGAACTGATGAGCACCCTGCGCGGCCAGCCGCTGGCGACGCGTCAGGTTCTGCGCGTCGGCGCCCTGACGACGCTGTCGCGAAATTTCCAGCTCGAATTTCTTCGGCCCCTGGTCGGCCGATCGGATGTCGAATTGATCGTCCGCTCCGGCAACATTCGCGATCTGCTGACGCAACTGGAGGCCCACGCCATCGACGTGGTCCTGGCCAATAGCGCCGCGCCGCGCGATGCGCGCTCTTCATTGCGCAATCATTTGCTCAACGAGCAGCCCGTGAGTTTGGTCGGCCATCCACGTCCCAAGAGACGCAAGTTCAAATTCCCCGATGATCTCCGAACGGAGCCGATTCTTTTGCCGGGCCTGGAGAGTGATATCCGCGTCGCGTTCGATCGGGTCCTGGAGTTGGCGGGCATCCGTCCCACCATCCTGGCGGAAGTCGATGACATGGCCATGCTGCGGTTGCTCGCCCGCGAACGGAAGGGCGTGACCCTCGTGCCCCCGATCGTCGTTCGCGACGAGCTTGAGGCGGGGATCCTCGTCGAGCACTGCCGGATACAGGAGGTCACGGAGACGTTCTACGCCATCGTGCAGAAGCGGCGGTTCCCCAATCGGCTCCTGAACGAGCTTTTTCCGGCCGGCAGGGTCTATTGAAGGGCCGTCTTACTCGTTTCACCCCAGGCTCCAGACGCGTGTGGCGAGCGGCGGCGCAGACGTCGTGCCCACGCAAGGACTGAAACAGCCGGGTTGGCGGGCCGTGCCCGATAGCGATGAGCACTACATTTTCGCTATAGCCCTCCCGTGCGCAATAGTGTCCCAGAAACCTCGTTGACATCGGACACGTCGTGTTCGCACTATGTTCCAATGCTATTGTTGATCGACGGGGACCGGGCGGCGTTCAATGGGACGTCGCAGATCGGATTGACAGCTCGCCCAGCAGACGTTTATGTTACATGATATATGTCACATAACATGGCGGTGATATGTCGAAGGGGGAGTCTGGACGAATCGTGATTGAGGTCGATCCAGGCCTCAAGCGCAGGCTGTACAGAGCGCTTGCCGGTGACGGCTCGACACTTAAAGATTGGTTTGTCGCATCGGCGACAAACTACATCGCCGAGCGCGAGCAACCGAACTTGCCCAACTTAGCCCGTGCAAAGCGCGAAGGGGCAGCGAAGCCATGAACTTCATTGAGAATGAATCGGCTCAGAAGCTTCGTGGCGGATATTACACGCCTGCCGATCTCGCGGCCTTCCTTGTGCGTTGGGTCCGCCATAAAGCTCCAGTGGACATCCTTGAACCAAGTTGCGGTGACGGTGTTTTTTTCAAACCACTTGCCGACCTGATTCCGTCTGCTCATGTAACCGGGTTTGAGATAGACCCGATAGAGGCGAAGAAGGCCTGCAAGGCAGCCCGGCAGGTGGGCTTACGCGAGGTAGAAATCCGCAGCGACGACTTTCTAGGATGGGCGGGCAAAGCACTTGAAGGAAACCGGGAGCAGTTCGACGCCGTTCTTGGGAATCCCCCCTTCATTCGCTATCAGTATTTGCCGCCGCTTTTTCAGAGCCGTGCCGAAGCCATCTTTTCCGCCCTTGGCTGTAAATTCACCAAGCACACGAATGCATGGGTGCCCTTCATTCTAGCATCGTTTGCTCTTCTGCGTCCTGGCGGGCGGCTTGCCATGGTCGTTCCAGCTGAGGTCATCCACGTTACACACGCGCAATCGCTGCGATCTTATCTAGGCGCGAACGCGAGTCGCCTTGTTGTTATCGACCCCGAGGAATTGTGGTTTGAGGGCACCCTTCAGGGCGCGGTGTTGCTTATGGTGGAGAAGAAGGCACACCCGGACGAACGCGCCGAGGGCCTTGGCATGTATCCCGTCAAAGGCCGGGACTTCCTGAATCTGAACCCCGAGGACGTTTTCCGAGCGCCGCAGTCGATCAACGGCAAGACCGTCGCTGGAAAATGGACCCGGGCGCTATTGTCGCCGTCCACCCGTTCGTTGCTAGATGGCCTCCTTGATAGTGGTGAGGTGCGCCGCTTCGATGACGTGGCAGAGGTTGACGTTGGAATCGTCACTGGGGCCAACAAATTCTTTTTGGTTGAAGATGAAACGGTAGAGCAGTTCGGCTTGCAGCAATGGGCGCACCCGATGTTTGGCCGAAGCGAGCATTGCCCAGGTGTCGTCTATGACGAGCGTCAGCACCAAGCGAACGCGACCAAGGGCAATCCGACGAATTTTATATGGTTTCAGGACAGGAGCGTTGAGAAAAGCCGCACCGGCAAGCGATATATCGAGCAAGGTGAAAAAGAGAGCCTACATACGCGCTATAAATGCCGCATCCGGTCCCCGTGGTATTCCGTCCCGTCAGTCTACGCCACGGAAATTGGGATGCTGAAGCGGTCCCATGACGCGCCCCGGCTTATTCTCAACCAGCTACGCGCCTACACCACTGACACGGCTTACCGTGTTCGCCTGAAAGAAGGCACAGCTGAGCAGCTTGTTTATGGGTTCATCAACGCGCTAACGGCCCTTAGCGCCGAGCTTGAGGGCCGTCACTACGGCGGCGGCGTCCTCGAATTGGTCCCTTCCGAAATTGAAAAGCTACTACTCCCCCCACCGCAGAAGGTGCGGCCGAAGTTGGCGGAGCTCGATAAGGCCGTGCGGACCATGCCAATGGACGCCGTTCTGGAGCAGCAGACGCGGCGTACCCTAAGCAGTCTTGGGCTATCGGCGGCAGATCAATCGGAATTGCTGAACGGATGGAAGCGGCTACGCGACCGGCGACACCGCATTTCGGCCGACGCAGATTAGTCGATTTCCAAAACGAACAAATCCGAGTCCGTCTCGTCCCGATAAAGGTACATGGTGCGGTCTAGCAGATCCTCGCGGGCGACGAGAGCCCGCGCGTCACCCCAGTGCAGTTGGGTCATGCTGTTGCTTTGCTCATAGGCGGCGGTATCCGTCCGCGTATTGTGAGAAAGCCGCAGCGTGAACACGCCGTAATCAACATCGCGGATAATCAGCCGGAATTGCGCTTCAGCGCGTTCCATATGCTCCTTGCCGGGCGCTGTGTCATGGTGCCAGTCCAGCCCGTTAAAGACCTCATCCCGGAAATAATGGCGCTGATCGATATCGTCCATTACGCCCTTGGTGAACAGCATGGAACCGGTTGGGTTCGTGTTCGCCCCCGTCGGAATCGTCAGATAGCGACGTGTCAGCGGACGGCTTTCCCAGACAAGGAATAGCTGGTCCCGCACGGGCGCGGCCGGGACTGGAGCCACCGCAGCCAGTGCCGCTGGCGCGGGGGCCGCAGGAGCCGCCGCTGCTGGCGGCATTGCCGGGCGCTTTATCGCTGCCGTTTTCAGCTTCATTTTCGGAATCGTGTCGAAATCGCGATTTGCCGACGATCCGCCCGGTGTTGGGGCCGGCACTATGCTTTCATCGACCACGCGGCCCGCCTCGAGCAGCATAGCCACGGCCGCAGCGTCCGCGACGTTGAAAACGTGTTCCGGGTAATCGGCCCGCATTCCCGCGATTTTTGACTCAACGTCGGCCACAAAATCCGCGTCGTCTTTTACACCGAGATCAAGCGTCATGGTAACGCTGGCCTCGATGTTGGAGTTAAGCCCGCCAATCGTCAGGTTCGCGCTGCCCAGCACGAGTCGGGCAGCCGTCGCGTTCCGGGCAAAGTAGATTTTGGGATGAAAGATTACGTTGCGGGAGCCGGTATCGACGGCAAACGTCGTGCAGCCAAATTCGAGAGCTGCGAGCAATCCTTGCGCCGAGGTTATGCCATTGCGGATACCGGCAATGATCGTCGTGACCGCTGCGACCGGCTGCAGAGATTCGCGAATTTGCAAAAGACCACCCCGGTTCATAAAAGCAGCGCTAAACATCACGGTCTGAGGATTCGGAAGCGCTAAAACATGCCGAACGGCTTCAAGATGCGTATCGGGCGTTACGCCCTGAAATAGTATTTTTCTCCCCATCAGCCCCACCGGTTCCTACTGTCCTAACGATACCGGCAGCGTCGCCAAGAGTCATCTACAAGCGACGGTGTGCAGCAGAGATGTCGATGCGTGGTGGTCATCACCACTATTTCCGGGATCGTTCTGGGAGCCAGAGGAAGGCACGACCGCTGAGGGCCAGATAAAAGGCCGCACATTGCGGCTAGTTCGGTCGATTGGTTTTGCTGCGGTTTTCGTCCATCCGACAATGTGCGGCCTTGAGGCGCAATGTGCGCGGCGCAATTAACTCATTGAGTGATAAGCACTTTTTGCACATCGCTCAGTAGCCGATCTGTCGGATCGAATCCGCTTTCCATGGCGAGCACTGCGTGGTAGGTTACATGTAACTTACTCGAAGGATCACGTCATGGCATCGGCGCGGGGCGCGAAGCCCACCAAGGTGAAGGTGCAGGAACACCGCGACCGTCTACGCGCCCAGGGCCTGCGGCCGATCCAGATTTGGGTGCCGGATGTGCGCGCACCATCCTTCCGATCTGAGGCGCACCGGCAATCTCTGGCCGTGGCGGTGAGCGCCCATGCCGCCGAGGATCAGGCATTCATCGACGCGCTGTCTGGCTGGGACGATGAATGAGGCGAGGCGACATCTGGACCGTCTCGGGCGGCAAGGATTATGCGGGCAAGCCGCGCCCCGTCGTCATCGTGCAGGATGACGCCTTTGACGCGACGGACTCGATCACGATCTGCGCCTTCACCACGGACCCCACGGAAGCGCCTTTGTTCCGGCTTTCGGTGGAGGCGGACGAACATAACGGGCTGCGCTCTCCCTCCCGGCTGATGGTCGACAAGATCACCACCGTTCCGAAGTCCAAAGTCGGCAAACGGGTCGGCCGGCTGGACGACGAGGACGTGGTCCGGCTCAACCAGGCGGTAATGGTGTTCCTCGGCCTGGCGGTGTCGCCGAGAACGGGCCGGAAAGGGGAGTGATGGGTAGCGTCGCGGCGGAGGCGTATCCGGGCATGTCGTGGCGAACGGCGGCGCAGACGTTGTTCCCACGCAGGAACTGAACTGGCGGATGGGGTGGGATTCGAACCCACGAGGGGTTGCCCCCTGGCGGTTTTCAAGACCGCTGCCTTAAACCGCTCGGCCACCCATCCGGCGGTGGGAAACTAGCCAGGGATGACGGGCCGCGCCAGCGCCGCCCATGGCCCTACGCCGTGAATCGCGCGAGACGAAACGGCCCGGCCTCGGCCGCCCCGGTGCCGAACACCAGGCCGGGCCGCAGCACCCGCTCGGCGATCATCTCGCCCAGGGCCGCCGAATGCTTGAACCCGTGCCCGGAACAGGGTGAGGCGACCAGCACATGCGGCATCGCCGGCGGATGATCGACGATAAAGCCGTGATCGGGCGTGGTGGTGTAGAGGCAGGTCACGGCGCGCAGCACCTCGGGCGTCACACCGTCGAGCCGCCCCTCGATATGATCGCGAAACAAGGCAGCGGATTCCGCGGCGGTCACCGCGCGCGCGACGCCATCCGCCGTCGTCGTCTCGACATATTGCTCGCTGCCCAGCTTCACCCCGGCGCCGCCCGGCACGATGGGAAACCCGTAGAGATAATCCGCCTCGTTCCGGCCATGCGTCCAGATGAACACGGGAAAGCGCCCGGGCGCATAGGAAGCCGCATCCGCCACCGCGAACCAGTGCATGGTCTGGCGCTGCACGCGCGTAAGCGGCGCCATGGCGCCCACCAGCTCCGCCACCCACGCGCCCGCCGCCACCACCACGCCGGCGGCCGAGATCTCGCGCCGGTCGGTGCTGACCACGGCGCCGCCCACGACCTCGCGCACGCCCAGCACGCGCTCGCCGGTGAGCACCAGGCCGCCCGCGTCCTCCGCGAGGCGCAACTGCGCCGCCACACAGCGTTCCACCAACGCCATCCCCGCCGTGGGCTCGTAGAGCGCCCAGCTCTCCTCACCGACAACGAATTGCGGAAACCGGCGCATCAGCTCGCCCGCCTCCAGCATCTCGTGCGCGACGCCATGCGCCCGCGCCACGTCGCGTGAGCGGCGCACGAAATCGGGCTGCCCGTGCAGCGCCGGTGCGCCCTCGCGCTGGCCGATGATCAGCCCGCCGGTCTCGATGAACAGCGTCTCGCCCACCGCCTCGCCCATCTCGCGCCACAGCGCATGGGTGCGGGCCACCAGCGGCGCGTATTCCCCGCCTTCGCCCACCGCCATGCGCGAGAGCCGCGTCTCGCCATGCGTGGAGCCGCGGTCATGCGGTGGGCGGAACCGGTCGATGCCCACCACGCGCACGCCCTGCCGGGCGAGCGCCAGCAGTGCCGCACTACCCATAGCGCCAAGGCCGACCACGACAAAATCGGCGGTCTCGCTCATCGTTTCTCGTCCCGCTTCACCGCCTGCCATTCCGCTTCCATCGCCGCGAGCGTCGCGTCCTGCGGCGCCAGGCCGCTTCCGGCGAGCCGTGCCTCCACGGCCCCGAACCGGCGCTCGAACTTGGCGTTGCCGGCGCGCAAACAGGTCTCGGGGTCGAGATCGAGCTTGCGGGCGAGGTTGGCGACGACGAACAGGATATCCCCCATCTCGTCGGCGAGGCGCGCGCGGTCGCCGGCCGCGATCTCGGCGCGCAGCTCGCCCACCTCCTCGGCGAGCTTGTCCAGCACCTGCTCGGCATCCGCCCAGTCGAACCCCACACGCGCGGCGCGCCTGGTGAGTTTCAGCGCGCGGGTGAGGGCAGGGAGGTCGCGCGGAATTCCTCCCAGCGTGCCGGTCTCGGCCTTCGCGGCGCGCTCCTGGCGCTTCTGCGCCTCCCACGCTTCGGTCTGCTGGACCGCATCCCGCGCCGCCGCGTCGCCGAACACGTGCGGGTGGCGGCGGATCATCTTGGCGGTGATCGCGCGGGCGACGTCGGCGAAGCGGAACGCGCCCTGCTCCTCCGCGAGACGCGAATGATACACCACCTGGAACAGCAGGTCGCCGAGCTCATCCTCCAGCGCCGCCATGTCGGCCCCGGCGATCGCGTCCGCGACCTCATAGGCTTCCTCGATCGTATAGGGCGCGATACTCGCGAAATCCTGCACGCGGTCCCACGGGCAGCCATGCTCGGGGTCGCGCAGGGCGGCCATCACCGCGATCAGCCGGGCCATCGCGTCGTCATCCTGGGGCGGGGTCCTGTCCATGCGGCAGGCATAACCGCGCGGAGCTGCCATGGACAGAGCCGACTTGCCGGGCCCGGCCGAGTATGGTTCCCATCGCCGTCAGGCTGCACCGACTGGCGGCCCAATCCCGTGGAGGACGCCCATGCCCGCCTATCGCTCCCGCACCACCACCCATGGTCGCAACATGGCCGGCGCCCGCGGCCTGTGGCGCGCCACCGGCATGAAGGACGCGGATTTCGGCAAGCCGATCATCGCCATCGCCAACTCCTTCACCCAGTTCGTCCCCGGGCATGTCCATCTCAAGGATCTCGGCCAGCTTGTCGCCCGCGAGATCGAGGCCGCCGGCGGGGTGGCGAAGGAGTTCAACACCATCGCCGTCGATGACGGCATCGCCATGGGCCATGACGGCATGCTCTACAGCCTGCCCTCGCGCGAGCTGATCGCGGACGCCGTGGAATACATGGTCAACGCGCACTGCGCCGACGCGCTGGTCTGCATCTCCAACTGCGACAAGATCACCCCCGGCATGCTGATGGCGGCGATGCGCCTCAACATCCCCACCGTGTTCGTCTCCGGTGGGCCGATGGAGGCGGGCAAGGTGGTGCTGAAGGGCAAGCAGCGCGCCGTCGATCTCATCGACGCCATGGTCTACGCCGCCGACAGCTCGGTCACCGAGGCCGAGGTGGCGGCGATGGAGCGCTCGGCCTGCCCCACCTGCGGCTCCTGCTCCGGCATGTTCACCGCCAATTCCATGAACTGCCTCACCGAGGCGCTCGGCCTGTCGCTGCCCGGCAACGGCACGGTGCTGGCGACGCATGCCGACCGCAAGCGCCTGTTTCAGGAGGCCGGGCACCTCATCGTCGATCTCGCCCGCCGCTACTACGAGCAGGACGACGCCGCGGTGCTGCCGCGCGCCATCGCGAGCTTCGCCGCGTTCGAGAACGCGATGACGCTGGACATCGCCATGGGCGGCTCCACCAACACCGTGCTGCACCTGCTCGCGGCCAGCGAGGAGGGCAGGGTGGGCTTCACCATGGCCGATATCGACCGGCTGTCCCGCCGCGTGCCGGTGCTATGCAAGGTCGCACCCTCGGTCGCCGACGTGCATGTCGAGGACGTGCACCGCGCCGGCGGCGTGCTCGCCATCCTCGCGGAGCTGGACCGCGCCGGGTTGATCCACGGCGACTGCGCCACCGTCCACGCGCCAAGCATGGCCGACGCGCTGGCGCGCTGGGACATCATGTCCAGCAACAGCGAGGCGGTGGATGCGTTCTACCGCGCGGCCCCCGGCGGCGTGCCGACGCAGGAGGCGTTCAGCCAGTCGAGCCGCTGGAAGGAGACCGATCGCGACCGCGAAAAGGGCGTGATCCGCAGCGCCGAGCACGCCTTCTCGCGCGATGGCGGGCTCGCGGTGCTGTCGGGCAACATCGCCGAGGACGGCTGCATCGTGAAGACCGCGGGCGTCGACGCGTCGAACCTGACCTTCGCCGGCCCCGCGCGCATCTTCGAGAGCCAGGAGGAGGCGGTCGCCGGCATTCTCGGCGGCAAGGTGGTCGCCGGCGACGTGGTGCTGATCCGCTACGAGGGGCCGAAGGGCGGGCCCGGCATGCAGGAAATGCTCTACCCCACGAGCTACCTGAAATCGAAGGGCCTGGGCAAAGCCTGCGCGCTGGTGACCGACGGCCGCTTCTCCGGCGGCACCTCGGGACTTTCGATCGGCCATGTCTCGCCGGAGGCGGCGGAGGGCGGGGCGATCGGCCTGGTCGAGGAGGGCGACACCATCACCATCGACATCCCGGCGCGCTCCATCCGTGTCGAGGTGTCGGATGCGGTGCTGGCGCTGCGCCGTGCCGAGCGCACGACCTGGAAGCCGGCCAAGCGCGAGCGCGTCGTCTCCCCGGCGCTGCGCGCCTATGCGGCGCTGACCACCAGTGCGGCGCGCGGCGCCGTGCGTGACGTGTCGCAGGTGGAACGATAGCGGCGGCAACGGTCGTGACGGCCGACCCACGCATCGCCGCCCCGGCGGCGGCGCGCAACCGTGAGCCGATCCTGGCGGTGCTGCGCCGCGTGCTGCCATCTCGCGGGCGGGTGCTGGAACTCGCCAGCGGCTCGGGCGAGCACGCCGTGCATTTCGCCGCCGGCCTGCCCGGCATCGTCTTCCAGCCCTCGGACCCGGACGCCGCGCGCCGCGCCTCGATTGCAGCTTACGCGGCGGATGCCGGCCTGCCCAACCTGCTGGCGCCGATCGATGTTGATGCCGCCGCCCCGTGGCCAGCTGTCGCGGCCGACGCCGTGCTGTGCATCAACATGATCCACATCGCGCCCTGGGCCGCCGCCGAGGGACTGGTGCGCGGTGCCGCGGGCCTGGGTGCCATGCTCGTGACCTATGGCCCCTATCGCCGCCACGGCCGCCACACCGCGCCCTCGAACGCGGCGTTCGACGTCGATCTGCGCGCCCGTAACCCGGCCTGGGGCATCCGCGATCTGGAGGCGGTGGCCGGCCTCGCCGCCGCGCACGGCTACGCGCCGCCGGAAATCGTTGCGATGCCGGCGAATAATTTCATCCTCGTGTTCCGCCGCCCGGCGCTCGCCGACCAAGCGATCCGCGAGATGCGCGACGCGGACCAGGAGCAGATCATCGCGCTCTGGCACGCGGCGGGCGTCGCTCGGCCCTGGAACGACCCGGCGCGCGACATCGAATTTGCCCGCCGCGGTCCGCAATCGACGATCCTGGTAATGGAGCAGGAGGGGCGCATCGTCGCCTCCGCGATGCTGGGCGATGACGGGCATCGCGGCTGGGTTCACTACGTGGCGACCGCGCCCGATTTGCAGGGCAGGGGGCTCGGCCGGCGCATGATGACCGCGGTCGAGGCCTGGCTCGCCGCCCGCGGCGTCTGGAAGGTGCAGCTTCTGGTACGCAACGGCAACGACACCGCGGCCGCGTTCTACACCCGCCTCGGCTACAAGGACACGGAATCGGCAACGTTGCAGAAGATTATCGAGCCCGCTGCCTGATAGTCCGCTACGCCTCCGGCCGCAGGCGGCTCGGCAGCAGCGTGCCCTCGGCCTCCAGCACCTTGTAGGCGGCCGCCGCGACGAGGTGCGTGTTGATGCGCTTGAAGTCGCGCACCAGGTCCACATGCAGCGCGCCGGCGGCGACCGGCGTATCGAGCGCATCGGCATGCCCGTCGCGCAGCTTCGCAAGCTCCGCCGCGGTCGATGCCGCCTCGAGGTCGCGAAACGCCTCCTTCTCGGCGGCCAGCTCACGCGCCGCGCGCGGGTCCTCGGTCATGAACACCGCCCCGGCGCGGCGCAGATTGGCGCAGAGCCGCTCGATCACCACCGCGATCTCGGCCTGCTCGGCGGCGGCCAGCACCACGCCGCGCTTCAGCCGCTTGCCCACCGCCGCCATGATGTTCTGATCCACCACGTCGCCGGCATGTTCGAGATTGGTCGCGAAATGAAAAATCTGCGCGAGCCGGCGATGGTCGCCCTCGATCATCGCATCGGCGTCGAGCTTCGCGAGATAGGCGCGGATCGCGGTGTTGAGCTTGTCGAGCACGTCGTCGAGCGCGCGGGCCTCGGCGATGCGCCGCCGGTCGCCCGAGGCCAGCGCGTCACCGGCCGCACGCAGCATCGCCTCCAGCACATCGGCCATGCGCAGCGCCTCGCGCGAGGCACCGGCCAGTGCGACGCTCGGCGTCTCGCGCTCCGCGGCACCGAGATAGACCGGCAGCGCCGGGTCGCGGGCACTCACGCGCTCGGGCAGCAGCCGGCGCAGCAGCGCCGCATAGGGTGTGAGCAGTGGAAAGAACAGCAGCGCCAGCACCAGGTTGAAGCCGGTGTGGAAATCCGCCACGGCCCGCCGCGCATCCGGCTCGATCGCTATCACCTGGTGGGTGAGCCAGGGCAGGGCGGGCAGCACCAGCACGGCGCCGACGAGGCGATTGAGCAGGTTGCCGAGCGGCAGCCGCCGCGCCGCGCCATCGGCGCCGGCCGAGCTTTCGAGCAGCGGGTTGATCGCGGTGCCGAGATTGGCGCCGACCACCATGGCAAACGCGGTCAGCGGCGGCACCACGCCCTTCGCCGCGAAGGACATGATCAGCAGCACCACCGCGACCGATGAATGCGCGGCCCAGGTCACCACCCCCGCCACCAGGGCGGCCAGCGTCGGGTCGGAGGCGATCGTGCCCAGCAGCAGCTTCAGCCCCGGCGCGTTCTCATAGGGCGTCACCACCCCGAGCAACTGGTGCAGCGCCGTCAGCATCAGCCCGAGGCCGATCGCGACGCGGCCGAGATCGCGCGTGCGGCTCTGCTCGCCGCGGCGAAACATCAGCACGCCGATCAGGACGCCGAGCGAGGCGACGCCCGCGACATCGAACGACAGCAACTGTACGATCAGCGTGGTGCCGAGATTGGCGCCGAGCATGGTCGCCAGTGCCGGCACCAGCTCCACCAGCCCGGCGGCGGCGAAGGAGGAAACCATCAGCCCGGTCGCGGTCGAGCTCTGCAGGATCGCGGTGACGCCGAGGCCGGCGAGCAGCGCCGAGCCGCGCCGCCCCAGCGCCAGCCCGAGAAACCGGCGCAGCGCCGCCCCGAAGGCACGCTGAATGCCGGTCTGCACCATGTGCAGCCCCCACAGCAGCAGCGCCACCGCACCGGCGAGGTCGATCAGGGTCAGCGTCGTTTGCATGACAGTTTTGTGACAACACCGCCGCGCCGGGGCAAGCGGTTCCTGCGCTCGTGCCGAACCGAACCTCGCGGAGGTCAGCCGCCCGCGAAGCCCGGAATGCGCCGTATCGCCGCCTTGACCTGCTCCACGGTCACCAGCCGCGTGCACTCGAACTGCCGCTTGGTGTTGGCGTGCCGCGGGCACCACATGAAATCATGGTGGTCGAAGCGGTGGCGGATATCGTTCCAGCAGCCGTTGCAGGCGTGGTAGTTGATCACGCGGTACGGCGTCGCGAACTCGTTGTCGGCCAGCGTGCCGACCGGAAACTGGATCAGCGCCTCGCGCTCGCGCGCGTCGAAATCATGCGTCATCACCGGCTTGCCGTCGCGCCAGGCCTCGATGCGGAAGCGCACGTAGAAGCGCTTGGCGCTGGAGACGGTCACGCCGCCGGTGCCGGGGCTGCGTCTCGTAGAGGATGTTGCCGGTGTCGAGGTCGGAGAGCCGCACCTTCCAGTCGCCCTTCGGCACGGTGACACGGCAGCCCTGGTTGAAGTCGAAGCGCAACCCCTTGGGACCAGTCTGGGTCGGCGTCGCGGCCGGGGGCGGGAAGGCCAGCGCGCCGGACGGGGCGGATGCCGCAGCCGGCGCCGCATCGACCAACGACGCATCGACCACCGACACCTCGGTCACCGCGGTATCGGCCACGGATGCGTCAGGTTGGGGTTCGTCCGGCCCCACCGCCGCCGCTGGGCTGGGCGCGCGTCGATCGGTTTCGGGGGCTCGACGACGTGTCGTCATGCGGCGGTTCCGTGGCTTGCTGTATGCGACAACGATAGGCGCGCGGATGCGTTCCGGGGAGCCCTGATTGCGGCGTCCGTTCGCATGACCGGTCGTTGGAACACGGGCGCACGGGCAGGTCTCCGTTTGTCGCCGAAGATTTATTATGTCAATAACGCACGCGCCGCTGCGGGTGCCACCGCGATGCAGCCGGTGGCTATCGGCGCCAATATCCTACATTTCAGGATTCAGGTTGGCGCCAGAAATCACCCCGCACACTCACAGAAGCTGATTTCCTGCCCCTAAGTGGCAGAATTAAGTGGCAGAATATGGTACCGGAAAGCTTGACGTGCTCCCCGTGCGGTGCACCCAATGTCCCGTATAACAGGACAAAAGGAAGCCGCCATGACCCACACGCTGACCGGCGTCATCCCGCCGTTGGTGACCCCTTTCACCGCCGATGGCGCGATCGACGAGGCCGCGTGCCGCGCCCAAGCTCGTTTCGTGCTGGCCAAGGGCGTGCACGGCGTCTGCGTCGGCGGCAGCACCGGCGAGGGCCACACACTCACCCGTGAGGAGCTGCGCCGGGTGGTTTCGCTGGCCCAGGAGGAGGTTGGCGACCGCATCCCGGTCGTCGCCGGTATCATCGTCAACAGCACGCGCCAGGCCGTGCTCGCGGCGCAGGACATGCACGGGATCGGCGTCAAGGGCCTCTAGATCACCCCCGTGCACTACCTCTTCAAGCCCGACGACGAGGCAACGATCGCGCATTTCCGGGCCATCACCGAGGCCACGGATATTCCCGTCATCATCTACAACGTGATCCCCTGGAACTATCTGCGCCCGGACCTGCTGGTGCGGCTGATGACCGAGCTGCCAGGCATTCATGGCGTCAAGCAGAGCCAGGGCGACCTGAAACTGATGGCCGACCTGCTGCTCACGCTTCCCGCCGGCAAGGTGGTGCTGAGTGCCGTCGACGCGCTGCTCTATTCGTCCTTCGCCCTCGGCGCGCACGGCACCATCGCCGCCAACCCCGCGGCGCTGCCCGGCGTCTGCGTGGCGCTGTGGGACGCCGTGCAGCGCGGCGACCACCGGCTCGGCCAGGAAATCCACCGCGCCATGCTGCGGTTCTGGAACACCATCGCCGGCGACAACCTGCCGGCCTGCGTCAAGCACGCGCTCACCCTGCAAGGCGCGCCGGGCGGCCTGCCGCGGGCGCCGATGCCGGCCGCCACACGGGCGCAGCAGGCGGCCATCGCGCGCGAGCTCAAGGCCGTGCTCGCCTATGAGCGCGACGCCGCCGCCATGCGCGCCGCGTGATGGCGGGGCCAGGCTCGCTCGCTTGACTCGGAAACGAGCCTGGCCCCCTCTCGCTGCCATGGATGCCGCCGCCATGGATGCCGAGCAAGCACCGCCACCGCCCACAGACCCTGGGCGCAGGGGCCGGCCGCGCCGCAAACGTGCCGGCAATGATGCCCCGGCCGCCCCACGCGCATCGCGGGCCGAGGCGGCGCACCAGCTCAAGTCGCTGGCCAAGGTCGCCGACATCCTCGATTGTTTCTCGCTCACGGCGCGCGAACTCGCGGTCTCCGAGATCGCCCGCCGCACCGGGATGCCGAAAAGCACAGCGCACCGCATCATCGACAGCATGCGTGCCTGCGGCTTCCTCGAGCAGGACGCGACCCGCGAGCGCTACCGGCTCGGCATGAAGCTGTTCGAATACGGCAGCACGGTGCTATCGAGCATGGACCTCCAGCGCATCGCCGGCCCGTTCATCGCCGCCCTCACCCGCCGCAGCGGCGAGGGCGGGCATCTCTGCGTCTTCAACGGCACCCACATGGTGCTGGTGCGGCGGGTGATGCGCGACGCCGGCAGCCCCAACACCTTCACGGAGATGGAGGAATCAGCCTGCCACGCCACCGGCGTCGGCAAGGCGACCCTCGCCTTCCAGCCGGCGCCGGTGTTGCAGCGGATCATCGATGGCGGCCTGCCCGCCTTCACCCGCAACACCATCACCGACCCCGCACGGCTGGAGCAGGCGCTCGCGGCGATCCGCGCCCGCGGCTTCGCCATCGACGATGGCGAGCACGATGCCCAAGTACGCTGCGTCGCCGCCCCCATCCGCAACGCCAGCGGGCGCGTGTTCGCCGCGATCAGCCTCACCGGCCCGGCCCGGCCAGGCGCATGACGCTGGAGCGCCTCGATGCGCTCGCCCCGATGGTACAGGACCACGCGGCCTCGATTTCCGCCCAGCTCGGCTGGCAGGCCTGATTTCGGCCAGACCCGCCCGCGCCGCTCAGCGCCCGGCCAGCGCCTCGCGCAGCGCCGTCTCGCGCGTGCGGTCGAAGCTGGTGCGCAGCACCGTGCCGCCGAGCCCCGCGAGATCCTCGATGACCTTCTCTGGCGCCGTGCTGCCCACCAGCAGGAACAGCACCGCCGCCCCCTCCGGCACGCCCTCGGCAATGCCGCGCATGAAGCCGTCATTGATGCCGACATCGGTCAGCGCCCCGACCAGCGCGCCGGAGGCCGCACCCAGCGCCGCACCGGCCAGCGGCATCATGAACAGCACGCCGATCAGCAGCCCCCAGAACCCGCCGGAGGCAGCGCCGGTGCCGGTGGTGCTGATCATCTGGTGCAGCTTCACATGCCCGTTCTCGCCGCGCACCGCCACCACGGCGTCGGCCAGCTCGATCATGTAGTTTTTCTGCATCCCCAGGATCTTGGTGCGGGCTGTCTCAGCCTCTTTCTCATTCCCGAAGACGATCGCGATCAGGTTGCTCATGCCGGTATCTCCATTGTCATGCCATCATAACCCGGCTCAACACCGGGTGGCAGATTTTTGATCATCCAGGAAAAATCCATATCTGTGCCGAGATGCGTCAGCACCGTCCGGCGCGGCCGCAGCCGCTCCACCCAGGCGAGAACCTGATCGAGATTCGCGTGAACCCAATGGGTTGCGCGCTGAAAGCACCCCACGACCCAGGTATCGACCCCGGCCAGCGCCGCCATCGCCGCCTCATCCAGCGTCAGCACATCCGTGGAGTAGCCGAACCCTCCGGCGCGCAGCCCCAGCGTACGGCAGACTTTGTGATCCTGCTCGAATAGCAGCACCGAAAACCCAGCGGGATCAATGCTCTGTCCCGGTTCCACAACCCGCGGCTCCAGCACCGGGCGAAAGAACCCGGGCGGCGTCCAGGGTCGGAACGCGTAGGGGAAGCGCGTTGTCAGCTCCGCCATGGTTTCCGCCATCGCAAAAGCTTCCAGCGGACGGTTCACAACTCGGTTGAGCACGCGCAGGTCGTCGAGCCCCATGACGTGGTCGGCATGCGCGTGGGTGTAGACCACCGCATCGACCCGCCCGATCCCCGCCGCGAGAAGCTGCGTGCGCAGTTCCGGCGCGGTGTCCACCAGCAGCGCACCGCCCGCCGCCTCGATGACGATGCTGGCGCGGCTGCGCCGGTTGCGTGGCTCCAGGGCGTCGCAAAAGCCCCAGTCGCCGTACCCGCCGGGCCCGCCCAGCATCGGCACGCCGGCCGAGGCGCCGCTGCCCAGAAGCGTCACCCGCATCAGCGCGCCCGCGTGAACAGGCGGCGGAAATTCGCCGTCGTGAGGTCGGCGAGCGCCGCCGGACTGATGCCGCGCACCTGCGCCAGCATCCCCGCGGTGTGCACGACATAGGCGGGCTCGCAGCGCTTGCCGCGCAACGGCACCGGGGCGAGATAGGGCGAATCGGTCTCCACTAGAATCCGCTCCGCCGGCACGTCGCGGGCGATCTCGCGCAGCACCTCGGAGCGCGGGAAGGTCAGGATGCCGGAAAAACTCACGTACCCGCCGAGCGCCAGCGCCGCCTCCGCGAGCCCCCGCCCGGAGGAAAAACAGTGCAGCAAAAACGCGAACGCACCGCCCCTATCCCATTCATCGCGAAGGATTTCCGCCACATCAGCGTCGGCATCGCGGGCATGAATGACCAGCGGCAGCCCGGCCAGGCGCGCCGCACGGATATGGGCGCGAAACCCCGCCTGCTGCGCCGGCCGCGGCGACTTGTCGTAGAAATAGTCGAGTCCCGATTCGCCGATACCCACCACGCGCGGATGCTTCGCCTCGGTCGCGATCGACTCGGGACTCGGCCCGTCTCCCGACTCCGACCACGACTCGCCCGCGCTGTGCGGATGCACTCCAATTGTTGCCCAGACTCCGTGCTCTTCGGCGATTCGCTTCAACACCGCACTCGCCGCGAGCCGCGTGCCGATGGTCACCATCCCCCCGACTCCGGCCGCCCGCGCCCGCGCCACCGCGGCGCCGCGCTCGTCCTCCTCGAACATGTCGAGATGGCAGTGCGAATCGATCAGCATCAGCCGCCTGCCCCGCCGGCTTCCTCCACAAATCGCGGAAACACCGCGCTCGGCGCCGGCAGCACCGCGGCATCCGGCACCGGGTTCACGAGGTCGGCGAGGTTGCGCTGGTCCGCCGCCACGCCGAGCTGGTCGAGCATCCGCGTCATGGAGCCCGGCATGAACGGCTGCAACACCGTCGCCACCACGCGCAGCACGTCGGCCAGCACCCGCAGCACCGCCGCCATGCGCGCCCGGTCGGTCTTGGCCAGCGTCCACGGCGCCTGGCGGTCGATATACGCGTTCGCCGCCCGCACCACCTGCCAGACCGCCTCCAGCGCCTCGCCCATCGCCTGCCGGTCGAGGGCGGCGCGCACCCGCGAGGATAGCGCCTCCGCCTGTGCCAGCAGCGCCGTGTCGTCCTCGGCGATCGGGCCGCGCGCCGGCAGCCGCCCCTCGCAGTGCCGCGCCACCAGGCTCAGGCTGCGCTGGGCGAGGTTGCCGAGCTCGTTCGCCAGTTCCCCGTTCAGCCGCGCCACCAGCGCGCGCGGCGAAAAATCCCCGTCCTGCCCGAACGGTATCTCGCGCATCAGGAAAAATCGCAGCGCATCGACCCCATAGCGCGCGCCCAGCGCGTTGGGGTCGATCGCGTTACCCATGGATTTGCCCATCTTCTGCCCGTCCACGGTCAGCCACCCGTTGGCGAAGACCCGCCTGGGCGGCTTCAGCCCCGCGGCCATCAGGAAGGCCGGCCAGTAGACGCAGTGGAACCGCGTGATCTCCTTGCCCACCAGATGCAGGTCGGCCGGCCAGAACCCGGCGCGCTCGGCGTGCTCGTCGGGAAACCCGGTCGCCGTCAGATAGTTGGTCAGCGCGTCAAACCAGACATACATCACGTGCGCCGCGTCACCCGGCACCGGGATGCCCCATTTGAAGCTGGTGCGGCTCACCGAGAGGTCGTGCATGCCGCCCTTGACGAAGCTGACCACCTCGTTGCGCGTCGAGACCGGCGCCAGGAAATCGGGGTTCGTCTCGTAGAACGCCAGCAGCCGGTCGGCCCAGGCGGAGAGGCGGAAGAAATAGCTCGGCTCGCGCACCCATTCGACCGCGACACCGGTGGGCGCCATCCGCCTCCCGTCGGCGAGCAGCGTGAGTTCGTCCTCGCCGTAGAACGCCTCGTCGCGCACCGCGTACCAGCCCTCGTAGTGCCCGAGATAGATATCCCCGGCCGCCGCAACCCGCCGCCACAGCTCCTGGCAGGAGCGGACGTGCCGCGCCTCGGTGGTGCGGATGAAATCGTCGTTGGAGAGGTTGAGTGCCTGCGTGAGCGCACGGAACTGGCCGCTGATCCCATCGACATAGGTTAGCGCCGCCATCCCGGCCTCGGCCGCCGCCTTCTCCACCTTCTGCCCGTGCTCGTCGGTGCCGGTGAGGAAGAACACGTCATACCCGTCGAGCCGCTTGAACCGCGCCATCACGTCGGCCGCGACGCCGGTGTAGGCGTGGCCGATATGCGGCGCGCCGTTCACATAATAGATCGGCGTGGTGACAAAGAATTGGGGCTTCATGAACAATTCCGAACGAGAGTGGATCAGGCGAGCGCGCGCACCCGCGCCATCGCCTCCAGCAGCGCCTGCCGCGGCTCGAGGTTGACGCCTTCGGTTGCCGCCTGCAGCGCCCCAAGGCCCTGCCATAGCTCCACCCAGGCGGCAAGGGGGCGGCCGTGCGGTGCCGCCTGCCCTGCCCGGCCGCGCCCGGCGATGCGCCCCGCCATCTGCCCGCGCAGCAGCGTCATGAACAGGGAGAACCCGTCCTCCAGCTTCAGCACCTCGTCGGCCAGCGCATGTGCGCGCAGCGGCGCCACGCCGTCGAGCGCCTCCTCGGCGAGCCGCGCGCCGGCCAGCGCCGCGCCCAGCGCCAGCGCCAGCGCACGGCCGATCGAGCCACCGGCCAGGGCCGCGATGCCGGCCGCGTCCTCCAGCTCCGGCAGCGCCTGGGCCAGCAGCCGTTCCACCAGCGCATCCGGCAGCCGGTGCAGCGCCAGCCGCCGGCAGCGGCTGCGAATGGTCGCCAGCAGCCGCCCGGGCGAGGCCGCGAGCAGCAGCAGGATCGCCCGCGGCGGCGGCTCCTCCAGCACCTTCAGCAGCGCGTTGGCGGCACTGCGGTTCATCAGGTCGGCGCCATCGACGATCACCACCCGCCAGCCGCCCTCGGCCGCGGTCAGATGCAGGAACGTGCTGACCGCCCGCGCGTCCTCAACCACGATCTCGGCCCGCCGGCGCTTGGTCTTCTCATCGACCGCGCGCTCCACGCTCAGCAGGTCGGCGTGGCTGCCGGCGGCGACGCGGCGGAACGCCGGGTGCGCGGGGTCGAGCGCCAGCGAGCCGTCCGCCGCCGGCCCTGCCAGCAGCCGCCGGGCGAAGCGGTAGGCAAGCGTCGCTTTGCCGATCCCCTCCGGCCCGGTGATCAGCCAGGCATGGTGCAGCCGCCCGGAGGCCATGGCGGTGGCGAGCACCGCCTCCGCCGCCTCATGGCCGAACAGCTCGGGATTGGAGCGCGGCGGGATCATCGGGGTTTGGTTTTCCACCATCGCGGGCGCCACGGCAAACCGGGTTTCGGGCGGCCAATCGGGCGGTGGCGGCTATAGGGCCCTTAGCCGAGAACCGGACTCTCAGGGGCGGGCTCCCTGCGGCTTCGCTCCCGGATCATCTAAATTGTGTCAATATTCTTGCTTCGCAGCAAAAAAGAGCTATGATTACCCCGGTGTCTGCCAAGCCGTTCTGATTGCCGAAGTGCCTTTTCGCGGCGTGCCGCCGTTTCGAACACTTCCTGCGACGGCGCGTCGTTCCCGAGCATCTGTCACACGACAACCGGAAGGAACGCACGAATGCGCCGACCCCACGCGACGCCCCGTCGACGCCGGATTGGACCGACGGGCGGGCACCGGGCCCGTCTCTCATCCCTCGCCGCGCTGGCGGGGGCGGCGGTGGCCACCGGCGCCGGCAGCGCCCATGCCGGGGTGATCTCCGCGATCTACAACTCCGACAACAGCTTCACCCTGGCCGTGGGCCAGTCGATCCTTTCCACACACAATCTGACCGTCGGCACGCATCACTTCGCGCTGGCGGCGGACCAACATTTCTCGGCGTCGGGCCCTGGCTCGGGAAATATTCATCTCACGGCGCCATCGCTGCGGTTCGCCGCGAACGGCACGATTGCCGCGATCGTGGCGGCGGGGGCCACGCAGGCCGGCACGCATCACGCCGCCACGGTGCTGCTGCAGCACATCAGCACCACCAGCGCCCAGTTGGGCGCCTTCGGGGTTCCGGACGTGACGGATGGCTACGCCCTGTTTCAGTTCCAGAACGGTGCCACCACCGATCATGGCTGGATCGAACTCAGTGTCAGCAATGACGCGAAGGCCGGATCGAGCAAGACGACCATCCTCGCCGCGGCCTATGACAATACCGGCGCCGCGCTGCCGGCCGGCTCGCTCGGCGCGCCCGCAAGCGTGCCGGAACCGTCCAGCCTCGCCATCGAGATGTCCGGCCTCGCGGCGCTCGCCCTCGGCGCCACCGCGCATCGCCGCTGGTGCGCCGCGCGCAGGACCCGCTCCGCCCTTGGGGCCAGCTCCGTCGGGTGACCCGGCTGCTGCTGGTCGGCTGGGACGCGGCCGACTGGAAGATCATCGATCCCCTGCTTTCCCGCGGCGAGATGCCCAACCTCGCGCGCGTCATCGCGGGCGGGGTGCGCGGCACGCTCGCCACCATCCACCCGCCGCTGAGCCCGATGGTCTGGACCTCGATCGCCACCGGCAAGCGTCCGGCAAAGCACGGCATCCACGGCTTCACCGAACCCACCGAGGACGGGCTCGCCATCCGCCCGGTCAGCCATCTCGGTCGCACCGCCAAAGCATTCTGGAACATCCTCAACCAGTCCGGCAAACGCTCGGTGGTGGTCGGCTGGTGGCCGTCGCACCCCGCCGAGCCCATCCGCGGGGCCATGGTCTCCGACCTGTTCGCGCCAGGCGCGCAGGACCAGGCGGTCAGGCCGCTGGCGCCGGGCAGCGTGCACCCGGCGGAGCAGCAGGCGGCCCTGGCAGAGCTGCGCGTCCACGCGACCGAGATCACCGGCGAGATCCTCAGCCTTTTCGTTGCCGAATGGCAACGTATTGACCAGCAGAAGGACCGCAGCCTCTACGACCTCGCCGGCATCATCGCCGAGACCATGAGCATTCACAACGCGGCGACCGCGCTGATGGCGGAGACCGAATGGGATCTGGCGGCAATCTACTACGCCGGGATCGACCATTTCTCGCATCGCTTTATGCGCTATCACGCCGGCAGGCGCATCGGCCCGCAGCAGGCGACGGACCCCGCGCTGTTCCGCGACATCGTGCGCAACGCCTATCGCTATCACGACCTCATGCTCGGCCGGCTGATCGCGCTCGCCGGCCCCGGCTGCGATGTGCTGGTCCTGTCCGATCACGGCTTCCACTCGGACTCGATGCTGCCCGACCACATCCCCGCCGAGGCCGCGGGCCCCGCCGTCGAGCACCGCGATGTCGGCATCCTCGCCTTCCGCGGCGCCGGCGTGCGCGCCGGTGAGCGGCTGGCCGGTGCCAGCGTGCTCGATATCGCGCCGACCGTGCTGCATGCGTTCGGCCTGCCGGCGGGTGCGGACATGGACGGCAAGGTGCTGCTCAACGCCTTCACCGATGCGCGCCTTCCGCCGCGCATCCCCTCCTGGGAGGAGGTCGCGGGCGAGGATGGTCGGCATCCGCTCGATCGCCGTTTCGATCCCGAGACGGCGGCCCTGACGCTCGCCCATCTCGTGGATCTCGGCTACATCGCACCGCAGGGCGAAAGTGCTGCGCGGGCCGTGCACGACTGCCTTGCCGAAAACCGCTACAACCTCGCGCGCGCGCATCTCGATGCCGGCGAGACCGCACAGGCCATCGCGCTGCTGGAGGCGCTGATCGCTGACGATGCGGAACAATTGCGCTATCATCAGCATCTCGTCGCCGCCCTCGTCACCGAGCGGCGCTATGCCACCGCCCTGCGCCGCCTCGACGACCTCGATGCCGCCGCAGCGGATATCGCGCATCGCGCCGCGGCGGAGCTCGGTCGCCGTCGCGCCACGCGGCCGGATGCGGAGCTTGCCGGCCGTGAGGATCGGGATCGGCGGGAGGTGTTCGAGCGCCGCGCGCTGTCCGAGAAGCTCGGCGGCTTCGCCTTCGAGCGCATGCTGATGCGTGCCTCGGTCCTGCTCGCCCGCGCCCGACCGGCGGACCGCGAGCAGGTGCGCCCGCTGCTGCGGGCACTCGCCGCGCGCCGGCGCCTGCGCCGCCCGCTCGCCTTTTTCCTCGCGCAGGGTTTCGCCGCGATTGGCGAGCCGGCGACGGCGATGGCCTGTCTCGCGAGGCTGCGCCGGATCGACCCCGATCACTGGCGAGCCCTCGCACTCGAGGCGCGGCTCGCCGCCCGCGCCGGCCAGTGGCAGCGTGCCGGCGAGCGCGCCGCCGGCAGCCTGGCTCTGCAATACGACCAGCCGGCACAGCACCGGCTGCTGGGTATCGCGCTGCTGCGCCAGGGTGACCGCGTGGCGGCGGAGCGCGAGTTCCGCGTGGCGATCGCCCAGGCGCCCGGCTTTGCCAAGGCGCACCAGTCCCTCGCCTCGCTGCTGCGCCACGACCCCGCCCGCGCGACGGAGGCGGTACTGCCGCAGGCGCGGGCTTCGCAGATCCTGAGCCGCCGCTCCCGCGCCACCGCGACGGAGTATGCGGCGCCACCGGAGGCCGAAGCCGCGCCGGGGGCCTCGTGTCAGCCGGTACCACCCTTTGAGCGCCTGGCCCCGCCCGTCACCCGTTCTGATATCGTGACAATCGTCACCGGCCTGCCGCGCACCGGCACCTCGATGATGATGCAGATCCTCGCCGCCGCCGGCATCCCGGCCTACACCGATGGCGCGCGCGCGGCCGACACCGACAACGCGCGCGGCTATCTCGAGCATGCGAGGGCCACGCAGTTGCACCGTGACGCCACCTGGCTGCCGGAGGCGCGCGGCATGGCGGTCAAGATCGTGGCGCCGCTGCTGCCCTATCTGCCGGGGCGCGGCGCCTTCCGCATCGTGTTCATGCACCGCGATCTCGATGAGACCATCGCCTCGCAGCGCGCGATGCTGGCGCGGCTGAACCGTGCCGGCGGGCCGCGCGACGACGCGGCGCTGTCGCAGGCCTTCGCCGGCCAGCTTGCGCATGTGCGTGGCTGGCTGGAGCGCCGGCACGATCTCGCAGTGATCGCCGTCGATTTCGTGGCGACGCTGGCACAGCCGCAGGCGACAGCAGCGCGGCTCGCGGCGTTTCTGGGCCACCCGTTCAACATCGAGGCCGCCGCCGCCGCCGTGGCACCGGAACTGCGGCGCCAGCGCGGAGCATGACCCGGCCGCGCCGCCCCGGATGACACCCGGCCGGATGTGAAATAACAATTGCATCTGATCCGATTATTCGGCACAATCTTTTCTGAACCGGATCATGCACGCGAGCGGAAAACTGCCGCCGGTTCGCCCGCTACGCCGACATCGCCCCCCAATACGGCCCAGGAGGTTCCGATGCCCACGCGTTTCCGCACCTTCGCCATCGCGCTCGCTGCCCTGCCCTTCGTGGCGGGCACGGCCGCCGCCTCGACGATCGATTTCTCGACCCTGACGGGAGGGAACGCAGATAAGTTTTCGAGCTACACGGAAAGCGGCTTCACGGTCACTGCCGTCACCACTCAGTGGCATGTCGCGAAGGATTTCGGCAACCCGCTGCCCGACATCTTCGCGATCGTGGCCTCAACGCAGCCGCAGACGATCGCGGTGACCGACGGATCGCTCTTTACCTTTAGCAGCGTTGATCTCGCTGATGCCAGCGGGCCTGGGTCGTCAGTTGGATATTCGATCACCGGATTGCTGAACGGCACGATCGAGTTCACCACACCGCCAAGTTCAGTGGCAGCAACCCAGACACCCTCCTTCAAGACCATCGACGGTGGGTCGCCAAACACGGCCATCAACGAGCTGGATATCTCACTGTCGATTCAACGCGGTGCAGTTTTCGGCAACGTCGACAATATCGTGGTGCAGCCGATCAACGTTCCGGAACCGATCTCGGCGGCGCTGTTCGGCTCCGGCCTGCTGGCGTTCGCCGCGGTGCGCCGGCGCGCGCGGCCGGGAAGCGGCCCGTCAGAGAGTGGGCGTTCGGTCTGACAGCAGCCGCGCCTCGACCTCGGCCCTGATCGCCGCGGTCACCGCCTCCACGCCGGCGCCGGCATCCACCACCGCATAGCGCGCGGGATCGGCGGCCGCGCGCGCCAGAAACCCCTCGCGGATGCGCGTATGCGCCGCATCGGCCATCGCCTCGTAACGATCCGCCGCCAGGCCGCGCGCGGCACTGCGCGCCCGCGAGACCGCGACCGGCACGTCGAGCACCAGCGTGAGGTCGGGCTCGATGCCGACGATGCCCGCCAGCGCCTCGATCGCCGCCACGTCCACGCCCTGGGCGGCGCCCTGATAGACCCGCGTGGAATCCATGAACCGGTCGCACACCACCCAGATGCCGGCGGCCAGCGCCGGGCGGATGGTCACCGCGACATGCTCCACGCGTGCCGCTGCATGCAGCAGCGTCTGCGCCAGCGGCGTGAGCGCCACGGCGTCGTCAAGCAACAATGCGCGGATGCGCTCCGCTCCCGGCGCGCCGCCCGGCTCGCGGGTCACCAGCGCCGGCGTGCCGCGCGCCGCCAGCCATTCCGCGAGCAGGCGGGCCTGGGTTGACTTGCCAGCCCCCTCCCCGCCCTCCAGCACGATGAACCGCGCCGGCAACCCTATTTCACCACGATGCGCGCATTGGCGAAGCCGGCGCGCAGCACCTGCGCCTGCATCGCGTCCGCCGCCGCAACGCCCGCCAGCGGGCCGATACGCACCCGGAACGCCTGCGTCATCGGGTAGCTGTAATCCGGCACCGCCTGCGCGCCGAACCGCGCCAGCCGCGCCGCCAGCGCCTCGGCGTCATCCACGTTGCCGACGCCGCCGCAATCGACATAGAGGCGTCCGGGCTGGGCCGTGACGCGGGTCAGCGTCTCGGGCGGGCGCCGCGGAAACAGCGGGCCGGTCCGGAACAGGGCGGCGCTGCTGGCCGGTGCCGCCTGCCGCACCGCACCCGCGCTGCCCGCGGCACCCTTGGGCGGTGCGAGGCCCAGCGCCGTCACCGAACCCGCCGGCGCCGCCGTCAGCCGCACCGCGGTGTTTCCCACGTGCCCACCACCAGCCGCGCCGCCACGCCCCTGAAGCGCCGCCGCCAGCGCCTGGCTCGCCCGGCGCATCACCCGCACCCGCACCGGAAACGCGGTCGAGCCCGGCGCGCCCAGCAGCAGCGCCACGCGCGGACTGACACCGATCACCCGGCCGGGGTTCGCCGGCCCGCGATCGACCACCCGCAGCACCAGTTGCAGCCCGTTATCGAGGTTGGTCACCCGCACCACCGCCGGCAGTTGCAGCGTCGGGCTCGCCGCCAGCATCGCGCCATTGGACCAGGCCTCGCCGTCAGCGGTCGGCGTGTTGCCGCGAAACACCGTCGCCAGCCCGGTTTCCGTCAGGTCGAAGCTCTCGCGCGGGTAGCGCCAGATGCCGCCGGCGAGGTAGGGCTTGCCGACGACGTAATGCGGCCCGCTCGGCTGCTGGCAGGCGGCCAGCGGCAGCAGCAGCGCCAGCAGGCATAAAACCTTCACGCCGTCACCGCGTCACCCAGTAACCCCACGGAAATGCAATAAAAATCTGCCGGATTATAGGCGCGCAGCGAGCCGTAATTCGGCGCGTAGCCGAGATACGCCGGCCCACCACGCCCCGCCGGCAGCAGCACCGCGGCCACCGTGCCATAGGGCAGCCGCCGCGGCGCATAGACGCCGAGCCGCGCCCATTGCCCGATCGGCCGGCGCCGCGCCCACCCCGCATTCGCCACGTCGAAGACCGCGGGCAGGCGCACTGTCTCGCCCCAGGGCAGCGACTGGTCCCAGCCGAAATGCTGCAGGTAGTTGGCGATGGAGCCGAAAACGTCGGCGGTGTTGTGCCAGATGTCGCGCTTGCCGTTGCCGGTGGCATCGACGGCGTAGCGCAGGAACGAGCTCGGCATGAATTGCGGCTGGCCCATCGCGCCGGCATAGCTGCCGGTCATTGCCGCGGGGTCGATATAGCCGTGCTGGATGATGCGCAGCGCGTCGATCAGCTCGGCCTCGAAAAACCGCCGCCGCTGCCCGTCATAGGCCGAGGTCGCCAGCGCCGAGATCACCGGAAACCCGCCGGTCGAGCCACCGTAGTCGGATTCCACGCCCCAGATGCCCATGACCGGCGCCGGCGCCGCGCCATAGCGCCGCACAATACCGCCGATCAGCTCACGGTTGGCCGCATACCGCGCGCGCCCCTCGCGGATACGCGCCGGCGAGACCACCATGGCGCGATAATGCTGCCAGGTGAGCGTGGTCTCCGCGGGATGGTGCTCGTCCGCCACCACCGCCAGCTCGTAGCGCACGCCGCGGAAGGCGATCTCGAGCGTCGTCGCACCGATCCCCTGGGCGCGGGCACGGCTGCGGAAATCGCGGATATAGGCCGCGAAATCCTCGGCCAGCGCCGGTCGGGGCCGGGCTGCCACGAGAACGGGGGCGGCGAGCAGGGTGGTGCCCAGCGAGGAGGCGAGGTTGCGTCGGGTCAGCATCCGGCGAAGTTTCCACAGGGTGCGAGTCGGCGTCCATCGCCAAGCCGCCACCGGTCAGATCGGCTTGTTGCGCGCTTGCCGATGCCCGATAGTCGAGCCCACGATAAAGACGCCAGGGAAATCAGGAAACGCGCCATGCAGGTGACCAGGAATCTCGCCGGATTCGCAGCCGGGCTGACGCTGCCCGCGATCCCGCCGGAGGTCGCGGCCCGGGCCCGTTTTCTCGTGCTCGACCTGGTCGGCAACATCGTCCGTGCCCGCCACGACGCCGAAAGCACGCCACCACTGCTCGCCGCCGCCCGCGCGCTCGGCCTCGGCGCCGGCAACGCGGGGGTATTCGGCGATGCCGCCCGCTACACCCCCGCCGGAGCCGCGCTGCTCAACGGCGCGCTCGGCCACTCGCTCGATTTCGACGACATCCATGCCGCCGGCTGCCTGCATCCCGGCGCCCCGGTCATCCCGGCGGCGCTGGCGGCCGGCGAGATGGTCGGCGCCTCGGGGGCGGACGTGCTCGCCGCCATCATCGCCGGCTACGAGGTGATCTGCCGCACCGCCCTCGCCCTGCCCGCCGGCGAGCATTACGACCGCGGTTTCCACCCCACCGCCACCTGCGGTGCCTTCGGGGCCGCCGCCGCCGCCGGCCGCGCCCTGGGGCTTGATGCCGGGCAGATCGAGAACGCGCTCGGCATCGCGCTCAGCCAGTCGGCGGGCTCGCTGCAATTCCTCGCCAACGGCGCCTGGACCAAGCGGTTCCAGGTCGGCTGGTCATCGCTGTGCGGCCTCACCGCCGCGACCCTCGCGCGCGAGGGCTTCAAGGGCGCGGCCGAGGCGCTGGAGGGTCGGCACGGCTTCATGCACGCCTACGCCCCCTCCCCCACGCCAGAGCGCGCGCTGGAGCGCCTCGGCGAGGCGTGGGAGCTGATGGCGACCGCGGTGAAGCCCTATCCGTCCTGCCGTTTCGGCCATGCCGGCATCGACGCGGTGCTGGCGCTGCGTGCCGAGCACGCCATCACACCCGACGAGGTCGAAAGCATCGAGTACGGCATCTCGCGCGCCGGGCTGCTGCTGATCGGCGAGCCGCAGGCACGCCGCGCCGACCCGCGCAACGTGGTGGACGGGCAGTTCAGCGGCCCCTTCGTGCTGGCGGCGGCGCTGGCCACCGGCGCCATGGGCTGGGACAGCTACGCGCTGCTGCACGACGCCACGATCCGCGCGCTGCTGCCGAAGATCCGCTGCGTGCATGATGATGCGATCGAGGCGCTGTTCCCCGCCAACATGGCCGGCCGCGTCAGCATCCGCGCCCGCGGCCAGGTGTTCGAAAAAACCGTGCAGGTGCCGCGGGGCGAGCCCGCCAATTTCCTGTCGGAGGCCGAATTGCGCGCCAAATTCGCGGGTCTCGCCGGGAGCGTGCTGGGCGAGGAGCGTGCGTCTCGCCTCGCCGACGCGGTGCTGGCGATCTACCGCGCCCCCGATGTCGCCGGCCTCGTGCGCCTCGCCTCCCCGCTGATGGCGGCGCGCATGGCCGGCGAGTAGTTGCCCGCCACCCTCAGCCACGGCGCCCCGTAACGCTTTGCAAAACCACGATTCGCCGGCGGTCCCTAGAAAAGTAAAAAAAATATAAATCATTGGTTTATTTTTTCTACAAGACCGGGTAGGTTCCTTACAGCGCGCTGTCCTCGCGCCGCCATCGAACCAGGAACGCCATCATGTCCCCTCGGAGTCTCTTCATTGCCGCCGCCGCCGCCGCCCCGATCCTGCTGGGATCGGGCATGGCCTCGGCAACGGCCTATAACGTCACGGTCTGGGAGGCCAATCAGGCCGGGACTCAGTTCGACGCCAACCCCACCGCGACAGGCTTCCAGTTCGGCAGCGCGATCGAGGCGACGTTCACCTGGAACAGCAGCCTGTCGTTCAACAACACACAGTCGCAGAACTCCAGCAGTTCGGGCGATCTGAACTCGGCGTTTTTCGGCAGCAACGCGTCGAGCCTGATCACCGGCTTTACCTGTGTCTCCACGAGCTGCTCGCTCGGCGGGCCGGCGAACGCGAATTTCTCAAGCCTTTCCAGTTTCCTGGCATCGAGCGGCAGCGCTTCGGGCTTTCAGTATGGCTCCCTCTACATGATCGATCTCGGCAGCCTGACGGCGGGCACGCAGCTGACCGTCTCTCATGACGATGGCGCCAGCATCTTTCAGGGCAGCACCGAAGTGGGCTCGATGACGGACGGTCCCACCACAAGGGTGACCCAGACCGTCACCGTCGGGAGCACCGGCGACACGACGCTCTATTACGGCCGCGAGAACGGATCGCCCTCGATCCTGGATGTCACGATCAACCCGGGTCAGAGCGGCATCCCGCCGGCGGTGCCGGAACCGGGCAGCATGGCCCTGCTGGCGTCGGGCCTGTTCGGCCTTGGCTTCCTGGCGCGCCGCCGCTCGCTGCGCGGCTGATCCCCTCGGTGCGCGACGGCGCCGGGCGGGGTGAATCCCGACGGCGCCGTCCGGGCCGCCTGAGTCAGCCGGACATCCTGAGTCAGCCCGTCTGGCGTTTCGCGTAAAACGCCTCCAGCGTCGCCACCGCATCCTGGTCCTTGGCCAGGCTCTCGTAGAGCCGGGCCGCACCGCCATAGATCGCAGCGCCGGGCAGATCGCCGAGAAACGCCTCGATCTCCTCCATCTCGGCGACCCAGCGATACGCCTTGCTGAACATCGCGGGTTCGGCGCGCTCAAGCCAAGTCAGAAGCTGGGGCTGGCTCGCCGCCAGCTCCGCGTGCAGTGCGCCGGCGAGACCTGGGGCGGCATCCGCCCGCGCGGCTCCCAACGCCATGACCGCGCCGAGCGCCGTCAGCCCCTTGGTGATCCCGGCATAGGCCATCTTCAGCGCCGAGGCCGCTCCGATGCCGCCGGCGAGCGGGCGCACATCGATACCGTGCGCCGCCACCGCATCGAGGCAGGCCGCATCGCCCGAGGCGTAGAACCGCGGCCCCGGATCATCGCCGCGCGGCGGTCCGCCGACGATCCCGACATCGGCGAAGCGCACGCCGGGCAGCAGGGCGGCGACGCGCGTCACCGTCGCCGGCGCCACCGCGTTGCAATCGGCATAGGCGACGGCCGCACCGCGCGGCACCAGCACCGCTGCCAGCCGCCCGGCCAGCGCCTGCGCCTCGCCCGGCGGCAGGATCGAGAGCACAAGGTCCGCCCAGGACGCCAGCCCTACCTCGCTCGGCAGCACCGTGAGCCCGGCGACGCGCGCGCCCGAGGCGGCACTGCGGCCCTCCAGCGTCACCGCCACCTCGGCGCCGCGCGCAGCTAGACGCTGCGCCACCCCTGCCCCCATCGCTCCCGGCGCGATAACCGCGATGCGCACGCTCAGAATGCCACGCTCAGCGCCAGGCTGCCGACCTCATGCAGCCCACCCTTCTGGTGGCGGATTTCGGCCGACTGAAAAATCTGCGTGTAGGACAGCCGCACCCCGTGCCACAGCACGGCAAAACCGAGCTGGAACTCGCCGACGAACGGCACCCGCCGCGCCGACGGGCCGGGCTGGAACGTGTTGCCGTCGATCGCCATGTCATGCGCCACCGCCTGGCCGTCGAACCCCGCGAACACATACCACGCGAGCGGGCGCACCGTCGTGTAGGCATCGCCGCCGGAAAGCCCGGGCCGCACCCGCGAGACGCCGAAATCGGATTTCAGGCCCTTGCCGATGCGAAACGTCGCCCCGGTCTGCGCATAGACCCGGACATTGCCGATCCCCGCCGTCAGCTCCGGCAGGATGTCGGTCTCGAGCCCGAACACCTTGCCGGCTTCGTAACGATAAATCCGCTCGTTCTGGATCTCGAAGGCCGGCTCGTTATGGATCTGGTCGCCCCAGCCGTTGTTGTGCCCCTGCCCGATCAGGTCGTGAAACCCGTTCTGCATCTGCTCGCCCTGGGCCAGCGGCCCGGTCACGCCCAGCGACACGGCAAACGTGCTGCGCGTCAGCCGCGTGTCCTGGATCAGCGCGCCGGTGACCAGAAGCTGGGCGGAGTTCGGCCAGTCGCCCGGCGTCAGCGTGGTCGCCGTCTCGTTCTGCGAGGTGAAGATGCTCTGACCGATATTGATGGAGACGCGCTGGCTGCCGGGGCCATAGAGCGCGCGGCCGAGATCATGCACCCAGCCCGGCACATACCGGTTCTCGGGCGAGGTCCATGAGACCCGCAGCCCGTTGGTGTAATAACGGTCGGTCAAGCGGCTCAGCGAGATGCTCGCGTTCTCTTCCTGGATGGTCCAGATGCTCGACGAGCCGCCGCCCGCCGTGCCGGCCGCCGGCTGGCCCGTTGTCGGCTGGGAGGGCGTCGGCTGGGACGGCGGCTGCTGTGCCCGCGCCGGCGCCAGGGCGGCGGAGGCAAGCAGCGCGGAGCCTGCCAGCAGGACAGCATGGAGACGGGGATACAAGGAACTCTCCAACGATTGATTTTAGGACATATAAAAGGTTCCTGCCGCGCCGGAACCCCCCCGATCATCCGCGTCGCGCCACAGCGAAAACGCCGCCGGCGGCATCCGCCGCCGTCCCGCGAATCGTTCCAGCGCCAGAGCGACATCGTCCGCGAGCCCCGCCTGGCGCGCGCACGTGACAAAAATCTGCTCCAACACGTCCTGCTGGGCGTGGCTGCCGCCCATGGTCGCGAGCATCCCCAGCGCCGGGCGCATCGCCTCGACCGCTGCCGCCGGCCGCCCCTCCCGCCAGGCGCGCACACCGCGCATCGCCGGCAGCGCCGCACCCGCCAGGATCGGCCGGCGCGTCGGCGAAGGGTCGGCACCCGCGGCAGCCGCCTCGGTCGCCGCCAGCAGCGCGTCGGCCTGCCGCCCCCGCCCGCTCGCCACCAGCGCCATCATCGCGTGCGGCAGGGTGAAGGGCGAGGCGGTGTCGCCGATCTTCTTCTCCGCCTGGTCCGCCAGTTCCTCCCACCGGCCGCCGGCATCGACGCCGCGCATCTCCAGCCGCGCCAGCATCGAGGCCGCGTTCTGCATGTCGATATGCAGGTCGGGCATCGCCATGGTCAGCGGCGAGGCGAGGTTGCGGAACTCCTGGTCATAGAACGCCAGCACCGTTTCCACCTCGCCGCCCTCGAGGTGAAACAGCGCGCGGTGCCACCACAGATGGTGGCGCAGATTGTTGCCGCCCGCCCAATGCCGCGCGAGCCCGGCCAGCCAGGCGATGCCCTCGGCGCGCCGCGCCTGCATCTCCAGAATATGCGCCACCGCATGCGTCGCCCAGAAATTGGCGGGATCGTCCGCCACCGCCAGCCGCCCATCGGGCTCGGCGGCGAGGAAATCGCCGCATTCCTCGTGCGCGAAGCAGCGGCAGGCCAGCATGGCGCCAAACCCCGGCACCGCGGGCGACCAGTGCGCGCGCACCCGCTCGGCCGAGGCGCGCATGTCCTGCGGCCGGCCGAGCCAGAAATTGCTGTTATGGGCGAGAAACAGCGCCAGCAGGTCGCGCGGCCAGGCGGCGAGGATCGCCTCCCACGCCGCGATCGCGGCATCGATGTCGCCCTCGGTCCAGGCCGCGATCGCCTCGATATGCAGCCGCTCGCGCGCATTGGCACCACCCAGGCGGGCCGCCGCCAGCCCCGCGCGCGCCGCCGGCAGCAGCCTCGCGGTATAGGCCAGCATCGGCACCGCGGCGGCGAGCACATGCGCCATGGTGCAGGAGGGGTCGGCCTCGCGCAGGGCCGCGAGCTTCGGCAGCAGATCGGCATGGAAACGCAACAACGACAGCAGTGCCGAATCATACGCGGAGGCACCGGCCTCGCTCGCCGCGGTCAACAGGTTGCCCTGCGCATCATGCGCCATGCCCAAACCGTTTCACGCCCGGGCCTCGAGGTCAAACCCTCGCCCCGGCATCACTGCCGACGGTGCCATACGTTCCCCAGCCGCTCATGATCGGGATCCCCCGTGCCAGTCACCCGCCTCGCTGTTATATTCATAATTTCAATACGTTATGATACTCGGAGGGTTGCCTCCCGGCACGATGCACGCCAGCGCCGGAAGGCCGATCGCCGCCGCGCCTGCCGATGCCGACCAGCGGGGGATGACCAGCCGGTACTGAAAGGAATAAGCGGGATGGATCCGTCGACCGGAACGGCGAACAACGCCAAGAGCATGTCGATCATCGTCACCAAGGGCTCGCTCGACCGGGCCTATCCGCCGTTCATCCTGGCCACCACCGCGGCGGCGATGGATGTCCGCGTCACCATGATCGCCTGCTCGATGACGATTGATCTGTCCGAGTTCAAACGCGAGGACATGATCGACGCCATCGCGCCCGGCGGCACCCCGCCGGGGATGACGACCACGACGAACCGGGTTGCGAAACGATAGCGATCCGAAACGCTGTGTCCCGGATCTGGAACGATATCGGCGCCGAGAGATCGTAGGTTGTTCTAGCGCAGCGTGGCGTCGCGGCCCATGCTGAGGACAACAAGCAGGCCCGCGACGGCGGCCATGGCGCCGGCGAGGAACGGCACGGCGGCGCCGAAGCGGTCGATCAGCAGCCCCGCGAGCGGCCCGGTGGTGGCGTAGGCGAGGTCCTGGAAGGCGGAGAAGCCGCCCATCGCGGTCGCGCGGAACTCCGGCGCCACGCGCCGCACCACGACGATGGCCATCGCCGGATAGACCAGCGAGCAGCCGATCCCGCTCAGCAGCGCGCCGAGGATCGCGGTGAGCGGGCCGTGCGCCAGCCACAGCACCAGCTGCCCCGCCGCCTCGATCGCCAGCGACGATCCGGCGACCACGACGCCGCCCAGCCGGTCCGGCAGCCGCCCGCCGAGGATGCGCATCAGCACGAAGCCGATGGCAAGGCTGGTAAGGCCGAGCCAGGCATCGGGCCAGCCATGGCGCATAAAATCGAGCGCCGCGAAGGCGCCGATCGCGGCGATCCCCACGCCCTGCAAGCCCACCACCGAGCCCGGCCGGCCGATGCCGCGCAGCATCCGCCAGAGTTCGGCGCGCGAGCTGCCGCCGCGCTCCCCTGCCGGCGGTGCCGTGGCCGGCAGCCAGCGGACCATGACCAGCCCCGCGAAGGGCAGCAGCACCGCGGCCAGCATCACGCCGGTGAAGCCAAACCGCGCAAACAGACCGAGCCCGAGCGGCGCGCCGAACAGGAAGGCGCCATAAAGCCCCATGCCCATCAGCGCGATGAACCGCCCGGCGCGCGCGGTACCGGCGACGTTGATGCCCCAGCCCAGCATGCCGACCAGCGTCAGGCTCTCGCCGAGACCGAGCAGCAGTCGCCCGGCCAGCAGCACGCCATAGGCCGCACCATGCGCCAGCACCGGCAGGCTGGCGGCGAGGCAGACCAGGCTGGCCACGACATAGACCAGCAGGCCGCGCACCATGCCGGTTCTGCCGCCGCGCCGGTCGGCAAAGCGCCCGGCATAGAGGCGGGTGGCGATGGTGGTCACAAACGGCAGCCCGGCCGCAAGACCCGCCGCACCGCCCGACAGGCCGAGCGTGCCGGTGACGAAGACCGGGATCACCGGCAGCGGCGACGCGACGGCGAGGTAGGAAAACGTCAGCGCCAGGGTCAGCCACCAGAGATCGGCGCCGAGGCGCTGCGATGCCGACCCCCTTGCGGAGCCGATCATCCTGGAAGCGGAATGAACTCGGTCTCGCCGGGAATGCTGCCGAACCTCCCGCTCTGCCAGTCGGCCTTGGCCTGCTCGATGCGTTCGCGGCGCGAGGAGACGAAATTCCACCAGAGATGGCGCGGCCCGTCGAGTGGTTCGCCGCCGAGCAGCAGGGCACGCGTGGGCGCGGTGGCCTCGATCACGATCTCGTCACCAGGCGCGAAGACCAGCATGCGGTGCGCGGCGAAGGCCTCGGCCCCGATGGTGAGCGCGCCATCGAGGATGTAGAGCGCGCGCTCCGGCTGCTCGCGCGGCAGTGCGAGGCGAGCGCCGAGGGCGAGGCGCAGATCGGCCTGCAGCGTCTCGGAGAAGGTCACCACCGGCGAGACCAGGCCAAAGGCGCGCCCCGCGATGAGGCGGATGCTGGCGCCGCGATCCTCGGCACGGGGCAGGTCGGTCGCGTCATGATGCGCGAAGAACGGCTCGGTCTCCTCCCGCGCCGCCGGCAGCGCGATCCAGCTCTGCATGCCGTGGACGGCGTGCGGGCCGATCCGGTCGGCCTCGGCGGTGCGCTCGGAATGCGCGATGCCGCGCCCGGCGGTCATCCAGTTGACGGCACCTGGCTCGATGTCCTGCACCGAGCCCAGCGTGTCGCGGTGGCGGATGCGGCCCTCGACGAGATAGGTCAGCGTCGCGAGCCCGATATGCGGGTGCGGGCGGACATCCATCCCCTCGCCGGCCGGCATCGTCGCCGGACCCATATGGTCGAGAAACACGAACGGCCCGACGGTGCGCCGCTTCGCCGATGGCAGGACGCGACGGACCGAGAACCCGCCGAGGTCGCGGCTGACGGGCTCGACGGTGATGATGCCCGCGAATTGCGGCGCCAGCGTGCTCATCCGTCCTCTCCCACCAGCGCCTCGCGCAGCGCGTGGAAGGATGCCTCGTCCGGCGTGCAGAGCAGCCCACCGCTGGTCTCGCCGAGCCCGTAGGGCCGGTTGTCGAGCCGTGCGGAGAAGCCGCCGGCCTCGCGGTGCAGCAGCACGCCGGGCGCATGGTCCCACGGCATCAGCTTGCTGAACAGCAGGTAATGGCAGTGGCCGCCAGCGGCGAGGCGGTATTCATGCCCGGCGCAGCGATAGACGAAGCTCGCGGCGACGCGGTCCAGCCGGCGCGCGACGCGGCTGCGCTGCGGCTCGGCCAGCATGCGCCAGCTCGCGGCACCGGACATGCGCGCGACCGGCGCCGGGGCGGCGACGTGCAGGTCCTGCGTGCCTCCCTCGGCCTCGATCCACGCGCCCTCGCCGCGCAGCGCGAAGGCGGTGTCGCGCCCGACGGGGTCGTGGATCGCGGCGGCCGCGATCTCGCCCCGCACCACGATCGCGGCCATGCAGGCGAACAGCGGCAGGCCGCTGGCGAAGTTCCAGGTGCCATCCACGGGATCGACGGTAACAGTGACCTCGGCGGCGGTGGCGCGGGCGAGCATCGCGGGATCGCGCTCGGCCGCCTCCTCGCCGAGGATGAAGGCGCCGGGCAGCAGGCGCGCGAGGCCCGCGGCAATGCGGCGTTCAGCCGCTTCGTCGGCCGCCGTCACCAGGTCCATCGGGCCGGATTTGGCGCGGATCTCGCCGGCGGCGAGATGGCGGAAGCGCGGCATGATCTCGGCCGCGGCGGCCTCGGCCAGAATGGTGCCGAGGTCGAGCAGGGTGCGGCGGGTGATTGGGCTCGGGGTCATCGGCACGGGCTGTGCCACCTTATGGCGCGCGATCAAAGGGGGCGCGCTCGAACCGGGCGCGGTCGGCGGGCGCGAGGCGCACGCGCAGGCGCACCCCGTCCTCGTCGTCATGCCGCTCCACCACCTCGCCATGGCGGTAGAGCCAGGCCAGTCGCGCGCCATCCTCGGCGGCCAGCGTGAAGTCGGTGAGCTGCATGCCCGCGGCGACGCGCAGGTCGATGGCGGCGGCCAGAACGTCGAGCCCGGCGCCGGTGAGCGCCGAGACCGCGATGGCGCCCGGGCGGGCGGCGACCTGCTCCGGCCCGCCGAGCAGGTCGGCCTTGTTCAGCACCTCAATGGTGCGGCTGGGCCAGTCCTCGTCGAGCATGCCGTCGGCGACCATGCCGGCCAGCACCGCGAGCACGTCGGCGCGCTGGGCGGCACTGTCCGGGTGGGCTGCGTCGCGCACGTGCAGGATCACGTCGGCACTCGCCACCTCCTCCAGTGTCGCGCGGAAGGCCGCGACGAGTTCGGTCGGCAGCTCGCTGATGAAGCCGACCGTGTCCGAAAGGATCGCCCGCCTGCCGGATGGCAGGACGATACCGCGCATGGTGGGATCGAGGGTGGCGAAGAGCTGGTCGCGGGCGACGACCGCGGCGCCGGTCATGGCATTGAACAGCGTGGATTTGCCGGCGTTGGTGTAGCCGACCAGGGCGACCACCGGAAACGGTACCCGCTCGCGCGCCCCACGGTGCAGGGCGCGGGTGCGGCGAACCTGTTCGAGCTCGCGCTTGAGCTTGACGATGCGCTCGCCGATCAGCCGGCGATCCGCCTCGATCTGAGTCTCGCCCGGCCCGCCGAGGAAGCCGAAGCCACCGCGCTGACGCTCGAGATGAGTCCAGGAGCGGACCAGGCGGGAGCGCTGGTAGTCGAGATGCGCCAGCTCGACCTGCAGCGTGCCCTCCCGCGTCACCGCGCGGTCGCCGAAGATGTCGAGGATCAGGCCGGTGCGGTCGATGACCTTGCAGTCCCAGGCGCGTTCGAGGTTGCGCTGCTGCACCGGGGAGAGCTGCGCGTCCACCACCGCGACGGTGACTTCCTCGCGCGCGATCACCTCGCGCTGGGCCGCGACCTGCCCCTCGCCGAGCAGGGTGGAAGGTCGGCGCTGGCGCAGCGGCTTCACCGCGGAATGGACCACCACGAGGCCGATGGCGCCGGCGAGCCCCACCGCCTCGGCAAGGCGTGCCGAAGCGGCGCGCGATGCGTCGAGACCGCCATCGGGGTCAGTGTCCCGCACCGTATCGCCGGCCTTCCGGGTCCGTTCCCAGGGCAAGATGACGGCGGCGCGGGTCGGCCCGGCCGCGGTCTCGTGCCCACCCTGCCTGTCGCGGCCGTCTTGGACGTTGCGGTCTTCGCCGCTTTCAGGCTTCGGCAGGAATCGACTCCCGCTGTGGGATGGTCAGGGTGCTGGCGGAGGCCGGACGCTCGGCCGCACCCTCCTTCGGGCCCTCGAAGAGCTGGATCGGCGCGCCCGGCATCACCGTGCTGATGGCGTGCTTGTAGACGAGCTGGGTATGCCCGTCGCGGCGCAGCAGCATGGAAAAATTATCGAACCAGGTGATAATGCCCTGTAATTTCACGCCGTTGACCAGGAACACGGTAACAGGGGTCTTGCTCTTGCGCACGTGGTTCAGGAACACGTCCTGCACGTTTTGCGATTTTTCGGTAGCCACGGCCGGAATCCTTTTGTTGTTACGGCTTGATGCCATTGGGCTTGATCGTCGTCGGCGGGCGCACCCGCCATCGTTTCCCGGCCCGCCCAGACGGCGGCCAAAACCGGTATCACGCAATGCAGCATAACATGGCTCGCCGGACGCTGCATACGATTCGTGGCAGCATTGCCGCCGCCGCAGGCGGTGCCTAAAAAATCGGCAAAGCCGATATGGGGCGGCGATCTGGACCGGGGCAATTCCGCTCCGGCGCCGACGCGACGGAGGGGGTGAACGCATGATGGCATCGACGCCGGACAGCAAGGTTTTCCGCGATATTTTCTCGACGCCTGCGATGCGCGCCGCGTTCTGCGACGAGGCCAGGGTGCAAGCCTATCTCACCATCGAGGCCGCACTGGCGCGGGTGCAGGCACGGCTTGGAATCATTCCCGCCGAGGCCGGCGAGGCGATCCAGAAATACTGCAACGCGGCCGAGTTCGACATGGAATTGCTCAAGCGCGAGACCGAACGGATCGGTTATCCGGTGCTGCCGGTGGTGCAGCAACTGGTGGCGAAAGTACCGGGCGGGCTCGGTGAGTGGTGCCACTGGGGGGCGACCACCCAGGACATCACCGACACCGCGACGGTGATGCAGATCCGCCCCGGGCTCGACCTCGTCGAGGCGGAGCTGGAGGCGATCTGCGCGGCGCTGGCGCGGCACGCGCGCGAGCATCGCGACACCGTGATGGCCGGGCGCAGCAACCTCCAGCAGGCGACCCCCGTCACCTTCGGCTATAAATGCGCGGTGCTGCTGGCCGGTTTCCGGCGGCATCTGCAGCGCCTCGCCGAGCTGCGCCCCCGGGTGCTGGTGGGCGAGTTCGGCGGTGCCACCGGCACGCTCGCCTCCCTCGGCGGGCAGGGCTTCGCGGTGCAGGAGGCGCTGATGGCCGAGCTCGGCCTCGGCGTGCCGGAGATCGCCTGGCACACGGTGCGCGACCGCATCGCGGAGGTCGGCTGCTTCCTCGGCCTGGTGACGGGGCCGTGCGGCAAGATCAGCGTGGACGTGAAGCTGATGATGCAGACCGAGGTGGAGGAGGTGTTCGAGCCGTTCCATGCCGGGCGCGGCTCCTCCTCGACCATGCCGCAGAAGCGCAACCCCATCGCCTCGCTCTACATCCACTCCACCGCCGCGGTCGTGCGGCAGAACGTGGCCTCGCTGCTGGAGGCGATGGTCGAGGACCATGAGCGCAGCACCGGGCCGTGGGAGATCGAATGGATCGTGGTGCCGGAGATTTTTCTGCTCAGCGCCGGCTGCCTGGCGCAGACGCGCGCGCTGGTCGAGGGGCTGAGCGTGGATGCCCAGCGGATGCGCGCCAATCTCGACCTGACGAAGGGCCTGATCGTGTCGGAGGCGGTGATGATGGGCCTCGGCCCCATGCTCGGGCGCCAGCTCGCGCATGATCTCGTCTATGACATCTGCCGCGAGGTGGTGGCGGGCCGCGGCTCGTTTCTCGATCTGCTGGCGCAACATCCGCGCATCAGCCCGCACGCCGATCGCGCGACGCTGGCGGCGATGCTCGACCCCGCGAACTACACCGGCCTCGCCGGCGCCATGGTGGACCGCGTGCTGGCGCGCGAGCGGTGAGCCACGGCCCGACCGTTTCGGCTCAGGCCGCCCCCTCGGCCTTGAGCTGGGCGGCGATGGTCAGGCGCGAGACGATAAACACATGCGCCTGCGCCATCGAGGTTTCGGTGCGGTCGCGCACATCATTCAGGAACGCCCCGAAATACGGCAGCACCTTGCCCTCGCAGGGGATGTGACGGGTACCGGCCTTGTCCACCAGGAACAGATGGTCGGTGCCCGCCCTGCCCGCGACATCGACGTATTTGCGCAGCTCGATCGTGCCCTCGGTGCCGAGCACCATGATGCGCCCGTCACCCCAGGTCGGCAGCCCGTCCGGCGTGAACCAGTCCACACGCACATAGCCGCGCGGCCCCTCGCTGCCGAGCACGATCTCGCCGAAATCCTGGAACCCGGGCCGCGAATCGGGCCGGCCGCCGAAGCTGCCGATATGCGCCAGCTCGATGCGCGGCTCGCGCACGCCGGTGAAGGCGATGAACTGGTCGATCTGATGCGAGGCGATGTCGCCGAGGATTCCGCCATAGCGCGCCCGCTCCCAGAACCAGCCGGGGCGGATCGACGCGTTCAGCCGGTGCGGGCCAAGCCCGATGGTCTGCACGACGCGCCCGATCGCGCCGGCGCGCACCAGCGCCAGCGCCTCGTAGGTGCTGGGCGTAAGAAAGCGCTCGGTGAAGCAGGTGTGCCAGATGCGCTTCGTTTCGCGCACGCAATCCTCGAGCGCTTCGAGGTCGTCGAGCGTGGTCACCCCGGGCTTGTCGCTCATCACGTCCTTGCCCGCGCGCATCGCGGTGATGGCGAGCCCGGCGCGGTCGGCGGGAATCGCGGCACTGGCGACGAAGGCGACGGATTTGTCGTCGAGCAGCGCCGCGCGCGGCCTGGGCGGGATCTGCGGGAAACGCTTGGCGAACCCCTCGACCACGCCGGGGTCGGACGTCTCGGGGCAGTAGCCGGCGCACTCCGCCCCCGCCTTCAGAAGATTTTCCGTGAGATCGAAGATGTGGCGGTGGTCGAGGCCGATCGCGGCGAATTTCATCGTGGTTTCCTTAGGAAATATGGTCGATGCCGCCGAGCCAGGGGCGCAGGGCGGCGGGAATGCCGATGCTGCCGTCGGCGCGCTGGTGGTTTTCCATCACCGCGATCAGCGCCCGGCCGACCGCGACGCCGGAGCCGTTGAGCGTATGCACGAAACCGCCCATCTTCCCGTCCGCGGCCCGGAAGCGCGCGCCCATCCGCCGCGCCTGGAAGTCGCGCATGTTCGAGCAGGAGGAAATCTCCCGCCACGCGTTCTGCCCCGGCAGCCAGACCTCGAGGTCATGCGTGCGCGCCGAGCCGAAGCCGGTGTCGCCCGCCGAGAGGATCACCCGCCGCCACGGCAACTCCAGCCTCTCCAGGATCGCCTCGGCGCAGGCGGTCATGCGCTCGTGCTCGGCGGCGGAATGGTCCGGATGCGCGATCGATACCAGTTCGACCTTGGTGAACTGGTGCTGGCGCAGCATGCCGCGGGTGTCGCGCCCGGCGGAGCCCGCCTCGCTGCGAAAACACGGCGTGAGCGCGGTGAGGCGGATGGGAAGCTTCGCCTCCGCCACGATCTCGCCGGCGACGAGATTGGTCAGCGGCACCTCGGCGGTGGGGATCAGCCAGCGCCCGTCCGTGGTGCGGAACAGATCCTCGGCGAATTTCGGCAACTGGCCGGTGCCGTAGACGGTGGCATCGTTGACCAGCAACGGCACCGAGGTTTCCTCATAGCCATGCTCGGTGGTGTGGGTGTCGAGCATGAACTGGCCGAGGGCGCGCTCCAGCCGGGCGAGGCCGCGGCGCAGCACGGTGAAGCGGGCACCGGCGATTTTGGCGGCGAGGGCGAAATCCATCTGCCCCATCGCCTCGCCGAGCTCGAAATGTTCCCGTGGCGTGATGTTGGCGGGCGCCGGCGCGCGGCCGACCTTCCAGACCACGTTGGCGGTCTCGTCCGCGCCGTCCGGCACCTCCCGGTCGAGGATCGCGGGCAGCGCCTCGAGGATGCGGGTCATCGCGCTCTCGGCGGTGGCGGCGTCCCGCTCCAGCGCCTCGATCTGGGTGCGCAGCGCCGCGCCCTCGGCCTCCAATGCAGCACTGTCCTGGCCGGTCCGCTTGGCCTCGCCGATGCGCTTCGCCAGCGTGTTGCGGGCGGCCTGCAGCTCCTGCAGGCCGGTCTGCGCCGTGCGGCGGGCCGTGTCGTGCGCCAGGATCGCCTGGGCCTGGGGTGGCAGGAAGCGGCGTGCCATGGCGGCGTCGAAGGCTTCCGGCTGCTCGCGGATGGCGCGAATGTCATGCATGGCGGAAGGCTTTATGCGTCGTCGTCGGTCTTGTCACGCTTGGGTTCGACGAAGCGCGCCGCGATGATCGAGCCCTCGTAGAGCAGGATCAGCGGCACCGCGAGCCCGGTCTGGGTGAAGATGTCGGGCGGCGCCAGCACGGCAGCGATGACGAACATGCCGACATAGGCGTAGCGCCGATAGCTCTTGAGCTGCACCGAGGTGATGATGCCGACCTTGGCCAGCAGCGACAGGCCGACCGGCATTTCGAACGCCACCCCGAAGGCCAGGATCAGCTTCATCACGAGCGCGAGATATTCCGAGACGCGCGGCATCGCGACGATCGGCAGACCGCCGCCGCCGGTGGGCGACTGGAACGAGAGAAAGAAGCGCCACGCGTAGGGGAAGACGAAGTAATAGGCGAGCGAGGCGCCCATCAGGAACAGGATCGGGGTCGCGACAAGAAACGGCAGCATCGCCCGCTTCTCGCTGCGGTAGAGGCCAGGGGCGACGAACAACCACAGCTGGGTCGCCAGCACCGGGAAGGAGATGAACAGCGCGCCGAACATCGCGACCTTCAGGTAGGTGAAGAAGGCCTCGTAGAGCTGGGTGAAGATGAGCTGGGTGTTGGGCTGGCCCTTCAGCACCTCGGCGAGCGGGCGGGCGAGAAAGGCGTAGATCGCGGCCGAGTAGTAGTAGCAGATGAAGAACGCGATCATGAAGGCCGCCGCCGACCACAGCAGGCGCCGGCGCAGCTCGACCAGATGCTCGAGCAGCGGCATCGGCTTGTCGTCGATCGGGTCGTGGGTCTCGGCTTCGGACACGCGCTTGTCTCGGTTTCGGTTCTAGCCCGGCAGCAGGATGCCGGGGGGGATGAAGGCCGGCGGCTTCGGCGCGCTCGCGATCTCGGGCGGAATGAACGGCGGCACGCCCTCGATCTGCGGCGGCTTCGCGACCTCCCCGAGCGCCTCGGCGGCTACCGGCACCGAAGCGGTATCGGCGGTGCCACCGTCGGCGAAGTCGCCGGAAAACGCGCTTTTGAGGCTGCCATCGGGGTCCACGGTCTTTTCCACCGTGGAGGTGATGTCGAAATTGCGCAGCTCGTTGATGGTTTCGCGGACGGAGCCGAGATCGGCCTCGCGCACCAGCTCATCGACATGGGTCTGGAACTCGGCGGCGAGGCGGCGCGCCTGTTTGACCAGGCCCGTCACCGCCTTGATGGCGACGGGCAGATCCTTGGGGCCGATGGCGATGAGCGCCACCCCCCCGATGAGAAGAATCTCGGACCAGGCAAGACCGAACATGAGGCGCCTGCTAGCAGGTGAAGGCGGAGAAGGAAAACCGCCGTTGCAAAGACGTCATGAAGGCGGCTCCCCCTCCCGGGTTTCGATGCCCGCGGTTTCGCTGCCCTCGGCCTCAGTGCTCTCGGTCTCAGCGGCCTGGCTTTCGGCGGTTGCCGCCGGCGCGGTCGTCTGGTTCGGGGTTTCGACCAGCAGGTCCTCGCGACGCGGCAGGTCGCGCAGGCTCTGAAGCTGGAATTGCGCGAGAAAACTGGCCGTCGTGCCCCACAGCGCCGGACGGCCCGGCGTTTCACGACGGCCGCGCGGCCCGACCAGGCTCGTCTCCAGCAGCGCGTCGAGCGTCGATTGGGAGACGGCGGCGCCACGGATTTCCTCGATCTCGGCGCGCGTCACCGGCTGGTGATAGGCAATGATGGCCAGCGTCTCCATCGCCGCGCGCGGCAGGCGGCGCGGCTGCGGAATGACCCGGGTGAGCGCCGGGGCGAGGTCGGGGGCGGTGCGGAACTGCCAGCCGCCGGCGGCCCGGGTCAGCTCCACGCCACGCCCGGCATAGGAGGCCGCCAGCGCCGCCAGCACCGCGTCGGCGTCCGCGCCATCGGGCAGCGCCTGCACCAGCGCGCGCGGCGGTACCGGCTCGCTGGCGGCGAAGATCAGCGCCTCGGCGAGGCGGAGCTGTTCCGGGGTGACCTCGGCCTGCAACGGGGCTTCTGGCAACGGGGCTCCTGGCAATGGAGTTTCCGGCAATGGAGCTTCTGGCACGGGCGTTTCGAGTGCCGGGATCTCAGGGACCGGAGTCTCGGATACCGGCGTCTCGGGTACCGGGGCCTCGGGCGCCGCGTTGTCCGGCGGGGAATGCTCAGCCATCCTGCTCCTCCACGCGGTCTTCCTCTCCCTCCCTCGCGGCGCGCACCATGATCGGCGCGAAGGCGGCGCTCTGGCGCAGCCGCACCAGGCCGCCGCGCGCCATCTCCAGCCCCGCCACCAGCGTGCTCGCCAGGGCCGCCTTCCGCTCGGCGGGCGAGGCCAGCTCCAGCGGCAGAAACGCCTCGAGGCTCGACCAGTCCGGCAGGCTGCCGACCAGCTTCGCGAGCCGGTCGAGCGCGTCCCTGACCGTCCAGACCGTGAGCGGCGAGGGTTTCCAGCGTGCCTGCCCGGCGGCGCGGCGGATCGCGGCGAGATAGGCGCGCAGCAGCCCCGGTACGTCGAGTGCGAGCCGCGAGCGGTCGATCTCGGTCAGCGATTCCGGGGCGCCGCGGGCGAACACGTCGCGGCCGAGCTGCGGGCGGGTGCCGAGCCAGGCGGCGGCGGCGCGCATGCGGGCAAGCTCCGCGAGGCGGGCGGCGAGCACGTCGGCGGCAAGCGCCCCCTCATCGGCCGCCTCGTCGCCCTTGGGCAGCAGCAGGCGGGATTTCAGCCAGGTGAGCCAGGCCGCCATCACCAGCCAGTCGGCGGCGAGTTCGAGGCGGATGCGCCGCGCGCCCTCGATCACCGCGAGATACTGCTCGACCAGGCCGAGGATGGAGACGCGGGCGAGATCCAGCTTCTGCGCCCGGGCGAGTTCCAGCAGCAGGTCGAGCGGCCCCTCGAAGCCTTCGAGACGAATTACCAGCGAATCGACGGAGGTCTCGGCCGAGGCCACCCCAGCATCGGCCACCCCAGCATCTGCCACCACCGCGGCGGGCGCACCGGCTTCAGCCGCGCGGGCTTCGGGCACATCGCGGACGGTGGTGGCCGACATGGTCACGGATGGTTGCCCGAGAGGATTAGCACCACCCGCAAGGCGGCCGGCAGCACGCGGTCCAGCGCTGCACCGACCGGGTTGAAGGCGAAGCCGAACTGCCGGCCCAGCTCCGGCAGCAGAAACACCACCAGCAGCACCACCAGGATGCCGTAGCGCTCCGCCCGCGCCCAGACCTGGGCCGCGGCCTCCGGCAGCAGACCGACCGCGATCCGCCCGCCATCGAGCGGCGGGATCGGGATCAGGTTGAACAGGCCCAGCACCAGGTTGGTGATGATGAAGGCGCTCAGGAAATCCACGCCATAGACGTGCAGCCCGGCCGGCATGGCCGCCAGCAGGTGAAAGGCGAGACCGCCGATCCACGCCAGCAGGAAGTTCATCGCCGGGCCAGCCATCGCCACCCACATCATGCCGCGACGCGGGTTGGCAAAGCGCCAGGCCCCGACCGGCACCGGCTTTGCCCATCCGAACATGAACGCGACGCGGTGCAGCGTCAGGAGCTGGCCGATGAGCAGAATGCCCGGCAGCAGGATGGTGCCGACCCGGTCCACATGGACCAGCGGATTGAGCGACAACCGCCCGGCGCGCTTGGCGGTGTCGTCGCCGAGCGCCAGTGCGGCGTAGCCATGCGCCGCCTCGTGCAGGGTGATCGCCAGCACCGCGGCCAGCAGGGTGAGAATGATGTCGGTCAAGGCGGCTCCAGGGTCAGGCCCCGGCGGTTACAGGGCGGGGCCGGCGGGGTCTAGCCTCAAAAGCGGGGACGGCGCGAGCCCCACCGGCTTGCGACCATCCGTCGCCAGCCCCGCCGGCGATCGGGCCCCGGTCGGCACCAGGTCCCGCTGGGATCAGGCCCAAGCTGGGACGAGGCCTAAGCTTGGATCAGGCCCCGCTGGGATCAGGCCCGGGTTGAGAGGCTTTGGGCAAGACGGACCGCGGCCGCCGGCGTAAGCGGCGGGACGGCGCGCAGCACCTCGGCGGTCGCGGCATCGCCCGGGCACCACATCGCGAGGTCGCAGCCGGCATCGAGGCAGGCCCGCGCGCGGTCGGCCGGGGCGGCGAGACCGTGCAGACCGGCGAGCGCGCCCATGGCGAGGTCGTCGGAGACCAGCACGCCGGCGAAGCCGATCCGCCGGCGCACGATCTCCCGCAGGATGAACGGCGAGAGCGTCGCCGGCCGCTCGCGGTCCCAGGCGGAGAACAGGACATGCGCCGTCATCATCCACGGCAGGGCGCGGTTTTCGGCGAAAGGCAGCAGATCCTCGGGGTCCTCGCCCTGCACCACCGGCAGGGCGGCGTGGCTGTCCACGCGGGCGCGGCCATGGCCGGGGACATGCTTGGCCACCGGGATGATGCCGGCATCGCGCAGCCCGGCGGCAAAGGCGCCGCCGAGGCGGGCGACGGCCCGCGCGTCGCCGGGAAAGGCGCGGTCGCCGACGACGTCGCTGGCGCCGGGCAGCGCGCGGTCCAGCACCGGGGCGGCGACGATGTCGAAGCCGGCCGAGGCGGCGTCCTGGCCGATGGCGTTGCCCCCTGCCCTCGCCGCTTCCAGGGTCGCCAGGGTCGCGGCGGCGGGGCGGGCGGGCCAGTGCGGCGGGCGCAGGCGGGCGACACGCCCGCCCTCCTGGTCGACCATCAGCAGCACGCCGGGGGCGCAGGCGCGGATGTCGGCGATGAGGGCGGC
>JAJXXT010000156.1 GCA_021780935.1 Pseudomonadota bacterium
CGCCGGGTCCGCCGCCTCCACCGGGCGCAGCAGGCCGGTGGCGGCGCGGACCAGGTCGGCGGGGCCGTCGCCGCCGACCAGCACCAGCAGCGACGCAGCGGCGCTTTCCCCCCAGGCGGCGGGCAGCGTCACCTGTCGGGGCGGCGCATCCGGGTCGGCCGCCGCCTCCACCGTCGCGAGGCGGGTGCCGTGCCAGGGCTTGGGGTAGGGTGTCTTGGCGTGCGGACGGCCGGGCTTGCGCATGCAAGGAGCCTAGCCGAGCGGTCGGGCACGAGAAACCCCATTTGGGGGTCGAATCGGCACGGGACCGCAAAATCCTGTGGATAGAGTCGTGTCCCGAGTGACGATGGACCGGCGTGCGCGCGCGGCCTATATCGGGGCCATGAACATCGGCACAAGGATTTTCACCTGGTTGCACGGGCGCGAGGTCGGCCAGGACGAGACCGGCAACCGCTATTTCGAGGAGCGCAAGCCGCGCAGCCCGCGGACCCGCCGCTGGGTGGTCTATGCCGGCGCCCCGGAGGCATCCGCGGTGCCGCCCGAATGGCATGCCTGGCTGCACCACACGGTGGACGCGCCGCTCACCGGACCGAAGCGTCCGTGGCAGGCGCCGCATCAGCCGAACGCCACCGGCACGCCCGGCGCCTATCGTCCCGCCGGACATGACTATGAGGGTGGCCGGCGGCAGGCTGCGACCGGCGATTACGAAGCCTGGGCGCCGTAATCCTAGAGGCCACGAACCAGCGATGAGATCAGCATGAGCGGCACAAGGCGCAGCGTCGCGGAGTTGCTGACGGGGGCGGTGGTGATCGCCATCGCCGCCGGGTTCCTGATCTATGCCATCGCGGGGACCGGACGGGCGAGCGCCAACGGCTACCTGCTCAATGCGCGCTTCGACCGCATCGATGGGCTGTCGATCGGAGCCGATGTGCGCCTCGCCGGCGTGAAGGTCGGGCGCGTTATCAACGAGAGGATAGACCCGCAGACCTTCCAGGCGATCGTGACGTTCTCGATGCAGAACGACATCAAACTGCCGAAGGACAGCTCCGCGCAGGTCACGACGGCGGGGCTGCTCGGCGGCAGCGTGCTTTCCGTGGTTCCAGGAGGCTCGAACGCGACGATTCCCCCCGGCGGAACCGTAACGATCACGCAATCGGCGGTCAGCCTCGAGGAACTGCTCGGCAAGTTCATCTTCAATGTCTCCGACCTGACCAAGGCGGTGCAGCAGAAGATTCTGACACCGAAATGATCATGCGCGCAGCCAGGTCGGCCCCGCTCAAGACCCAGGGCTGGTCGTGAAACCAGCCCTGATGGCGGCGACGCTGCTTGCCGTGGCGGCACTGGCACCCATGTTGGCCCGACCGAGCCTCGCCCAGCAAACCCCCGGCCAGCCGGTCCCTGGACAGCCGGCCCCTGGACAGCAGGCTGGGCCGGCGACGGGCTCGGGTTCCGTGCTCGGAACGTTCGCGCCAGTCACTCCCGCGGCCGTCGCGCCAGCCCCGGCCACGCCAAAACGGGTGCCGCCCGCCCAGACGGCACAGCAGGCCGCATCTCCCGCAGCCACGCCGTCGGCCGCCACACCGTCGGCAGCCGCGCCGCAACCCGCCACGACCGCAACACCGCCGACGGCAACGCCGCCGACCGCGGCCGCGATCGCGCCCGTCTCGGCGTCACCCCTCGGTGCGGCGCCGCCCCCCATTTCCGCACCGGGCACCCAGCCGGCCACACCCGGGACGGCGCCCCCTGCGAGCGGCACCTCAGCCAACGGCACCCCTGGGACCGCCACCCCTGGGACCGCCACCCCTGGGACCGGCACCCCTGGGACCGGCACCCCTGGGACCGGCAGCGCCGGGACGGTGACGCCGGCACCGGTGACGCCGCCACAACCGAAGCTGCCGCCGCAGTTCACGCCGCCCGCTCATGGGCCGGCCTGGCTGCCGATGGGCCAGGTACGGCTCGACGTGCTCGACACGATCACCGGGCGCTCACGGCAACTCACCGGCGCGGTGGGCGCGGCCCTGCGGTTCGAGAGCCTGACCATCATCACCAAGGGCTGCTACGCACGACCGCCCACCATGCGCGCGGACGCCACGGCCTGGGTCGATATCACCGACGCACATCCCGGTCACAAAGGGTTTTCCGGCTGGCTGCTGGCGCAGGAACCCGCCGTCTCCAGCTTCGACAACCCCAACTATGATGTGCGGCTGGTGGCATGCACGCCGTGATGGCACGCCCCTGATGGCCAGCACCTGATGGCGGCCCCGCATGATCGCGTGGCAGGCGCCGGCGCCACCGGCCTGACCCTGCCGGATGGGCGGGCGATCGGCCATCCGGCCCTGCTGCTCGACCTCGACGGCACCTTGATCGATCTTGCCGCGACGCCGGACGCGGTGGTGGTGCCACACGCCCTGCCGCCGCTGCTGCGCCGGCTGCGCGCGCGCCACGCGGATGCGGTGGCAATCGTCACCGGCCGGCCGATCGAGGCGGTGGACGCGCTGCTCGGCGACGCGCCCTTCGCCGTCGCGGGCGAGCATGGGGCGGCGATCCGCAGGGGCCTCGGCCAGCCGATCGAGCGCAGCGCCCTGCCTGTGCTGCCGGCCTCGGCGCTGGCGCGCGCCGAGAGCTTGGCGGCGGGCTTCTCAGGCGCACTCGTCGAACGAAAGGCGCATGGCGTGGCGCTGCATTATCGGCAGGCGCCGGCGGCCATGGCCGCGCTCCGCGAGGTGGCGGTGGCAATGGTGCGATCCTGCCCCGGCTTCGCCCTGCTGGAGGGCAGCATGACCTGGGAGGTGCGACCCACCGGCGTGAACAAGGGCGGCGCCGTTCGGGCGCTGATGGCATCGCAGCCCTTCGCGGGGCGCGTGCCCATCTTTGTCGGCGACGACGTCACCGATCAGGATGGGATCGCCGCGGCGCAGGCGCTGGGGGGCGCCGGGCTGCTGGTCGCGGACGTCTTCGGCACGCCCGCGGCGGTGCGGGCCTGGCTGGAAACCTCCTGCGGCGGCGAGCACGCTTGAAGCAACGCGGCCGGCGTTGTCTTGTTGATGCCGGGCAACCTAGCAGCGGCGGACGGGGAGAAACTGGATGATCCGACGGATCGGGATGGCAGCGCTGTTGTCGGGCGCGCTGCTGCTGGCGCTGCCGCTGGCTCGCGGCCGTGCCGTGGCCGGCGCGCCGCCAGTCGGCACGGATGTCGCCGCCGTGGTGGCAAAGCTGCTGCCGAGCGTGGTCAACATCACCAACATCTCGGCCGGGCATGCACTGCCCGGCGAGGTGCAGGGCGGTCTGACGATCCTGCCGAAGGGCAGGCGCAGTTTCGGCAGCGGCTTCATCATCGACCCGCGCGGCTACATCGCCACGAACCGGCACGTGGTCATCGGCAGCGCCCGCCTGATCGTGAAACTGCACGACGGCACCGAGCACATCGCGCGCGTGGTGGGTGAGGTCAACGGCGTCGACATGGCGCTGCTCAAGATCCACTCGGATCATCCCCTGCCGCAGATCGTCTGGAGCACGGGTGCCGCGCCCAGCATCGGCGAGCCGGTGATGGCGATCGGCAATCCGCTGGGCCTCGGCGAGTCCGTCAGCATGGGCATCATCAGCGCCACCGACCGCAATATCGGCAGCTCCCAGGTGGATCATTTTCTGCAGACCGATGCGGCGATCAACGAGGGCAACTCCGGCGGCGTGCTGGTCAACCTGAAGGGCCACGTGATCGGCATGAACACGGCCCTCTACGTGCCGAGCGGTGCCGCCGGCGGCTCGGTCGGGCTGGGTTTCGCGATGCCAAGCGGCGACGTCGCCTTTTTGCTCGGCCAGCTGCTGACCCGCCACAAGCTGACGGTGGGCTGGACCGGCATCACCGCGCAACCGGTCAATGGCTGGCTGGCGCGCGCCTTCGGCCTGCCGCGGGTGGAGGGCGCGCTGATCACCGCCATCGATCCCGGAGGTCCGGCGGCACAGGCGGGGTTGCGCCCGGGCGATGTCGTCACCGCGTTCAATGGCGCTCCGCTCGCCGATCCGCCGGCCCTGCTGCGCATGGCGGGCCTGCAGAAGGCGGGCGATGTCGTGCGCATGACGTTCATTCGCGACCGCGCGAAGCAGCACACGGATCTGACGATCCAGAACATGCCGGGTGACCTCGCCTATATCCCGCCGCCGGAGGCCAGGCGGCAGCTTCAGCCGATCGACCTCGGCGTCACCGTCGCTGCAATCACACCGGATGTACGGCTGGCGCTGCGCCTGAACCCGCATCAGCGCGGCGTGCTGGTGACCGCCGTCATGCCGGACGGCGCCGGTGCGGAACTGGGGGCGAAGGTCGGCAACATCGTGCTGCAGGCGGGCGATGTCGTGGTGAACACGCCGGCCGAACTCGAGGCCGCGTTCGCCGCGGCACGCCAGGTGGGCGAGAGTTACATGCCGCTGCTGGTGCAGTCCGCGGATGGCACGCTCACCTGGAAATCCGTGCCAATGTTCGGCTATCGGTAAAGCGTTCCATTCCGCGCACAATGTCCATGCTCAACGCGCGATGTCATGGTATTCGGATGACTTGAGATCAGCCGGAATTTATTTTGAAAAAGTTGATTTGGGTCAAGGTAATCTATCCGCCATCATACCCAAGTGAAACCCGGAGGCGGCAGATGAATTGCCGCCAGCCATGGGGATCAGGTGCCATGAAACGATCGTTTTATCTCGCCGGCGTTGCCGCCATCGCGCTCGGCTTTGTCATTCCGCCGGCAGCCCTGGCTGCCGGGTGCGCAGCGGGGACGGTTTCCACGACCGCCGGGACGGCCTCGTCCAAAGCTGCCGCCGCCGACGGGGTGGGGACGCTCAAGCTCGCGGAGGCCGACGGCGTGAAATCATTGCAGGCGGCGTCATCCGATGGCGCCCGATCGCTGCAGATGGCGGCGACGGAAGGGGCGCAGTCGTTGCAGATGGCGGCGAGCGAGGGTGCGGCATCGCTGAAACTGGCCGCCGCACACGGGTCGCAGGCGCTCAAGACCGCGGCTGCGGAGGGCGCGCAGTCGCTGATGATGGCCGCCACCGAGGGGGCGCAATCCCTTCAGGTCGCCGCCGCCGACGGGGCGAAGTCGCTGCAGATGGCTTCGTCCGATGGCATCCGTACCCTGCAGACGGCGTCGTCCGATGGCGTCCGCTCGCTGAAGGCAGCGGGCAGCGAAGGGTCGGGCTCGCTGCGTCTTGCCTCCGCCGACGGCACGGCCTCGCTTCGCATCGCCAGCGCTGACGGTGTGAGAACGTTACAGACGGCGGCGGCCGACGGTGTCAGGTCGCTGCAGACCGCCGCCGCCGCCGCCGCGCAGGCGCTGCGTGTCGCCGCGGCCGACGGGGTGCGGTCGCTGCAGATGGGCGATGCCAGCGGGATGAAGGCCTCGGAAAAAACGGCCTCGGATGGCGTGCGGTCACTGAAGATGGCCGCGGCCGATGGGGTGCGGTCACTGCAGACGGCGACGTCCGACGGGGCCGCGTCATTGAAGCTGGCGGCGGCAAAGGGCGTCGGCTCGCTGAAAATGGCTGGCGCGGCGTGCCGATAGCCTGGGCGCGGCGGATAGGGTCCCTGTTGCACGGACGACAGGGGCCGTGACGGTGCTTGAATCATCACGGCTATGCTCATATCTCCTCGGCCGGTGGCAGATGGTGCCGACACTCGTCATGGACCGCGCGTTTCCAGACACGTCGCATCCCGAGCACTGGGCTTGCGTGGCCGTCGACCCGGCATTTGGCGCGCGGCTGTAACGAAGGGCGTAGTCCTTGGTTCCTTTGATGGGACCATGGTAACACAACAGTCAGGCAACATAAGGAGTTCCATGATGAGGACGACATATCTGGCCGGCGCGGCCATGCTGGCTATCGGCATGTTCGCTGCAACCCCGGTTTTTGCCGCGTCGACGGCATGCCCGATGGTGAAGACCGCCTCCGCCGAGGGTTCCGGCTCGCTGAAGACCGCCTCGGCCAAAGGGTCGGGCGCACTCAAGACCGCGTCGTCTGAGGGTTCCGGCTCGCTGAAGACCGCCTCCGCGAAGGGGTCCGGTGCGCTCAAGACCGCGTCGGCCGAGGGGTCGGGCTCGCTGAAGACCGCCTCCGCGAAGGGGTCCGGCGCACTGAAGACCGCCTCGGCCGAAGGTTCGGGTTCGCTCAAGACCGCGTCGTCCGAGGGCTCGGGCTCGCTGAAGACCGCTTCCGCGAAGGGTTCTGGCGCGCTCAAGACCGCCTCGGCCGAAGGTTCGGGCTCGCTCAAGACCGCTTCGGCCGCCGGCTGCAAGTAAGTTACGCGGGGCGGCGCCCGCGCCGCCTCTGGCCTGACATCATCCCCGCTGCTGCCGCGACAAACGGTGGCAGCGGGGTTTTGTTACCAGGCGCACCACCATGGTCCCGCTGAAGTTCGTAACGCGGCGCGCCGTCCCGTGTTAGATTGGCTCAGGACGGGAGAACACCGATGCGCGCTTGGCGAACCACAGCGGCAATGACACGGGGCATGGCCATGGCATTGGTCGCGGCCATGGCGCTGGGTGGTGCCGCGGGATCGCGGGCCGCGACGCCGGACGCCAGCGCGGTGATCGCGAGAGTGTCGCCGACCGTGGTCAATATCTCCGCCATCACCGAGGCCGGTATGATGGCGATGATGCATGGCCCGGGCGAGGGTGCGGCGCGCAACGCCAAGGTCGAGACCAGCCTCGGCACCGGCTTCATCATCGACCCCAGGGGCCTGATCGTCACCAACCGGCACGTGATCCTGGGCGCCACCCTGATCACCGTGACACTGCAGGACGGGCGCACCTATACCGCCCATGTGGTCGCGGTGGCGGGGCCGAGCGTCCTCGACCTCGCGCTGCTGCGGATCGATGCGCATGTGAAACTTCCGACGGTGACACTCGGCGACAGCGCTACCCTGCGCGTCGGCCAGAAGGTGATCGCGATCGGCAATCCGCTCGGGCTCGGCGGCACCGTGACCGAGGGCATCGTGAGCGCGCTCGGGCGCAATCTCGACACCACGCCCGCCGATAACTTCATCCAGACCGATGCCGCCATCAATCACGGTAATTCCGGCGGGCCGCTGTTCAACGAACAGGGGCAGGTCGTGGGCATCGACAGCGCGTTCGAAACGCCAACCGCCTCCGCCAACGGCTCGGTGGGGCTCGGCTTCGCGATCCCCATCAACCATGCCCGTTTTGTGATCGAGATGATGCGCCGCTATGGCGCGGTGCGGGCGGGGACGCTCGGCGCCACGACACAGCGACTGACACCGCAGCTTGCCGAGGCGCTCGGCATCGCGCCTGGCAGCGGCGTGATCGTGGTCTCAACCGCTCCCGGCGGGCCGGCAGCAACGGCAGGCATCGCCGTGGGCGACGTGATCGAGAGCGTCGATCAGGGATCGCCGATCCCCGACCCCGGCACACTGGTGCGGGTGGTGCAGGCGCATGGACCCGGCTTTCAAATGCCCATGACAGTGCTGCACGACGGCGCGCCGCGCGCGATGCGGGTGGTGCTCGGCACCTGGCCCCACGCCAACCTGCCGGTGCCGCATCGCCCGGCGAAGGTAATGGCGACGATGATGCGGATGATGGGCATGCACCCCGTGCCGGCGGGATGGACCGTCGTTGCCTCGACCGGCGGCTCCAGCGTTACGGCGGTCGCACCCGGCCAGGGTGCCGCAGGCGCCGGGATCGTGCCCGGCGACCGCATCCTGATGGTGCAGCAGCACGCGGTGGGCAACGCCCAGTCGCTGGCGGCGGCCCTGGCGGCGGCGCGCGCCACCGGGCGGCGGTTTGCCGCGGTGCTGGTCGCGCACGGGGCGCATCGGCGCTGGGTGGCGCTGCCGCTGATCGCGACGAACTAACGTTCCTACCGCCGCGGCGCCAAGCGGACATGCGTGACGTTGCCGGCGACGTCGCTGAGATCGATGCGGAACGGCAGGCGCTGGCCCGGCGTGAGCGTCGTGGCGTTGAGGGTCACGCGGTCGAGCTTCTGGACCACGTTGTTGCTGTCATCGAGCAACTGCACGGCAAGCGGCGGCACCGTCGCGGACACGTTGCGCGAGTCATTGACCACCTCGCCACGGATCATGAGAAAAATCTTGCCATGATCGTTACGCCGCGCGGAGGAAAGATGATGGATGGAGACCGTCGCACGAACCATGGTCGAGGTCGGTGTGAGCGTTCCACCCGGCGTGGCCGGTTGCTGAGCGCAGCCGGCCAGGCCGAACAGCGCGGAAAATATAAGCACGGCGAAGCTGTAGCGCGATGACATACCCGAAACTCCCTTCGTGAAATGGCCGAAACATCTCCAGATGATGTTCGGAGTATTCCCGGGAAGAGGGCAAAATCGCGGTAAGAGCCTCGGACTTACCGTTTTGTCATGCCGGCTTCAGCTCGGCGTGACGGCGACGTGCTTCGCGAAGGCCGGGCGCGCGAGCAGGCGCTGGTACCAGGCCTCGAGATTGGGCGCCCGCGGCCGGCCCGGCACGTCCATCACCAGCCAGCGATGCGCGTAAATGCCGAGCGTGATATCGGCGAGGCTGAAGCTGTCGCTCGCGATATAGGCGTGGCGCGCCAAGCGGCCGTCCAGGATCGCCCAGAGGCCCGCGGCGTCTTTGGCCGCCGCGGTGATCGCCGCCATGTCGCGCTGCGCCGCCGGCGTGCGCACGAGGCCAAGAAAAACCGTGCCCATCGGTCGGTTGATCGCCGTCTGCTGGAAATCCATCCAGGATTCGACGACGGCGCGGGCCCGCGGCTGCGTGGGGTAGAGCGGTGTGGACGGCGCATGCGCATTGCAGACGTAGCGCAGGATCGAATTGCTCTCGAACAGGTGAAAATCACCATCCTCGATCGCGGGGACCAGGCCGAGCGGCTGCATGGCGCGGTATTCCGGGGTCGCCGTGCCGCCAAAGGCGCCGCCGACATCGACGCGGTCATAGGCGATGCCAAGCTCTTCGAGCAGCCAGATGACCTTCATCACGTTGCTCGACGTGTTGCGGCCCCAAAGCTTGATCATATCGTTCTCCCCCTGCGATGCGTCGGCTTTTGGCGATGGCGCGAACCTATCCGTGCGATCGCGCGCCGGCAACTTGCGGGCGGAAACAGGGCAGCGCATATCAACCCCATGACCGCCGCGCCGGCCTTGTTGCCCTCCCCTGCCCCGTCGTTGCCCATGGGCCCGCCGAGCCCGCGCCTGGCGCTTGGCCTCGTCGCCCTTGTCGCGCTGGTAACGCTGGGCATCGCGATCGCCACGGAGCGCTGGGGCGGGCTGGTACCCTGCGCACTCTGCCTCGTGGAACGCTGGCCGTGGCGCGCGGCGGCGGCCGTCGGCGTGGTGGGGCTGGCGGTGCCGCGGAAACTCGCCTGGGTGTTCGCCTGCCTCGTGGTGCCGGTGTTGCTCGCCGGCGTGGTGGCGGGCGCGGTGCATGTCGGCGTCGAGTGGAAGCTCTGGCCCAGCCCGCTGCCGGAATGTCAGGCGCCGCATTTCCAGGCCGGCAGCATCGCGCAGCGGCTCGCGAGCATGCCGGCCAAGCCGTCGAAATCCTGCGAGGACGCGACCTATCTCATTCCCGGCCTGCCGATCTCGATGGCGATGATGAACCTGCTCGACTCGCTGGTCGTGACCGTCGGCATGGTCTGGTTCCTGATCCACAGCTGGCGGCGGCGCCGATGACAACCCTGCCCGGCGACCGTGGCCGCACGATCGGGGCGATGATCCGGGTGGACCATGCCGGCGAATACGGGGCCAAACGGATCTATCAGGGCCAGCTCGCGGTGATGCGCCGCCGCAGCGACCCGGCGACGGTGGCACTGGTCGAACACATGCAGGCGCAGGAGCAGCAGCATCTCGATACATTCGCGCGGCTGATCGGCGAGCGGCATGTGCGGCCGACCGCGCTGCTGCCGTTCTGGCATGTCGCGGGCTGGGTGCTGGGGGCGGCGACGGCGGCGATGGGCGATCGCGCGGCGATGGCCTGTACTGTCGCGGTCGAGGAGGCGATCGACGAGCATTACCAGGCGCAGGCCGCCGCCCTGCCGGAGGGCGAGGCGCCGTTGCGCGAAACGATCGAACAATTCCGCGCCGAGGAGATCGAGCATCGCGACACCGGGCTCGACCAGGGCGCCGAGCAGGCCGTGGGCTATCCGTTGCTCCGCGCCGCGATCGGCGCCGGCTGCCGTGTGGCGATCGCGTTGTCGGAAGTGATCTGACCTCGACACACGGCACATCGTCGCGCCCGGCACGCGGCCAAAGTTGACGACGATCCCGGCTGAGGACCTAGGATAACCCGGAAGAAGCGGGAGGATCGGCCATGACGCAGATCGGCGGGCATATCGCGGCGACGCGCCGGCCCGGCGCACTCGGGGTGCATTCGCTGGACCTGGTGCAGGTGGCGGTGCCGGACCTGCGGCAGGCGGTCGATTTCTACCGCGCCTTCGGGCTCGACGCGCGCGAGGAGGGCGACGGCATCTCTCTCTACACCGAGGGCCATCCGCATCGCTGGGCGCGCTTCACCGAGGGACCGCGCAAACAGTTACGCTGCCTGTCCTTCGGCGCCTGGGAGGACGACATGCCGCGGTTCCGCCAGCGCCTGCGCGAGCGCGGTATCGCCGAGATCGACCCGCCGCCGGGCATGGCCTCGAACGGGATGTGGTTTCGCGACCCGGACGGGCTCGCGATCGAGATCCGCGTCGCCGAGAAATCATCGCCCAGCAACAAGACGGCGATGACCATGGTCTCCGCCCCCGCCGGCACCGCCGCGGCACCCAGCCGCTCGCGCGCGGCGACGGTGCGGCCGCGACGGCTGGCGCATGCGCTGATGTTTTCGTCCGATATCCCGCGCGGTATCGCCTTCTACGAGGGCGTGCTGGGGTTGCGTCTGTCCGACCGCTCGGGCGACGGCATCGCGTTCATGCACGGCGTCCACGGCAGCGACCACCACATGCTTGCCTTCGCGCATTCAGCCGGCGCGGGGCTGCATCACCTGAGCTGGGATGTCGGCTCGATCGAGGAGATCGGGCTCGGTGCGATGCAGATGGCCGACAAGGGTTTCGCTGCCGGCTGGGGGCTCGGCCGGCACGTGCTCGGCTCGAATTATTTTCATTACGTGCGCGACCCGTGGGGCAGCTGGTGCGAATATTCCGCCGATATCGACTACATCCCCGTGGACCACGACTGGCAGAGCGCGGACCACCCAGCGGCGGACGCGTTCTATGTCTGGGGTCCCAACCCGCCCGGTGATTTCGTGGTTAATCACGAGTCGGCGACGTAGTCGCGGGCACGAGTCGGCGAGGTAGTCGCAGGCACGAGTGGGCGACGTCGTCGCGGGCACGAGGCGGCTGCGCGGGGCCGCGGCGGGGGCGGCTTACTCGTCGCCGCGATTCGCCTGCGCGGCACTGGTGATGCCGCCATGGGCGCCGGACCAGGCGACAGGGTCCTCCAGGAAGCGGCGCACCTCGGCCAGTGCGCTGTCGGCGAAATAGGGCCGCTCGCGGCAGGCATCGAGCACGTCCCACCACGTGCAGAGGTGATGCAGCGCGATGTCCATCGCAGCCAGGGTCTCGAAGCTGCCGGGAAACACGCCGTAGAAGAACACCACGAAGGTGTGGTTGACGATCGCGCCGGCCTCGCGCAGCGCGTTGGCGAAGCGGATCTTGCTCCCGCCGTCGGTGGTGAGGTCCTCGACCAGCAGCGTGCGCTTGCCCTCCGGCACATCGCCCTCGATCAGCGCGTTGCGGCCGAAGCCCTTCGGCTTTTTGCGGACATAGGCCATCGGCGCCATCATCCGGTCGGCGATCCAGGCGGCGAAGGGGATGCCCGCGGTTTCGCCGCCGGCCACCACGTCGATCGATTCGTAGCCGATATGACGGCCGATCTTGTCTGCCGCCAGTTCGCAGATCTTGGCCCGCGCACGCGGAAAATAGATGATCCGGCGGCAGTCGATATAAACCGGCGACTTCCAGCCGCTGGTGAAGGTATAGGCCTCCTCCGGGCGGAAATTGACCGCCTTGATCTCCAGCAGAATGCGCGCCGCGGTCAGCGCCGCGTCGCGGTCCCAGTCGCTGGTGTGGTGTTTTTCCATGCCATCCGCTCCTTCGTCTGCCGTCGTGGAGCGGTGTCAGCCTGACCGTGCCAGGCTGGCACCGCTCAATGCCTTTGTTTGGGCGAGCAACCCAATCAGCCAGCCCGATGACGGCCTGGCTGATGTTGCTCTAGCGGTGCCGGCACGGCACGTCCATGGGGCGTGTGTCCGGGCGCATCGGGGCGCAACCGGCGGGCGATTGACCCCGGCCAAGCCTCGCCTTAGGCCGGACCGCGGAAAAAGGACGGGGCAGGAGGAACGACCATGGCAAAGCGCTACCGGATCGCGGTGATCCCCGGCGACGGGATCGGCAAGGAAACCGTGCCCGAGGGGCTCAAGGTGCTGGACGCCGCGGCGCGGCGCTTCGGCTTCGAGGTGGCCGAGACGCATTACGACTGGTCCTGCGAAACCTGGAAGAAGACCGGAGCGATGATGCCGGCCGATGGGCTCGACCGGCTGCGCGAGGCGGACAGCATCTTCCTCGGCGCCGTAGGCTGGCCGGAGGTGCCGGACCATGTCTCGCTCTGGGGCCTGCTGATCCCGATCCGCCGCGGCTTCGACCAGTATGTGAACCTGCGCCCATGCCGCCTGATGCCGGGGGCGACGACGCCGCTGGCCGGGCGGACCGCGGCCGACATCGATTTCTACGTGGTGCGCGAGAACACCGAGGGCGAGTACAGCGCTACCGGCGGGCGCAGCTTCGAGGGCACGGACCGGGAGCTTGCGGCCCAGGTCGCGATCTTCACCCGCCAGGGCTGCGACCGGGTGATGCGCTACGCCTTCGAGCTGGCGATGACGCGGCCGAAGAAGCACCTGACCTCGGCGACCAAGTCCAACGGCATCACGGTGACGATGCCCTACTGGGACGAGCGTTTCGCGGCGATGGCGAAGAACTACCCGGCGATCCGAACCGACCAGTTCCACATCGACATCCTCTGCGCGCATTTCGTGCAGCACCCGGACTGGTTCGACGTGGTGGTGGGCTCCAACCTGTTCGGCGACATCCTCTCCGATCTCGGGCCGGCGGTGGCGGGCTCCATCGGCATCGCGCCCTCGGCGAACATCAACCCGGATGGCACCGCGCCCTCGATGTTCGAGCCGGTCCACGGCTCGGCGCCGGATATCGCGGGCCGGCATATCTGCAACCCGATCGGCCAGGTCTGGGCCGGGGCGATGATGCTCGAGCATCTCGGCGAGAAGGCGGCAGCGGATGCGATCGTGCGCGCGATCGAGGTGCTGCTGGGCGATGGCGGGCCGCGAACCCGGGACATGGGCGGCCAGGCGGGCACGGCGGAGGTCGGCACGGCGCTCGCGGAGATCGTGGCAGCCGGTTGAACGTGCCCCGGTTGAACGCGCGGGGCTCCGCCCCATACAATACGGTATGGGAAACGGCAGCATGATCGCTCGGCGCTGCGAGCGCGCGGTGGTGACCGCCTACAGGGAACTTAGGGAGCGCGAGACGCCGGACCCGCTGGCGTTCCAGGCGTGCACGACGCTGTACCGCATCCATCACCCGGAAGCCTCGCTGTCCGAGGCGCGGCGGCTGGTTGCCGAATGGATCGACCATCACGTGGTCCGCCAGGATGCCGGCCCGACACCGGGTTGCGACTGCGTGAGCTGAAGGCCCTCAGCTGAGCCTAATCCGCGGCCGCCCTCGATGCGGCCGCCAGCAGGCCCGGCTTGGCCCAGTCAATGGCGGCGATCGCCAGCGCGTCGATCGTGTCCACCAGCGAAATACCGAGTTCCCGATAAGGGCCGGCCTGGATGCCGAGCGGGATTTCCGTGCAACCCAGCACCACCGCGCCGGCGCCGCGCGCGGCGAGCGAACGCACCACGGAGGCCAGCGGCGCGTAGGCTTCCGCCACGCGGTTGGCCTTCACCATGGCGATCGCCGGGGTCACGGCGGCGGCCATTTCGTCGGCACTCGGCTCGATGCAGTACCAGCCCAGCGCCTCCAGCCGGTTCTGGTAGAGACGCATCCCGAGCGTGGTCGCCGTCCCCATGACGCCCACCGTTCCGCGCGGGCACACACGGCGCAGCTGCGCCGCCGCCGCTTCGACGATATGCAGGATCGGCAGCCCCTCACCCACCATCTGATCGTACCAGCCATGGGCGGTGTTGCAGGGAATGGCGACGGCACCGCAACCGGCCGCCCTGAGGCCGCGCAGGCCGCGCCGCAACCAGGGCCAGGGATCCTTGGCGCCGGCCTCGCGCAGGCGCGGAGGTACCCGCGGATCCGACCACAGAATAGCGGGAATCTGGTCCTGATCGTTCGCCGCCGGCGTCAGCAGCGTCAGCCGCATCATGAAATGGGCGCTGGCCAGCGGCCCCATGCCACCGAGCACACCAAGAATGCGTTCATCGTTCTCGACCATGCCGGTAATCTCGCGGATGCTGCGGCGGACGCAAGAGGGACACATGCCGAACAACGAATTTCCCAGAATCGAAATCCAGGGCCACCGGGGTGCGCGCGGGCTGTGGCCGGAGAACACGGCGGAGGGTTTTCGCCGCACGGCGGCGCTGGGCGTGGACAGCATCGAGACCGATGTCGCGGTCACGGCGGACGGGGTGGCGGTGCTGAGCCACGACCCGGTGCTGCACCCCGATATGGCGCGGCTGGGCACCGCGGCACGACAAGACGGCGGCTGGATCGCGGCACCCGGCCCGGCGATCGCCACCATGACGCTGGCCGAGCTCAGGCGGTTTGATGTGGGGCGGCTGCGGCCGGGAAGCGAACTCGCAGCACGCTTCCCCCGCCTGGTCGCGATCGACGGGCTTGGCGTGCCGACGCTCGCCGAGGGATTCGCCGCCAGCGCGGATGTGGTGCTCGATGTCGAGATCAAGACGTTTCCCGACGGCCAGCACGTGACGGCCACGCCCCAGGCCATGGTGGATCTCGTGGTGGCGCAGGCCGCGGCGGCGGGCGCGCTGGGGCGCCTGGTGGTACGCAGCTTCGACTGGCGGGCGCTGGCGCATCTACGGCTGCATTATCCGGCCGTGCCCTGCGCGGTACTGACCAGCCCCGCGACCTGCAACGCGACGTGGTGGGACGGCATCGAACCCGGCGCGAGCGTGGCCGCAACGGTCGCGGATTTTGCCGGCAAAGGCGCGACCTGGGCACCGGAATGGCAGAGCATCGGGGCGACGGATATCTCCGCGGCGCACGCGCTCGGGCTGCGCGTGGTGCCGTGGACAGTGAACGATCCCGAGGCGATGCGCCGCCTGCTTGGCTGGGGCTGCGACGGGCTGTGTTCCGACGAGCCTGACGTGGCGCTCGCGGTACGCGCGGCGGTCTGACCGCGGTACGGCGCCCAGTCAGCCGGTCTTCATGAAATGCGCCTGTGCCGAGGCCCGGGCGAGCAGCGCGCGCACCGCCGGGTTGCGCGGCGCATCCGCGTCGACCAGCGCGTCCATCGGCATGAAGAATTCGTGCGTATGCGGCACCTGGCTCGCCGCGAAACCGGCATAATGGTGATGCTTCAGCGCATAAAGCACGCGCACGTCGCGCACCGGCACGATCAGGGGGCGGGTCGGCTCTTCGGTGATGATGCCGGTGGCGCGCCACCGTGCCGCGGGGTCATTGGCGCTCACCGGCGCCAGCAGCCAGGGCACCGGGCAGAACGCCATCAGCGAATGCGTGCTGGGGGCGAAGCGCGAGCGCTTGTCCAGCAGGTTGGGCAGCGTGCCGCAGGCCTCGATCGCCAGGATGTCGGCGAAGGGCTCGGCCGGCGTGCCACCGAAATTGAGCCAGAGCCCGTCCGGCAACGTGCGCATCCGGTCGCTGCCGGGCAGCTTGAGATAGGGTTCGTGGGCATTGGCGGCGTCGGCGGGGCGGCCACGCAGCCAGGCATCGGCGCCTTGCCCCGCAACCACACCCGGTGGGCGCTGTGGCCAGGTACGAAGGCGCGCCCGCACCAGGGAATCAAGGCTCCGGTACCCCGGCATCCCAATCTCCTTTCGCCGTCACCTCGTCGCCGAATGAGACAACTTCAGCAACGAGATGCGTCGTGTTCTTACGACAACGATCAGAAAATCACAGATTTCCCGCCTAGCAAGCTTTTTTTACGAAATCGAAAGGCAATTCAAACGCTGCGTTAAGGGGTCTGGCGTCTCGGAATCGTCAAAAAAACGCCAATCCTTACCATATTTCAACAAATGCACGGCCGATAGGGCACAAAACGCCCACCGCCCGCTCCGCTGAGGCGGTGACAGGCGGATTCAGGTAAACGAATAATTGACGCCAGGCTGCGCCGGTGGCGCGCGGCCGAGGGCGCCCTTGCCGCCGCTCGCCATGTCGAGCGCCGTTTCAGCCTGACTGCGTCAGGCCGAACTTGCTCCGTGCCTTTGGTCGAGAGACCAACCGCATCAGCCAGCCCGACCCCGGTCTGGCTGATGCTGCGCTAGGACATCACGCTCGTAGAGCAAGAAATCCGGCCGGATGATCCCAGCTGATCCGATATCGCTTTAGCGGCGCTCCATCGGGACGTAATCGCGTTGCGCGGCGCCGGTGTAGATCTGACGCGGGCGGCCGATGCGCTGCGACGGATCCTCCACCATCTCCTTCCACTGGCTGATCCAGCCCACCGTGCGCGCCACCGCGAACAGCACCGTGAACATGCTGGTCGGGAAGCCCATCGCCTTGAGGATGATGCCGGAATAGAAATCGACGTTCGGGTAGAGCTTGCGGCTGACGAAGTAGTCGTCGCTGAGGGCGATCCGCTCCAGTTCCTGAGCCAGGTCGAGCAGCGGGTCGTCCTTGATGCCGAGCTCGTTCAGCACCGCGTGACAAGTGTGCTGCATGATCTTCGCGCGCGGATCGTAGTTCTTGTACACGCGGTGGCCGAAGCCCATCAGCCGCGCGTGCCCATCCTTGTCCTTCACGCGCGAGAGGAACTCGGGGATATTCTTCACATGGCCGATTTCGGCCAGCATCTTCAGCACCGCCTCGTTGGCGCCGCCATGCGCCGGGCCCCAGAGGCTGGCGATGCCGGCGGCGATGCAGGCGAACGGGTTGGCGCCGGTGGACCCGGCGAGGCGCACGGTGCTGGTCGAGGCGTTCTGCTCGTGGTCGGCGTGCAGGATCAGGATGAGGTCCATCGCCCGCGTCAGGATCTCGTTGTCCTGCCAGGGTTCCGCCGGCACCGAGTTCATCATGTAGAGGAAGTTGGCCGCGTAGCCGAGATCGTTGCGCGGGTACACGAAGGGCTGGCCGATCGAGTATTTATAGGCCCAGGCAGCGATGGTCGGCACCTTCGCGATCAGGCGGAAAGCGGAGATGCGCCGCACCTCGGGGTCGTTGATGTCGAGGCTGTCGTGGTAGAACGCGGACAGCGCGCCGACCACGCCGCACATCACCGCCATCGGGTGCGCGTCGCGACGGAAACCCTCGTAGAAGCGGCGAAGCTGCTCGTGCAGCATGGTGTGGCGCATCACGCCGCGGTCGAACGCCGCCTGCTCGGCGGCATCGGGCAGCTCACCGTTCAGCAGCAGATAGGCGATTTCGAGGAAGGTCGATTTCTCGGCGAGCTGCTCGATCGGGTAGCCGCGGTAGAGCAGCACGCCCTGATCGCCATCGATATAGGTGATCTTGCTGTCGCAGGCGGCGGTACCGCCATAGCCGGGGTCGTAGGTGAAGATGCCGAGATCCGCGTAGAGCCTGCGGATATCGGCGACCGCCGGCCCGATGGTCCCGGAAATGAGCGGCAGGTCGATCGAACGGTTGCTGCCGTCCATCGTCAGCGTCACTTTGGCCTTGCTTGCCACGTCGTTCATTTGCCACTCCTGTCCGGGGTTGGACCACCCGCCCGGTGGCCTTGCTGCACAGCACAAAACTAGGAGGGCGGGGCGGCACGTGCAACCACCCGGAGCACGCGGCCAGCCTGTCTCGGCCTGCGAAGGTGACGCAACGTGCCTACAGCCGGGTTAATTCGTGTCCCAAGACAAGGCGTTCAGACGCCAGCCAGCGTCCGCGGTGTGAGACAAAGGCGCAGCCGCGCGCTGCCGGGTGAAAGCACGTCCCAGCCGCCGGGAATGGTGAATTCCGTCAGGCAGGACGTGGGATAGGCGGCGCGCATCACGGCCTCCGCCTCGCCGCCCATGCCATCCGCCAGCAGTCGCGCCGTCTCGTGCAGACCTGGGTTGTGCGCCACGACCATCGCGCTGCGCACCGAGGGGCCGAGCTGGCGCAACGCACCCATGATCGCCTCGGGACCCGCCATGTAGAGCGAGTCCATCGGCTCGATCAGCGGCATATCATCCCATGGTTCCAGCGCCTCGAGCGTCTCCAGCGTGCGGCGGGCGGAGGAGACGAACACCACTTCGGGTGCCAGTCCGCGCGCGCGCATCGCGATGCGCAGCGCCGCGACGTCGGCGCGGCCACTCGGGTCGAGAGCGCGCGCGTGGTCGGAGGCCTCGATGGTCGCCACCATCGCCTTGGCGTGACGCAGCAGCAGGAGTTGGCGCAGGGCCTGGATCGGTTGTCTCCCTCGATCGGCGGATCATGGCATGGCGAACCGATGTTGTCGCGTGATGCTTGCAGCATGCGCGAGCGCACCCAGGTGACCCCCATGGCGGGAAACCAGGGCGGACGGTTGCTGGTCGTGTTGGGCGACCAGCTGACCCCGGAGATCGCGAGCCTGGCCGATGCGGCGGCGACGGACACGGTGCTGCTCGCCGAGGTCATGGACGAGTGCAGCTATGTCCCGCACCACAAGCAGAAGTTGGTGATGGTGCTTTCCGCGATGCGGCATTTCGCGGCAGAGTTGCGCGCGGCGGGTCGGCGCGTCCTCTATGTGGCACTCGACGAGCCGGACAACACCGCCTCCCTGCGCGGCGAAGTGGTCCGCGCGGCAAGGCGCATCGGCGCCGCGCGGATCGTCGCCACCGAGCCCGGCGAGTGGCGCGTGCTGCAGGACATGCACGGCTGGTCCGCCGCCGCGGGATGCCCGGTCGAGATCCGTCGCGACACTCGCTTTCTCTGCACGATCGAGGCGTTCCGCACCTGGTCCGCCGGCCGGCGCGAGACGCGGATGGAGCATTTCTACCGCTGCATGCGCCGACGCCATGGGGTGCTGATGGAGGGCGACGAGCCGGCGGGCGGACAATGGAATTTCGATCGCGAGAACCGCAAGCGGCTGCCGCGCGGCACCAAGGTGCCACCACCGCCGAGGACGCCGCCCGACGCGATCACGCGGGAGGTGATGGCCCTCGTCGCGGCGCGTTTTGCCGATAATTTCGGGACGCTCGATGATTTCTGCTGGCCGGTGACGCGCGAAGCAGCCGAAGCCGCCGTCACCGACTTCCTGCACCGGCGCCTGCCATGCTTCGGCGACTGGCAGGACGCGATGGCGGAGGACGAGCCATTTCTGTTCCACGCCGTGATCGCCGCCGCGCTCAATCTCGGTCTGCTCGATCCCGCCGAGCTGTGCCGGCGCGCCGAGGCGAGCTGGCGGGAAGGCCGCGCGCCGCTGAACGCCGTGGAGGGGTTTGTGCGTCAGATCCTGGGTTGGCGCGAGTTCGTGCGCGGCATCTATTGGCGGGAGATGCCGGACTATGCGCGCCGTAACGCGCTGGACGCGAAACGAACGCTGCCCGGCTTCTACTGGACCGGCGAGACGACGATGCGCTGCATGGCGGCGGCGATCGGGCAGACGCGGCGCTTCGCCTATGCCCACCACATCCAGCGGCTGATGGTGACCGGCAATTTCGCCCTACTCGCGGGGCTCGATCCCGACGAGGTCGATCGGTGGTATCTGCTGGTCTATGCCGACGCCTATGAGTGGGTGGAGATGCCCAACACGCGCGGCATGGCGCTCGCCGCCGATGGCGGGATCGTGGGCTCGAAACCCTATGCCGCATCGGGCGCCTATATCGATCGGATGAGCGATTATTGCGGGCGGTGCGCGCATGACGTGAAGGACGCGGTGGGCGAGCGCGCGTGCCCGTTCAATTTTCTCTACTGGGACTTCATCGCGCGCCACCGCGAGCGCTTCGCCGCCAATGCGCGCATGGCGATGCCGGTGCGCAACCTCGACCGGATGCCGCCCGAGCGGCTGGCCGCGATCCGCGCCCGCGCCGCGGCGTTTCTAGCAAGCCTTTAGGCGCCGCAAATGCCGTGCATAGAGCAGGGCAGGAACGGGTAGAACCAGAGCCGGTGTTCGGGCGCGGCGAGGAGCGCATGCCATTCCGCCCCCTCGACATCGATCTTGAGGATCATGTCCTCGCCGTCCGGCGCGTACCGTGCCGCGTGGGTGGAGAGGCTCGCTATCCGCGCCGCGGGCTCGTCGCGCTCGCCGATGCCTTCGCGCACCCAGCGCAGGTTGGGATGTTCCCCGGGAAGCACCTCGACGACGTGGTCAAAGGCGGTGACCGGATGCCCGCGCTCGGCCATGGCGAGATCAAAGCTGACATCCGGGCCGACCCCGTAGCTCAGCACGGGCGCGCCTGCGCGGAGGCAATCGAGCATGACGTAGCCGCCGTCACGGTCCCCGCCGATCCGCGTCTTGGCCACGCCGACCGGGTCCATCGGGGCGAGGAGGGAGAGGAAGTCGACAGCGTCGTCAGATGGCATTGGCTGCTCCAGCGCATAAAACGCAGTTCAGAGAAGCCGGCGGCGTTCTCGCACGCATCGTCTCATACAGCCTCGGTGTCGATAGCAAAGACCTCGACCTGTTGGAGGTGCAACGGAAATCGACCTTCCAGGCGCAGGCGCACGGCACGCAACATCGGCGGCGTGTCGAACCACAGACTCAGCGGATCACCACCATGGGCGCCTGTGAAGCGCCCACGGGCCCGGCCCAGCTCCATCCATGAGCCGTCGGAGTTCATGCCCTCAACGAGGAGGTTCTCGGTCATGTGGTGATAGGCTTCGTCGTCGCGGTTGTAGACGACGATGCGCCGGACCGGCCAACACCGCCCGAGATCGACGGACCACCACGGATTATCCTCGTTCTCGGTATGCATCTGGTAGGGCATGAGCCCGATGCCGTTGACAAGGCCCCCCGGATCGTTCGGCTGCGACCACCGCGAGCGTGAACTCTGCTGAGCCCGGCAGCCGATCGCGACATTGCGCAGCACGCGTCCCCCACCGAGATCCCGGGCCGCCATCCGCTCCCGCTCGGCGCGCAGAGCGCGATCCATGCCACATGCCTCGATCGCCTGGCCCGCCGCACGCGCGGCCTCGGCGACACGGCCGAGGGCGGCGAGGAGCTGCACGCGCGCAAGGTGCAACTCCGGCAGATCCGGCCAGGCATCAAGCGCCGTCTCGGTTCGCGCCAGCGCTTCGCCGTGGCGGCCGAGAAGAAACTCGACCATCGCAATGAAATGCGTGACGAAAACGTGATCCCCGGCAGCAACAGACAGCGCCTTCTCACGCGCTTCATCCGGTCGCTGCCGCTCCATCAGGCCAAGCGCCTCGCGCATCTCATCGAGCCCGAAGCACGCCTCAAGCTGCTCGGCACGACGGGTCAGCGGCGCTATTGTCTCGGTCCGTCCGTCACGCTCCAGAACATCGATGCGGAACCGCAGAATCCCCGCGCGCAGGCGCCACCAGAAAAGCGGCTGACGCGAGAGAGCGCGATCAAGATACTCGAGGGCTGCCTCGGTCCCCAGCCGATCGACAACTGAGCGGAGGGTCGAAGGCTCGATGCAATAGACGGTCTCGGCCGATAGGTGATCGCTGTTCAGGATCGCGAGCTCGGGAAACAGGCTGGGATTGTAGACGAGGCTGTCGCATTGGGAGAGGTTCCAGACATCGATCGTGGCGTCCGACAAAGCGTCGAGCCCGTCACTGGCTGCCTCCACGATCGAGCGGAATATACCGCCGATGCCGCCCCGGCCGTGGCTGACAACGCCGTCGAGCCGGCTGCGCATCGCAGCAACGAAGGCAGCCGAATCGCTGGCAACGTAATAACGAATACGCTGCCCTCTGAACTGGCGTGCCGCGAGGCGCGCAATGTCCGCATAGCGCTCGACCAGTTCCTCATACCGCGACGCATAATCCGGCAACGAAATTGGATCGAAACGAAAATCGAGAAACTCACCATTTCCGGAACGAAAATAAACCCCGATCGTCTTGGTCTCGGGCTCGGGCGGGAGCAGCGCGGTACTCACCCGGTCCGCGAGCGCGCCGCGCAGGATCACGCGGTTCGGCCAGAAGGCGAATTTGTTGGCCTGAGTGTGGACGTGACGAACGACGTCCGAGGTGATAATCACCACCCGCTCTGGCCGTGGCAGCAGCACGTCCTGCCCCTGCCATGCCGGCGGTTCATAACGGTCCGGCAGAGCACAGATCTCACGGACCGCGTCAGGGTCGATGACGATGGTCACGCCCAGCGGCAGATCAAAGGCGAAATGCTCGGCGAAGCGGCGCGCTGCGTCCTGCCGATAGTAGTGGAAATCACGCATATCGAGCGCAAGCGTCCGGCCGGTAAGCGAAGCCGCACGAACGCAGTTCAGGATCGCGACGCCGATATGACCCAGCCCCTGCCACCCGCAGCGATAGACGAGGTAACGAGGCTGCGAATCGATGGTCGTCATGTCCAAGCGGGTTCCTGCTCGCAAACGGGGGCGGCTGCCGGGAGGGCTGGCACTCCGGCTCTAGCGCAACGCGGTGTTGATCCTGCCGAGGGCCGCGGCACCCGGCACCAGTGCCGCATCGTCAAAGCCGTTGAGCGGCGCTGTCGCGGTGCCGAGATGGGCATGCAGGCTCGTCGGTTCGGGATCGACATAAAGCAGGCCGGTCACGATCTCGCCGGCCTGGTGGTGACGGGCCAGATAATCGATCGCGGCGGCGCGGTCCGTGGCGTCGTAGTCGACACCGAGCTTGCGCAGCCGCAGCACCGAGCCATCATGCTGCGTCACCACCTCCACCGAGCCCGGCGCCTGCTCGTGCGTGATCGGTTCGCGGCCGGTGATCACGTCGAGGAAATTCACCGCCTCGTTATGCGCCCGCACATAGTCGAAGCTCTTGGTCGAGCCGGCATGGTTGTTGAACGCAACGCACGGCGAGAGGCAGTCGATGAAGGCCGGTCCCTGATGCCTCAGCGCCGCCTCGATCAGCGGCACGAGCTGCGCCTTGTCACCCGAGAAGCTGCGCGCGACGAAGCTGGCGCCGAGCTGCAAGGCGAGCCCCACCATGTCGATCGCCTCGTCGCCATTGGCCACACCCCGCTTGTTGAGGGCACCGCGATCCGAGGTGGCGGAGAACTGGCCCTTGGTGAGGCCATAGACGCCGTTGTTCTCGACGATATAGGTCATGTTGACACCGCGGCGCAGCGCATGCGCGAACTGGCCGAGTCCGATCGAGGCGGAATCGCCGTCCCCCGAAACGCCGAGATAGATCAGGTCGCGGTTGGCGAGATGCGCGCCCGTGAGCACGCTCGGCATGCGCCCATGCACCGAGTTGAAGCCATGCGCGGCGCCGAGGAAATAGGTCGGCGTCTTGGACGAGCAGCCGATGCCCGAGAGCTTGGCGATGCGGTGCGGCGGCAGCGACAGGTTGTAGCAGGCGTGGATGATGGCAGCCGAGATCGAGTCATGGCCGCAGCCGGCGCAGAGCGTGGAGACGGCACCCTCGTAGTCGCGCCGGGTGAGGCCGAGCTCGTTCTTCGGCAGGTCGGGGTGGTGCAGCCTGGGTTTCGGCAGATAGGTCATGAGCTTTCTCTAGGCCCCCGTGAACGGACCGGCATGGGATTGCGCGCGACGCAGCGTCGTCACGCGGGCATGGGCGTCGATCTCCGCGGCGATGAAGCTGGCGGTGATCGGCGAGCCGTCATAGTGCAGCACCCGCACCAGGCGGGCGGGGTCGATATCCTCCTCGACCATCAGCAGGCTGCGCAGCTGCGCGTCGCGGTTCTGCTCGACGACGAAGACACGCTCGTGCTCCTGGACAAAACGTTTCACATCCGCATGAAAGGGAAAGGCGCGGATGCGCAGTGCATCGACCGCGACGCCGCTGGCGGCGAGCAGCTCCAGCGCCTCGTCCATCGCGGGCGCGGTCGAGCCGTAATAGATCACGCCGAGCCTCGCACCACCGGCCGCGTCACGGCGCACCGGCGCCGGCACCAGGCTGCGCGCCGTGGTGAATTTCTTCAGCAGCCGCTCCATGTTGTCGCGATAGGCATCGCCCTCCTCGGTGTAGCGGGCGTAGCGGTCGCGCGAGGTGCCGCGGGTGAAGAAGGAGCCCTTGGTGGGGTGCGTGCCAGGCCAGGTGCGCCACGGGATACCATCGCCATCGACATCGAGATAGCGACCGAAATCCCGGCCGGACTCCAGCATCTCCGCGGTCATCACCTTGCCGCGATCCATGCGCCGGTCATCGTCCCACGCCAGCGGCTCCACCAGGCGCTCGTTCATGCCGATATCGAGATCGAGCAGCACGAAGACCGGCGTCTGCAGCCGGTCGGCGAGATCGAAGGCCGTGGCCCCCATCTCGAAGCACTCTCGCGGGTCCTCGGGAAACAGCAGCACGTGCTTGGTGTCGCCGTGCGAGGCATAGGCGCAGGCGAGAACGTCGCATTGCTGCGTGCGGGTGGGCATGCCGGTCGAGGGGCCGGCGCGCTGCACATCGAAGATCACCGCGGGGATCTCGGCGAAATAGGCGAGGCCGAGGAACTCCTGCATCAGCGAAATGCCCGGCCCGGAGGTGGCGGTGAAGGCGCGCGCGCCGTTCCAGCCGGCGCCGATGACCATACCGATCGAGGCCAGCTCGTCCTCCGCCTGGACGATCGCGTAGCGCTTTTCCTTCGTTACGGGGTCGGTGCGAAACCGCGCGCACCAGCGCTGATAGGCCTCGGCCAGCGAGGTGGACGGCGTGATCGGGTACCAGGCGCAGGCCGTCGCCCCGCCATAGACCGCGCCGAGGGCCGCCGCCGAGTTGCCTTCGAGAAAGATGCGCTCGCCCACCTTGTCGGAGCGGCGCACCGTGAGCCCGATCGGGCAGGGCAGCGATTTCTCCGCGTGCGCGCGGCCGAGCCGGAAGGCATGCACGTTCGGCGCGATGAGTTTTTCCTTGGCACGGAATTGCTCGGCGAGGAGCTGCTCCACCACCTCCGGCTCGATATCGAGCAGTGCCGAGAGCGCGCCGACATAGATGATGTTCTTGAACAACTGGCGCTGGCGCGGGTCGGTGTATTCGGCGTTGCAGATCGAGGTGAGCGGCAGGCCGAGCACGGTGATGTCGTCGCGGAACTTCCCTGCCGGCAGCGGGCGCGTGCTGTCGTAGAACAGATACCCGCCGGGGACGATGCCGGCGATATCACGGTCCCAGGTCTGCGGGTTCATCGCCACCATGAGGTCGGTGCCGGCGCGGGCGCCGAGATGCCCGGCCTCCGACACGCGCACCTCATACCAGGTCGGCAGCCCCTGGATGTTGGAGGGAAAGATGTTGCGCGGCGTCGCCGGCACACCCATGCGGATGACCGACTGCGCGAACAGCCGGTTGGCCGAGGCCGAGCCCGAGCCGTTGACGTTGGCGAACTTGACGACGAAGTCGTTGACGCGAGGCTGGGGTTTCATGCGGCGACCGTCTCCGCCCTGGGGGTGATAGGCGGCGGCCTCGTGCCGAGCTGGGCGATGTCGAGCAGGAAGCGCTGCATGTCCCAGGCACCGGTGGGGCAGCGCTCGGCGCAGAGGCCGCAATGCAGGCAGACATCCTCGTCCTTGACCATCAGGCGGCCGGTCTTCAGCCCGTCGGCCACCTGCAGGTCCTGCGACAGGTTCAGCGCCGGTGCGTTGAGGTTCTGGCGTAGTACCGCCTCATCGGCGTCGGCGGTGAAAGTAATGCAGTCCACGGGGCAGATATCGACGCAGGCGTCGCACTCGATGCACAGCTTCGGCTCGAAGACTGTCTGGATGTCGCAGTTGAGGCAGCGCTGCGCCTCCTTGAACGCGAGGTCGAGGTCGAAGCCGAGCTCCACTTCCGCACCGATATCGGAGAGCGCGAGGGACTTCTCGCGGTGCGGCACCTTGTAGCGCAGGTCGATGGCGACGGCGTTGTCATAGCTCCACTCGTGGATGCCCATCTTCTGCGAAACCAGCGTCACGTCGGGTGGCGGGCGGCGGGCGACGTCGGCGCCGGACAGCAGCAGGTCGATCGAGATCGCCGCCTGGTGCGCGTGCGCCACCGCCCAGATGATGTTCTTGGGCCCGAACGCCGCGTCGCCGCCGAAAAACACGTTGGGGATGGTGGACTGCATCGTCGTCTCATCGACGACGGGCATGCCCCAGCGGTCGAACTCGAGTCCGATATCGCGCTCGATCCAGGGAAAGGCGTTTTCCTGCCCGACCGCGACCAGCACGTCGTCGCACGGGATCTCGACATCGGGCTCGCCGGTGGGAACGAGCCGGCGGCGGCCGCCAGCATCGTGCTCGGCGCGCACCTTCTGGAAGCGCATGCCGGTGAGCTGCCCGGCATCATGCAGGAACGCCAGCGGAACGAGATAGTTGAGGATCGGGATATCCTCGCCCATCGCGTCCTCCTTTTCCCACGGCGAGGCCTTCATTTCCTCGAAGCCGGAGCGGACCACCACGGTCACGCTGTCGCCGCCGAGCCGGCGGGCGGAGCGGCAGCAATCCATCGCGGTGTTGCCGCCGCCGAGCACGATCACCCGCCGGCCGATCGAGGTCGTGTGGCCGAACGAGACGGAGGCCAGCCAGTCGATGCCGAGATGGATGCGCGCCACCGCCTCCACCCGGCCGGGGATCTCGAGGTCGCGCCCGCGCGGCGCGCCGGAGCCCACGAAGATCGCATCGAACCCCTCGGCGAGCAGCGCCTTCAGCGAGCCGATGCGCTCGCCGGTGCGCGTCTCGACGCCGAGGGCAGTGATGTAGCCGACCTCCTCGTCGATCACGGATTCGGGCAGGCGGAAACGCGGGATCTGGCTGCGGATGAAGCCGCCGAGCTGCTTCTCGCCCTCAAAGACCGTGACAGCATAGCCGGCCGTGACGAGGTCGCGCGCGACCGCCAGGCTCGCCGGCCCGGCACCGACGCAGGCGACGCGCCTTCCGTTGCGCGGCGCGGGATGCGGCATGCGGTGCGCGACATCGCCCTTGTTGTCGGCCGCGACCCGCTTGAGCCGGCAGATCGCCACCGGCTCCTCCTCGACACGGCCGCGGCGGCACGCGGGCTCGCAGGGCCGGTCGCAGGTGCGGCCGAGAATGCCGGGAAAGACGTTGGAATGCCAGTTGACCATGTAGGCGTCGGCATGGCGGCCAGCGGCGATCAGGCGGATGTAATGGGGCACCGGCGTATGCGCGGGGCAGGCCCATTGGCAATCCACGACCTTGTGAAAGAAGGCCGGATTGCTGACGTCAGTCGGCTGCACGGCAACTCCCTTATGCGTCCTGCTTTCGGACGTCTCGCTTGGACGGTGGGGAGTATGCCACCCGCCGGCCGAGGCCGGTAGGGGGCTGGACCCGACGGGCGCGCGCGGCGAACATGCGCCGATGCGCAAGCTTCTCGTTCTGCTGCTCGTCCTCGCCGCCTCGCCCGCCGCCGCCGCGACGCTCAAGATCTCCACCTGGAACCTGGAATGGCTGACCCTGCGCCAAGCGGGCGCGCCGGGCCTGCCGGCCGACGTCCGTCCTCGCCGGCCCGGCGACTGGACCGCGCTCGCAGGCTATGCCCGCCGGCTCGATGCCGATGTCGTCGCCTTTCAGGAGGTGGACGGCAAGGCGCCGGCGGCAAGGCTGTTCCCGCCCGCAAGCTACAATCTGGCGGTGACGCATGACCGCACGGCGCTGCGCGTGGGCTTCGCCATCCGTCGCGGCATCACCTTCCGGCAGAACCCGGACGTTACTTCGCTGGTGCCCTACAGGCATGCCCGATATCCGCTGCGCAGCGGTGCCGACGTCACGCTCATGCTCGGCGGCCAGCGGTTGCGGTTGCTCGCCGTGCACCTCAAGGCCGGGTGCTGGTATCGGGATATCTATTCGCGCAAATACGCCTGCCGGACGCTGGCCCGCCAGATTCCAGGGCTGCGCCGTTGGATCGCGGCGCGTGACGCCCATGGCACGCCCTTCGTCGTGCTCGGCGACTTCAACCGGGTGATGGATGGCACCGACCGGTTTCACCGCGCGATGGACCCCTTTTTCAGCCAGCGCCACCAGGGCCTTTCCGGCAAGGCCCTGCTGCGCGCCGATGCCGGCCTCGAAAATCCGTGCTGGGGCGGCGGGCATTTCACCGATCATGTGTTCCTGGGCGGCCCGGCGCGCGGCCGGCTGGTGGCGCACAGCTTGCGCGTGATGGTCTATCGGCAGACCAATCCCGCCTGGAAGGACCGGCTTTCCGACCATTGCCCGGTCTCGATCCAGCTCAACGTGCCGTAGGGAGGCGACGAGGATGACACTGACAGTCCTGGTGACAGGGGCATCGGCCGGGTTCGGCATGACGATCGCCCGCCGCTTCGTGCGCGACGGGCATCGGGTGATCGCCACGGCGCGGCGGGCGGACCGGTTGCGCAGTTTCGCTGATGAGCTGGGGCCGGCGCTGCTGCCCTTCCCGCTCGATGTCACGGATGAAGCCGCCGTGGCGGGCCTGCCGGAATCGCTGCCCGCGGCATGGCGGGAGGTGGACGTGCTGGTGAACAATGCCGGCCTCGCACTCGGGCTCGACCCGTCCTACCGCGCCAAACTGTCAGACTGGGAGACGATGCTCGCGACCAATGTCGCGGGGGTGATGCGCATGACGCACGCGCTGCTGCCGGGCATGGTGGCGCGCAACCGGGGCCATATCGTGAATCTGTCCAGCACCGCCGCGATCTATCCGTATCCCGGCGGGCATATCTATGGTGCCTCCAAGGCGTTCGTGACCCAGTTCAGCCTCAACCTGAAGGCGGATCTCGTCGGCACCCAGGTGCGGGTGACGGATCTGGAGCCGGGGCTGGTCGGCGGTACCGAGTTCAGCGCCGTGCGCTTCGGCGACGCGGCGCGCGCCGCCGCCGTCTATGCCGGCACGACGCCGCTCTCGCCCGAGGATATCGCCGAGGCGGTGGCCTGGGTGGTGAACCTGCCCGCCCATGTGAACATCAACCGACTGGAGATGATGCCGACCTGCCAGGCTAGCGGGCCGCTGGTGGTCAAGCGCCGGGAATGAGGGCGGCGAGCACGGCGGCGACGGGGATCGCCGCCATGCTCGCCGCACCATGGTCCTGCGCCCGGATGATGGTGTTGACGGCACACCACGGCGCTAATTTCGCAGGGGCCGTGGGGCCGAACAGCGACACCAGGGGGATATCGGCCGCCGCCAGCATGTGCCCGCCCCCGCAATCGCCGGCCACGCCCCCGGCGCAGCGCGCGGCGAGCGCGATGGTCAGCTCCGGGCCAGCGGGCGGCACCGCCTGCAGCGGCATCGCCGCCTCCGGCACGGCCGCGTGGAAGGCGCCGACGAGATCGGCCTCGGCGGGGCCGGCGATGGCGACGGGCTGGATGCCGCGCTCCGCCAGCGCCCGCGCGAGCTCGATATGGCAGGCGAGCGGCCAGGCCTTGTGCCGCCCGCCGGCGCCCAGCACCAGCGCCACCCGGCGGGCCTCGCCCGGCAGCAGCGCCTCGGCCTGGGCGCGCGCGGCCGCGGGCAGCGCAACGGCGCCGGTGGCGTCCGGCTTCCGGCCGGTCGCCAGCTCCAGAAGGAGGAGCAGCCGTTCTACCACACGACGCGGGCGGGCACCGGACGGCCACCGGTCCGAGAGCCAGTAGCCGGCGGCAGCGGTGACGAAGCGGCGCGGGCGCAGCAGGCGCAGCGCCAGCGTGGTGCCGACATGCGCCTGGGTGTCGATCAGCAGGTCGAGCCGCGTCCCCAGCGCGCGGTGCAGCGCCAGGCCCGTGCCGGTGTGCTCCAGCACCCGGTCGAGCAGACCCGGCATCAGCGGCGCCAGTGCCGAGGCATAGGCCGAGTGCCCGTCGCCGGCGATCCAGGTGAGTTCGGCGTCGGGAAAGCCGCGACGCAGGGCGCGCACGAAGGGCAGCTTGATCAGCCCGTCGCCCACCAGATCCAGCCCGACATAGACGCCGACGCGCTGCATGGCGCAGGGCTAACGGAGGCCGCAGGGTTCGGCCAGCCCCCCTCCGCCCGCCAGCCTGCATCCACAAATTGGTATGATGACGCGGTGCCAAACGGACCTTTCGCATCATACCGCTCCTGTTCCACTGGTCCCACACCGAGGATTTCGCACAGAGGGTTTTCCGCGTGAGCACCAGCACCGAGAGTTTCCCGACCAGCAAGCGCAACCGCGTCGTCCGCCGCCCGATGCGCGGCCATTACGACAAGGCGACGGCTTACGGCATTCTGGATGCGGCGCTGCTCTGCCACATCGCCTATGTCATCGACGGGCAGCCCTACTGCACACCGACCTCGTTCTGGCGCGACGGCGACCGTCTCTACTGGCACGGTTCCTCCGCCAGCCGGATGATCCGCAACCAGGGACAGGGGCTGCCGGTCTGCCTCACCGTCACGCACATGGACGCGATCGTGCTGGCGCGCTGCGGCTTCAACCACTCGGTGAACTACCGCGCCGTGATGGCCTATGGCACCGCGCACCTGATCAACGACGCCGAGGAGAAGCTGGCGCTGATGGACCGCTTCCTGGAGCGTTTCTTTCCCGGCCGCGCCGCGCTGATGCGCAAGCCCACGAAGCAGGAGATCAAGGCCACCAGCTTCATCGGCATGGAGATCGAGCAGGCCTCGGCCAAGATCCGCGACCTGCACGTGCACGACGAGGAGGCGGATTACGCGGTGCCGGCCTGGACCGCGCTGCTGCCGGTGCGCACGGTGCTGGGCGAGATCGAGGAATGCCCGCGGCAGATGCCGGGGGTGAAAAAACCGCACGGCATGAAAGGCTACGTCGCCGGGAGGGCGATGGACGAGATTTTCGCCGAGGCCTATCGCGAATACGACAAGGTCGCCGGCTGAGCGGCGCCTCGGCGGGCGCCGCGCCGCACGAAGCGGCGCCGGCCGCTCGGCCCCGCCGTGACGCGCGGGGGCGGCGCTGCTAGACGCCGCTGATGGATGCCCATCCGCCAGCACCCAAGCTGAGAGAGCCCCCGCTGACAGAGACGCCGCTGTCCGAGCGCCGCGCCGCTGCCGGCCCGCTGGTGCGCCGGCTGCTGCGCGAGCAGGTCTGGCCGCATAAGGGGCTGGTCACCGGCGTCGCCGCGCTGACGTTGCTGCTGGCGCTGGCCCAGGGCGCCTATCCGCTGGTCATCCGCCACGCCTTCAACCTGTTCGACAAGCACGACCCCCGCATCCTGTATCAGGTGCCGGCGCTGATCATCGCCATCACCAGCATCAAGGCGCTGGCCCAGTATTTCCAGTCCATCACCGTGCAGTCGCTGGTGCTGTCCACCGTGCGCGGCCTGCAGGAGGCGATGTTCGCGCACCTGGTCCGCGCCGATCTGCACCGCGTGGAGCGCGAGGCGCCGGCGCAGCTCGCCGCGCGCTTCACGACCGACGCCAACACCATCCGCGACGCCGCGGTGCGCGCCGTCTCCGGCGCCGGGGACGCGGTGACGCTGGTGGCGCTGATCGCCTCGATGCTGTGGATGGACTGGACGCTGTGCCTGATCGCGGCCCTGCTCTACCCGCTCGCCGCCGTGCCGATCCAGCGCGTGGGCCGGCGCATCCGCAACGCCTCCGGCCGGATGCAGGCGAGCGTGGGCGACGCCTCGGCGATGCTGACCGAAAGCTTCGCCCAGGCGCGCACGGTGCGGGCCTACCGGCTGGAGGAGACCGAACTGGCGCGGGCACGCCTCACGTTCAGCACGCTGCAGCGCAACCTCATGCGCATGATCCGCACCCGCGCGGTGCTCGACCCGATGCTGGAGGTGCTGGGCGGAGCCGCGGTCGCCGCCGTGATCGGGTTTGCCGGCTGGCGCTCGGCGACCGGCGCATCGGGGCTGGGCAATTTCACCGGCTTCGTCACCGCGCTCCTGCTGGCCGCAAGGCCGATCAGGGCGCTGGGCAGCCTCAACGCCGCGATCCAGGAGGGGGTGGCGGGGCTCGCGCGCATCTTCGGCGTGATCGACGAACAGCCCGGCATCGCCGACCGGCCAGGCGCCGTGGCGCTGCCGGCGGAGCCCGGCGCGAGCGGCGGCGAAAGCGGGGCGGGCGAGGTCGTGTTCGACGACGTGCGCTTCACTTATCCAGACGGGCGCATGGCGCTCGACGGGCTGTCGTTCCGCGCGGCACCCGGCCGGATGGTGGCGCTGGTCGGGCCCTCGGGCGGTGGCAAGTCGACGGCCCTGGCGCTGCTGCCGCGGCTGATCGAGGCCACCGGCGGCGCGGTGCGGCTTGACGGCAGGGATGTACGGGATTTGACGCTGGCGAGCCTGCGCGACGCGATCGCCTATGTCGGGCAGGACTCTTTGCTGTTCGACGACACCATCGCGGCCAATATCGCGATGGGCCGGCCGGGTGCCACCGAGGCCGAGATCGAGGCGGCTGCAGCGGCGGCGGCTGGCGGGTTCATCACCACCCTGCCGGAGGGGTTTCAGACCCGCGTGGGCCCGGGCGGGCAGCGGCTTTCCGGCGGTCAGCGCCAGCGCGTGGCGCTCGCCCGCGCCCTGCTGCGCGACCCCCGCGTGCTGCTGCTCGACGAGGCGACCAGCGCGCTCGACACCGAGAGCGAGGCGCTGGTGCAGGCGGCGCTGGGCCGCCTGCGGGCGGGGCGAACCACGATCGTGGTGGCGCACCGGCTGTCCACGGTGCGGGATGCCGACCTGGTGGTGGCGATGGCCGGCGGGCGTGTGGTCGAGGCGGGCACGCACGCGGCCCTGCTGCAACACGAAGGGCTCTACGCACGGCTGGTGCGTAGCCAGGCTTTATTGGCCTGATGGTGGGGACGATGGCGGACGGCGTGACGTTGATCGTCGCGGGGCTGGGCGGCGCGATCGCCGCGGTGCTCGGGCTGGTGCTCGCGATCCCGTTGGGCCTCGCGCGGTTTCCCGGCCGTGGGCTGCTGCTCTCCGCGGTCGAAGCATGGCGCGGGATGCCGAGCGTGGTCATCGGCCTCGCGGTGCTGGCGCTGGCGCGTCCGGCGCGGCCGGCCCCCATTCTGTTGCTCGCCGTCGCCCAGGCGGCGCTGGCAACGCCGCTGGTGGCGGCACTCTCGGCGCACGCGCTGGCACGGGCCCGTGATGCCTATGGCCGCGCGCTCTACCTCAGCGGCGTCGGCCCGCTCGGCCGGGTCTGGCTGCTGGCCGGCGCCTGCCGCACGGCGCTGGCACGCGCCGCGGTGGCGGGGTTCGCGCGGGCGCTGGGCACCGCCGGCGCGGTGCTGGTGCTGGGCGGGCGCACACTCGCCGCGCGCATTGCGGTGGCACCGCCGGGCGACCATGCGACGCTGCCGCTCGGCCTCGCCCTCGCCGGTGCCAGCCTGGTGCTTTCGGGCCTCGTGATGCTGCTGGCTGAGGGCGAGCGATAACGTGGCGATCCAACACCCTGCGATCCAACGCTGGGCGATCCAACGCCGGGCGATCTCACGTGGGCGCCGCGCTACCAGCGCACCTCGGGCGGCAGGCTCATCAGGATCGCCTCCACGTTGCCGCCGGTCTTGAGGCCGAACAATGTGCCGCGGTCGTGCAGCAGATTGAACTCCACATAGCGGCCGCGGCGGACCAGCTGGTGCGCGCGCTCCGCCGCGGTCCAGGGCTCGTCGCGGCGGCGGCGGACGATGACGGGATAGGCGGCAAGAAAGGCTTCGCCCACATCGCGGACGAAGGCGAAGTCGCGCTCCACGTCGCCGGAGTCCAGATGATCGAAAAAGATACCGCCGGCGCCGCGCGGCTCGTCGCGGTGCGGCAGATAGAAATAGCGGTCACACCATTCCTTGAAGCGCTGGTAGTAGCCCCCGTCGTGGCGGTCGCAGGCGGCGCGCAGGGCCGCGTGGAAAGCGGCGGCATCCGCCATGGCCGCCTCGGTATCGAGGCGCATCGGCGTGAGGTCGCCGCCGCCGCCGAACCAGCCGCGCGTGGTGACCAGCATCCGGGTGTTGAAATGCACCGCCGGCACCTTGGGGCTGGCCATATGGGCGACGAGCGAGATGCCGGAGGCCCAGAAGCGCGGATCCTCCGCGGCACCGGGAATCCCGCCGCGGAACTCCTCGCTGAACTCGCCGGCGACGGTGGAGACGTTGACCCCTACTTTTTCGAACACCTGGCCACGCATCAGGCTGATGACGCCGCCGCCGCCATGCGTGCCGTCGGGGTTGGCCGGACGGTCCCACGCGGTGCGGACGAAACGCGCGGAGGAGCCCGATTCGGCCTCGATCGCCTCGAATTCCGCGCAGATCCGGTCGCGCAGCGTCTCGAACCAGGCCCGCACGGCGGGCCGCATCGCGGCATGCGGTGGGGCGGATGAAGGCTGATAATTCGTCGGTTCGTGCATGGCCCAGTGTCGCCCGAAAGCCGCTTCGGCGCGAGAGGCCGGCGGATATGGTCTTGCGCCATGTTGCAGTCGCGAAAATCGACCCGTAATAAGCTGTCGTCACGGCGCGGCCGCGGCGCAGATCCTGGTCCGGTGCCAGACCCGGACAGCTGAGTGAGGACAGAGTATGTCGGCGATGACTGATAATGCGGTGGCGTTGTGTGGGCGCGGCGGCGCGCGCCACCCGCACAAGACATCTGGGACCGCACGAAGCCTGGGACCGACAGTAAGAGCATGATCGGCTGAGCGGCCATCCAGCCGCCCGCCGAACCCTTTCCGGAGCAACGACATGGCCGGCCTGCACAAGACCGATTTCAAGAACCCGGTGATCCGTTGGGTGGATACCCGCCTGCCCGTGTTCACCATGATGAACAAGGAATACGCGGTCTTCCCGACGCCGAAAAACTTCAACTATTTCTGGAATTTCGGCGCGCTGGCCACGGTGCAGCTGATGATCATGATCGCGACGGGCATCCTGCTCGCGATGCATTACGTCCCGAACGCGCACATGGCCTATGGCTCGGTGCAGACCATCATGCGCGACGTCAACTACGGCTGGCTGCTGCGCTACATCCACGCCAACGGCGCCACGATGTTCTTCATCGTCGTCTACGTGCACATCTTCCGCGGCATGTATTACGGGTCCTACAAATACCCGCGCGAGCTGCTGTGGATGCTGGGCGTCGTCATTCTGCTGCTGATGATGGCCACCGCCTTCATGGGCTACGTGCTGCCCTGGGGCCAGATGTCGTTCTGGGGGGCCACCGTCATCACCAACCTGTTCTCCGCCATCCCGCTGGTGGGCAACCACATCACCACCTGGCTGTGGGGCGGCTTCGCGGTCGGCAACCCGACACTCAACCGCTTCTTCGCGCTGCATTACCTGCTGCCGTTCGTGCTGCTGGGCGTGATCGGGCTGCACGTCGCGGCGCTGCACGTCACCGGCTCTAACAACCCGCTGGGCATCGACGTGAAGGGCCCGCAGGACACGGTGCCGTTCCACCCCTACTACACCACCAAGGACAGCGTCGGGATCTGCGTCTTTCTCGTCATCTACGCCTGCGTGGTGTTCTTCGCGCCGCGTTTCTTCATGGCGCCGGACAATTTTATCCCCGCCAACCCGCTGCAGACGCCACCCGAGATCGTGCCTGAATGGTACTTCCTGCCGTTCTACGCGATCCTGCGCTCGGTGCCGAACAAACTCGGCGGCGTGACGCTGATGTTCTCCTCCATCCTGGTGCTGTTCGTGCTCCCCTGGCTCGACACATCGAAGGTGCGCAGCGCGCGCTTCCGCCCGATGTATCGCCCTTTCATCTTCGTGCTGGTCCTGGCGCTGTTCGTGCTGGGCGAAGTCGGCGCGCACAAGCCCGAGGGCATCTGGGTGCTGCTCGGGCGCGTGGCGACGACCTATTACTTCCTCCACTTCCTCGTGATCCTGCCGATCCTGGGCAAGATCGAAAAACCACTGCCGCTGCCGGAAAGCATCAGCAAGCCGGTGCTCGGGGGTGGGCCGGTGCCCGGCGGGGCTGCCGCCAAGCCGATGGAGCGTGCATGATGCGTCCTTTCGTCCGTGCCGCGATCGCGGCCTGTCTCCTCGTGCTGCCCACGCTGCTGGTGCCCGGCGCCGCCCGCGCCCAGGAAACCGCGCTGCCGAATGTCAAATGGAGTTTCCAGGGTCCGTTCGGCACCATCGATAAGGCGGCGGCGCAGCGGGGCTTCCAGATCTACCACCAGGTCTGCTCCGCCTGCCATTCGATGAAATACGTGCATTTCCGCGACCTCGCGGGGATCGGCCTGTCGGCGGCGCAGATCAAGGCGATCGCCGCCTCGGTGCAGGTGCCGACGATCAAGAATGACGGCACACCGGGCACGCGGCCGGGCCTGCCGTCGGATGCGTTCCCGAGCCCGTTCGCCAACGACAAGGCCGCGGAAGCCGCAAATAACGGTGCTGTTCCGCCCGACCAGTCGGTGCTGGTGGACGCGCGCGCCGGCGGGCCGAACTACATCTACGCGATCCTCACCGGCTACGCGACGCCGCCGAAGGGTCTGCACGTCCCGCCCGGCCTCTATTACAACAAGGCCTTCCCCGGACATCTGATCCACATGCCGCAGCCGCTGCGGGCCAATCAGATGACCTATGCCGACGGCAAGTCCGCGACCCTCGACCAGGAGGCGAAGGACGTCACGACCTTCCTCTACTTCGTCGCCAACCCGGAGATGGACGCGCGCAAGCGACTCGGCGTCCATATCGTGCTGTTTCTGGTCCTGCTCACCGGCCTCAGCTATGCGGTGAAGCGGAAGGTCTGGTCGGACGTCGAACACTAAGGCCGGGACGCGCGCGTTTCGTGACTCCCACGATCGGCATCATCGGCGGCTCCGGGCTCTATGAACTCCCGGGGCTGGCCGAACGGCGCTGGCACAAGGTCGCCACCCCCTGGGGCGATCCGTCCGACGAGATTCTGGAGGGTGTGCTCGACGACGGGCGCGGCGGCGGGGTACGCTGCCTGTTCCTGCCGCGGCACGGGCGCGGCCACGCGCTCTCGCCCTCCGATCTCAACTACCGCGCCAATATCGATGCGCTGAAGCGGCTGGGGGCGACGGAATTGCTCTCGCTCTCGGCGGTCGGCAGCCTGCATGAGTCGCTGCCACCGGGGCATTTCGTCATCATCGACCAGTTCATCGACCGCAGCTTCGCGCGGGCGAAGAGTTTTTTCGGCCGCGGCTGTGTGGCGCATGTCTCGATGGCCCACCCGGTCTGCGCACGGCTCGGCGACGCGCTGGAGGCGGCGGCGACGGCTATTGGCCTGCCGGTCGCGCGCGGCGGCACCTACCTGGTGATGGAGGGACCGCAGTTCAGCACCAAGGCGGAAAGCCAGCTCTACCGAAGCTGGGGCTGCGCGGTGATCGGCATGACCAACATGCCGGAGGCCAAGCTCGCCCGCGAGGCGGAGCTTTGCTACGCCACCGTCGCCATGGTCACCGATTATGATTGCTGGCACCCGGACCACGACCACGTGACGGTGGAGATGGTCATCCGCGTGCTGGGCCAGAACGCGGACAACGCCCGCCGACTGGTGGCGGAGGCGGTTCCGGCGCTGGGCGACGACCGCGGGGCCTGCCGCTGCGGCTGCGACCGCGCGCTCGACCACGCGCTGATCACGGCCGACAAGGTCCGCGACGCCGGCATGCTGGCGAAGCTCGACGCCGTGGCGAAGCGCGTGCTCGGCTAACCCCTGCGCCAGCGCAACAGCCTGCCGTCGATCGCCAGCAGGCCCAGCGCGATCAGCGCCATGCCCACGACCTGATCCGCCGCGACACGCTCACCCAGCACGAGCGAGCCGAGCAGCACCGCGCTCAAGGGGATCAGCAGCGTGACGAGCGACACGTTCGTCGCCCCCGCGGTCGCCAGCAGGCGGAAGAACACCACATATCCCAGCGCCGTGGAGAGCGCCGCGAGGCCGATCATTGCCACCCAGACCTCGATGCCGGGCGCCGCGAGCCGCCAGGGCCGGTCCACGGCGAGCATCAGCGGCAGCGCCATGGCGGCGCTGGTCGCCATCTGCCCCATGGCGCCGACCGCTGGCGGGATGCCGAGCGCGCGGAACCGCTTGCCCAGCGCGTTCGCAAACCCGTAGGAAACCGCGGCGGCAAGGCAGGCCGCGATCCCCGGCAACGCGGCATGGCCCGGCTGCGTGGCGCCGAGCCGGAGCAGCACGCCAACACCGGCGAGGCCGAGCACCATGCCGGCGAGCTTCCCCACCGTCAGCCTCTCGTCGCGGCTGGTGCAGCGTATCGCCAGGATCGAGAACACCGGGGTCATCGCGATGATGACGGCGGCCAAGCCGCTCGGGATGCGGGTCTGTCCCCAGACGATCAGCCCGGCGGGGACCAGGTTGTTGAGCAAGCCCATGCCGGCAAACGCCGCCCAACTGCGGTGATCGGCCGGTATCGGTATCGCCTGGGCGCGGACATAGGCCAGGACCAGCAACGCGGCGGCGGCGAACCGGATGAACACGATGGTCAGCGGCGGCAACCCGACCACCGCCACCTTGGCAAAGAAGAATGACCCGCCCCAGAGGACGGAGAGAAAAATCACCAGGCCCCATTCGGACCAGGACATGGTCGCGCCGTCGTTCATGTCGCCCTCGCTGCACTGGCCGCCAGGGTGGCGGGGATGCCGACCGGAGTCTGGCCGGAAACGGACCTCGTCCTCGGGCCTCCCACTTCATCCCTGGGCGCAAGCGATCGCCCGCATGCTATGAGAGACGCATGAACCCGGACGAAATGCGGTTGCTGGAGGGTGCCTGGCTGGCGCGCGACAAGGCGTTCGACGGCCGGTTCTTCATCGGCGTGCGGACGACCGGCGTCTATTGCCGCTGCGTCTGCCCGGTGCGGCTGCCGCTGCGCCGCAACATCGAGTTCCTGCCCAGTGCCGCCGCCGCCGAGGAAGCGGGTTTCCGGCCCTGCCTGCGCTGCCGCCCGGAGACGGCACCGTTCTGCCCGGCCTGGAAGGGCAGCCTGGCGACCGTCGAACGTGCCGCCCGGCTGATCGTCGAGCAGGGCGCGCTCGACGCCGAGGGCGCGTCGGTCGAGGCGCTGGCGGCGCGGCTCGGCGTCACCGGCCGCCATCTCCGCCGGCTGTTCCTCCGCCACTGGGGCGCGTCACCATCGGCGGTCGCGCGGACGGCACGGGTCCAGCGTGCCAAACGCCTGCTCGACACCACGTCGATGCCGATCGCCGAGGTGGCGCTGGTCGCCGGGTTCGGCAGTCTGCGCCGCTTCAACGCGGTGTTCGCCGGCGTCTACGGGCGAAGGCCGAGCACCGTGCGGCGAACCGCTGCCGCCGCCGCGCGGACCAATTCGGCGCCGCTGGCGGCTTGATGCGGTTCGCACCGCGGCCCATCGGCGCCACCCCCACGCAACGATTGCGGCGCGACCCGCGCGGCGCGATCATGCGGCATGGACTCGCACAGCGACGCCTTCCTCGGCTCCATCGCGGCCGACATCGCCCCCATCTCGCGCCAAGTCTGGGACGCGAAATACCGCCATCGCGACGCCGATGGCGCGCCGGTCGACCGCAGCATCGAGGAAAGCTGGCGGCGCGTCGCCAGGGCGCTGGCGGAGGCTGAGGCGGAGCCGGCGGTCTGGGAACCGGCGTTCTACGAGGCGCTGCGCGACTTCCGCTTCCTGCCGGCGGGCCGCATCCTGGCCGGTGCCGGCACGGCGCGGCGGGTGACGCTGTTCAACTGCTTCGTCATGGGCACGGTCGAGGACGATCTCGGGGCCATCTTCGCGCATCTGCGCGAGGCGGCGCTGACCATGCAGCAGGGCGGGGGCATCGGCTACGATTTCTCCACCCTGCGGCCCAAGGGCGCGCCGGTGCGCGGCGTCGGCGCCGATGCCTCGGGACCGCTCTCGTTCATGGATGTGTGGGACGCGATGTGCCGCACCATCATGTCCGCCGGCGCCAGGCGCGGCGCGATGATGGCGACGATGCGCTGCGACCATCCGGATATCGAGGACTTCATCGCCGCCAAGCGCGAGGCAGGGCGGCTGCGCAATTTCAACCTCTCGGTGCTGGTGACCGACGCGTTCATGCGCGCGGTGGAGGCGGATGCGGAATGGCCGCTGGTGTTCGCGGGCAAGACCTACCGCCGGGTGCGGGCAACCGCCCTGTTCGATGCGATCACGCGCGCGACCTATGACTATGCCGAGCCGGGCGTGATTTTCATCGACCGCATTAACACCCGCAATAATCTTTACTATTGCGAAACGATCAGCGCCACCAACCCCTGCGGCGAGCAGCCGCTGCCACCCTATGGCGCCTGCCTGCTCGGCTCCATCAACCTCGCGCGCCTGGTGCACGAGGCATTCACGCCGGCGGCGCGCATCGACGAGGCGGAGCTTGCGGCCCTCGTCGGCACCGCGGTGCGCATGATGGACAACACGATCGACATTTCGGGCTTCCCGCTTGAGGCGCAGGCGCGCGAGGCGGTGGCGAAGCGGCGCATCGGGCTTGGCATGACCGGGCTCGCCGACGCGCTGATGATGTGCGGGCTGCGCTACGGCACGGCGGAGGCGGCGCGCGTCGCGGGCGAATGGGCACGCCAGATCGAGCGCGCGGCCTATCTCGCCTCGGTCGCGCTGGCCGCGGAAAAGGGCGCGTTCCCGCTGTTCGACCGCGACCCCTATCTCGCCGGCGAGACCATCCGCGGGCTCGACGCGGATGTGCGCGAGGCGATCCGCGAGCACGGCATCCGCAACGCGCTGCTGACCTCGGTGGCGCCCACCGGAACGATTTCGCTGGTGGCCGACAACGTGTCGAGCGGCATCGAGCCGGTGTTCGCGCTCGCCTACACGCGCAAGGTGCTGCAACCCGACGGCTCGCGCACCGAGGAGGAGGTTTCGGACTATGCGCTGCGGCTGTTCCGCAAGCGGTTCGGCGCCGAGGCGAAGCTGCCCGATTGCTTCGTCACCGCCCAGGACCTCACGCCGGCCGAGCATGTGCGCATGCAGGCGGCGGTGCAGCGCCACGTGGACAGCGCCATCTCCAAGACCGTGAACGTGCCCGCCGATATCGGCTTCGAGGCGTTCCAGGAAGTGTATCGCGACGCCTATCGCAGCGGCTGCAAGGGCTGCACCACCTATCGGCCGAACGACATCACAGGCTCCGTGCTGGAGGTGAAGGACGCGCCGGCCACGGCACCGGCTGCCGCGGTGCCGGCGGTCGTCGCGGCGGGGGCTGCGGTGTCCGGGGCCGTCGCGTCGGCCGCGACCGGACCCGAGCTGATGCTGCGCGCGGAGAAGCTCGCGGGCTCCACCTACAAGCTGCGCTGGCCGGATTCCGTGCACGCGATGTATGTCACCATCAACGACATCGAGCAGGACGGCGTGCGCCGGCCGTTCGAGATCTTCATCAACTCGAAGAACCTCGAACACTATGCCTGGGTGGTGGCGCTGACGCGGATGGTCAGCGCGGTGTTCCGCCGCGGCGGCGATGTGGGCTTCGTCGCCGAGGAGCTGAAGCAGGTGTTCGACCCGCGCGGCGGGCAGTGGAGCGGCGGGCGCTATGTGCCCTCGCTGGTGGCCGCGATCGGCGACGTGCTGGAGCGGCACATGCGCGAGATCGGGTTTCTGGCCGATGAGGATGCGCTGCACCACAAGCCCGCCCAGGCGGCGACGGGAGAAGCGGTGACGGCCGCGACCTTCCTCGGGCCGTTCTGCCCCAAATGCAACCAGCCGGGGCTGGTCCGCGAGAGCGGCTGCCTTTCGTGCCAGCAATGCGGCTGGTCGAAATGCAGTTAGCTCCCGGCGGCTATTTGCGGGGGTACCAAGGGCAGTACTTCGCTGGGTCATTGAGCGCTTCAACAGCCCGGATACGAGCAGCAATGACAGCTGCTTTCACTCCGGCCGCATGGCGAGCGCTCTGGTCCATCATCCCGCAGTACCGGTCTTCCTCCGCAACATCCGTACTATTTCCTAATGGATTGTCGAGCACAACGATGCTGCCCCATGCACATGCAAGTAAATCCACAGGCTGGACACCAGAAGTTGGGCTGGCGTTCGAAACAGAAAGCGCCTCCGCGACATTTCTCTGCCCGGTATAGTCACCAGCGAATGCGCACAGATAACTCTCGATGAACTGTTCTTGGTTGAACCGACACATCCTTTTATCGTCGGCAGTCCGAGTGAAAGCGCAGCTCGAAAGGAGTTGCTTTGCTTCTGCCTCGATACTCGCTGGCGTGTCTACGGTCGATGATACCACGGCAGAATGGGACGGAGCGGCTTGGGCCGCAAAGGCGATGATCGCGAAGCCGAGGGCAAGGAGGGCCGTGTGGAAGCGGTAAGCCATTCGAGTTTCTCCGAGCGGGAATAAACGGGGCGCAGGGGGCTGTCCCTCGGGCAGCAAGACTTGGACACACAAGCGGGCAATGTTGTGCGCCTCGACCTCGTTAGGCTCACCCTTGGCGATAATCCACCGAGACGAGGACGCAAGAAGATTCTGGGATCGATCTGTATGCGGGTAAAGGGCGCTTTGTGCTACGCAGTCGCGCGACAGGATAACCTCGATGCAGGATAACCTCGATGCTTTGCGGGCGTTTCTACGACCTCCCAGAAGTAGACCTATCCCAGAAGTAGACCTACGGGCAGCGTAATCCAGTCCGGGTGAGCGCCCCATTCGCTGCCCGGAGCCAAAATGGCAAGCTGCCGCTACCCTTGCTTGGTACAATCGGTTCAGATGCCATACCCCCACGCGTAACGCCTGCGCCGCGGCGGGGTGGCCCCCCGAGCACAATCTTTGCTCCACCTGCGGGTGGTCGCTCTTGATCGCGCGGGTTTGGGAAATGGTAGCGGCGGGCGGATTTGAACCACCGACCAAGGGATTATGATTCCCCTGCTCTACCGCTGAGCTACGCCGCCACAGGGTCGGGCGCGGACTTAGCCGCGTCGTGCCGGGAGGTCAATCGGCGGCGATAAAGCCACCGCCAAGCACCCGAGTGCCATCATAGACCACGCAGGCCTGGCCGGGGGCTGCGCGCGCCGGCGCGTCGAGCAGCACCGCGAACCCCCCG
>JAJXXT010000037.1 GCA_021780935.1 Pseudomonadota bacterium
CGTCGGAGCTGGCATCGGGGGGGCCGGGCGCTGGCAGCTTGTGGAACTGCCCGCCGGGAGTCGCGCGCTCGTCGAGCAGCACCACCGCCGCGCCCGCCTCGGCGGCAGCGATCGCCGCGGCGATACCGGCCGGGCCGGCACCGACCACCAGCACATCGCAATCCGTCTCCTCGGGCGGCGCCGCCGGCATCGGCGCGAGCGGCGCCAGGTTCGCTGGCCGCGCGGCGGCGACCACCGCCCCGTCGCGCACCCGCTCCATGCAGGCGCGCACGCCGATGCGTCCGTCAACGGTCACGACACAGTCGCGGCAGGCGCCCATGCCGCAATGCAGGCCGCGCGGCGCGCCGCCGAGGGTGCGGAACGAAGCGACGCCGGCGGCGGTCAGCGCCGCGGCGATGGTCTCGCCCTCGATCGCGGGCACCGGGGTGCCTTCCCATGTCAGGCTGATCGGCCGGCCGGTCCGCCGCGAGCCATCGGGTTCAAGCCGCATCGGTCGGATCCTGTCCCGCGCGTGCCTGCGCTCGCGCCATGCTGCGTCTCCTCGCCTCGTCGGGCGAAGGCTAAGGGGCGCGCGGCGCCGAACGCAAACCCGGGGGGCGTTTGTCAGCGCGGGCCAGGACGGTCAAACTCCGCCACCGGATCCGGGGGCAGGCATGGACGGACTCGATTGCGTCATCCGCGGCGGCAAGGTGGTGACCAGCCAGGACGTGCTGCGCGCCGATGTCGGCCTGCGCGGCGGGCGGATCGCGGCCATCGGCGAGGGGCTGCGCGGTGCCAGCGAGATCGACGCAGGCGGACTGCTGGTGCTGCCGGGCGGGGTCGACGCGCATTGCCACATCGAGCAGCTCCAGCCCGGCGGGCTCGCCGACGAGGAGACGTGGACGACGGGCAGCACCGCGGCGCTGGCCGGCGGCACCACCACGGTCGTCAGCTTCGCGGCGCAGTTCAAGGGCGGCGGCCTGCTCGCCAACCTCGCTGAATACCGCCGCCGCGCCGAGGCGGCGATGGTGGACTACGCCTTCCACCAGATCATCGCCGACGCGACCGACGCGGTGGTGTGGCAGGAAATCCCGGCGGTGGTCGCCGAGGGGGTGCGCAGCCTCAAGGTCTTCCTCACGTATGACGAGCTGCGCCTGGACGACCGCGGCTTCCTGCGCGTGCTCGCCGCCGCCCGGCGCAACGGCGCCCTCGTTACCGTGCATTGCGAGAACGACGCGGCGATCGGCTGGCTTGCTGAGGCGCTGCTGGCGGACGGGCGGACGGCACCCGCCTACCATGCCTGGTCGCGCCCGCGCGTGGTGGAGCGGGAAGCCGCGTATCGCGCGATCGCGCTGGCCGAACTGGTCGACCAGCCGATCCAGATCTTCCACGTCTCGTGCGCGGAGGTGGCGGAGGAGCTCGGGCGGGCACAGCGGCGCGGGCTCAAGGTGTGGGGCGAGACCTGCCCGCAGTATTTCTATCTTTCCGCCACCGATATGGACCGGCCCGGCAAGGAGGGCGCGAAGTTCATGTGCTCGCCGGCGCCGCGCGAGGCGGCGGCGCACGAAGCGCTGTGGGATTGCGTGCGCAGCGGCGTGCTCGACGTGATTTCTTCCGACCACAGCGGCTGGGGGTTCACCACGTCGCGCGGCAAATTCGCCGCCGGGCCGGACGCGCCGTTCACGCGCATCGCCAACGGCGTGCCCGGACTTGCCGCCCGCCTGCCGCTGATCTTCTCGGCCGGCGTCGCGGCGGGGCGGATCGACCTGCCGCATTTCGCGCGCCTCGTGGCCGGCAACCCGGCCCGGCTGATGGGGCTTGCCGGCAAGGGCGCGATCGCGCCCGGCTACGACGCCGACCTGGTGCTTTGGGACCCTTCGCGCCGGGTGCGGCTCACCAACGCGCTGATGCAGCACATCATCGACTACACGCCCTACGAGGGAATCGAGGTCACCGGCTGGCCGGTGATGACGCTGCGTCGCGGCGAGGTGGTGATGCGCGAGGGCCAGGTGCAGGCGGCACCGGGCTCCGGCCGCTACCTGCCGCGTGCGCCATACCCGCTGATCGCGCCGCGCGGCGTGCTCGCCAACGGCTTCGACGCGGCGCGGTTCGCATGAGCGCGCTGCTCGAGGTGCGCGAGCTGCGCAAATCCTTCGGCGGAGTGGCGGCGCTGCGCGGCGCGAGCTTCGCGGTCGCGACGGGCAGCATCACCGCGCTGATCGGCCCCAACGGCGCCGGGAAATCCACCGCCTTCCAGTGCATCTCCGGCGTCGTCGCACCCGACGCGGGGCAGGTGCTGCTGGCCGGCGAGGACATCACGGGCCGACGGCCGGAACACATCACCGCCGCGGGGCTGGTGCGCAGCTTTCAGATTCCGCGAGCCATCCAGCGGCTATCGGTGCTCGAGAACCTGCTGCTCTATGCGCCGGAGCAGCCCGGCGAGGGGATGCTCGCGGCGCTGTTCGGCCGTGGCCGGGCGCGTGAGCAGGCGGCGATCGCGCAGGCCATGACGATCCTGCAACGGCTTGGGCTCGCCGGACATGCCGCCGCTCCCGCTTCGGCGCTCTCCGGGGGGCAGAAGAAACTGCTGGAAATCGGTCGGACACTGATGGCGCGGCCGCGCATGCTGCTGCTCGACGAGCCGGCCGCCGGCGTGAACCCGACACTCGCCGGGCAGATCGCCACACATCTCGACGGCTTGAAACGGGAGGGCGTGACCATTCTGCTGGTGGAGCACCGCATGGATATGATCGCCCGGCTTTCCGACCATGTCGTGGTGATGGCGGAGGGCAAGGTGCTGACCGAGGGCAGCTTCGATGTGGTGGCCGCCGACCCGCGCGTGCAATCCGCCTACATGGGCGCACGCGCGGCATGATCGCCGCCGAGCACCTGGTCTGCGGCTACGGCCCCGGCGAGGAGATCGTGAAGGGCGTGGATTTCGCGCTCGGCGCCGGCGAGCTGGTCGCGGTGATCGGGCCGAACGGCGCCGGTAAATCGACCTTCCTCAAGGCGCTGGCGGGGCTGCTGCCGGCCGCCGGCGGGCGGGTGATGCTGGGCGAGGAGGACGTGACGGCACTGGATGCGCGCGCCCGCGCGGCCCGCGGCCTCGGCTTCGTGCCGCAGGAGGCGAATGTTTTTGCCTCGCTCAGCGTCTGGGAAAATCTGGAGATCGGCGCCAACCTGGCGCGCGCGCACGAGCGCGAACGTATCGCGGCGATGTTCGCGCGCTTCCCGGTTCTGGCGGAAAAGCGCCGGGCGGCGGCGCGCACGCTCTCGGGCGGGCAGCGGCAGGTCCTCGCCATGGCGATCGCGCTGATGGCGGCACCGCGCGTGCTGCTGCTCGACGAGCCCTCGGCGGGGCTGTCGCCGGTCGCCGCGGCCGCGCTGTTCGCGACCATCGTTGCGATCCGCGCGGCAGCGACCCCGGTGCTGCTGGTGGAACAGAACGCCGAGGCAGCGCTGGCGATCGCCGATCGCGGCGTCGTACTGGTCGATGGCCGCATCGCCCATGTCGGCGCGGCCGGCGCCATGGCCGCGGATCCCGAGATCCGGCGCCTTTTCCTCGGCGGGTGAACCGCTATAGTCGCGACAAAACAGGGAGACCGTACCATGAAAATCGGACTGACGCGGCGACGCGCGCTGCTCGCCGGCCTCGCCCTTCCGGCCTTTGCGCCGGGCCTCGCCGAGGCGGCGCAATCCATCCCGATCGGCACCCTGACGCCGCTGACCGGCGCCGGGGGTGCCTATGGGCCATCGATGGCCAAGGTGGCGAAGGCGGTCGTCGACGAGATCAACGCCGCCGGCGGCGTGCTGGGCCGCAGGCTCGCGCTGACCTCCGAGGACAGCGAAACCAATCCCGACGCCGGCGTGAAGGCGGCGCACAAGCTGATCGACATCAATCACGTGGTGGCGATCTGCGGCACCTGGGCCTCCGCAGTGACGACGGCGGTGGCGCCGGTGTGCTGGCAGAGCAAGACGATGCTGTTCACCGTCTCCGGCGCCGATAGCATCACGCTGCTGCCGCACCATGGCTACATCATCCGCACCCAGCCCAACTCGCACCTGCAGGCGGTGAGCGTCGCCGACTTCATGGCCGCGCGCGGGATCAAGTCGTTCTACTCGCTCTCCGTGCAGTCGCCGTTCGCCACGAGCGTCTACCAGCAGATGGGCGCGGAGCTGGCGACCAAGGGCGGCAAGGCGCTCGGCGATACGATCTATGACGGCAGCAAGACGAGTTTCCGCACCGAGGTGGAGAAGGCGGTCGCAACCAAGCCGGAGCTGATCTTCCTCAACAGCTACGCGCCCGATCTCGCGATCCTGCTGCGCAACATCTACCAGGCGGGGTTCAGCGGCCCGCGTTTCACCCCGGGCTACGCGGCGACGCCGAAGCTGATCGCGAGCCTGCCCAAGCCGGTCACCGACGGGCTCATCAGCTACGCGCCCTCGCCCGACCCCGGCAGCCCTGGCTACAAGCGGGTAAAGCAGATCCTCGGGACCGAGCCCGATCCGTATTCGGCGCAGATCTACGACCATGTCTCGCTCGCGGCGCTGGCGATGGCGCAGGGCAAGGCAGCGACCAGCCAGGCGATTCACGACAACGTGCGCGCCGTCGGCAACCCGAACGGCGTCGCGGTGACCGACGCCGTCGCCGGACTGAAGGCGATCGCGGCAGGTCATACGATCAACTATTCCGGCGCTTCCGGCCCCTGCAAATTCAACGCGATCGGCGACATCCTCAGCAGTAAATTCCGTTTCGATCTCGTCAGGAACGGCAAATCGACGCTGCTCACCATCTCGTGACGGCGGGGCGATCTTGATCGCCATTGCCCAGGCGATCGTGAACGGGGTACTGGCCGGCGCGGCCCTGGCGGTGCCGGCCATCGCCTTCACCACCATCTTCGCCGTGCTGCGCTTCGCCAATTTCGCCGTGGCCGGTTTTGCAACCCTCGGCGCCTATGGCGGCTGGCTGGTCAACACGCGGCTCGGCGTGCCGGCGGTGCCGGCCCTGCTGGGGGCCTGCGTTGCGGGCGGGGCGGCCGCGGTCATCGTCGACGAGGCGGCGCTCAAGGGGCTGCGGCGGCGCATCCGCCCGGGCGAAGCGGCGCTCGCGCCGGCGATCGCCTCGGTGGCGGCGACGCTGCTGCTCGAAAACGTGGCACGGTTCCTGTTCGGCAACGATCCGCAGGGCTACGACCTGCCGGTGTTTCGCGACTGGCATATCGGTGCGCTCGCGGTCGGGCCGCAGCAGCTCGCCGACGCGGCGATCGCGCTGGTCGCGATGACGGCGCTGTTCCTGTTCCTCGGCTTCACCCGCGCCGGGCGGACCATGCGCGCAGTGGCGGACAACCCCGGCCTGGCGGCGCTGAAGGGGATCGATGCCGCGCGGGTGGGGCGGATCGCGACCTTTGCCGCGGGCGCGCTTGCCGGGCTCGGCGGGATGCTGATCGGCTTCGACACCAGCCTCGATCCGCTGCTCGGCTTTCGCGTCATGCTTTCGGTGTTCGCCGCGGCAGTGGTCGGCGGGCTCGGCAGCATCCCGGGCGCGGTCGCCGGCGCCTTCGTCGTCGGGCTCGGTGAGGAAATGGCAACGCTGGTGGTGGACCCCGCCTACCGGACCGCGGTGGGCTTCGCCGCGATCCTGATCGTGCTGTCACTGCGACCGGCGGGGCTGTTCGGCGAGCGGACCGCCTGATGCTCGCCTATCTCGTCCAGATGGCGAGCTTTGCCGCCATCACCGCGCTGATGGCGCTCGGGCTCGACCTCATCTGGGGCCTCGGCGGCATGGCCAATCTCGGACTGGCGGGCAGTGCCGCGGTCGGCGCCTACGCGGCGGCGCTGCTGGGCGTGAAGCTCGGGGTGGCATGGCCGCTGGCCTGGCTGGCGGCGGCGCTGCTCGCCGCGGGCAGCGGCGCGATCCTCGCGGGCCTGACGGCGCGGTTGCGCGGAGACTATCTCGCCATCGTCACGCTGGGCTTCGCCGAGGTGATGCAGCTCGCGGCGTCCAACGAGGTCTGGCTGACCGGCGGGACGGGCGGCATTCCCGGGGTGCCGGCGCCATGGCGCGGCAGCCTGCACGGGCTGGCCTTCGATGCCGCCTTCGCGGCCCTCGCCTGGGGCCTGGTGGTGGTCGCGGCCCTGCTCCTGGCACGGCTCGGCGCTGCACCGTTCGGGCGCGTGCTGCGCGCGATCCGCGAGGACGACACCGTCGCCGCCGTGGCCGGCAAGCGCGTGCTTCGCTTCAAGGTGCGCGCCTTCGCGGCGGGCAGCGCGCTGGTGGGGCTCGCCGGCGCGCTCGGCGCGGCGCTCGAGGGCTTCGTCGCACCGGACAGCTTCTCCGCGCTGCTCACGCTCACCGTGGTCCTGGCACTCTGCGCCGGCGGACCCGGCGGCGTCTGGGGCGCGCTGCTCGGCGGCGTGCTGGTCACCGCGCTGACCGAGGCCACGCGCTTCGCCGCCGATGCCCTGCCCGCGGTCTCCGCCGTGCAGGCGGCAGCACTGCGCCAAGGCATGATCGCGCTCGCCCTGATCCTGATCCTGCACCTGCGCCCCGCCGGCATCCTGCCGGAACGGCCGCGCGCCATCCCCAAGGAGCTGCGATGAACCGCCCCGACCCCACGCCGCACCTCGCCGCGATCGTCCGCGCCCACCGCGAGACCGATCAGCCGCTGGCAACCTTTCGCGCCGTCGACGCGGCGATGGGCGCGTGCATCGGCCACAGGCTGTTCACCATCCTGATCCATCACCCGGGACTGCGGCAGAGCGAGCGCTTCTACAGCAACCAGCCGCACGCCTATCCCGTGGGCGGGCGCAAGCCGGTGACGGACGCGCCCTGGATGCAGCGCGTGATCCAGGGTGGCGAGATCTACATCGGCCATGATTATAACGATATCAAAACCGTGTTCTTCGACCACGAGCTGATCCGCTCGCTCGGGTGCGAGAGCGTGCTCAATGTGCCGGTGCGCTGGCGGGGGCAAACGCTGGGCACGCTCAATCTGCTGCACGAGGCGGGCTGGTACCGACCCTCCGACGAGGCGACGGCACGGCTCGTCGCACACCTCGCGCTACCGGCGATGATGCTGATCGCGCAACAATAGGGACGACCGCCATGGCCTATCTCGGCAACGCGACGCGCCAGCACCGGCTCGACCTGATGCGCCGGCTGATGGACCGCGAGGGGCTGGACGCGCTCGCCTTCACCAGCGCCGACTTCTTCCAGTTCGCGACCAATTTCGCGACCGACGTGCAGACCTGGGAACGGCCGGTCGTGTGCGTCGTGCCGCGCGACGGCGAGCCCTTTGCCGTGCTGTGCGAGCTGTCCACCCATCACTGGCGCTATGCCAGCGAGGATCAGCGGCTCTGGGTCGCGGATGCGAGCTTCTATGCCGAGCATCCGCGCACCGGGGCGCGCCTGCCGCTGGCCGCGCAATGGCCGGAGCTGGTGGCCGAGAAGCTGCGCGGCGCCGGCCTCGCCAGCGGGCGCATCGGGGCCGAGGCGGCCGGCGGGCCGCTGGGCCGCGCCGTGGCCTTGCTGGCGAAGGCTAGGCTGGAGCCGATGCTCGCCGAGTTCCGCGCGCTGCGATGGGTCAAATGCGCCGAGGAACTGGCACTGATGCGCGAGATCGCCGGCCTCTCCGACTGGGTGCAGGACCGCTATCGCGAAGCGATCCGCCCGGGGCGGATGGTGATGGAGCTGGACATGGCGATGGCGACGCTGATGGCCGAGGAAGGCGGACGGCGCTTCCCCGGCGAGCATCTCGAGATCATGCGCTGCTGGACGCTCTCCGGCCCGGCCTCGGCCGCGCCGCACGGCGATGGCAAGCAGGCGGGAGCACGCATCGAGGCCGGACACGGGCTGGTGAACATCGTGATCCCGCGCGTCAACGGGCTGGTGGTGGAGAACGAGCGCACCTGGTTCTGCGGCAAGCCTTCGCCCGAGCAGCAGCGCCTGTTCGAGACCGCGACCGCCGCGAACGAGGCGGCGGCGGCAGCAGCGATCGCGGGACGGCCAGTGAGCGGGATCGACGCGGCGGCACAGGCGGTGATCGAGCGCGCGGGCTATGGCGAGTTCATCCTGCACCGCACCGGCCACGGTATCGGCGTGCTCGGGCACGAATTTCCGGAAGACATGGCCTTCAACAACCGCGCGCTGCTGGCAGGCGAGGTCTATTCCGCCGAACCCGGGCTCTACGTGTTCGGCCTCGGCGGCTTCCGCCACGACGATACGGTGGTGGTGGGCACGGTACCGGAAGTGCTGACCAAGGCGCCGAAGGACCTGCGCAGCCAGACCATCGCCTGAAGCCCCCGCGCGCACAGGAGAGCAACGTGGCCCGTTACGATATCGGACCGATGCCGGCGCAGGTGCCGGCCGAGGTCATCGCCCTGCTCCGCCAGGCGGAAACCGCGACGGTCGGCCACTGGCGCCACTGGGGGTTCTGCGACCGCCGCATCGCGCCGGTGCTGCGCCGGCGCGTGGCCGGCACCGCCGTCACGGTGGCGATCCCGGGGCCCGACTCGACGCTGCTGCACCATGCGGTCGGCTTGCTGCGGCCTGGCGACATCCTGGTCGTCGACCGGCTCGGCGATGACCGGCATGCGTGCTGGGGCGGCTGGGTGACGACCGCCGCCAAGGCGGCCGGCGCCGCAGCCGGCGTGGTCGACGGCCCGTGCACCGATATCGAGGAGATCGAGACCGCCGGTTTCCCAATCTGGTGCCGCGGCATGGCGCCGATCACGACCCGGCTTTACGACCTCGGCGGACGGCTCAACCAGCCAGTCGCGGTCGGCGGCGTGGTGGTGATGCCGGGCGATGCGGTGCTGTGCGACGAGAGCGGCGTGCTGGTGCTGCCGCCCGCCGAGGCCGAAGCCGAGGCGCGGCAGGCGATTGCACGCCAGGCGCGCGGACTGGCGATGCAGGCCAAGGTCGCCGATGGCGACAAGCTCGGCACACTTTCCGGCGCCACCGCCACGGTCCTCGCGGCCAGGGGCTAGGCCGATGATCGGGATCGATTGGGGCACCACATCGTTCCGCGCCTGGCGGCTCGGGGCCGATGGGACGGTACTCGGCGCGCGCGCCGCCGCGCGCGGCATCCTCGCCGTGAGCGACGGCGGCTTCGCCGCGGCGCTGCGCGAGCAATGCGGCGACTGGCTGGCGGAGGGCGAGGACCGGGTGCTCCTCTCGGGCATGATCGGCAGCCGGCAGGGCTGGGTCGAAACGCCCTACCTGCCCTGCCCCGCCGGCATCGAGGATCTCGCCGCCGCGCTGGTGGCGGTGCCCTTCCCGGGCGCCGAGATCCGGCTGGTGCCCGGACTCTCTGCGCGCGATGGACAGGACGTGCCAGAGGTCCTGCGCGGGGAGGAGACGCAGATCGCCGGGCTCGATTTCGCCGACGGGCTCGTCTGCCTGCCGGGCAGCCACAGCAAATGGGTGCGCCTCGAGGCGGGCCGCGTCGCCGGCTTCGAGACCTACTTCTCCGGCGAGACCTTCGCGGCGCTGCGCTCGGCGACCATCCTGGGGCGGATGATGGGCGACGGGCCGACTGACCTCGCCGCCTTCGATCGCGGCCTCGGGCGCGCCGGCGATCCGGGGCATCTGCTGCATCACCTGTTCGGGGTGCGCACACTGGGACTTGGAGGCACGCTCGCGCCGGCGGCAAGCGCTTCGTACCTGTCGGGCCTGCTGATCGGCCACGAGGTGGGCGCGGCGATGGCCGCCGGCGCGCGCGTCACGATCGTTGCCAATGCGCAGCTTTCGCCCCTCTATGCGCGCGCCGTCGCGGCGCGGGGCGGGGTCGCGACCCTGACCTCGCCCGACGCGGCCGCGCGTGGCCTCGCGCGCATCGGAGCACGCGCATGGTGCTGAACCTTGCCGCCGCGCTCGGGCGCTGCCCGCTGATCGCGATCCTGCGCGGCGTGCGCGCGGACGAAGCCGAGGAGATCGCGACCACGCTGGAAGCCGCCGGGATCGTCATCATCGAGGTGCCCCTCAACTCGCCCGACCCGATCGACAGCATCGCGCGCCTCGCGCGGCGCTTCGGCGGACGGTTGCTGATCGGGGCGGGCACGGTGCGGCGTGCCCGG
>JAJXXT010000147.1 GCA_021780935.1 Pseudomonadota bacterium
CGCTCACCGCCGCCATCGCGCCGCTGCTGGACGCGCTGGCGCCGGCCGAGGCCATCCTGGAGGCCGCCCGCGCCGCCAACGAGCGCGCCGGCACGGTGCTGCGCGGGGCGGAGGTGGAGATGCTGGCCGCCGAGGCGGTGCGCATCTGGCTCCGCCGCAACCGCCCCGCCCTTCTGGGCACGAAAAACGGGGGAGGCCGTCCTGGCCGGTAGCATCTGGGAGATGTGGGCCAGCCGGCGCGGTGAGACGCCGCCGCCGGCCGGATTCGGGGCCACGCCCTCGCCCCCCACGCCCTCGCCCCCCACGCCCTCGCCCCTCGTCGCCGTTCCCGCCGCCCTGCCCGAGCCCGGCGCGATTCCGCCGCGCGCGTGGCTCTACGGCACCTTCCTGGTGCGCGGCTTTGTCAGCCTACTGGTGGCGCCGGGCGGGGTGGGGAAATCCTCCCTGGCACTCGCCCAGGCGCTGGCGCTGGCCATCGGGCAGCCGCTGCTCGGCGAGCACGTGCACCACTCCGTGCCGGTGTGGGTGCTCAACCTGGAGGACCCGCTGGAGGAGCTGAACCGCCGCCTCGCCGCGCTGATGCTGCGCCACGCCATTCCGCGCGCGGCGGTGGCGGGGCGGCTGTTTCTCCATTCCGGCCGCACCCGCCCGCTGCGCCTGGCCGAGGACGGGCCGGACGGCATCGCCTTCCCCGACCGCGACGAGCTGATCGCCGCCGCGCGCGCCGTCGGCGTCGGCGCGCTGGTGGTGGACCCGTTCGTGAAGACCCACCGGCTGGACGAGAACGCCAACGACGCGATGGACGCCGCCGCCACCGCCTGGGCCGAGGTGGCGGAGGCGACCGGGGCCGCGGTGCTGCTGGTGCACCACGTGCGCAAGGGCGCGGCGACCGACGTGGAGGCCGCGCGCGGGGCCAAGGCGCTGACGGACGCCGCCCGCGCGGCGCATCTGCTCAGCCCGATGTCGGCCGAGGACGCGGCCGAGCTCGGCATCGAAGCGGCGGAACGCTGGCGCCATGTCCGGCTCGACGACGCCAAGGCCAACCTCGCCCCGCGCGCCGGCCGCGCGGCGTGGTACCGGCTGGACACAGTGCGGCTGGGCAACGCCTCGGCGGACTACCCGAACGGCGACAGCGTCGCCGCCATCATCCGCTTCCAGCCGGAGAGCGTGTGGAAGCGGCTGAGCCCGGCGCAGTGCCACGCGGTGCTGGACCGGCTGGAGGCGGGACCGGAGCCGGGCGCGCTCTACGCCGCCCACCGGCGCGGGCTGGGCGCGGCGCGCTGGGCCGGGCGGGTGGTGATGGAACTGACCGGCCTCGGCGAGGCCGAGGCGGCGCAGGTGATCGGCACCTGGCTGAAGAACGGGCTTCTGATCGAGGTGGAATACCGCGACGCGGCGCAGCGCAAGCTGCGCCAGGGCGTGCGCGTGGTGGCGGCGAAACGGCCGACCGGCCGGCGCGCCGCGGACAATTTCTGACAGCAACGGGAGTGTGGCGCATGGCATCGAATGGCGCAGGATTTGGCGCGGCGAACGGCTCGGCGAAGGGCGCGGCGCTCGCGGCTGCGCCATCGCCCTCTGGGGAACCCAGAGGGCATGGCGCAGCGCGCGCCTCGGGCCGCGCATCCGGCAACGGCGCGCCGGGTCATGGCGCGTCGGGTCATGGCGCATTGGCGCGGGCAACGGGGCGGGGCGGGGCGCATGGCGCGGAGAATGGCGCGGACGCCATCGACCCCGCCTTCATCGTCGCGCGGCTGGAAGAGGCCGGGCGCACCCTGCTCGCTCTGCCCCAGCGCGGCTACTCGCCCGGGCTTCGGATGAACCGGCTCGACATCGTGCAGGAGGCGGTGGAAGCCTATGGCTGGTCCGAAGGCCGCATCCGCCTGCCGGTCCCGCCCGCTCAGCGCATCACCCGCATGGACGAGAGCTTCGCCTGGCTGCGCCTGATCCCCGAGGACCGCTACGTGCTGCGCCGCATCGTCGGCGCCCGCGCCCTGGTGAGCCCCTACACCGACCGCCACCTCTACCCCTGGCGCCGCCTCGGCACGCTCCTCGGCGCCGACCACAAGGCGGTGCAGCGCTGGCACGCACAGGGGGTGGGGTTGATTGTTCAGGGGTTGGGGGGGTGACGGCGGCACCGCCCTGACGCGGGGCGCTGCGCTCGCTTTGCGCCACCGGGTGCCACGGCTATGGTCGGTCGCCTGGCCGCATGATCGAGATTCGCTTTGGCGTGCAAGCGCGACTCGCCCGAAACGGCGCCCCGGCGCCACGCGGCGGACCCCGCGACCGGCGCTAGACCGGCGGCAACAGACCATTGCGCAAGGGATCGCGACAGCAATGAGTGCCTCCTCATCCCCCGCCATCTGGTTCGACCGCATCACCTTCTCGGACGGGACCGAGATTTCCTTGGATCTGGGCGATGTCGTCGTTCTGGTCGGGCCGAACAATGCCGGGAAGTCTGTAGCTCTTAGCGACCTCTATGAATTAATGACTAATCGCAGGTACTCTGGGATAGTTATTCGTTCCAGCCATCTTGAAAAGCAGGGCTCGGTGGAGGACTTAAGCAGCTTCCTTGCCGCCAGGGCACGCTTGGACACGGATGGCGACAGGACCATATATCATGGATATGGCGGCCACTTCATCGCCGGCCCTCTTGCCCATCTATGGGATGACGTGCCCGGCCCGCTCGGAGTCCCCTTCTCCCAGCGTCTAGGCGCCGACGGAAGGATCGGGTTGGCCAGCAGCATGACGATGAAGATCGATCCGCTTGCTGAGCCGGCCACGCGTCCCATTGATATGGTCTACATCGACGACGTTCTGGAGTTGCGGCTGAGTTCGTGGTTTCAACGCGCGTTTGACAAGGAACTCACGCTGGACCGTGGCCGAGGCGGTGGCTTGCCGTTCGTGGTCGGCAAAGTCCCCAAGAGGGAGGGGGACGAGGACCGCACCAGCACGAGCTACCTCGCGCGCTTACGGGCGGCCTGCACGGACCTGGACAGGAACGGCGACGGCATGCGGGCTTTCGGTGGCGTCATCCTTCATCTCTTTGCGCCAAGCATCCCCTCCGTGCTGCTACTGGACGAGCCGGAGGCGTTTCTGCACCCGCCCCAGGCGCGGTTGCTGGGTGAGTTGATCGCCCGCGAGCGGCGTCCGGATTCGCAACTCTTCCTTGCCACGCACAGTGCGGATGTTCTGGAAGGCCTGCTCAGCGCGGCGCCAAAGAATCTGCCCATCATTCGCCTGGAACGGGCGGGCGATGTGAATCGGGCCAGGAAACTCGACAGCGACGAAACCGCGAGAATCGCCGCCGATCCGCTCCTGCGCTTCTCCTCGGTGCTGTCCGGCCTGTTCCACCGGCGCGTGATCCTTTGCGAATCCGATGCCGATTGCCTGTTTTACAAAACGCTCCTGCACACGCGTGCCGTTTCCCGTGACCAGCATCCGGACGTGCATTTCGTGCACGGCGGAGGAAAGGATCGCTTGCCGGCGCTGGCCCGCGTTCTGCGCAATCTCGGTGTGCGCGTGGACGTCATCGCGGACATGGATGCGCTGGACAGGGAGGAATTCGTGCAATCTCTAGTCGAGGCTGTCGGAGGGGATTGGCCGGCCATTCAGGCGGATGTCAAGCGTCTCCACAAGGCGATTGAGAATAATGCGCCTCCGAAGCTCGAAGACGTGAAGGATCAGCTTCGTTCGGTGCTCGACAGGGAGTTCTGCAGCGTTGGCGAACTCAAAAAGAGCATCGATGACGTCTTGCGCTCCAGCTCCCCCTGGAGACGCCTAAAGATCTCCGGTAGAGCCGCGATACCGCCGGGCCAACCGATGAAGCAGTTCAATTCCGTCGATGCGGCATTTCGTACGTGGGGCCTGTGGCTCGTCCCGGTCGGAGAGTTGGAAGGGTTCTGTCGTACAGTAGGCGGCAAGGGGCCGCCGTGGGTCCAGGCCGTGCTCGAAGAGCACGACCCCGAAACCAGCCCGGAGCTCGAGAGCGCGCGCGAATTCCTTCGCGTCCTCTGGCACGGACCCGACGAAGGCGCCTGAGCGTCCGACTTGATTCTCGGATCAGCAGACTTGACACACCGCTCGATCCACAGAGGACGACGTCAACGCTGACACCGCGCGGCGATAGGAACCCCAAGCGCCGGTTCCCGACGCCGCTGACTGTCGTGGCGGCGCGCCGGTCAGATATTGGCGCCCTCGATCACGGCGCCGAAGCGCCTCCAGCCGGCTCCGTCCCAGCGCTGCAGCTGCAATTGTTCGAGCGGGCGATGGTCGGTCGGGCTCGTATTCACCTTGATGCCCGGCAGCAACGTCGGGACGTCGAGGTCTTTCAAATTCTCCGCCTGGCGCATGATGTTTTCGCGCGACAGGTCGTCGGCCGCCTGCCTGAGGACCTGCATCATCACGAGCCCCAGCGTGTAGCCGTAGATGCAATAGAGGTCGCTCGGATTGCCGCTCGCGAACCGTTCCTGCATGAAGCGGAGATAGTCCGCGATGCCCTGGTCATTCGCCCACGCCGGATCGCTCGGGTCCTTGAGATAGGCCGACGAGATGACGCCGACCGCGCGGTCGAAGCCGGCCGGCTTGATGACGCCGTTGATCGAGGCCGCGCCGCTGGCGATGAACCGCGTGACGTTCCAACCGAGCTCGTGGGTCTTGCGGATGGATTGGGCGACAAACTTAGCGGTGGAACCGGCGAGAAAGAAGTCGGCGCCGGACGCCTGCAGGGTGATGATTTCCGAATCGACGGTTGGCGCGCTGACTTCATGCGCAACCGCCTTGACGCGCGTCTCGAATTGGCTCCCCAGCACGTCCCGCACGCCGGCAAGGTAATCCTTGCCGAGATCGTCGTTCTGATAGAGCACGGCGAACCGGCCATCCGCTTTCTGTTGCAGCGCATACTTGGCGTAGACCTGCGCTTCGGTGCGCGCGGAGGGAGCAAACCCCATCGTCCAGGGATAGCGCTTGTAGTCACCCCATTTCGACCCGTTGACGGACAGAAAGAGGTGAGGAACCTTGGCGTGATTGATGTAATCCACGACTGCGGAGTTCGGCGCCGTCCCGAGCATGTTGAACAGGAAGCTCACGCGGTCGCTCTCGAGCAGGCGTCGGACCATCTCCACGGTTTTGGGTGGCTGAAAGGCGTCGTCATAATAAATGAAGTCGATCTTCCGCCCGGCGACGCCGCCCTGCTCGTTGATCATCCTGAAATAGGCTTCCAGGACCCGGTCCTGAACGCCGAGCGCGGACACTGGCCCCGACAGCGACGTCGTGGAGCCGATCTTGATCTCCGTGTCCGAAACGCCGGTCATGTCCCTCCCCGCAGCGAGAGCGGGCGCCAGCGCACCGACCGCGCCGGCCGCGGCGCCTTTCAGCAACAGGCGGCGAGCGATCTGCATCATCCGTTCCTCCCGTTGATCGCGGCGCGTGGCCTTGATGACCGTCGTCACCGCGACATTCACCCGGGTTTTGCCGCGTGGTCGCCCCACCGGCTGCCAGGCCAGCCGATCATGGCCACGGTCTTGACCAGTGGCAATGATCGCAAAGTTCGAGCGACCGGCTCCCTGGACGGTGGCAATGTTCCGGACATCCCGGCCCTCGGCCGGGTGCGGGGCAGCGCCCGCGCCCATTTCTTCGAGGCGCGCCCTTGTCCCCCGAGCAGGCATCGGCTTTGCTCCGTGCCGTGGAGGGAAACGGATCATGGCCAAGCCGCGCATTCTCGTCATTGGCACCGGCGGCACCATCGCCTCGGTGGGCGCGGGTTCGCTCGATGTTCTGGATTATCCGGACTATGGCACGCGGCTGGAGATGGCGGCGGTGCTGGCGCGGGTGCCGGAGGTGGAGCGGTTCGCGACGGTTCGGGCGGTGGATTATCGGGCCGTGCCGTCCTCGGCGATCGGGCCGGCGGACTGGCTGGCGCTGGCGCGGCTGGTCGCGGCGCATGCTGGTGATGCCGACGGGTTCGTCATCACCCATGGCACGTCGACGCTCGAGGAGACCGCGTATTTCCTCGATCTGGTCCTGACGATTCCGCAGCCGGTGGTGCTGGTCGGGGCGCAGCGGCCGATCAGCGCGGTGGGCAGCGATGCGCCGATGAACCTGGTCGCGGCGGTGCGCACGGCCGCAGCGCCGGCGGCTTCGGGGCTTGGCGTGCTGGTGGTGCTCAACGACGAGATTCACGCCGCCCGCGAGGTTTCGAAAACGTCCACGTACCGCGTGCAGACGTTCCGCACGCCGGATTTCGGCGCGCTCGGCCAGGTGGATGGCGACGGGGTGCAGATCTATCGCCATCCGGTGCATCGGCAGGCCGGCGGGTTCGATGTCGCGGCGCTGGCGGCGCTGCCGCGCGTGGACATCGCCTACTCGTATGCCGGGGCGGATGGCGCGGCGATCGACGCGTTCGTGGCCGCCGGCGCGGCGGGCATCGTCTCGGCCGGGTTCGCGCCCGGGCTGACGGCGCCGGACGAGCTCGCCGCGCTGCGCCGGGCGCGCAAGGCGGGTGTTCTGGTCGTGCAGTCCTCGCGCGTCGGCAGCGGGCGGATCGCGCCGCGGCGTTTCCTGCGCGCGGAGGGATTCATCGGCGCCGACAATCTGACGCCGCAGAAGGCGCGCATCCTGCTGGCGCTGGCGCTGACCCGGACGCGGGAGCTGGCCGCGATCGAGGCGATGTTCGCCACACGGTGAGGCGCCACGCGGGAAATGCACACGCAATTGTGCACTTGACGATCGGCCCTGACGGGAGCGCAATACTGGCTTCGTCCTGAAGCTTCCCACGCACGCGTGACCTTGCATACGGGGGGCTTGCGACTAGGAAAGGACTGGACCATGTACAATAAAATGATTGCCGGTCTCGCGCTGCTCATGCTCGTTGCGGCGACGCCGCTGCTGAGCGCCTGCCATACCGCCGCGGGAATGGGAGAGGACATCTCGGCGACTGGCAACGCTATCGACAAGGCGGCCAAGAAGGCGACGCCCTGACTAACTCTGCCTCTCTCCGTTCCGTACGCTGATCGTTTCGTCATCAAGACTGCTTCGAGATCGGTTCGGAGCGGCCAGGAGGTTACCACGTGAGTACAATCCTCATCATCATCCTGCTGATCCTGCTGCTCGGCGGCGGGGGTGGCTATTACGGCTACAACCGCTATGGCGGCGCCGGGCTCGGCGGGGCGCTCAGCTTGATCCTGGTGGTCCTGATCGTTCTCTGGTTTCTCGGCGCGATCGGCGGCATTCATATCAACCGCCCCTGAGACCCGGGCGCCCCTGAGACCCGGGCCGCGACGAAACGATGGTTTATCGCGTATATCAGGGAGGTTCATCGTGGGTCGTTTGTCAATGAACGGGCTGATACTTGGCGGGGTGGTCCTGGTTCTTGTCGGCCTGCTCGGTTTCGCGATCCCCATGTTCACCACCCAGCAGACGAGGGACGTGGCCAAGGTCGGGGATTTGAAGCTTCAGACCACGGACAGCACGTCCTACGTCATTCCGCGCTCTGTCAGTGGCGGCGCCGTGGTTCTTGGCGTGGTGCTGCTCGGGGCCGGCTTCTTTCAGCGACGCTGAGGCCCGCCATGCGCTGATGGGCGGCGCCCTGGGCTTGCGGCCTGCGACGGCACCGGTGTATCATTTTTTGTGAATGGTTCGAAACGTCCCGCCAATACAGGTGCGTGCCAGGCTGAGGCCGATCGCGGCGCTGATGTTGCTTGGTGCGCTCGCCGCTTGCGAGGAGCCGAACAAGGTTGCCCTGAGGCTCGGCGCGCCGCCGGAGAGCGCGGTGAAGATGCGCGAATTCGAGATGCGGCGCTTCGAGGGCGTGGGCGCGGAGGCGCTGCTCGTGGCCGGGGCGGCGACGCTGCAGGATCTCGGCTTCACCGTTACCGAGACCGAGCCCGATGTCGGCGTGCTCGTCGCCTCCAAACAGCGCGACGCCAAGGAGATCGGCCAGGTCGCCCTGGCCTGGGCCCTCACCCTGGCAGCGGCGGTCGGCGGCGTCGCCAGCAATCCGGTCTATGACGAGAAGCAGAGCATCCATGTCACCCTCGTCGTCTCGCCCGCCGCCGGCGGGACGGCGGAGGACGTGCGGGTGTCGTTCGACCGCTACATCACCAACAATCTCGGCCAGCTCTGGCGGACGGAACTCGTCGACGACCCGAAAATCTACAGCGAGTTCTACGACCGCATGAGCCAGTCCGTTCATCTCGGGGCGCCGCGGTCATGAGGATGCGGGCGGGGCTGCTGGCGTTGCTGCTGCTCGCCGCCTGCCAGGCGACGCCGCCGGCGCATGAAATGAGCGCCAAGAGCGCAGTCGAGCTGCGGGCGATGCAGTCGCGCCTGTTCCAGACCGGCGACAAGCGTGCGATGCTGCGCGCGGTGATCGCGACCTTGCAGGATCTCGGCTACTCGATCGATACGGTGGCGGCCAAGCCGGGCACGGTGACGGCCACGAAGCTGGCGCAGCTTACCCTCACCGCGACGCTCTACACGCAGAGCGAGACGGCGACGGTGGTGCGCGCGAATGCCCTGGTCCAGGCCGGCGGGCGGAGCCACCAGGTGGACGATCCCGTGTTCTACGAGAAGGATTTCTTCGATCCGCTGGGCCGGGCCTTGGTGTTGACGGCCCTGCCCGCGCCGCCCGCCGCCGCGGGCAGCGCGGCGGATGCGCCGGCGGCGGCGAAATAGCAGGAGGGTGACGATGCGACCGATGCGGAACGTGACGATGGCACTGCTGGCGGCGACGGCCCTGGCGGGCTGCCAAAGCGCCGCCCAGCATGCCGCCTCGGTGCAGCAGGGCATGGACCCTGGCAACCGGCTGACAGTGGGCACCGTGCAGCGCGAGATCCGCGTCGGCATGAGCGGGGCGGATGTCAGCCGCGTGCTCGGCGCGCCGAACGTGGTGACGACCGACGAAAAGCGGCGCGAGGTGTGGGTGTATGATCGCATCGGCACCGACTACGTGCAGTCCTCGTCCTCCGGCGGCGTGGGGCTCCTGCTGCTCGGCGCGGAGAGTTCCGCCGGCGCGGCGAGCACGACGCAGCGCACCCTCACCATCGTCATCTACTACGACGAGAACGGGCGGGTGCGGGACTACTCCTACCGCTCCTCCACCTTCTGACGCATGCGGCGGCGGGCGGCGCTGATCCTGCTGGCGATGCTGTCCGGCTGCGCGCCAACCGTGCAGCAGCAGACGGCGGCTCTCACGCTCGCGCCCGACAACGCGGCGATGCGCGAACGCCAGACACGGCGGTTCGATACCACCGACGAGACGCTGCTGCTGCGCGCCTCCGCCGGCGTGCTGCAGGATTTCGGCTTCACCATCGACGAGGCCACCCCCGGCGCCGGACTGATCATCGGCTCGGCGCAACGCCGCACGATCGTTCCGACCGACGTCGGCGGGGGGATCCTTCTAGGCCTGTTGGGCGGGTCCGGCGTGCAGACGATCCGCGTCTCCATCATCTCGCGCCGCTCCACCGATGGTCGGTTCATGCTGGTGCGGGCCACGTTCCAGCGGCTCGTCTGGGCGGCGAACGACCGGGTTTCCGTCGTGGAACAGATCGATGATCCGGTCCTGTATCAGCGCTTCTTCGACAAGCTCGCCGGAGCCGCGTTCCTGGAGGCGCATCCGATATGAGTGCCAAACGACGCGCACTGGTGCTGGCGTTCCCCGTCGTCGCCGCATTCTCGCTGAGCGCCTGCATGACCGATTCGCGCACGCAGATACTGGCCAGTGATAAGAGCCAGGTGCAGTTGCGCGCGGTGCAGACGCGCGTGTTCGACACCGGGGACCGGGCGATGGTGTTCCGCTCGGTGCTGGCGACGCTGCAGGATCTCGGCTTCGTCGTCGACAAGGCCGACGACACTCTCTATCTCGCCTCCGCCACCAAGCTGGGCGGCTACGTGCTGCGCATGACGGTGCTGGTACAGCCGCGCGGGCCGCGCCAGACGGCGGTGCGGGCGA
>JAJXXT010000088.1 GCA_021780935.1 Pseudomonadota bacterium
GGTCGAAGCGGCGCGCCCGCGCCAAGCCGGCGGCACCGAGCGCGGCGCGCCGGTCCGGATCGCGGGCCAGGGCGATGAGCGCGGCGGCGATCGCGGCGGGATCGTCCGGATCGATGACCAGCGCCGCCCCGCCCGCGACCTCGGGCAGGCCGCCGCGGTCGGAACAGACCAGCGCCGCGCCGCTGGCCATCGCCTCCAGCGCGGTGAGGCCGAACGGCTCCGGCCAGCGGCTCGGCACCACGACGATGGCGGCGCGCGCCATCGCCGCCAGCACCTCCGGATGCGGACGATAGCCGCGCAGAACCACCCCGGCTGCCTCGGCCCGCGGCCGCAGCGCGCGGAGGAAGGGTGTTTCGGGACTGCCGGGGCCGAAGCGGTCGGCGCCGATCATCTCCGCGCGCCAGCCGGGCAGCGCCGGCAGGGCGGCGGCGCAGGCGGTGACGAAGCTGTCCGCGCCCTTGTCGGCGACGACGCGCCCGGCGAACAGGATCAGCGCCTCGCGCGGTTCGGCCGGCGGCGGCAGAGCGTCGAGATCGAGGCAGTTCGGCAGCAGGGCGACGGCAGCCTCGTCAACGCCCAGCCCTTCGAGCAGCCGGCCGCGCAGAAAGCGCGAGACTGTGGCGACACCGGCGAGCCTGCCGAGCAACGCCGCCCGCTCGGCGGCGCTGCGGGCGGCGGGCATGGATTGCGGGTCGTTGTGCAGCACGAGCCCGACCGGGTACGGCAGGCAGCCCGCGAGGAACAGCGCGATGTCCGGCCGGTTATGGACCTCGACGAGGTCGGGCGGCTCGGCCCGCAGCGCGGCGAGGGCGGCGGCGGCGTAGCGGCGGGCGAAGGGCGCGGGCGGCCAGAAGGACGGCACGAGTGCGCGGAAGAGCGGCGCGGTGAAGGCCGGTGTCGGCGGCGCGGCGCCGAGCACCAGCGGCGCGAAGCCATCCGGCTCGGCGTTCAGCATCCGCACCAGGAGCCCGATCGCGCCGGTCGCCGCCGGGGCGAAGGCCTCGCGCGGGGGCAGCAGCACGGCGACGCGCCGCCTTGCCAAGCCGCCGCCGGCGTCTAGCATCGAGCCGTAGGAGGAACCCGCCATGCCCTATCTCATCGAAACCTACGACCGTCCCGGCCACGCCCAAACGCGCGCCGATCACCGGGCCGCCCATATCGCGTATCTCGACGCAAACAAAGCCAGCCTGCTGGCTTGCGGCGCCAAGCTCAGCGACGATGACGCAAGCGCGCTCGGCGGGGTCTATCTGCTCGATGTCGAGACCCGCGCCGCGGCCGAGGCCTTCATCGCCGCCGACCCGTTCACCCGCGCCGACCTCTTCGACCGCGTCGAGATCACCCGCTGGCGCAAGGCGTATCTGGACGGCCGGAGCTATCTCTGAGCGCGCGCAACTGCGAAGGACTTGCATCGCGCGGTCAATGGCTTGGGCGTCCCGCGCAACCCTGCCATACGCGGGCGGGCATGCCGCGATTGTTGCGATGCAGTATCCTATCCGCGAGTTGAACGTGGCCAGGAGATCGTCATGCGTCTCGTGCCTCTCACGCTCGCCTTCGGTGCCGCCCTCGTCCTCGCCCTGCCGCCCGCCCGGGCCGAAGATCCGCTCCGCGCCCAGGCGAAGCAGCTCTTCGGCGTGATCCCGGAGATCGCCCCGGAAGTGCCGGACAACCCGACAACGCCGGCCAAGGTCGATCTCGGGCGCATGCTCTATTTCGACCCGCGCCTGTCCGAGAGCCACAATATCAGCTGCAATTCCTGCCACCTGATCGGCCTCGGCGGGGCCGACGGGCGGGCCAATTCGATCGGCCACAACTGGCAGCACGGCGCGCGCAACGCACCGACCGTGTTCAACGCCATGTTCAACACGGCGCAGTTCTGGGACGGCCGCGCCAAGGACCTGAAGGAGCAGGCCGGCGGCCCGATCGTCAATCCGATCGAGATGAGCATCACCAAGAGCCACGCCGTGGCGCAGCTCAAGGGCATCCCCGGCTACGTCACCGCGTTCAAGGCCGCCTTCCCCGGCGATGCCGACCCGATCACCTACGGCAATATCGAGCGCGCGATCGCCGTTTTCGAATCGACCCTGATCACCCCTGATGCGCCGTTCGATCTCTGGCTCAAGGGCGACGACGCCGCGCTCTCCGGGCCGGCCAAGAAGGGGCTCGCGACCTTCATCGATGCCGGCTGCGCGGCCTGCCATAACGGCATCAACATCGGCGGGCGGATGTATGCGCCGTTCGGCGTCGTCGAGAAGCCGGGCTGGGAATATCTGCCGCCCAACGACCACGGCCGCCTCGCCGTCACCAACACGGTCGCCGACGACTATGTCTTCAAGGTTCCCGGCCTGCGCAACGTCGCGCTCACCGCGCCCTATTTCCACTCGGGCTCGGCCTGGAGTCTGACCCAGGCGGTGACGGTGATGGCCCGCTCGCAGCTCGGCAAGACCCTGTCGGACAGCGAGATCCAGGACATCGTCGCCTTCCTCGACAGCCTCACCGGCAAGCAGCCGCAGGTCGTCTTCCCGATCCTGCCCCCGAGCGTGGCGACGACGCCGCAGCCGGTCGAATAGCGGCTCGTACGTAATCTCCGCAACTCGCCGGAAGCGTCTGCCCGTGTTATCGAATGGAGGTTCCGGCTGGACGGATGGGCACAAGCCTGACGTCCGGCCGCATTGATGGGCCAGGCGCATTCGAGGAAAGGAGCTTGCCATGCGGCGATGGAGGCGGAGCGGCGCGCGGGCCGCGGCGGTGGCCGCGTTTCTGGCCGTGCCTCTGGCCGCGATTCCGGGCGCCCGGCTCCGGGCCGCCGGGCCGCCGGCGGCCGCTGGGCTCGCCTTCGTCGTCAACTCCGCGGAGGCCTCGCTCAGCGTCATCGATATCACCACCGGCCAGGAACTGCGCCGCATCCCGGTGCAGCGCGAGCCGCACCACATGGCGCTGAGCCCGGATCACGCCTCGCTGCTGGTCGGCGACACCGTCGGCAACACGGTCTATTTTCTCGACCCCCGCAGCGGCGCGGTGCAGCGCCAGGTCACGATCAGCGATCCCTACCAGCTCCAGTTCAGCCCGGACGGAAAATGGCTGGTGGTGAACGGACTGGCGCGCAACCAGGTGGACATCTACGACGCCGCCAGCCTGCAGCTCGCCCACCGCGTGGCGCTGGCGGCGATGCCGAGCCACGCCAATTTCACGCCCGATTCGAAAATCGTGTTCGTCTCCCTTCAGCGCACCAACCGGCTCGCCGCGATCGAGGTCGCCAGCGGCCGCGTGCTGTGGAACGTCGATGTCGGCGCGACCCCGGCGGGGGTGCTGTTCCATGACGGCGAGGTGCTCGTCGGCCTGATGGGTGACAACGCGATCGGCGTGGTGGACGCCGCCGACGGCCACATCCGCCGGCGCATCCCGACCGGACGCGGCGCACACAACCTGTTCCTGTCCCCAGACGGCCGCTTCATCTACGCCACCAACCGCGTCGACAGCACGATCTCGGTGCTCGATGCCCACACGCTGCATGTCGAGCGCAGCTTCGCCGTGAGCGGCGGCCCGGACGATCTCGATTTCGCCCCGGACGGGATGATCTGGGCGACGCGGCGCTTCGCCCATTCGGTGGCGATCATCGACCCGGTCAGCGGCACCTGGCGCGTCATTCCGGCTGGGCGCTCGCCGCACGGCATCTGGCTCAACACCCACGACAGCTTCCCGCCCGCCGGCGCAACGGCGCCGCGCAAACTCTCCTGAGCCGCGTGACCGACCCGTTCGATACCCTCGCCGGCTGGATCGAGGAGCATCTGCTGCTCCCGCTGCTCTACGCCATCGGCGGCATGGCGTGGGAGGATGTCGCGTATGGCTGGGCGCTGTTCGCCGTCTATGGCGCGGCGCAGGTGGGGCTGATGTATGCCCTCTGCGTGCCGCTGGAACGCTGGCGGCCGGTGGAACGCTGGGCGAACCGGCGCGCCGTGCTGACGGACGTGCTCTACACGCTGATCGCGCGCATCGGCGTGCTGCCGCTGGTGACGTTCGTTGCCTTCTATCGCATCCAGGTCGGGCTGAATGGCTGGCTCACCGACCATGGCTACGTGCCGCCGACGCTGGAGCGCTTCGTGCCGGCGCTGCTCGGGCACCCCTACGTGACATTCGTGATCTATGCCCTGGTGCTCGACTTCGCCGATTACTGGCGCCACCGTCTCTCGCACCGGTTCCGGTGGTGGTATGCGCTGCATGCGCTGCACCACGCGCAGCGGCAGATGACCTTCTGGTCCGACGACCGCAACCATCTGCTCGACGATTTCATCGCCGCGCTGTGGTTCGGCGTCATCGCGCTCGCCATCGGCGTGCCGCCGCTGCAATTCCCTCTGCTGGTGCTGGTGCTGCGCTTCCTCGAAAGCCTGTCCCACGCCAATGCGCGCCTGTCCTTCGGCCGGCTCGGCGAACGGCTGCTGATCTCGCCGCGCTTCCATCGCGCCCATCACGGCGTGCTCGCCGCCGGGCAGCGAAGCTGCAACTACGGCGCTGTTTTCCCGTTCTGGGACATGGCCTTCGGCACCGCGGATTTCAGCCGCGACTACCCGGCCACGGGCGACCCTGACGCCGAAGAGTCGCTTGCCAGTGGCGGCTATCTGGCGCAGCAATGGGCCGGGCTTCGCGGCCTCGTGGCCGCCTTCGGGGGAGTGCGATCGTGACGATGACGGGTGTGGGATGACGGCGCTTTCGGCACGGAGGATGCTCGCCGGCCTGGCCGTGGCGCCGGTGCTGGCGATGAGCGGATGCGCCGGACCGCAGGAATATGTGCACTACCGCTGCAGTCACGGCGCCCGCCTGAATGTCAGCTTCCAGACCAGCGCGCACACCGTCACCATCAACGACATGGTCGGCCAGCAGCATGTGCTGCGGGAGGTCTCCTCCGACGGCACCCAGACCGTCTATCAGGACGTCGCCGTCCGCTTCGTGCGCGACGGCAACACCGCCGAGTACAGCAGCATCCAAGGGGTTCGACGCGACTTGAGCTGCGTCGCCGAACAGCCGGTCACGTCAGCCACGCCGGCGTGGGGAGATTCTTCGCCCTCAGGAAATCCGGGTTGAACAGCTTGGACTGGTAGCGCGCGCCGCCGTCGCAGAGGATCGTCGCCACGGTGTGGCCGGGGCCGAGCGCGCGGGCGATACGGATGGAAGCCGCGACGTTCAGCCCGGCCGAGCCGCCCACCGAGAGGCCTTCGTGGATGAGCAGGTCGAACACCTGTTCCAGCGCCTCCGCGTCCGGGATGCGCTCGGCATCGTCGATCGGCGCGCCCTCGAGATTGCCCGGGACGCGGGACTGGCCGATGCCCTCGGTGATCGAACTGCCGCTGACGGTGAGGTCGCCGTTTTTGACCCAGCCATAGAGCCCGCTGCCCTCGGGATCGGCGAGGACGATGCGCACCCGCGGACTGCGCTCCTTCAGCGCCATCGCCACGCCGGCCAGCGTGCCGCCGGTGCCGCAGGCGCAGGTGAACGCGTCCAGCTTGCCTTGCGTCTGCTCCCAGATCTCGCGCCCGGTGGTGAGGCGGTGGCCCTCCCGGTTGGCGGGGTTGTCGAACTGATTGGCCCAGACGGCGCCGATCTCCTCGGCCAGGCGGCGCGAGACGTGGACGTAATTGCCGGGATCGCGGTACGGCTTCGCCGGCACCAGGCGCAGATCGGCCCCGATCATGCGCAGGAAGTCGATCTTCTCCCGGCTCTGGGTCTCCGGCATGACGATGACGCTGCGGTAGCCGCGCGCGTTGCCGACCAGGGTGAGGCCGATGCCGGTATTGCCGGCGGTGCCCTCGACGATGGTGCCGCCGGGCTTGAGCAGGCCGCGCTGCTCGGCGTCCAGGATGATCGCCAGGCCGGCACGATCCTTCACCGAGCCGCCGGGGTTCATGAATTCGGCCTTGCCCAGGATGGTGCATCCGGTCGCCTCCGAGGCGCGGCGCAGACGGATCAAGGGCGTGTTGCCGATGGCGCCGATGAGCCCATCCACGGGGTGCGCAAAGGGATGCAGCGACGGGGGTGCGCTCATGCCTTGGTCTCCTCGGATGCCAGTATGCGTCTTGCCAGCATGCGTCTTGAACGCCCCGGTGGGAAGTGCGATGGGCAGGCGACGGCAGGAGGATGGGGACGATGATCCGTGACGTGGCGCCACGCGATGCGTGGCAGGCGCTCAGCATCGAGCCGCGCGCGCAGCTCTGCGATGTGCGCACGGACGCCGAATGGACGTTCGTCGGCCTGCCCGACCTGACGCCGGTGGGCAAGCAGGTGCTGCTGCTGCCATGGCAGACCTACCCGGCGATGACGGTGGACGCCGATTTCGCCGCCCGGCTGCGCGACGCCGGGCTGGTGCCGGAAGACCCGATCTACTTCATCTGCCGCTCCGGCGCGCGCAGCCGGGCCGCCGCGATGGCGGCGCGCGAGGCGGGCTTCCTCCATGTCTACAACGTCGCCGACGGGTTCGAGGGCGGGCTCGATGCCGAGGGCCATCGCGGCCAGCTCGCCGGGTGGAAGGCCGATGGCCTGCCCTGGCGGCAGCGCTGAGACCAACCCCGGCACATCGCGGCAAGGGTTGCCGCCGCCCCGTTCAGGTGACATAACTTCCCCACGCCGAGAATACGGCGGCATGAACCACGTGGAGGAACGGTATGATTTCTTTCAGAAACCGCCTGCTCGGCGGATGCGCGGCGGCGTTGATCGCCCTCGGCTTCGCGGCCGGCGGGGCGTATGCTGCCGATGTGACGCAGGAGCGGCTGCTCAACGCCGATCAGGAAGCCGGCAACTGGATTCTGCACCACAAGGATTTCTCGGCCCATCGCTACGCGACGCTCGACCAGATCAACGCCAGCACGGTCAAGAACCTGAAAGTGGCGTGGACGGTGCAGCTCGGCGGCATCGAGGGCGGCGGCATCTGGTCGCATGGCGGGCTCGAAGGTACGCCGCTGGCCGAGGACGGGTTCCTCTACGTCACCGATGGCTGGGGCTCGGTCTACAAGATCGATACCCACGGCGGCGAGGGCAAGCTCGTCTGGAAGATGGACCCCAAGACCGACCATGACTGGGCCGGCGCCATCGCCTGCTGCGGTGTGGACAATCGCGGCGTCGCGCTGTGGGGCGACATGGTCATCTCCCATACGCTGGACGGCCGCCTCGTCGCCACCGACAAGGAGAGCGGCAAGGTTCTGTGGCAGCGCCAGATCGCCAATCCCGACAAGGGCGAGGTCGTCACCGGCGCGCCGCTCGTCGTCAAGGGCATGGCCATCACCGGTGTCGCCGGGGCCGAATACGGCATCCGCGGCTGGATCGCCGCCACCGACCTCAAGACCCACGCCGAGGTCTGGCGCACCTACACCATTCCGGCCAAGGGCGAGCCCGGCTCCGAGACCTGGAAGGATGACCACAACGCGGCGGCCAATGGCGGCGGCTCGACCTGGGTGACGGGCAGCTACGACCCGTCGACCAACACCATCGTCTGGGGCGTCGGCAACCCGGGTCCGGACTGGGATTCCGCCTACCGGCCGGGCGACAATCTCTACACCGACAGCTCGCTGGCGGTCGACGCCGATACCGGGCGGATCAAGTGGCACTTCCAGCATACGCCGAACGATCCGTACGACTATGACAGCGTCGCCGAGAACGTTCTCGCCGATGTCAACGGTCCGCACGGGGCGATGAAGATCGCGCTCGAGGCCGACCGCAACGGCATCGGCTACGCGGTCGATCGCAATACCGGCAAGTTCATCTGGGCGACGCCGTTCGTGAAGAAGCTGACCTGGACGAAGGGGGTCAACCCGGAAACCGGCAAGCCGATGGAGTACGATGCCTCCAAAGGCCAGCAGATCTACAATCCCGAGGCGACCCCGACGCGCACCAACAAGGTCACGATCATCTGCCCGGGCAACATGGGTGGCAAGAACTGGCCGCCGACCGCCTATAATCCGAAGCTGCAGACCTGGTACATCCCGGTCATCGAGAGCTGCAATAAAGTGACGGTGGAAGAGACCGTTCCCGGCAAGTCCTACAAGTCGCGCGAGTTCTTCACCGGCGGCGGACCCTCGAACCCGATCAAGATCACCGGCAGCGTCACCGCCATCGATGCCGCGACCGGCAAGATCACCGGCAAGCTCGAGACCCCGTTCCCGATGCTGGGCGGCCTGCTGGCGACTCCGGACCTCGTCTTCGCCGGCCAGCCGGACGGTCACGTCATGGCACTCGATGCCAAGACGCTCGCCAAGCTGTGGGACTTCAACACCGGTGGTGGCGTCAGCGCCCCGCCGATGACCTTCTCCGTGGACGGCAAGCAGTATATCGCGCTGCTGGTTGGCCAGGGCGGCGCCTGGGATAAGTGGTTCATCGACGGTACGCCCGAGCTCAAGAAGATCGCGCCGAGCTCGACCCTCTACGTGTTCGGCCTCTGATCGGCCTGCGCCCCGCTGCGCGAGCGGCGGGGCGCCCTCCTCTTTGCGAGATGACGATGAGACGTGACGGAAACACCAGAGGCCCCTCGCTCCTGGTTCGGGGATTGTTCGTGCTTGCTGCGCTCCTCGCCGTAACCGCTGGCATTGCGCGGGCTCAGCCGCCGGCTCCGAGCCCGGCCGATCTCGAGCTCGGCAAGAAGCTCTACCGGACCAACTGCGCCGGCTGCCACAAATGGCACGGCAACGGCGGTGGCGGCTATGGCGGCGATGCGCTGTCGCTGCGCCACACCACGCTGGACCGCGAGCAGATCATCACCACCATCGGCTGCGGGCGCCCGAGCACCGGGATGCCCTATCATCTTCGCGACGCCTATGAGGGCGACGAGAAGAAGTGCTACGGCCTCGGCCCGAAGGACCTCTCGCCCGGCATGGTGCTGGCGGCGAACGCGTTTCTGCGCCCGAGCGAGATCGGCATCATCGCCGACTATGTGCTGGCCCGCGTCAAGGGCCGCGGCGAGCCGGGCTACGATGATTGCCTGGAATTCTTCGGCACCGGCTCGCGCGTGTGCAACATCTTCAAATCACCGGTCGAGGGCGGTCCCGCGGCCGCGCCCCCAGGAAAATGAGCGTGGGAATGAGGGTGCGAATGAAGGCGCAAATCGCCGCGCGAAGGAGCCGGCCCGTGGCTCGCCACGGCGCCTTTGCGCTGGCCTTCACCCTGCTCCTGGCGTTGCCGGCCGCCCGCGCCGCCGAGCAGCCCGCCGGCGAGCCGATCCAGACGGCCAATGCGCCGACGGCCAACGATCTGCGCGAATTCCGCGTCGGCATGCCGGTCTCGGCGCTGCCGGCCAGCGGCTACAAGGACCTGGCCTGTGCCGCCGAGCCGCAGCACGCGCTTGCCAGCTGGAGCGAGTACCACACCTGCCCGGCGGACGCCGCGGGGCGGCACGTGGTCCGGTTCGCCTTCGATGACCAGACCAATCCGATGGCGCGGCTCAATGATCGGTTCCAGGGCACCCGTGTCGCTGGGCAGCCGGTGCGGGTGTTCCTGCTGCTCGGTGACGACGACCGGCTGGACGCGCTGCGCATCGAGACCGACCCCGAGGCGCGGCTCTACCTGCGCAAGAAGGCGTTTCTCTTCGCCGACCAGGTGCGCGCGCGCTTCGGCAACGAAGGCTGGACCTGCGCGGAGGGCAAGCCGCAGGGCGATGAAGAGCCGGTGGGCGGCGTGTTCTATCGCGAGCATTGCGAGAAGCGCACGCCGACGCGGCATTTCGTGCTCGACCGCGAACTCTACCGCCACGCCGGCCAGAAGCCGGACAGCTTCGTCGAAGGCACGAGTCTGCTGATCGAGCCGCGCTGAACCCTCTCCGCGCGCCCCCTGGCGCGCGGGCGGTGGCGCGCGGGCGGTGGCGCAAGGTCCGGGCTATCCCGCCCGTGCGTGCCGCGGCATCGCCGCCGGAACCCAGCGGCGCATGGCGCGGTGCAGCATCA
>JAJXXT010000017.1 GCA_021780935.1 Pseudomonadota bacterium
GCGGAACGGACGCGCGCGCGTGGCGAGCGGCGGGGGGCCGGACGGCGGGACGAGACCCGGACGGATGGCGCGCGGCATGAGGCCGAACGGGGTGCCGGGGAGCGCCGCGATGCTGAGCGTGGCGCCGGCGAGCGGGGCACAGTGGTGGGGTTTGGCGAGGAGATGCCGGCCTTCATGCGGCTTGCCAGGCGGGCGGCGGTTGCTCCCTCGCGGCAGACGGAGACGGAGGAAGCAGCGTGAACATCGCAACCAACGTCGAGACGCCGGCCGCCGAGGGCTCGCGCAAAGGGAAGTTCCAGCCGTTCCAGTGGGACGACGCGCTGCGGCTCGACGAGCAGCTCGACGAGGAGGAGCGGGCGATCCGCGATGCGGCGCACGACTACTGCCAGGAGAAGCTGTTTCCCCGCGTGCTGGAGGCCAACCGGCACGAGCGTTTCGATCGAGAGATCATGTCGGAAATGGGAGCGATGGGGTTTCTCGGCGCGACGCTCGAAGGCTATGGCTGCGCGGGCGTTGGCTATGTTTCCTATGGGCTGATCGCGCGCGAGGTGGAGCGGGTCGATTCCGGCTATCGCAGCGCGTTTTCAGTGCAGTCCTCGCTGGTGATGTATCCGATTTATGCGTTCGGGTCCGCCGAGCAGAAGGAGACGTTTCTGCCGAAGCTCGCGACCGGGGAGTGGGTGGGCTGCTTCGGCCTCACCGAGCCGGATGCGGGCTCCGACCCCGGGTCGATGCGCACGCGGGCGCGCAAGGTGGACGGCGGCTATGTGCTGAACGGCTCGAAGACATGGATCAGCAACTCGCCGATCGCCGATGTGTTTCTGGTCTGGGCGAAGGACGATGCGGGGGTGATCCGCGGCTTCATCCTGGAGAAGGGGATGAAGGGGCTTTCGGCGCCGAAGATCGAGGGCAAGTTCAGCCTGCGCGCCTCCGTCACCGGCATGATCATGATGCAGGACGTGGAGGTGGCGGAGAGTGCCATGCTGCCCGGCGTGAGCGGGCTGCGCGGACCGTTTTCGTGTCTCAACAACGCACGCTATGGCATTGCCTGGGGCGCGTTGGGGGCGGCGGAGTTCTGCTGGCACGCGGCGCGGGATTATACGCTGCAGCGGCAGATGTTCGGCCGGCCGCTGGCGGCGACGCAGCTGATCCAGAAGAAGCTGGCGGACATGCAGACCGAGATCACGCTCGGGTTGCAGGCAATTCTGCGGGTGGGGCGGCTGCTCGACGAGGGCCGCGCGGCGCCCGAGATGATCAGCCTGTGCAAGCGCAATTCCTGCGGCAAGGCGTTGGCGATCGCGCGCGAGGCGCGCGACATGCACGGCGGCAACGGCATCGCCGACGAGTATCACGTGATCCGCCACGTGATGAATCTCGAGGCGGTGAACACCTATGAGGGCACGCATGACGTGCATGCGTTGATCCTTGGCCGCGCGCAGACCGGACTCTCCGCCTTCGGAGGCTGAGCGGCCGACGCGCGCCGTCGATCACATCGCCTCCGGCGGCGATGGGGTGGTGCGGCTGGAGGAGGGCGCGGTGTTCGTGCCCTTCGTGCTGCCGGGGGAGATGGTGCGGCTCGGGCCGTTGCTGCGGCGGGGCAAGGCGCTGACCGCGGCGGGCGAGGTGGTGGCGGCATCCGCCGAGCGGGTGGCCGCGCCCTGCGTCCATTTCACCGATTGCGGTGGCTGCCGGTTGCAGCACTGGGCCGATGCGCCCTATCGGGCGTGGAAACGCGCGCGGGTGGTGGCGGCGCTGGCGCGGGCGGGGTTCGACGCGGTGGAGGTGGCGCCGCTGGTGGCGGGTGCGGCGGGGACGCGCCGGCGGCTCGACCTGGCGGCGCGGCGGGGCGATGGGCGACGCGTGACGCTGGGGCTGCATGCGGCGCGGGAGAGCCGGGTGGTCGATCTTGGCGAGTGCGTCATCGCCCTGCCGGCGCTGGTGGCGTTGCTGGGGCCGCTGCGCGAGGTGCTCGCGGGGCTCCCCGGGTTTCGGCTTGCGGCCGATATCCAGGTCAACCTGCTGGATACGGGGCCGGATGTGCTGATCCGGGCGGATGGCCCGTTGGGGACGGTGGAGCGGACGCGGCTGGCGGCGTTTGCCGAGGCGCATCTTGTGCCGCGGATCGCCTGGGCGGTGGGGCGCGAGGCGCCGGAGATTGCGGTGCAGCTCTCGCGGCCGGTGGTGGCGTTCGGTGGTGTGGCGGTGACGCCGCCGCCGGGGGCGTTTCTGCAGGCGAGCCGGGAGGCGGAAGCGGCGATCGTCGGCGCGGTGCTGGCGGCGCTGGCCCCGAAGGGCGCGGTGCTGGACCTCTATGCCGGGGTGGGGACGATTTCGTTGCCGATGGCAAACGGGCGGGTGGTCACGGCGGTCGAGGGGGATGCCGCGGCGTGCGCGGCACTCGATGCGGCATCACGCCTGGCGGGCGGGCGGGTACGGGTGGTGCGGCGCGACCTTACGCGCCAGCCGATGATGGAAGGTGAGTTGCGAGGGTTTGGCACCGTGGTGCTGGACCCGCCCTATGGCGGCGCGCGCGAGCAGGTGGCGGCGCTGGCGGCGGCGGGGGTGCGCCGGGTGGTGATGGTGAGTTGCAACCCGGATGCGCTGGCGCGGGATGCGGCGGTGCTGCGGGGGGCCGGGTATGGATGCGACAGTGCGGTTGCGATCGACGCGTTTCTCTGGGGTGGCGATGTGGAAACCGTTGCGGTGTTTACACGAAAATCGCGGTGATGACGCCCGTGGCGCCGGCCGACGCGGCGGCCTCAGACATGAAAGCTCTCGCCGCAGCCGCAGCGGCCTTTTTCGTTGGGATTGATGAAGGTGAAGCCCTGCGAGAGCGGCGTGTTCTCGTAGTCCATCGTGGTGCCGATGAGAAACAATGTTGCCTTGCGATCGACGAGGATGGTGACGCCCTGCTCGGTGATGGTCTCGTCGCCGGGACCGGCAGCCTCGACCCAGGTGAGGTCGTAGGACATGCCCGAGCAGCCGCGGGCGCGCACGCCGATGCGAAGTTTCCGGCCTGCCTCGCCCTTGGCGTAGAGGGCGCGCAGGCGTGCCACCGCGGCCTCCGACAGCGCCATCAGCGGTGGCAGCTTGCGGGGGACGCGTGGCGCCGGCGGCGGCGCGGAAGGCGGGGTGGCGGCGTTGGCAGAGGGTTCGTTCATCGTCTTGATCCCTACGATTTCAGAACATGTTCAGCGCGAGGCGGGCATCGTCGGTCATGCGGCTGGGCTCCCATGGCGGGTCCCAGACCACTTCCACGTCGCAGGCAGTCACCGCATCCACGGCGAGGATGGCGTCCTGAACCTGCTGGGGCAGTTCCTGGGCGCTGGGGCAGCCGGGGGCGGTGAGGGTCATTTCGACCTTCACGGCGCCGCCCTCGGCGATCTCGATCGCGTAGATGAGGCCAAGCTCGTAGATGTTGACCGGGATTTCCGGGTCGTAGACGGTGGCGATGGCGGCGATGATGGCGTCCTGGGTGATGGCGGGCGGGGTTTCGCCCTCCGGCGTCCAGGCACCGTGGGTGGCGGGTTCACTCACTGCTGGCCTCCGGTACGCCGTCGAGGGCCGCGGCGAGCGCGTGCCAGGCCAGGGTGGCGCATTTGATGCGGGATGGGAACGAATGCACACCCGCGAGCGGCCGCAGGGGAGCGAGGTCCGCACCCTCTCCTGCCCCGGTTTTCGCCATCGCGGCGACGCGTGCGCCGAGCGATCTGGCGCCTTCGGCGTCGAGCCCGATGGCTGCCTCCGCCATCAGGTCCGCGGCGGCGATGGAGATGGCGCAGCCGCGTGCCTCGAAGCCAATCTCCGCAATGCGGGTGCCGTCGCGACGGACCCAGACCTCGACACGATCGCCACACATCGGGTTGTCGCCCCTGGCATGCGCGTCGAAGCAGGCGAGGCGGGTGGCGTGGCGCGGCTTGCGGCTGCGATCGAGGATCGTGTGCTCGTAGAGCTCGGCGAGGTCGCTCGCGATCGTTTCGCTCATGCGAAGAACTCCCGCACGCGGCGCAGGCCGGCGGCGAGCGCGTCGATCTCCTCGCGCGTGGTGTAGAGGGCGAAGCTGGCGCGGGCGGTGCTTTCGACACCGAGACGATGCATCAGCGGCTCGGCGCAGTGGTGGCCGGCGCGCACAGCGATGCCCTGGCGGTCGAGCAGGGTGGCGATGTCGTGGGCGTGGGCGCCGTCCATGGTGAAGGAGACGACGCCGCCGCGGTCCTGGGCGCGGCCGAGGACGCGCAGGCCCGGGATTTCGGCGAGGGTGGCGAGCGCGTGGTCGGTGAGGACGGCCTCGTGCGCGGCGATGGCGGGGTAGCCGACGGCCTGGACGTAGGCGATGGCGGCCTTGAGGCCGATCGCCTCGACGATGGCGGGGGTGCCGGCCTCGAACTTGTGCGGGATCGGCGCCCAGGTGCTGCGTTCGTAGGAGACCGAGGCGATCATGTCGCCGCCGCCGAGGAAGGGCGGCATGGCCTCGAGGATGGCGCGCCGGGCCCAGAGCACGCCGATGCCGGTGGGGCCGTAGAGCTTGTGGCCGGTGAAAGCGTAGAAATCGGCGTCGAGCGCCTGGACGTCCACTTGGCGGTGGACAATGGCCTGGGAGCCGTCGAACAGCACCAGGGCGCCGTGCGCGTGCGCCAGCGCCGCGACGCGGGCGGCCGGGACGTAGGTGCCGAGCACATTCGACATATGCGTGATCGAAACGAGGCCGACGCGGCCATCGGACAGCAGGGATTCGAACGCCGCGAGGTCGAGCTCCCCGGCATCGGTGATGGGGGCGACGCGCAGCTCGATGCCGCTTGCGTCGCGCAGCATCTGCCAGGGAACGATGTTGGAGTGGTGTTCCATGGCCGAAATGATCACCGCCTGCCCGGGCTTGAGGACGGTGCGGCCGTAGGTCTGGGCGACGAGGTTGATCGCCTCGGTCGAGTTGCGGGTGAAAACGATCTCGTGCCGGTCGGGCGCGTTGATCAGGGCGGCGACGGCATCGCGTGTGGACTCATAGGCCTCGGTGGCGCGCTCGCTCATCCAGTGCAGGCCGCGATGCACGTTGGCGTAGCTGTGTTCCATGGTGTTGACCATGGCCTCGATGACGGCGCGCGGCTTTTGCGCGGAGGCGGCGCTGTCGAGGAAGACCAGGGGCTTGCCGTGGACGGTCTCGGCGAGGATCGGGAAATCGGCGCGCAGGCGCGCGAGGTCCGGCAGGGTGGCGTCCGGGGACCGGATGAGGTTCATTTCGGCGACCGAATGAGTTTCATGGTGAGGTTTCCCATGCCAGGGCGAGTTGGGGCTCGATCAACTGCTCCATCCAGGCGCGGGCGGCCTCGTGGGTGATCGGGTCGAGCGCCTCGGCGAGGAAGGCGCGGACCAGGATCGCGCGGGCCGCGGCGAGCGGGATGCCGCGGCTGCGCAAGTAGAACAATTGTTCCGTGTCCAGCGCGCCGACGGTGGCGCCGTGGCTGCACTTCACGTCGTCGGCGTAAATCTCGAGCTGCGGCCTGGCGCTGATGGCGGCGTGCGGTGAGAGGAGCAACGTCTGGTTCATCTGGTAGCCGTCGGTTTTCTGGCCTGCGGGCGTCACCTCGATCTTGCCCTGGAAGACGCCGCGGGCGCGCCCGGCGAGCACGGTCTTGACGGTCTGGCGGGAGATGGTGGCGGGTGCTGCGTGGCGGACGATGGTGGTGAAGTCGCCGTGCTGGCTGCCGGCGAGAAGCTGGGCGGCGTTGAGATGGGCGGTGGCGCCGCGGCCGGCGAGGGTCGCGTGAATTTCGGTGCGCGCGATGGCACCGCCACGGGCGAGGAGGAAGCCGTCATAGGTCGCGGCCTCGGCGACCTCGGCGTAGATCGTCGCGAGATGGTAGGATGTTTCGGATTCGTTCTGGACCCGCAGATGGGTGAGGGTGGCGCCGGCGGCCAGGGCCACTTCCAGCACCGGGTTGTGGAAATAGCTCCCCTGCCCTTCGGCGGCCTCGATCAGGGTGAGACGCGCGCCGGCACCGAGGCGGATGGCGTGGCGCGGGTGGGAGGTCGCGCCGGTGGCGAGATGGGCGAGGACGAGGGTGCCGGCATCGGTGCCGGGTGCCACCTCGATCGCGGCACCGTCGCGGGCGAAGGCGGAGTTCAGGGCGACGAGTTTTTCGCGGCCGGGGTTGGCGAGGCCGAGCATGGCGGGGCGGCCGGTGGTGGCGGCGAGGCGGTCCGTGGCAGCGGAGAGTGCCGGGGCGAAATGCCCGTCGGCGAAGACCAGGCGCGGCGCCTGCAGCTCCGCGATGGTGGCGGGCAGGGTTACGGCGGAGGGCGCGCCGAACGTTGCCTCGTAGAGCGGGCGCAGCGGGGTGGCGCGCCAGTCCTCCTCGCGCATGCCCGGCAGGCCGTGGGCGCGCAGCAGGGCGGCGGCCTCACGCGCGGCGGGCGGGGCGCTTGTCTCGGCGTCGAAACGGGCGAGGAAATCGGCGATGTTCACGCGGCCTGCTCCACGATGCCGGCGTAGCCGCTCGCCTCCAGCTCGCGCGCCAGATCCGGGCCGCCGGAGCGGACGATGCGGCCATGGGCGAGGACGTGCACGCGGTCGGGCACGATGTGGTCGAGCAGGCGCTGGTAGTGGGTGATGACGAGGGCCGAGAAATCCGGGCCGCGCAGCGCGTTGACGCCGTCGGCGACGATGCGCAGCGCATCGATGTCGAGCCCGCTGTCGGTCTCGTCGAGGATGGCGAGGCGGGGACGCAGCAGGGCCATCTGCAGCACCTCGTTGCGCTTTTTCTCGCCGCCGGAAAAGCCGACATTGACGCCGCGGCGCAGCATGTCCTCGGCGATGGCGAGGCGTTTCAGCTCGGCGCGGGCGAGGCGCAGGAAGCCGCCGGCGTCAAGCTCCGCCTCGCCGCGGGCGCGGCGCTGGGCGTTGAGCGCGGTGCGCAGAAAATTGGCGTTGCCGACGCCCGGCAGTTCCACCGGATACTGGAAGGCGAGGAACAGGCCGGCGGCGGCGCGTGCCTCGGGCTCCATCGCCAGCAGGTCGGCGCCGTCGAAGGTGGCGGAGCCGGCGGTGACATCGTAGCCCTCGCGACCGGCGAGGACGTAGGACAGGGTGGATTTGCCCGAGCCGTTGGGGCCCATGATGGCGTGCACCTCGCCCCTCGGGACGTCGAGCGAGATGCCGCGCAGGATGTCCTTTCCGTCGATGCCGGCGGCGAGGTCGCGGATTTGCAGCAGCGCGCTCATCCGACCGAACCTTCGAGGCTGATGGCAAGGAGTTTCTGGGCCTCGACGGCGAATTCCATGGGCAGTTCCTTGAGCACGTCGCGGCAGAAGCCGTTGACGATGAGGCCGACCGCGTCCTCCTGCGACAGGCCGCGCTGGCGGCAGTAGAAGAGCTGGTCCTCGGCGATGCGCGAGGTGGTGGCCTCGTGCTCGACCTTGGCGGTGGGGTTGCGGCAGTCGATATAGGGCACGGTGTGGGCGCCGCATTCCTGGCCGATGAGCAGGGAGTCGCACTGGGTGTGGTTGCGTGCCCCCGCCGCGCGCGGCAGCACGCGCACCAGGCCGCGATAGGTGTTTTCCGAGCGGCCGGCGGAGATGCCCTTCGAGACGATGGTGCTGGTGGTGTTGCGGCCGATATGCACCATCTTGGTGCCGGTATCGGCCTGCTGGCGGTTGTTGGTGAGGGCGACGGAGTAGAACTCGCCGACGCTCTCATCGCCCTCCAGCACGCAGGACGGGTATTTCCAGGTGATGGCGGAGCCGGTCTCCACCTGGGTCCAGGAGATGCGGCTGCGCGCGCCGCGGCAGAGGCCGCGTTTGGTGACGAAATTGTAGATGCCGCCGCGGCCCTCGGCGTCGCCGGGGTACCAGTTCTGCACCGTGGAGTATTTGATGCGGGCGTCGGCCTGGGCCACCAGTTCCACGACGGCTGCGTGAAGCTGGTTTTCGTCGCGCATCGGCGCGGTACAGCCCTCGAGATAGGAGACCGACGCGCCTTCCTCGGCGATGATCAGCGTGCGCTCGAACTGGCCGGTGTTGCGGGCGTTGATGCGGAAATAGGTGGACAGCTCCATCGGGCAGGCCACCCCTTTCGGGATGTAGACGAAGCTGCCATCGGTGAAGACGGCGGAGTTCAGCGCGGCGAAGTAATTGTCGGTGACCGGAACGACCTTGCCGAGATGCGCGCGCACGAGCTCGGGGTGGGCGTGCACCGCCTCCGAGATCGGGCAGAAGATGACGCCGGCGCGGGAGAGGGTTTCGCGGAAGGTGGTGGCGACGGAAACGCTGTCGAACACGGCGTCCACCGCGATGGGGGTGCGGTCGCCCTCCGCCTGCGCGCCTTCGACGCCGGCGAGAATGGCGCGCTCGCGCAGCGGGATGCCGAGTTTCTCGTAGGTTTCGAGGAGCTTGGGATCGACCTCGTCGAGGCTTTTCGGGCCGGGCTTTTTGGCGGGTGCCGCGTAGTAGTGCAGCGCCTGGTAGTCGATCGGCGGGTGGTGGATGCGCGCCCAGTCCGGCTCCTGCATCTGCGACCAGGCGGCGAAGGCGGCGAGGCGCCATTCCAGCAGCCATGCCGGCTCGTTCTTGCGGGCGGAGATCAGGCGGATGATCGCCTCGTTGAGGCCGGCGGGGGCGAGGTCGGTCTCGATGTCGGTCGAGAAGCCCCATTTGTAGCCGCCCTCCGCGAGGGTCTCGACGGTTTGCAGCGTGTCGGCGTCAGGCATGGTGGGCCTCCTGGTCGGCCGTGGAGACCAGCGGCAGGCGCAGCGCGCCCGGCAGCGAGGCGGCGCGCATGTCGGCGAGCGAGATGGCGGAGAGGGCGTCGCGGATGGCGTCGTTGACCAGGTTCCAGCGACCGCGGACGGCGCACTGGCAGGCGACCTCGCAATTCATCGCGGCGCCGTCGACGCAGGCGGTGAGCGCGATCGGCCCGTCGATGGCGGCGATGATGTCGGCGACGGTGATGTCGGAGAGGCGTCCGGTGAGGCGGTAGCCGCCGCGCGCGCCACGGGTGGCGGCGACCAGGCCGGACTGGGCCAGCGCCTTGAGCACCTTGGCGACCGTGGGCTCCGGCACGCCGGTGCAGCGGGCGATGCCGGGGGCGGTCTCGATGGAATCCGGCGCCGCCTCGCCGAGGCGGGTGAGGACCACGACGGCGTAGTCCGTGAGTTTGGAGAGGCGCAGCATGATACTCCTTTGCCGGGCCGGCCCCGGGTCATGGTCGATCGGGCGCTTTGACCGATAACGGACCCGGGTGGTCCTGTTTGGGGATTTGGCGTAGGGGCTGCGTAACGTCAAGGGCGAGCTTGAGTTTGGCGTGGTTTGCCGGGCGAATTTCGGCCCCATGGCGATGGCGATGACGCAGGCAGCAAGGAGGAGCGGGCATGGGCAATATCGTGACCAGGGATGGGGTGCGGCTCGCCTATGAGGAGGCGGGCAGCGGGTTTCCGATGATTTTTGTGCATGAGTTCGCGGGGGACATGCGGTCCTGGGAGCCGCAGATGCGGTTTTTTTCGCGGCGCTACCGGTGCATCGCCTATGCGGCGCGGGGATATCTGCCCTCCGACGTGCCGGCGGATGCCGCGCGCTACAGCCAGGACCACGCGACGGACGATATCGCCGATGTGCTGGGCGGGCTTGGCGTCGCGTGCGCGCACGTGGTGGGGCTTTCGATGGGCGCGTTCGCGACGCTGCATTTCGGGATGCGGTATGGGGCGATGGCGCGCTCGCTGGTGGCCGCCGGCGTCGGGTATGGCGCGGCGCCGGACCAGCGCGAGCGATTTCAGGCCGAGAGCGAGGCGACCGCGGCGCGCATCCAGGCCGAGGGGATGGCAAAGGTGGCCGAGACCTATGCGCTGGGGCCGACGCGGCTGGCGTTTCTCGCCAAGGACCCGCGCGGGCATGCGGCGTTCACGCGACAGCTCGCGGAGCACTCGACGCTGGGCTCGGCGCTGACGATGCTGGGGGTGCAGCGGCGGCGGCCGGGACTGTGGGATCTGCGTGAGAAGCTGGCGGCGATCCCGGTACCGCTGCTGGTGCTGGCGGGCGACGAGGACGAGCCGACGCTGGAGCCGGCATTGTTTCTGAAACGGACCGTTCCGACCTCGGCCGTCGCGATGCTGCCGCGCACCGGGCACACGATGAACCTGGAGGAGCCGGATGCGTTCAATGACGCGGTGCTGCGGTTTGTGAGCGCCGTCGAGGCGGGGGCGTGGAAGCCGCGGGACCCCAGGATTTTTGGCGGGTCGGCGCTGGGCATGCGGTAGGGCGGTTGCAATCGCCGGGACGTTCCGTAGGTTTCGGGCGCGAAACGCGGGAGGAAGCGATGGCCGGGCTGATGCAGGACAAGGTGGTGGTGGTGACGGGGGCCGGGGGTGGCATCGGGCGGGCAATCGCGACGGCCATGGCCGAGGCGGGGGCGAAGGTCGTCATCAACGATGTGGGGGCGTCGCTTTCCGGCGAGGGCGCGTCGGCGACGCCGGCCGAGCAGACGAAGCAGATCATCGAGCAGATGGGCGGGCAGGCGGTGGTCAGCACGGATTCCGTGGCGTCCTGGGATTCGGCGCGCAAGATCGTGCAGGCGGCGATGGATGGGTTCGGGCGGATCGACGCGGTGGTGAACAACGCGGGGATCCTGCGCGACGTGATCTTCCATAAGATGACGGTCCGGGATTGGACATCGGTGATCGATGTGCATCTGAACGGGAGCTTTTATGTCAGCCGCGCGGCGGCGGAGATGTTCCGGGCGCAGCAATCGGGCGCCTATGTGCACATGACCAGCACGTCGGGCCTGGTGGGGAATTTCGGGCAGGCGAATTATTCCGCGGCGAAGCTCGGGATCGCCGCGCTGTCGAAGTCGATCGCGCTCGACATGGCGCGCTATAACGTGCACAGCAATTGCATCGCGCCGTTCGCGTGGAGCCGGATGACGAGTTCCATTCCGGCCTCGACGCCGGAGCAGGCGGCGCGGTTGCAGCGGTTGCAGGCGATGACGCCGGACAAGAACGCGCCGATGGCGGTGTTTCTGTGCTCGGACGCGGCAAGGGATTTCTCCGGCAACATCTTTGCCTGCCGCCACAACGAGATTTTTCTGATGTCGCAATCCCGCCCGGTGCGCTCGGTGCATCGCGGCGAGGGCTGGACGGCGGACCTCATCGCCGAGCATGCCGCGCCGGCGCTGCGGCCGTCGCTGTATCCGCTCGATCGCAGCCAGGATGCGTTTGCGTGGGATCCGGTGTAGCGGCGCCGGTTGGGGTCAGCCGAGAATCCAGGGAGCCGCGGCGGCCTCCGCGATCTGGCGGATCTGGGCCAGCAGGCCGGTGCCGACGGGGATGCCCTCGGCGCCACGGCGCGCGGCGGTGGCGCGTTCGGGATCGCCCGGGACCATGACCGGCTCCGCGGGATCGACCGGCCGCGTGGCACGCATGCTATCGGCGAAGCGGGCAACGCCGCGCGCGAAATCGGTGGCGTCGGTGAACAGCGCGGGGTCGAGGGCGAGGCAGAAATGGCCGAGGCCGACATGCGGACCCTGGGCGTGGCCGGCATCCGAGGGGTAGCTCATGCCGGCCAGGCCGCCGGCGAGGATGTCCACCATCATGGCAAGGCCGTAGCCCTTGTAGCTGGCACCGTCGCGTGAACCGCCGAGCGAGGTGAGGAAGCCGCCGCGCGCCGCGACGTCGCGCGGGTCGGTCGAGGGGTGACCGGTGGCGTCGAGCACCCAGCCCGGGGGCGTGGGCAGGTTCTCGTTGAGCTTGTTGCGGACGCGGCCGAACGCGGCGGTGGTGGTCGCCATGTCGATCAGGAAGGGCCGGCCGGGCTCGGCGGGTGCGCCGAAGCTCCAGGGGTCGGTGCCGAGCCGGGCCTCGGCGCCGCCGGTGGGCGGCACGCGCACGCCCGAGGCCGTGGTGGCGACCATGCCGATCAGCCCGGCCTCGATGGCGATGCTGGTGTAGTAGCCGCAGGCGCCGAAATGCGCGGTGTCACGCACCACGGCGATGCCGACGCCCGAGGCGCGGGCGAGGCTGACCGCCTTGCGCATGGCGAAGGCAGCGGGGACATGGCCGAGCCCGCCGGCAGCGTCGATCAGCGCCGAGACCGGGGTTTCGCGGACGATGCGGGGCGTGGCCGTGGGGACGATCATGCCGCGGCGGCGCCAGGCATCGTAGGAGGGCAGCATCGACATGCCGTGGCTGTCGATGCCGTGCAGATCCGCCCAGGCGAGGATGTCGGCGGTTTCGGCGGCGGCCTCGGGGCCGAGACCCCAGGCCGCGAGGATCAGGCGGAGTTGCTCGCGATGCCGCGCGTAGGGGGTGATGATGGTCGGCATGGACGTTTCCCGATGATGCAGGTGCCAAGGCTTGCGCGGCGGCGCGGCCGAGGCAAGGTTGCGGAATGGATGAGACGACGAAACCGGTGGAGGCCCGCGCCGCGGCATCCGTGTTGCTGTTGCGCGGGGGTGCGCAGGTGCTGATGGGGATGCGCGGGGCTGGGCATGTCTTCATGCCGAACCGGCTGGTGTTTCCGGGCGGCGCGGTGGATGCGGCGGACCGGGGGGCTGCGGTGGCGCGGCCCCTGCCCCGTGCCGCGCTCGATGCGCTGGCGGCGGAGGAGGATGCGGCCCTGGCGCACGCGATCGGGGTGGCGGCGGCGCGCGAGCTGGAGGAGGAGACCGGGCTTTCGCTGGGCGTGCCGCCCGACCTCTCGGGGCTGACCTATCTCTGCCGGGCGATCACGCCGCCGGCGATGCCGCGGCGCTTCGATGCGCGGTTCCTGGTGGCGGATGCGGCGGCGGCGGCGGGTGCGCTCGCGGGCTCAGGCGAGCTTGAGGGGTTGCGGTGGTATGGGATCGAGGAGGCGATGGCGCTCGACCTCGTGCATGCGACACGCGCGGTGCTGGTGCAGTTGCAGCGATGGATGGCGGCACGTGACGGCTGGTCCGTGCCGGTGATGCGGGAGCGACAGTGGACATGACCGAAGCGGAACGTTTCGCGGTGATGATGGAGCGGGGTGCCGAGCTGCGCCGGCGGATCGGCGTGGACCTGGCGGCACCGCTGCTGGCGGTGGTGGATGCGTGCGAGCGATGCATCCGCGCGGGAGGCAAGCTGATGTTTGCGGGCAATGGCGGCTCGGCGGGGGATTCGATGCATCTCGCGACCGAGCTGCTGATCCGGCTGCGCGGCTCGGTGGAGCGGCCGTCCTGGCCGGCGCTGGCGCTGACGCTCGACCCGACGGCGGTGCTGGCGGCGGGAAATGATTACGGGTTCGAACAGGTTTTCGCGCGCCCGCTATCCGGGCTGGGGCGGCCGGGGGATTTGTTTTTCGGCATCACCACCTCCGGGCGGTCGGCGAATATCCTCGCGGCACTGCGCGTCGCGCGCGGGATGGGGATCGTCACCATCGGCCTGTTGGGCGGCACCGGGGAGCCGGCGCGGGCGCTGTGTGACCACGCGCTGGTGGTGCCGGATGCGGAGACGGCGCGGATTCAGGAGTGCCACATCGCGCTGGGGCACGCGATCATGGAGCTGCTGGAGGACCGGCTGGTAGCCAAGCGATGACGTGTCACGCGCGCCGCGGGATGGCGCGCGTGACCTCCGTGGCGGCCCGGCCGGGGGATGGCCAGACCGGCGACCGTGAACCCTGGGTCGCCGTCAGTGGCCGTTGTTCAGGCCGGTCATCTCGTGCATCACGAGGGAGAGCTGGGCCTTGGCGCCGGCCGCGTCGTTCGCCGCGACCATGGCCTTCGCCTTGGTGAGGGCGGGCATCAGCGAGGCGAGTTTGGCGTCGGCGTGAACCATCGCCATCGCCTGGTCGATGGCGGCGGCGGCACCCTTCATGTCGTGCGCGTCGAGCGCCTTCATCGCCGCCTCGACCTGGAGGTGGACCTGGTGGAACTCGGATTCGCCCTGCGCCCAGGCGGGGGCAGGATGCAGGATCAGAACCGGCAGGGCGGTGCCGGCGGTGAGGGCGACCGCGAGGGCGAGGGCCCGCATCGGCGATGGACGTTTCTTCATCGTAAAGTCTCCCTTGTTGCTGTTACGTACCGTTCCGCGACGCTGAGGGCGTGGCGGTCGGGTTGGTAACGTGGGGCGGGATGATCCGTTACGAGGCATGTCGGGAATTTCTTGCGGGGTTGGCTGGGGGGCCTCGTGAGGCGGGAGTCGCGCGGCGGGCGCCGGGCCGGTAAGCTGCGTGGCATGTCGAGGATGCGGGGATTTCGGGTCTGGGCGCTGAGAGCGGCCGCGGTGCTGGGCGTGCTCGTGGTGCTGGGGGTGCCGGCAGCGCGGGCTAGCCAGAGCACGGCGGGCCAGAGCACGACGGGCCAAAGCGGGGTTGGCCAAAGCGGCGTTGGCCAGGGGGGGGTTGGCCAGGGCGGGGTTGGGGCCGCGGTGGGTGTTTCGCCGGCTGCGGCGTTCCAGCGGGGGATGGAGTATTTCATCGGGCGCGGTGTCGCGCGGGACGACGCGCTGGCGTTCCGCTGGGTGCGGCGCGCGGCGATGGCGGGGTATGCGGAGGCGCAGACGCAGCTCGGCTTCATGTACCGCCACGGGCTCGGGGTCGCGCGCGACGATCGGGCGGCGTTCGCCTGGGCGCGCCGCGCGGCGGCGGCGGGCAACGCGGCGGGGATGAACAATCTCGGCAATCTCTATCTCACCGGCGTGGGCACGGCGCGCGACGCGACGCGGGCGGTGGCGCTGTTCCGCCAGGCGATCGCCGCGGGGTACGCGCCGGCGCGGGTGAGCCTGGGCTGGGCGTATTTCAACGGGCTGGGGGTGGCGAGGGATTGCACGAAGGCGGTGGCGCTGTATCGGCAGGGGATCGCCGATGACGACCCCGGTGCCGAGAACAACCTCGCGGTGGCGTATTTCGAGGGTTGCGGCGTGCCGCGCGACAACAGTAAGGCGCTGCGCTGGCTGCTGATCGCGCGGCGCCGTGCCGCGGCGCGGCCGACCGAGGTGGCGCCGAGCGACCTCGCGCGGATCGACAGCAACATCGTCAACCTGGAGGCGCGGATGTCGCCGGCCGCGATCGCACGGGCGCGGGATGCGGCCGCAGGCTGGCGCCCGCCGGCGAAGGACGGGAATTAGAGGACGGCGAGGGCCAGCACTTCGGGGTTGGCGATGATGAAGGCGGCGATGGCGGCGAGGCCGGCTTCCACGCCCAGCAGCGGAACGATGGCCATGGGGCGGGGGGTCGGCAGCGACAGGCGCGGCATGCCGCCGGCATCCCACAGATGGGGCGGGCCGTGCGCCGTGATGGCGGTCTGGCGCGGCGGGATGGTGGCGAACGGTGGCGCGGCGGTGGCGCGAGGCGCCTGGGCGACCGGCGGGATCACGCCCAGCGGGCGCTCGGCGACGGCGCGCGCCGGCGGTTGCGGGGCCAGGGTGACGTCGATCGCGATCGTGCCGTGGACCAGGAAATCGAAGTTCAGGCAGCGGCCGGTGAGCGATTTCCAGGTCTCGGAAAACTTGATGCCCATCGGGCGCAGTTCGACCGCGACGTCGGGCATGCCGCCCTGGCCGAGGGCGACGAGTTTGGCCGAGAAATCGAGGTTTTTTTCGCCGGGCTTCCAGGTCACCTCGCCGACGGTGGTGAGGTTTTTCAGCACGCCGCCGGCTTCCTGTTCCAGGGACAGCACGGCGCCGCGGTTGCTGAGGGTGACCAGCGGTTTCTCGTGCGCGGGTTGCAGCAGGATCTTGCCGCTGTAGGTGATGGTCGCAACCCAGCCGGGGCCGGCCACGGTCTGCATGGGGATGGCGTCGAGGTCGTATTCGAAGGCGAGGAACGGGCGCAGGGGGAGGCGGGTGGCGGGGTTGGTGTCGTCGAGCTCGACGGGGATCGGCACCAGGCCCGGGCGGTGCGTGTGTTCCGGCGAGGCGAGATGGGAGGGCGCCGGCACGAGGGTGGGGGCGTGCGGGATGAGGTGGCACGAGGAGTCCGACGGGACCGCCGAATCCGGGTTGGTGTGCGGCGCCGGCGCGTGGCGGGAGGCGGGTGAGGGCAGCGGCGGGGATGCGTGCGGCGGCGCGGTGTAGGGGCCGGGCGGGCCGACATGCAGCGTCGTGCCGGGGTCGTGCGCGCCGGCGTGCTCGGCGGCATGGGCGAGGCGGTCGGCGTGGTGCACCAGGGCGACGAGGGATGGCGCCTCGATCAGCTTGCGCAGGGTGGTGAGGTCGAGCGGCGGGATGAGGATGGACTCGCCGGGGAAGATGCGGTCGGGGTCGGCGATGGCGCTGGCGCCGGGCATGCGGTGCGCGGCGGCCCAGTTGTTGAAGCTGTAGAGACTGGGCCAGAGCTGCGGGTAGCCGTAGCACGCGCGGGCGATGCGCCAGAGCGTGTCGCCGGGCTTGACGATGTAGGTCTGCGTCATCGGGCCTGGTCCTGCTGACGCCAGACCCCGCCATCCTCGGCGGCGCGGGATTCAGCGGCGAGTTTTTCGAGATGGGCGGTAACGCTGCGGGCGGCGGCCGGGGCGAGCCTGGGGTCGAGGTCGGGGTAGAGGCGGGCGACGAGCTGGGCGGTGTCGCGCGGGCCCTCGTGCAGCGCGCGCAGGATCGCGGCCTCGCGTTGCAGGCGGTGGGCGAGGAGATGGCGGACCAGGCGGTGCGGATGCGCGAGCGGCGGGCCGTGGCCGGGCAGATAGAGGCTGGCGGGGCGGGTGAGCAGGCGGCGCAGGCTTGCGATATAGGCCGCCATGTCGGTGACGACGCTGCTGTTCCAGCTCATCACCTGGTCGCCGGAGAACAGGGTTTCGTTGCGTTCCCAGCACAGATGGTCGGCGGCGTGGCCGGGGGTGTGGAGGGCACGCCATTCGCCGCAGCAATCGCCGTCCGCCAGCTTGTGCGCGAGGTCGAGCGGCGGCAGGGCGGGGCCGTAGACCGGCGCACCGGTGGCGGCGATGAGGGCGGGCAGCGCGCCCACGTGGTCGGCATGGTGGTGGGTGACGAGGATGCGCGCGACCGTTCCCGCGGCGGCGAGGATGGCGGCGACATGCGCCCCGTCCGCCGGGCCGGGGTCGAGCACCCAGGTGCCGCCCGGCCCCGCCAGCAGCCAGGTGTTGGTGCCCCAGTAGGTCATCGGGCCGGGATTGGCGGCGACGATGCGCCTGATGCCGGGGGCGGCGTCGAGCGGGATGCCACGCGGCGGCTCGGGTTCGGTGAGAAAGCCCATTGCGTCATCATGCCCTTGCCGCCAGCCTGCCGCAAACAGGGGAGGAATGGGATGGCGGACGTGGTGGCGGCGCGTGCGCCGGCGGATGCGGCGCTGCGAATTGTCGAGCGGCGGATCGTCTGGTTCCTGGGGCTGCTGTATTTCTTTGCCATCCTGGACCGGGTGAATGTCGGGTTCGCGGCGCTGACAATGAACAAGGCGCTGGGGCTGACGCCGGCGGCGTTCGGGTTCGCGGCGGGGATTTTCTTTCTCGGCTACGTGGTGTTCGAGCTGCCGTCCACGCTGGCGATGCCGCGGTTCGGCGCCCGGCGCTGGATCGCGCGGATCATGGTTTCCTGGGGCGTCTGCTCGCTGGCGATCGCGTTCGTGCCGGGGCGGACCAGTTTTTTTGTGCTGCGGTTTCTGCTGGGGGCGGCGGAGGCGGGGTTTCTGCCCGGCGTGGTGTGGTTTCTCAGCACCTGGTTTCCGCGGCGGGAGCGGGCGCGGATCAACGCGATGTTCATGCTGGGGCTGCCGGTTTCGAACGGTATCGCGGCGGCGCTGTCGGGGGTGCTGCTGCGGCTCGACGGGGTGGCGGGGCTGGCCGGCTGGCAGTGGCTGTTCATCGCCGAGGCGGCGCCGACCATCGTCGCGGGGTTCGTGGCGCTGCGCGTGCTGGTGGACCGGCCGGGCGATGCGGCGTGGCTGACCGTGGAGCAGCAGCGGGCGCTGGAGGCGGAGCTGGCGGCGGAGCATGCGGGGATGGTGCCGATGACGCTGCGCGAGGCGATGCTGCGGCCGGTGATCTGGGTGCTGGGGGTCGCGTATTTCGGGCTGAATGTCGGGCTTTCGACGCTGGGGCTTTGGCTGCCGCAGATCGTGCATTCGCTGGGGGGCATGACGCCGACGCGGGCCTCGCTGACGACATCCGTCATTCTGCTGCTGGGGGCGGTGGTGATGCTGTTGTGGTCGCGCCATTCCGACCGGCGCGGCGAGCGGGTGGCGCACGCGACGCTGGCGGCGATGGTGGCGGCGGCGGGCTGGATTCTGGCGGCGATGGTGCATGAGCCGCTGCTGCGGGCGGCGGTGCTGGTGGCGGCGGCGGGCGGGCCCTATGCGTTCTATGCCGTGTTCTGGACCTATCCCGCGGCGATCATGCGCGGGCGGGCGATGGCGGGGGGGATCGGGATGATCGGGACGATCGGCAATCTCGGCGGGTTTTTCGGGCCGTGGACGATCGGGCATCTGCGGGCGGCGGCGCACGGGTTCGGGCCGGGGTTCGTGTTCACGGGGGCGATGATGGCGATGACGGGGGTGGTGGCGCTGTTCGCCGGGCGGCGGATCTTCGCGCCGTGACGCGCAACCTGATCACGGATGTGCCGGGGCTCGCGGTGGGGCATGCGACGGACCTGGTGCTCGGCTCCGGGTGCAGCGTGGTGCTGTTCGAGCGGCCGGCGGTGATGGCGGTGACGATCCGCGGCGGGGCGCCGGGCGGGCGGGACACGGCGATGCTGGAGCCGGAGATGACGCGCCAGGAGGCGGACGGGGTGGTGCTGTCCGGCGGCTCGCTGTTCGGGCTCGATGCGGCGTCCGGCGCGCAGGCCTGGCTGCGCGAGCAGGGGCGCGGGTTTCGGCTGCGGGGCGCGCTGGTGCCGCTGGTGCCGGGGGCGATTCTGTTCGACCTGCTGAACCGCGGCGACAAGGGGTGGGGGCGGTATTCGCCATATCGCGAGCTGGGCTACGCGGCGGCGGCGGCGGCAAGGGATGGGGCCTTCCCGCTGGGCAGCGTGGGGGCGGGGACGGGGGCGACGACGGCGACGTTGAAGGGCGGGCTGGGCTCGGCGAGTGCGGTGACGAGCGGCGGGTTTGTGGTGGGCGCGATGGTGGCGGTGAACGCGGTGGGCTCGGCGACGATCGGCGACGGGCCGCATTTCTGGGCCGCCCCCTGGGAGGTGGGCAGCGAGTTTGGCGGGCTCGGGATGCCGGTGCGGGCGGATGCGGGGCTGCGGATGAAGGGCGCGCCGGCGCGGGCGACGACGATTGCGGTGGTGGCGACGGACGCGAGGCTGACCAAGGGCCAGGCGAAGCGGCTGGCGATCATGGCGGATGACGGGCTCGCGAGAGCGGTGATGCCGGCGCATGCGCCGGGGGATGGGGACACGGTGTTCGCGGCTTCGGTGGGGACGGCGGCGGCGCCCGATGACGCGGGGCTGACGGAGCTGGGCCATGTGGCCGCGTGCGTGCTGGCGCGGGCGATCGCGCGCGGCGTGTTTGAGGCGACCGCCCTGCCCTACCCCGACGCGATGATGGATTGGCGGGGGAAGTTTGGGGGGTGAGGCCGAGGGCTGGCGGACACGGCCCAAGTATCGCCATCAATGGGGTTGTTCCTTCGGTTTTGGTTTCGGGCACAAGGAGGTCAGGCCATGCGGCGTTCATCCGCGGCACATGCGGCCCTCGCGGGCTTGCTCATCGTCACCGCCGTGATCGGGGGCGTAACGCTGGTCGCACCCGCGGCCTTCGCCGCGCACGGCGGAAACGGGGGCGGAAATGGCGGTGGCAATGGTGGCGGCAGCGGTGGTGGCAGCGGGGCTGGGAATGGCAACGGCCATGGCGGTGGCCGAGGCAGCGCGGCCGGCGCCGGCGGGCATGCCGATGCCGGGCACGGACCCAGCGCGGCTGCCTCGGGCCAGCTCAGCGCGGCGCTGGGCGCGCTGAACGCAGCCCATGCCAGCCCGACGGCGCTTGCCCATGCGGCACCGAACTCGGTGCCGGGTCAGCTTGCAACCTATGACCGTGCGATGATCGCGGCGCTGGGCATGCCCGACCTGACGCCAGCGCAGGTGGTGGCGCGCAATGCCGCGATTGCCGCGGCACGCTCGCAGCTCGCCGCGGCCTCGAACAAGACGCTGACGCCCGCCGTGGTAGAGCGGGTCGATGACCTGCTCGGGCTACCGGCCAGCAACCCGTCGCTCGGCACCGGCTTCGCCGGTTGAGCTGATGGATTTTTGAGGCGACGGCCCTGCCCTTCCCTCGGGCGGGGGAGGTTTGGGGCTGGGGTGAGGTTGAAGGCGTTGGGACACAGCCCCAGGCTTGCCACAAACCAGGGCCGTTATTCGGAGACCTGAGAACCGGGAACTCGTTCGATTTTAGGTAGAGGCCGCCCCATGGGGAAGGGGAGCATCGGGTAAGCCGGTTTCTGTTGGATTGTATGTTTCGTTACTCGAAGAAGTCCTCGTCGATTTTCTTGACGTGGAGGATTTCCTCGATCCGGCAGCCTACGTTGTGGCGGATCATCAGCCGGGTCAGTTGTTCACCGTCGATCAGCACGATGCGCTTGCTGAGGTAGTCGGCGGTTTCACGCGCGCTGCCGGTGAAACTGGAGGTGGTGACGAAAAGGCCCTTTGCGGCCTTGTGACGGTCCAGGCTGCCGAAAAAGTCGCGGATCGCGCCCGGCCCGACGCTGTTGCCGGCGGCGTAGCGCTTGGCCTGGATGTAGACGCGGTCAAGACCCAGGGCATCCTGATCGATCACGCCGTCGACTCCGTCGTCCCCGCTGCGGCCGAGGGCGCGGCCGGCCTCGGCCGCCGAGCCGCCATATCCCATCTCCAGCAGCAGACTGACGATCAGTCGCTCGAAGAACTCCGGCGGCGCGGCGCGCACCCGGTCCAGCAGCTCTTCGGCGAGGGCCGCCTCGATCCGGCGATGTGCCGCGCGCATGGTCTCGTCTGGCGTTTGGTCGGCAGTGTCGCGTGGGCCGGGAGCGATGTCGTCGCCCGCTGTCTGGGCGGACCGGTCGCTAAACTGACGAAACTCCTCAAAGCGGCGGAGAATATCGTTGTCAATCCGATCTGGATGAGAGGCGAGCATCTCCTGGCCGCGCGGTGTGAGGCGGAAATATCCGCGCCGAGTCACCTCCAGCAGACCGGCCTTCGTCAGGTAGGTCTTGGCCCAGTGGACGCGGTTGGCGAGAATTGTCTGCCGTCCCGACGGCAGCAGCGCAGCGCGTGCCACATCGCTCAGCCCCAGTGCGTCGCCAAGGCTCTGCACCACGGCGCCAATCCGCTGTTCGCCCGCCGAGGCGGCACGCAGCACCGGCAGCATCAGGCTCTGGTAATCTGGGACGGTATCGGCGGGATCGGGCGCGGTCATCCGAACCAACTCCGGATTTCGATGATGACGCGTAAAAGGCACTGCCCTCCCCGGTCGCGGCGGCGGACGGAGGGTCGCGAGAGCATCCGGCGGTGCGCCACTGGCGTCAATTGACGGCGTTGGCGCGGGAATTCGCGCGGAATTGGGAGGGTTGCACGGGGGCCTTGCCGCGCTGGGGGCGCGAGGGTAAGCCACCGCGCTTCCTCCAGCGCGGGTTTTCGGATGTTCTCTCGGCTGCTCGGCTTCATGTCCGCGGACATGGCGATCGATCTCGGTACGGCCAACACGCTCGTCTATGTGAAGGGGCGCGGCATCGTGCTGGCCGAGCCCTCCGTGGTGGCCATCGCCGATGTGCGCGGCAAGAAGCAGGTGCTCGCCGTCGGCGAGGACGCCAAGCTGATGCTCGGGCGCACGCCGGGGAATATCTCCGCCATCCGGCCGCTGCGCGACGGCGTGATCGCCGATTTCGAGGTGGCGGAGGAAATGATCAAGCATTTCATCCGCAAGGTGCATAACCGGCGCGGCTTTGCCTCGCCCGTCATCATCGTCTGCGTGCCGTCGGGCTCGACCGCCGTCGAGCGCCGCGCGATCCAGGAAAGTGCGGAGAGTGCCGGCGCGCGCAAGGTGCTGCTGATCGAGGAGCCGATGGCGGCCGCGATCGGCGCCGGGCTGCCGGTGACCGAGCCCTCCGGCTCCATGGTGGTCGATATCGGCGGCGGCACCACCGAGGTCGCGGTGATCTCGCTCGGCGGTATCGTCTATGCGCGCAGCGTGCGGGTCGGCGGGGACAAGATGGACGAGGCCATCATCTCCTATATCCGGCGCAATTATAACCTGCTGATCGGCGAAAGCTCGGCGGAGCGGCTGAAGATCGAGATCGGCGCCGCCGCTGCACCCTATGAGGGCGAGGTGGCGCCGCTGCGCGAGGTGAAGGGGCGCGACCTGATGAACGGCGTGCCGCGCGAGGTGGTGGTGGACCAGACCTCGATCGCCGAGAGCCTGGCGGAGCCGGTGGGGCAGATCGTCGAGGCGGTGAAGGTGGCGCTGGAGAACACGCCGCCGGAACTCGCGGCGGATATCGTGGACAAGGGGATCGTGCTGACCGGCGGCGGGGCGCTGCTGTTCCGGCTGGACCAGGTGCTGCGGGAGGCGACCGGGCTTTCGGTGGTGGTGGCGGAGGATGCGCTGCAATGCGTGGCACTCGGCACCGGGCGGGCGCTCGAGGAGATGAAGCGGCTGCGCAATGTGCTGACCTCCATGTACTGAATCCGGCCACTCCCTATCGGGGCACCCAATCCGGCCCGGAAGCGCACGGTTTCTTGGAATCCGCGGCCGGGCGGCGTATCGAGGCGACGTGATCCGACTTTCCATCCAGATGCGTCAGGCGCTGGCGAAGCTGACGCTGCCGGTGCTGGCGGCGGTGGCCTTTGCGCTGGTGCTGGTGGGGCGGGCCGATACGCTGCTGGTGATGCGGCTGCGCGGCGCGCTGGATGACGCGCTGACGCCGATCTATGGCGCGATGGCGGGGCCGCTGGCGCAGGCGCGCCGCAGCGTGGGCTGGGTGAGCGACCTGCTGGACGTGCAGGCGCGGAATGTGCGGTTGCGCGAGGAGAACGCGCGGCTGCGGCACTGGGAGCTGGTCGCGCAGGCGCTGGCGCTGCGCAACCGCGAGCTGGAGACGCAGCTGCACTGGATGCCGAGCCGGCCCGCGACCTTTGTCACCGCGCCGGTGGTGGCGGATACTGGCGGGCTCTATGCCCACGCGGTGCTGGTGGAGCTGCGGCGCGGGCATGCGGTGCACCGCGGCGATATCGCGGTCGATGGCGGCGGGCTGGTGGGGCGGGTGACCGAGGTCGGCGCGCGCAGTGCCCGGGTGCTGCTGATCACCGACCTCAACAGCCGGGTGCCGGTGATGCTGGTGCAGAGCCACGCGCCGGCGCTGATGGTGGGGACCAACGGGGCGCTGCCGCGGCTGACCTTCTGGCCGCAGGGCGTGGTGCCGCGCGAGGGCGAGCGGGTGGTGACGAGCAGCGCCGGCGGGGTGTTTCCGGCGGATCTGCCGGTGGGCACGGTGCATTACGACCGCGCGCACGTCGCCGAGGTGCTGCCGGATGCGCGGCTCGACCAGATGGATATCGTGCGGCTGTTCGATTTCGGCTCGGTCAGGTCGCTGGCGCCGGAAGCGGCGGCGCGGCGCCACCGCGACGGACCGCCCTAGCCGTGCGCGCCAAGGGGCCACGATGAGCGACCGACGGCCGGGAATTCGCCCGCGGCCGACGCTGGGGCGGCGCATCGACGCGGCCGGGCGAGCCGCCTTCCCCGCCGCGAGCACGGCGCTGGGGCTGCTGCTGATCTCGGCCCTGCTGGGCCTGCCGGCGGCGGCGGAGCTGCGGCTCGCGGTCGCGTTCAGCTGCGTGTTCTTCTGGACCGTGTTTCGCCCCGCCGCGATGCCGCCGCTGGTGGTGTTCGTGCTCGGGCTGCTGTGCGACCTGCTGGGCCAGGCGCCGCTGGGGCTCGACGTGCTGGTGCTTCTGGGGATGCACGCCGTGGCGCTGCGGCTTCGGCGTATTCTTGAAAAACAGGGGTTTATAAGGGTTTGGTTGGCGTTTGGCTCCTGCGCCGTGATCGCCTCGGTGACGATTTGGGTGGGGTCGATGGCGCTGGCGGCGCGGCTGCTGCCGGCGATGCCGGCGGTGGCGACGGCGCTGATCGCCGTGGGGTTGTATCCGCTGTTCGCCTTTCCGCTGGCGCGGGCGCATCGGACGCTGGCGGAGCCCGAGCATGCCTAGGCGCGAGCAGCAGCGGTCCGGCGTGTTCGCGCGCCGGGCGCTGATCATCGGGGCGGCGCAGCTTGGCGCGTTCGGGCTGCTGGCCGAGCGGCTGTGGCGGATGCAGGTGGTGGATGCGAAGCACTACCAGACGCTGGCCAACCGCAACCGGATTTCGGCCAGGCTGCTGGCGCCGGCGCGCGGGCGCATCCTCGACCGGTTCGGCATGCCGGTCGCGGATAACCGGCAGGTGTGGCGGGCCTCGCTGATCGCCGGCGAAACGCGGCATGTGCGCCGGACGCTCGATGTGTTCCAGCGGCTGGTGGGGCTGCCGGCCGCCGAGCGGCGGCGGATCATCCGCGAGGTGATGCTGCGCCGGCGTTTTGTGCCGGTGACGCTGCGCGCGTTCCTGACCTGGGACGAGATGGCGCGCATCGAGGCGAATGCGCCGGACCTGCCGGGGGTGGTGGTCGATGTCGGGCAGAGCCGCGTCTATCCCTATGGACGGCTGCTGGCGCACACGATCGGCTATGTCGCGCGGCCGAACCAGCAGGACGTGAAGCGCGACCCGCAACTGGCGCTGCCGGGAATGCGGATCGGGCGCACCGGGCTCGAAGCCTATGCCGAGGCGAGCCTGCGCGGGACGGCGGGGGTGGAGCAGCTCGAGGTCGATGCGCTGGGGCGGGTGGTGCGCAAGCTCGGGGTGCAGCCGGGGGTGGCGGGCAAGGATCTGCACCTGACGCTCGATGCCGGGCTGCATGCGGACCTGCGCGCGGCGATGGGCAGCCAGACCGGCAGTGCGGTGGTGATGGATGTGACCAATGGCGAGGTGCTGGCCATGGTCTCGACGCCCTCGTTCGACCCGTCGCTGTTCAACACCGGGGTGAGCCAGACACGGTGGAACGAGTGGATATCGAACCAGCGCGCGCCGCTGGAGGATCGCTCGACGCAAGGGCTGTATCCGCCGGGCTCGACGTTCAAGCCGAGTGTGGCGCTGGCGGCGCTGAAGGCCGGCACGATCACCGCCAAGACGATTTTTTTCTGCCCCGGCTATCTCGATGTCGGGAACAAGCGGTTTCATTGCTGGCTGCTGGGCGGGCACGGCAAGCAGGACCTGCACCAGGCGATCCAGAATTCCTGCGACGTTTATTTCTATAACGTCGCGATGCACACCGGCATCGACCGGATGGCGGCCGGGGCGCACCGGATGGGGCTGGCGGCGCCGCTCGACTTCGAGGTGCCGGGGACGCAAACCGGGTTTGTTCCGACGTTGGAATGGGCGCGGGCTCGGCACCGGCTGTGGACGATGGGCGATACGGTGATCCATGGCATCGGCCAGGGGTTCACGCTGCTGACGCCGCTGTCGCTCGCGACGATGACGGCGCGGGTGGCGAGCGGGCGGGCGGTGGTGCCGCGGGTGGTGCGCGACGAGGTGGTGCGCGCTCCACCGATGCTCGACCTCGACCCGCAATGGTTGCAGGCGGTGCGCGGCGGCATGTGGGCGGTGGTGAACAACCCGCAGGGGACGGGTTATGCCGTGCGGATCGACATCAACGGCATGACGATGGCCGGCAAGACCGGCACGGCGCAGGTGGTGAATGTTTCGAGTGCGCAATATCGGGCCGGTGTGAACACCGCGAACTGGCCGTGGAAGCTGCGCCCGCACGGACTGTTCATCGCCTATGCGCCGTATGAGGCGCCGCGCTATGCGGCGGCGGTGGTCATCGAGCACGGCAACGAGGGGGCGGATTCCGCCGCACCGGTGGCGAAGGCGGTGATGGAGCGAGTGCTGCGGCGCGACCCGGCGCGGCGCAACACGCCGCCTGGTGCGGGGGCCGGTGGGGGGATGACGGCCGAGGCGGCGCCGTTTGGTGCGGGCGGGCTGGGTGCGGGCGGGGTGACACGGCGGTGAGCCTGTTCGAGAAGCGGCTGCTGCGGGCCGAGGCGCCGGGGCTGGGTGGCAAGCTGTGGCGGATGAGCTGGGTTTATGTGCTGCTGCTCTGCCTGCTCGCGGGCGTGGGATATGTGGCGCAGGTTTCCGCCTCCGGCGGCTCGGTGATGCCGTATGCGGGGCCGCATGTGCTGCGCTTCGGCTTTGCGCTGCTGCTGATGCTGGGAATCGCGATGATCGATATCCGCTTCATCGCGCGGCTGGCCTGGCTCGGCTATGCGGCGGGGGTGCTGCTGCTGCTGGCGGTGTTACGGTTTGGCAACGTTGGTAACGGCGCGCGGCGCTGGCTCGCGATCGGGTCGTTCCAGTGGCAGCCCTCGGAGCTGATGAAGATCGTGCTGGTGCTGGCGCTCGCCGCCTGGTTCCGGCGCGCTTCGTGGGAGCGGATGGGCAACCCGCTCTTCCTGATCCCGCCGGTGCTGGCGGTGCTGCTGCCGGTGGGGCTGATCCTGAAGGAGCCCAATCTCGGCACCGCGGTGATCGTCGCCGCGATCGGGGGGGCCGTGTTCCTCGGCGCGGGGTTGCGGTGGTGGAAGGTGGCGCTGCTGGTCGGGCTCGTGGTGGTGGCGGCGCCGTTCGTCTATCAGCATCTGCACGCCTATCAGCGTTCGCGCATTCAGATCTTTCTGCATCCGGAGCTCGACCCGCTGGGGGCCGGCTATAACATCCTGCAATCAAAGATCGCGCTGGGCTCGGGCGGGCTGTGGGGCAAGGGGTATCTGCACGGCACGCAGGGGCGGCTCGATTTCCTGCCGGAGAAGCAGACCGATTTCATCTTCACCATTCTCGCCGAGGAGTTCGGGCTGGTCGGCAGCTATGCGGTGCTCGGGCTGCTGATGCTGATCACCTTCTCGGGGCTGGTGGTCGCGTTGCGCTGCCGCCACCAGTTCGGGCGGCTGGTGGCGCTGGGGCTGACGATGAATTTCTTCTGCTACGTGTTCGTCAACCTGGCGATGGTGATGGGGCTGATCCCGGTCGGCGGCGTGCCGCTGCCGCTGGTCTCGCATGGCGGCTCGGCGATGCTGATGGTGATGATAGGGTGCGGGATTCTGATGTCGGTCTATGTCCACCGGGACGCGACGTTCGACGAGCCGGCCGAGACGGTTTGAGCCATTTCCTGGTGCTGGTCGGGATCGTCGGCGGGGCGCTGGCGGGCGGGTTCGTCTCCGGTTTCGCGGGGTTCGGCAACGGTATCACCGCGATCGGCATCTGGCTGCAGATCCTGCCGCCGCCGGTGGTGGCGATGCTGGTGCTGATCTGCTCCGTTGCGGCGCAGATCCAGACCATGCCGACGATCTGGCACGCGGTGGAGGCCAGGCGGGTGCTGCCCTTCGTGCTGCCGGGGCTGCTCGGCGTGCCGGTGGGGGCGTGGCTGCTCGCGGTGCTCGACCCCGAGGTGGTGCGGGTGGGGACCGGGCTGCTGCTGGTGGGGTATTCGACGTTCCTGCTGCTGCGGCGGGCGGGTGCGAGCCTGGACTGGGGCGGGCGGGCGGCGGACGGCGCGGTTGGATTCGGCGGCGGCATGCTGGCCGGGCTGATCGGGCTTTCCGGGCCGCTGCCGACGCTGTGGGCGACGCTGCGGGGCTGGCCGAAGCTGGAGAGCCGCAGCGTGTTCCAGAGTTTCAACCTCGCGATCGGGCTGCTGGCGCTGGCGACGCACACGGCGACGGGGATGCTGACCTTTCCGGTGCTGCGGGCCGCGGCGATGGCGCTGCCGGCGACGTTTCTCGGCACGTGGGTGGGGGTGCGCGCGTGGCACCGGGTAGGCGAGCGCGGCTTCCGGCGGGCGATCCTGGTGCTGCTCGGGGTCTCGGGCGTGCTGCTGCTGCGGGCGGCGATTTAGGCGCGGACGGGCTGGCCGATGCTCAGGCCGGCCGGCGAGCCCGCGCCTCATAGGCGGCGATGAAGCGCGGGTCGCGTTCGCGCAGCGCTTCATGCGTCACGCGGCCGGTGCGGCGCATGTAGTCATAGGCAAACGTGACCGGCTCCAGCGGCATTTTTTCGGCGACGTTCTCGTACCAGGACAGGCTGCGGTCTGCCGCCTCCTGAAATGTGGCAGCGCCGGGGCGGCGCGCGGCCTCGTAGGCGCGAAAGGCCGCCGGGACATCGCGGCCGTGTTCGCGGAACGCCTGCCACAGAGCGATGGCGTCCTGCAGCGCCATGCGGGTGCCCGAGCCGAGGGAGAAATGTACGGTGCGGCAGGCATCGCCGATGAGAACGATGTTGTCATGCGTCCAGTTCTCGTTGCGCACGACGGTGGCGCCAAACCAGAGCGAGCGGTTCGAGAGCAGGGCGCTGGCGCCGAGCTCAGGGCGAAACACCGCCGCGCAGATTTCGCGACTTTCCTCGTCGCCGGCATGATCGAGACCGGCGCGCCGCCAGGTCTCGGGGTCGACCTCAACAAGAAAGGTGCTGAGCTCCGGGCTGTACTGGTAACAATGGGCGATGAACACACCGTGTGGGGTTTCGCGAAACAGCAGCGACACCGGGTGGAAAAGCTGATGCGTGCCATACCAGGCGAACTTGTTGCGCCGCTTCTCAAAACTTGGGCGAAACGAATCAGCATGGCGCGTACGCGTGGCGCTGTTAACCCCGTCCGCGGCGACCACGACATCGGCGTCGAGCGCCGCCGGATCATCGATCCGCATCTCGTAACGAATCACGACGCCGGCTGCGGCGCAGATATCCTGCAGCATACGGAGCTGACCGATGCGCGAGGTGCGAGAGAAGTGATTGTTGTGGACCTGCACATGCGCGCCATTGTGCACGATTTCCATATAGTCGCAGCGTTCGTGATGGGCGACGAAGGCCTGGTGGAATTTGGGATCTACGTCGCGCAGGAAGGATAGCGCGATGTCCGAGAAGACGATTCCCCAGCCATAGGTGGCGTCGGCGCGGTTCTGTTCATAGACCGTGATGTCGAACATAGGGTTCGACCGCTTCATCAAATAGGCGAAGCACAGGCCACCAGGGCCGCCGCCGATGACGCTGAACTTCATGACAGCCTCGGTTGTTCGGGGGATGATTGAGCCGTGCCTCTGGCTGGGAAGCGCCCGCTGAGCAACGCGCCAGCGCCAGGCACGACAGGGTCTAGGCCCAGCCGGTCGAGCATGGTCCGCACGGTGCAGACCGCGGTGGAGGTGACGGGCAGGCCGAGCCGGTCCTCGGCCCGCTGGACCGATGGCAGCGACGGCATCTGCACGCAGGCGGACAGCACCACGGCATCGGCGCCGGCGATGTCGAGGCGGTTGACGTCGTCGAGCAGCAGGGCGGGATCGCGGCGGCCGACTTCGAGATTGTCCGGAATCTCGAATGAAATCGAGTCGACGACAGTGATGCCTTCGGCCTCGATATAAGCAATGACCTTTTCGGTGAGGGGACGCATATAAGGTGCCAGCAAGGCCACGCGGCGTGCACCGAGGATGCGCAGCCCCTCGATCAGCGCACCGGCCGATGTCATCACCGGCGCCTCGCTGTGGTTGCGCCGCGCGATGTCACGCAACTCGCGTTCGGTTCGGTGATGCTGGCCGGGGCCCATGGCCATGATGGCGACGAGGCAAGCGGTGCTGATCACGTCGACGCGGGCATCGGCGAGTTCCGCGGCGCAGCGCAGACTCTCGCGGTTCATTGCCTCCAGTTCCTCCTGGGTCACGCGGTGCATGCGCATGCGGCTCGAATGGAAGGTGAAACGCTCAGGGCGGATCGCCTCGCGAGCGCGCAGCATGGCCGGGATTTCGGTCTCCATGGTGGTGTTGGAGCTCGGTACAATCTGGCCGATGCGCAGGGGACGGGTGGTCATGGCGCACTCACCTCCCGCTCGCGGGCCAAGTGCTCGGCGACGATGTGGCGCATGGCGCGCTTGTCCACCTTGCCCACGGGCGTGACGGGAAAACTGTCAACGATCTCGATCCGCTCCGGGCATTTGAATTTGGCGAGACCGCTCGCGACCAGGAACGCCACCAGCGCCGGCAGGTCTGGCGGCACCTGGTCCGGGCGCGTCACCAGGAAGACGCAGCCCTTCTCGCCGTAGATCGGGTCCGGCATCGGCACCAGCTTGGCGTCGCTGACGGCGGGGTGCCTGGCGACGAAGGCCTCCACCTCCTCGCAGCTGATCTTCTCGCCACCGCGATTGATGTTGTCACGCAGGCGGCCCTCGAACGTGTAGTAGGTGCGCCCGTCAATGAGGGTGGCGGTCATCAGGTCGCCGCTGCGCACATGGCCGGAGGCGGTGAAGGCAGCAGCGGTCGCTTCCGGCGCGCCATAATAGCCGCGCAGACTGGAAGGGCCGCGGAAGCAAAGCTCCCCAGGCTCGCCCGGCGGTACGGGTTCCTCCCCGTCTGGGCCCAACAGCAGCAGCTCGTCATCCGCGCAGCCGGAGCAACCCTGGGTGCGGTGACGCGCGACCACATTCTCGCTGGGCGGGGTGCAGAGCAGCAGGCCCTCGGTGATGCCATAGAGATTGGCGCAGGGCACGCCGAGATGCGCCTCCAGCAGGTCGGCACGGCTCATCGTGGCGAACATGGTGAGTGAGGAAAGATCATGCGCGGCAACATCTGGATAGGCGAGGATCTGTGGTGCCACGGGGCCGATGGAAATGGCGTGCGTGACGCGATGCATCTCGATTAGCTCCAGCATGCGTCGGATGTCGACGCGCTGCATCAGCACCACCGACATGCCGGTCTGCACGCAGGGCATGAGGGCGTAGAGATGGCCTGCGTTGTGCAGCAGCGGCAGAGTCCAGATCAGCCGGCTTTGCCCAGTCATCGCGAAGCGCGACATGCCGTGCAGGGAGTGGCCGAGATATTCGGCGTGGAAGCGCGGGATGATCTTGGGCGTGCCGGTGCTGCCGCCGGAGAGCTGGAAGCTCAGCACATCCTCGGAGCCGAGCCTTCCGGGCATTCCGGTGAGCCTGGCGCGGGCACGGTGGAGCGGCATACCGGCGATCAAGGTTTCGAGATCATATCCACCAGCCGGCCCGGTCCCCTCGTTCTCGCCACGCTGTGACCGGCGATGCGCGACGATCAGCGTGTCGAGGCATGCGTGGCGGCCGATCATGCGCTCGGCAAACGCGACGAGATCGAAATGACCTATATCGCCCTGAACAAAATAGGCGCGCGCCCCGGCAAGGTCGACAAGCGCGTCGATCTCGACCTCGCGGTACTGCGGAACGGCGCAGACCGGGATAATGCCGGACTTGTAGCAGGCGAGGAGGGCAAGCACGGTGTGCAGCGTGGTGCCCATCTGGAAGATGGCGCGCTCCCCGGGCGCGAGGCCGGTCTCGAGCAGGGCGGCGGCCAGACGGTCGCTCTGGTCGTGCAGTTCGGCGAAGGTTGCCGTGCCGTCGTCGGCGATGACCGCGATGGCGTCCGGCACGCGCGCGGCGGTGGCGGCCAGCGCGTCGCCCACAGTCATGTCGACCCAGGCGCCCGAGGCGAAGTAGCGTCTAGCGAGCGCAGGATTGGCATAGGTGACGCCCGGCAGGGGCAGCAGGATTCCGGTCACTTCGTCCTCATCCGTTGTTATTGTCGGGATCGGTCCGGGTGGTGGATCGGGCGGCGGGGCTCAGTCCGCGAAGGTCTCGCGCAGCCAGGCGGCGATGGCGCGCCCGGCGATGTAGCGCCCCGGCTCTTCGCCGGAGGCTAGGGCGCGGCCGTGATGGTCGCCGCAGATATGCAGATGACGTTTCTGCATTGTACCGATCGCGGCGAAGATGTCGCGCAGCGTGGTGGGAAAGGTCGAAACGTCCCCGGTGTATTCAACCAGCAGCGTGGGCACCCTGATGAACGGCGCGGTGCGCAGCAGCGACGCGTTTGAGGCCAGGCCCGACCATGTGGAGAGCCAGGCCTCCGGCGTGCAGAACCGCGCGAAACCGACAGCCCCGTAATTCGACTGAAACGGGTCGCGACCCCAGAGCGTGCCGTATTTTCGGTCCGAAGGGTCGAGCGAGGGGTCGAAGCAGCGCAGATCGGCGTCGGTGCGCCAGACGGTCATCACCGCGGAATGCGCGCCGCGGCGACGCAGGACGATGTCGTCGGTCTCCCTGGCACGTTTGCGGGCGTCGAGCCGCTCGGCGATGAGATCGCGAGCGATGGCGTCGAGGCGGGCGACACGGGCGCGCTGGGCGGCACGGTAGCGCTCGACGAAATCGGCGGCGTAGCGCGACGGCTCAGGCGCCGGGCGGTAACCGTTTGCCGGGTCGAGCGGGTCGAGCGCGGGATCGACGGAAAGCGGGTCCGTCTCATCGGTGACCGAGGGGTCGATACAGCCGAGCAGCAGCAGCCCCTGGCCGGGATGCGGGGCGACCAGGACCATGCCGTGGGGGATCGGCATGACCAGCTCCGCAAGGCCGGTGGGGCGACCGCCGGGGGTACGGGCGATGCGCTGTTCCGCAGCCAGGCCGGCCTGTTCGACATAGAACGCATAGAGGCTCGCGCCGCCCGAGTTGCCGAGCAGGACGATGCGTTCCATGCCCGCCTGCTCGGTGAGAAAGCGCAAGCCGGTGGCGACATCGATCAGCGCGATCTCGTGCTCCAGCCGCAGATCAACGCCGACCGAACGCGGCGATTGCGACCAGGCGGCATGGCCAGCGGCGAGGATGTCGGGGATCAGGTAGTGACAGGCCATGAACTCCCGCGGGTGCATGATGCACACCACGCCGCGCGCGGTACCGCCGGGCGGCAGGTAGAGCGTGCCGGACGTGGCGGCGCCGTCCGGCGTGCGCAGCACCACGTTGCGGGTCACGGTGCCGGCGGGCACGTCGCGCGGGTTCCAGTCGGTGTTGAGGAAGCCGGCCGTGGCCGCGGCCGAGGTTCGGGTTGCCGCCTGGCGCGGCTGGTCGAGCGTGGAGGTCATGGTGTTCTCCCTTGGCGGCCCAGGCCGGCCGCGACACAGCGTTTCGCAGCGGGACGAGGTCAGGCGGCGTCGGGTGTGGCGCGCGGACCGATGCAGAACTCTCGGCTGTCAATGGCCAGCTTCTCGCCGTCGAAGCCACCGGTGAAGGCGCCGAACCACAGCGCCTCCGCGAGACCGGTCTCGGCTCGTTCGAGGCGAAGTGGACCTTCGGTGACGAGGCAGAAATAGCCTGCGGCGGGACCGTCGACGCGGAACTCCGGACGGCGGCGCGCGGCCTCGACCAGCGGGCGGAACTCCGGCACGTCAAGAACATACAGGCTGGGCATGGTAACTCCCCTTCCCTTCAGGCGGTGGTGGCGGCAGTCATGCGCGCGCGGACCAGCTCCGCCTTGCGCTTCCACATCGGTTCGATGCCGGTGAGGCCACCGGAGCGGGCGAGATCGACCGCGGCTTGGATCGTCAGTTCGGCGTCGGCCTGGTCGAGCGGGCTTAGTTTGCGCAGGGGAAGGGTGATTTCGATCGGGTAGAAATTCGGGTCGCGGAAATAGATCGACTGAATCGTCTCGTGACGCACCTCGTCGCTGACGGCGACGTGGAAGAATTCCAGGCGCTGCTTCCAGGCGTGCAGCTCGGCCGGCGTCTCGACCGCCCAGGCGGTGTGATTGGCCATCGACATGTAGCCGCGCGGGACGGTGAGGTTCTCCGGCTGCTCGGTGCCGATGTAGTGGAAGAAGGCGATGGTGCTGCCGTTGCCGCTGTCGAAGAAGAAATGCAGGAAGTCGGCGTGCTGTTCCTTGGCGCGCCCCCAGCCCTTGGCGGTGATCGCGTGGACCAGCCTGAGCCCCATGATGTCGCGATAGAAGTGCACGGTCTCGGCCAGTTTCCAGGTCGGGTGCGCGGTGTGATCGACGCCGGCGAGGCGCGGCGTGGGCAGTGGCCTGATGGCAGGGGGCGGAGGTGGCTCGGGCGTATCCATGGCGGCACTCCTTTGTCTGACGTTTATGTCTGTATATCGACATTTTCGTCGAGTGTCAACGTTGAAGTTTGACAAGCCGACATCGATGTCAGACATTATCCCTGAAGCTCAAGGATGACAGCGGTGAGAGCGGTGAAGGCGAACGTGCCAGCGGCCGGAGGGACAGCGGCCCAGGAGCGGGGAAGCGGGGCGTCAAAGACCGCGGGCCGCGGCATTCCGGGCGCGATCGCCGCAGCCGCGGCCTCGCTGTTTCGCGAACACGGGTTCGCTGCGACCAGCATGCAGCAGATCGCCGATGCCGCCGGAATGACGCGGCCGACGCTCTATTACTATTTCCGCAACAAGGAGGAGATCCTCGCGAGCCTGGTCGAGGAGATAACAATGCAGAGCCTGCGCCAGGCGTTCCAGCGCGGGGCGGAAAAACAGGACGCGCCGGCACCGCGGCTGCGCGCGAGCGTTCGGGCCTATGCGCTTTGGATCCTGCAGCATCTCGAGCAGTTTTCGGTGCTTAGCCGTAATGAGAATGAACTGCCGCAAGCCGACCGCCTGGCACAGCGCCAGGGACGGCGCGACCTGCTGACGGCGCTGCGCTCGCTGATCGAGGAGGGAATGGAGCGCGGGGAGTTTCGCGTCGTCGATCCGACGGTGGCGGCGTTTTCGATCTTCGGCATGTGCAATTGGACATTGGAGTGGTTTCGCAGTGACGGTCGGCTGAGCGAGGAGCAGACCGCCGACGCGGTAGCCGACCTGGCACTCGCGATGCTCCGCCGGCCGTTGGCGGATGGGCGGGCCGAGCCCGCGGATGCCTCGGCCTGGCTCGAGGTCCTGCGAGACGACATCGCGCATCTCGAACGCGCGGTGACGGACCGTGACAACGGCCGACCGTAGACAACACGGACAAGATCATCGTTTCGGGTTAGCATGTCATGACAACGTCACCGGACTGACATCGCGCTGCGACACGGGTGCGCGACAAGGCCCGCCTGGACAATGGCAGGCGGAGGATTGACGCGTGAAGACGAATCCGGCGGGCGGTTTTGCGTCCATCGACGAGCAGCCTTTCAAGGGGTTTCACTGGCGGGCCATCCTGACCACGGGGCTTGGCGTGTTCACCGACGGCTATGATCTTTCCTCGATCGGCATCGTGCTGCCGCTGGTGCTGATGTCGTTCGGGGTGAAATCCATCAGCAGCCTGGAGGGCGCGATGCTGGCGGGCTCGGCACTGGTCGGGGCCGCGGTGGGCGCGCTGATCTTCGGGTTTCTGGCGCAGAACGGGCGCAAGCGTTTCTATGGGCTCGACGTGCTGCTGATGGGGATTGCCGCGATCGCGCAGGCCTTCGCGCCCAACCTCGCCTGGCTGATCGGGATTCGTTTCGTGCTCGGCATCGGCATCGGCGCGGATTATGTTCTGTCGCCCACGATCATGGCGGAGCACGCCAACCGCGCGCATCGCGGGCGGGCGCTGGGGCTCGGGTTCGGCACGATGTGGCCGCTCGGCGCGCTGGTGGCGGGCGTGCTGAACCTGCTGCTGAGCAATCTCGGGTTTTCGCCTGACATGCAGTGGCGGATCGTGCTGGCGTTCGGCGCGGTGCCGGCGCTCTCGGTGCTGTATCTGCGGCGGACGATGCCGGAGACGGCCCGTTACCTGGCGCGGCTGGCGGGCGACCCGGGGGCCGCGACCGGCGTGATGCAGACGATCAGCGGCGAGCGGACGGCGCGAGCGCCGGCGCGCGACGAGCGGCCGTTCGGCGAGGTGTTTTCCAAACACGCCTCCGTGGTGTTCCGCGCGGCGCTGCTGTGGATGGTGTTCGATATCGTCGTCTACTCGGGGATTCTGTTCGGGCCGAGCCTGATCGCCAAGGGGCTCGGGATTTCGCCGATCGTGTTCACGCTGTTCATCCAGATCATTTTCCAGCTTCCGTCCTCGCTGTTCTACAGTTTCTTCCTGATCGACGGGGCGGGCCGCAAGCCGGTGCAGGTCTGGGGATTTGTCGGGGCGGCGGTGCTGCTGGTGGCGTTTGTGCTGCTGAAGCCGATGCTGGCCGCCCTGCCCTTCGCGGCGCTCACGGTCTATGGTCTGTACAATGTCGCGATCAACGGACCCGGGATCGTTTCGGGGACGGGGATCCTGGGCGTGGAGCTGGCGCCGACGCGCATCCGCACCGTCGCCCAGAGCATCACCGTGGTGGGCGGGCGGATCGGCGCCTCGATTTCGGCGTTTCTGTTCCCGCTGCTGTTCGCGCGCATCGGCGAGACCGGCGTGATCCTGCTGCTGGCAGGGCTTTCAGTGGTGGGCGCCATTCTGACGCAGGTGCTGGTGCCGGAGACCAGCGGGGTTTCGCTGGAGGCGCTGAACGGCGACCACGAGGAAGCAATGCCCGCGCGGGCCTGACGGCGACGTAAGAGCCCGCGGCCAGTCAGCCCCGTCGTCGCGACCTGCGAAACAGGTGGCGACGGCGGGGTTTGACGTGAGCGTGAAATGCGCTGTTATCGAACCGGGTCACCGGGTTGGCCGGGGATGGTCTGCGTGAGGGTATTCGATGGCGGGAAAGACGGTGACGATCGCGTCACGCGAGGGCGGTGCGTTCGACTGCTATGTGGCGACGCCCGACGGTGGCGAGCGAGTGCCCGCCGTGGTGCTGGCCGCCGCGATCCATGGCGTGGACGAGGATATCGTAGCGATTGCCGACGAGTTTGCAGCACACGGGTTTATTGCCGCAGCACCCGACCTGTTCTGGCGCTGGCTGCCGGGCAAGCTGCCGGCGGACGACAAGCGGGCGGCGGAGCGCGCGCTGCCGCGCGGCGAGCGGATCCGCGCCGGCGAGGCGGACATGGCGGATACGCTGGCGCATGTGCGCGCGCTGCCGCAGGCCAACGGGCGGGCGGTGGCGATGGGGTTCTGCTATGGCGGACCGTATGCCGTTCTGGGACCGAAGCGGCTTGGTTTTGATGGCGGAATATCGTGCCATGGCTCGCGGATGCAGGATTATCTCGGTGAGATGGAGGGGGTGACGCAGCCGGTCTGCCTCGTCTGGGGGGATGCGGACCACGCCGCGCCGGCGGAGGTGCTGGGAGCGTATCGGGATGCCGCGGCGCGGATCGCGAGCCTGGAGCTGAAGATTTTTCCGGCCGTGCTGCACGGGTTCATGATGCGCCACAACGCCAAGGCGTTCGACCAGGAGGCGCGGGATTTTTCCATGCAGCGGGCGCTGACGATGCTGGAAGGGTTACGCTGAGCGGCTGGCGGGCACCGGGCAGGCACGCTCGTACCAGGGGCGGGTGCGGCGGACGATGTGGACGACCGAGAGCATGACCGGCACCTCAACCAGCACGCCGACGACGGTTGCCAGTGCGGCGCCCGACTGGAAGCCGAACAGCACGATGGCGGTGGCGACCGCGAGTTCGAAGAAATTGCTGGCGCCGATCAGCGCGGAGGGTCCGGCGATGCACCAGGCGACGCCGAGGCGGCGGTTGAGCCAGTAGGCGAGGCCGGCGTTGAAATAGACCTGGATCAGGATCGGCACCGCGAGCAGCACGATGACCAGGGGCTCGCGGACGATCTGCTGGCCTTGCAGGCCGAACAGCAGGACAAGGGTGAGCAGCAGGGCGGCCAGCGAGAGCGGGCCGAGGGCAGCGAGCGTGCGGGCCAGAGCGGGCGCGCCCCCGGAACGAAGCAGTGCCGCGCGCCAGGCCTGGGCGGCGGCAACGGGGACGATGATGTAGAGTACCACGGACAGAAAAAGCGTGTCCCACGGCACCGTGATGGCGGAGAGGCCGAGCAGAAGGGCGACGATGGGTGCGAAGGCGAACACCATGATCGCGTCGTTCAGGGCGACCTGGGAGAGAGTAAAATGCGGCTCGCCCTCGACCAGGTTTGACCAGACGAAGACCATGGCGGTGCAGGGCGCCGCCGCCAGCAGAATGAGGCCGGCGATATAGGAGCCGATCTCGGAGGCGGGCAGCAGCGGGCGGAACAGGTGGCCGATGAACAGCCAGCCGAGCAGCGCCATGGAGAAGGGTTTCACCAGCCAGTTGACGCCGACGGTCGCCGCGATGCCGCGCCAGTGCTGGCCGACCTCACGCAGGGCGGCGGGGTCGATCTTGAGCAGCATGGGCACGATCATCAGCCAGACGAGGAGTGCGACCGGCAGATTGACAGAGGCGATGGTGGCGCGGCCGAGGGCGTGGAAGAGACCGGGCACCGCCTCGCCGAGCAGGACGCCGGCGACGATGCACAGCGCCACCCAGAGCGTGAGAAAACGGGCGAAGAGGCCGATGGACGGTTTTGTTTCGGTCTCGGGATGCGTGGCGATGTCGTTCATGAGGCCTGGTGTTCGGCGGCGTCGGGGCGCAGGCGGCCGATGGCGTCGGCCTCGCGCTTGAGGGCGATGCGATCGAGGGAGGCGAAAGGCAGCGCGAGGAAAAGCTTGATACGGGTATGCAACATGCGGAACGCCTCGCGGAAGGCGAGCATCGGCGCGCCGCGACCGTCATCGGCGACGGCGGCGGGGTCGGGGATGCCCCAATGGGCGGTGACGGGGTGGCCGGGCCAGATCGGGCAGACCTCGCCCGCGGCCTGGTCGCAGACGGTGAAGACGAAATCCATGATGGGCGCGCCGGGAGCGGCGAACTCGTCCCAGGATTTCGAGCGCAGGCCGGCCGTGGGGAAGCCCTGTTCGGCGAGGAGGCGGAGTGCCAGCGGGTGGACCTCGCCCTTGGGGAAGCTGCCGGCGCTGTAGGCGGCGAAGCGGCCCTCGCCAAGCGAACGGAGCAGGGATTCGGCGAGGATGCTGCGTGCCGAGTTACCGGTGCAGAGGAAGAGGACGTTGTGGATCCGTGATGGTTGCGGATTGGTCATGAGCAGCAGCTCGTGGCGGGGTTGCAGCAGGCGGCTTGCGCGGATGTGGGGCGGGTTGCCTCGATGATGGCGGAGACGACGTAGTCCTCGATGCCGCGGCCGGGGGCCCAGCCGGCGACGGTGGCGCGGCTTTCCTCCCTGACCGTGACGCGGATGTTGGTGAAGCCGGCGGCGGCGAGCCAGGCCTCGACCTCGGTTTGCGGGGCGGCACCGGCGACGCAGCCGCAGACCAGCGCCTTGTCCGCGGCAAGCTCCGGCGGCAGCGTGCGGATGTTGATGACATCCGAGATCGCGAGACGGCCGCCGGGCTTGAGGACGCGGAAGGCCTCGCGGAAGACCTGGGCCTTGTCGGGCACGAGATTGATGACGCAGTTGGAGAGGATGACGTCCACCGTGGCGTCGGCGATGGGCAGGTGCTCGATCTCGCCGAGGCGGAATTCGACGTTGGTGGCGGCGATTTTGGTAGCGTTGGCGCGCGCGCGGGCGAGCATTTCGTGAGTCATGTCGACACCGATGACGTGGCCGGTGGGGCCGACCGCGCGGGCGGCGAGGAAGCAGTCGAAGCCGGCGCCGGAGCCGAGATCGACCACGGTTTCGCCGGGGCGCATGGCGGCGATGGCCTGGGGGTTGCCGCAGCCGAGGCCGAGATTGGCGCCCTCCGGCACGGCGGCGAGGTCGGCGGGCGAGTAGCCGTAGGTTTCGGCCTGTTTATCGAAAGGCAGAGCGGGGTTGCAGCAGGCGGAGGCGGTGCCGGCGGCGATGTCGCCGTAGCGGGTGCGGACCATGTCCTTGACGGCCTGGGCTTCGAGCGGTGTGTCCATGTCAGGCGATCCTCTTGATTCCGGGTTGGTTGGGGCGGGATTGGCGGGGGGCGGGTTGGCAGGCGTCGCGGGACGGGGCGCAGGCGTTTGTGTCGCCGGCGCAACAGTTTTCGGTGAGGTAGGACAAAAGCGCGTTCATGGTTGGGTAGTGGGCGGCGTAGATGAGGGAGCGACCGTTGCGGGTGACGGTGGCCAGGCCGGCGATTTTCAGTTCCTTGAGGTGGAACGCGAGCGTTGCCGAGGGCAGGCCGAGGTGGGCGGCGATGTGGCCGGCGGGCAGGCCGCCGGGCCCGGTCTCGACGAGGAGGCGGAAGATGTCGAGGCGCGTTTCCTGGGCGAGGGAGGCGAGCGCCGTGATGGCAGCTGATTTTTCCATATCTCCAATATGGTGGAAATATGGAGGTAATCAAGGGGTGGGCGGCGGCAATTTGCGGGGGGAAGATATGACGCCCCTTGGCCGGCGGTGGGAGACGCCGGCGAGCGAGGAGAACTACCGCGTGGCGATGAGAAACAGGCGGCGGAACGGCAGCAGCGTCGTGCCGTCCGGGCGGCGGGGGTAGTGGGGGCGGACGGCCTCGGTATAGGCGGCGAGGAACGCGCCGCGCTCGGGTTCTTCGAGCGGGTCGAGGAACGGGCGCAGGCTGGTGCCCATGGCCCATTGCACGGCGGCGTTCTCGCCCTGGAGCTGGTGGAGGTAGGTGGTCTCCCACACATCGAGCGTGGCGGCGTGGGGACGGAGCAGGTCGTAATAGGAAGCGGGGTCGAGGACGGGCGGAGCGGCGCCGACGGTTTTCAGTTTCTCCGCCCAGGGGCCGCTGGCGGCGATCTCGTGTTGCAGAGCGCGGATGGGGGCGGCGTGCATGAGGGGCATCTGCACCGCCATGATACCGCCGGGGGCGAGTGTTGCGAACAGGCGGGGGAACAGGGTTTGGTGGTCGCCGAGCCAGTGCAGGGCGGCGTTGGAATAAAGGATGTCGAGCGGTGCGGCCGGCGACCAGGCGGCGATGTCGGCCTGCGCGAAGCGGCAGTCCGGCGCGTCGCGGCGGGCGCGCTCCAGCATCGGGGCGGAGCCGTCGATGCCGAGGATGTCGGCCCGCGGCCAGCGGCGGCGCAGGATGGTGGTGACGTTGCCGGGACCGCAGCCGAGATCGACCACGCGGGAAGGCGCATCCTGGCCGATGCGGGCGAGGAGGTCGAGCGCGGGGCGCAGGCGCTCGTCGCCGTAGCGCAGGTATTGCGCGGGATCCCAGGAGGATTGCCCGCTCGGGGTTCGGCTCGGGGTGGGGGTGGAGATGGGCATGGCGCGACGATAGGCGTGGGGTGGCGGGGTTGGCTATGGCCGACGGCGATGCCGCCCGTCACAGCGTCGCGGCAACGCCGCGCGTCACAGCGTCGCGGCAACGCCGCTGGCGATGGCGCGGCCGCGGGCGAAGAGGCGCGCGATGAGGCCATCGTCGGGGGCGAATTTGCTGGCGAAGGGCAGGCCGGCGAGGAATGCGTCGGCACCGAGCTCGATGACGCGTACCGAGGCGGGCAGCGCGGCACGCTCGGTGGCCAGCACGCGCTCGCCGGCGATCTCGGCGAGGCGGACCAGGGTTTCGATCTGGGTCGTTCCGACATCGCGACGGATTCGCGGCTGGGCACGGACGATGATGAGGATGTCGGGCGGGGTGGGAAGAAGGAGCGGGGCGAGCGGCGGGTTGCCGGAGAAGCCGCCGTCCCAGTAGGTGGCGCCGTCGATCTCGCAGGGCGGCATGACGATCGGCAGGCAGCAGGAGGCGAGCAGGGTTTCGACGGTGATCTCGCCGTCGCGCCAGAGCCGGGCCTCGCCGGAAATGACGTCGGTGGCGGCGATCGTCAGCGCCGGCGTGCCGGAGAGCGACGCACGGTCCAGCAGGTCGGCGACGAGGGGGCGCAGCGGGTTGGCGCCGAGCGGGTTGAGGGGCGCGGCGCCGAACAGGCCGAGCGCGGTCTGGGAGACCTGCCAGGCGAGCGAGGCACCGATGTCGGTGCCGAACAGCCAGCGCTCCATCAGCGGGCCGCGCAGCGGGGAGAAGGTGTGGATGGCGTCGATACGCTCCCATAATGTTCGCATTGTCTGGCGGGCCGGCGCGGGGTTGGCCGGGTCGCGCGCGAGGCCCTGGGCGAGCATGGCGGCGGTGAGCGCGCCGGAGGAGACGCCGCAGAGCCGGGCGATTTGCACGCCGTCCTCGAGCAGGCGGTCGAGCACGCCCCAGGCGAGCGCGCCATGGGCGCCGCCGCCCTGTACGGCGACGGCGATGACGGGAGCGGTGCTGGTCGAGGCTTTCATCACGGCAGGCGGGCGAGCAGGCGCAGCACCCGGCGGAGCCAGGGGTTGCCGGCGAGGCGGGCGGCGTCCTCGGCGGCGGCGTCGCGGATCGCCTCGGCGTGGGTGGCGCCGGGCGTGACCAGGGCGGCGAGGTCGGCGACGCGGCGGCCGAGGGCGAGGGCCAGCGGAGCGATCGTTTCGCTGGCGTGCGGTGCCA
>JAJXXT010000020.1 GCA_021780935.1 Pseudomonadota bacterium
AGTCCCGCCCACGGTCGCCGTCGCCGGCTCCGGGCATGTGGCGCTGGTGCGCCTGCCGGCTGCGGGCGCCAGGGTCGCAGCGCTTGCGGGCAAGCAGCTCACGTTCACGCTGGTCGATGGTGCGCGTGTGGCGGCGCTGAGCACGACCGCCGTCGTGGGGCCGCCGCCGCCGATGCCGGGCGATACCTCCCTCGTCGCGATCCTCGCCATTGCCTTTGCCGGCGGGCTGGTCCTGAACCTGATGCCCTGCGTGCTGCCGGTGATCTCGCTCAAGCTGCTGGCGCTGCTGCGCCATGCGGGGGCGCAACGCGGTGCCGGCCGCGCCGGCCTGCTCGCTTCGGCGGCCGGGATCGTCGCCTCCTTCCTGGTACTGGCGGCCGGGCTCGCGGGCCTGAAGGCGGCGGGGGCGGCGATCGGCTGGGGCATCCAGTTCCAGTCCCCGTGGTTCCTCGCCGCCATGGCGCTGGCAACGACGCTGTTCGCGGCGGGCTTGTTCGACACGCTCGAGTTCGGCGCGCTAGCAACGTCCGGCCCGGCCTCAGCGAGCCGCGGTGGCCTTTGGGGCGCCTTCCTGACCGGCGCCTTCGCGACCGTCCTCGCCTCCTCCTGCACCGCGCCATTCGTCGGTACGGCGCTGGGCTTCGCCTTCACCCGCGGTCCGGTCGAGATCATGACGGTGCTGGGTGTCATGGGGCTCGGCATGGCCGCGCCCTTCCTCGGCGCCGCGGCGGTGCCGGAGGTCGTGACTTTCCTGCCGCGCCCGGGGCGCTGGATGGTCTGGCTGCGCCGCCTGTTCGGGGTGGGGTTGCTCGCCACCACCGCGTGGCTGCTGTGGGTGCTGTCCTTCGAGGCGGGGATGCGCGCCGCGCTGCTGGCCGCAGCGGCGCTCGCCGTGCTGCTGGCGCTGCTGGCCTGGCGGCCGCGTTTCGCCGTCATGGGCGCGCTCGTGGCGGCGCTGCTCACGCTCGCGGCGCCGGCGCTGTATCGCCCGGCCGCTGCCGGGGCCACGGCCTGGCGGCGCTTCGATCCGCTGGCGATCCCGGCGCTGGTCGCGGCGAACAAGACCGTCTTCGTCAACGTCACCGCGGCCTGGTGCCTCACCTGCAAGGCGAACGAGATCGCGGTGCTGGACCAGGCGCCGGTGGCGGGCCGGTTGCGGGCGCCGGGCCTCGTGGCGATGCAGGCGGACTGGACCCGGCCCGACCCCGCGATCGCCGCCTATCTCGCCCATTTCCGCCGCTTCGGCGTGCCGCTCGACGTGGTCTACGGGCCGGGAGCACCGCAGGGGATCGCGCTGCCGGAGTTGCTGACCTCGGGGGCGGTGCTCGACGCGCTGCGGCGGGCCTCGGCGCGACAGGAAGCCGCGCGGTGAGCTTCTATGCGCGGCACGTGCTGCCGCGGTTGCTCGATAGCGCCATGCGCAGCCGGCGGATCATGCCCTATCGCCAGCGTATCGCCGGCGCGGCCGAGGGCAGGGTGCTGGAGCTCGGCATCGGCTCGGGCCTGAACCTCGCGCATTACGGCGTCGCGGTACGCGAGCTGATCGGGGTCGATCCGTCGCCGGAACTGCTGGCAATCGCGCGCCGCCGCGCCGCCGGGCGCGCGGTGACGCTGCTCGAGGGCTCGGCGGAGATGCTGCCGCTCGACGATGCGAGCGTCGATGCGGTGGTCACCACCTGGACGCTGTGCAGCGTGTCGGACGCGGCGCGCGCGCTCGCCGAGGCACGCCGGGTGCTGCGTCCGGGGGGATCATTGCTGTTCGTCGAGCACGGGCGCTCGCCGTCTCCGCGGGTCGCGCGCTGGCAGGACCGGCTGGACCGGCCCTGGGGCTGCCTCGCCGGCGGCTGCCACCTCAACCGGCGCATCGACGCGCTGATCGCGGCGTCGGGGCTCAGCATCGCGCGGCTGGAGCAGGGGCCGATCGCCGGTCCGCCAACCCATACCTGGTTCTACGAAGGCCGGGCCGTTCGCACCTAGAGCAATCTCGGGTCCGTCTGAGCCGGTTCGGTTCAGGCAGGCCGGAGATAAGCTGCTCTGGAATCCAAGTTTCCCCGAGCAGGAAATCCGACCGCGTGGCCTGCTCGAGGAAGCTGCGTCGCCAGGTGTCGGGCTCAGCGGTTGCCGAACGCGGCGGTGCGGTTCGCCGTTTCGGGGTCGAGGAAGCCCGCGACCGTCGCCGCGGTCTCGGCCTGCATCGCCGCGGCCAGGGCGTCCGCCTGATGGGCGAGGATGCGGCGCAGGGCACGCACCGGTCCCGCGGGCAGGGTCGCGACGTGGCGGGCGAGTGCCAGCGCGTCGTCCATCAGCGCTGCATCCGGCACCACCTTGTGCAGCAGCCCCCAGGCGTGTGCCTGGTCGGCATCGAATTTCTCGCCGAGCAGGATCATTTCGCGCGCCCGCGCCAGCCCCACGAGGCGTGGCAGCAGATAGGTCACGCCGCCGGTCACGAACACGCCAAGCGCCACCTCCGGGAAGAAGAACCGCGTGCCGGTGGCGGCGATGGCGAGGTCGCAGTTGATCACCCATTCCAGCCCGCCGCCGGCGGCCCAGCCGCGGATCGCGCCGATGACCGGCTTGTTGCCGAGCAGGATCGCGCGGGTGACGTCCTGGATGCGCTCGATGTAGGCCGTCGTGACCGCCTCGCCCTGCGCCTGGGACTGGAATTCCTTGAGGTCGTCGCCGGCGCAGAAGGCACGGCCGGCGCCGGTCAGCACCACGCAACGGATGGCGGGACTCGCATCGGCCGCGCGCAGGGCCGCGACCAGATCGTCGAGCAGCGCCGGCGTGATCGCGTTGAGCCGGTGCGGGCGGTTCAGCGTCACCACGCGCACGCCGCCCGCGACGTCCTCGGTCAGCACCGTCGCACTCATGTCGTGTCCTTACCTGATCAAGCGGCGGGTCTTGCCTTCGGTGCGGGGCAGCGTGCCGAAGGGCAGCAGCGTCACCCTGGCCGAGAGGCCGAGCGTGCGCTTGATCGACGTTGCGACGGCTTCCGCGAGGCCAGGCTCGGGCGCGATGCCTTGGGCTAGTTCCGCCTCGACCGGCAACACGTCGTAGGGCGGCGGCCCGGCGAGTACGATGCGGTATTCGCCACTCAGTGCCGGCTCGCGGTTGAGGATCGCCGCAACCTGGGCCGGGAAGGCGTTGATCCCGCGCACCACCACCATATCGTCGCTGCGCCCGACGACGCGAAAGCGCGGCGCGGTGCGGCCGCAGGCGGCGCGGCCCAGTCCGGTCAGCATGATCACATCGCCGGTGCGAAAGCGCACCAGCGGCTGGCCTTCGCGCGCGAGATGGGTCAGCACGAGCTCGCCGCGCTGGCCCTCGCGCCACGCGCGCGGCTCGCCGCTGGCGGGATCGATCAGTTCCGGATGCAGAACGTCGAGGGCCATGAAATGCAGGTCGTCATCCTGCTCGGTCTGGCCAGCGAAATTGCAGAACACGTCGCTCACGCCATAATTCGCGTTGCGCGGCGCGAAGCCCCAGGTGGCGGCGAGGCGGGCGCGCAACGCGGGATCGTCGAGGCCGGGTTCGCCGCCGAACAGCCCCAGCCTCAGCCCCAGGTCCCGGGGCCTGAGCCCGGGGAAGTGCCCGGCGATCGTGCGTTCCAGCACCGCCGGATAGGACGGCGTGCAGGAAATCGCGGTGATGCCGAGCTCAAGGATGGTGCGGATCAGCAACGAAGACTCGCCGACCCCGAACGGCACGACGGCGGCACCGGTGGCCTCAAGCGTGGCATGGTCGGTGTAGCCGCCCATCCACAGCCGGTAGTTGAGACAATGGATGACGCGATGGCCGGGCCCGAGCCCGGAGGCGGATTGGGCACGCGCGCCGACGATCGCGGTTTGCTGCGCGTCGGCGGCGGAAAGCGCCAGGTTCATCGCCGTTCCCGTGGTGCCCGAGGTGCGGTGCACGCGCGCGATGCGCTCGGGCGGCGCGGCGAGATAGTCGCCGAAGGGCGGGTGCGCGCGCTGGCTCGCGCGCAGCATCTCCTTGTCGATCAGCGGCAGCTCGGCGAGGGCTTCGAGATGCGGGGGCGGCAGGCGCCCGGCCCACACCCGGCGATGCAGGGCCGAGCGAGCGAGTACATAATCGCGCTGGCGCTGCCAGCACGCCTCGCGATGCGCCGCGAGATCCGCGAGATCGGCGAACTCGGCGCGCTGCAGCAGCACCGGCGGCGCGGGGGTCAGAAATAGCGTTCGAGGATGGTGATGGTGTCGTTGGGCAGCACCGGGGCGAGCGGACTCAGGCGGCCCTCGACCTCATGCCCATGCTCCTCGCGCGTCACCTCCACATAGGGTTTGAAGGCGCGATAGGTGTAGCCGCCGGCAAGTGCCGCCGCCTGCTGCGCCGTCATCCCGGGCTGGTAGGGGTAGGGACCTGGCTTATTGACCTCGCCAAGCACGAAAATCGGCCGGTAGGCGACGACCTCGACCGCGATCACCGCGCCCTTCATCAGGTCACGCCGGGCCAGGATCTGCGACACCTCGGTCGCGAGCTGGTCGGTGGTGAGTCCTGCCGCATGCACGTCGCCGAGCAGCGGGACGGAGATGTTGCCCTCGGCGTTGACGCGGAAAATCTCCGACAGCGCGTCCTCGCCATAGGTCAGCATGCGGATCTGATCGCCGGGGCCGAGCCGGTAGCTGGCGGGACGGGCGGCGGCCAGCGGCTTGAGGTCGGCGCCGGGCGTGCAGCCGGCGACCAGCAGCAGGCTGGGGAGCAGCAGGGCGGCGAGGAAGGGGCGGTACATAGGGTTGCTCCCGGCGGCGTTTGGCCGACTCGAAACGCAACGCGAGCCCCTTGGCAAGGGGCGGGCGCTCAATCGATGGCGGCGAGCCCGATCGCGGCGAAATCGCGCGACAGCTCGCCCACCAGTGCCGCATCCGCCGCGGCGGCGTTGCCGGCGCGCGCCCGTGCCGCAATCCCCTCCAGGATCACCGCGAAACGGAACGCGGCAAAGGCGTGGTGAAACGGGGCGAGGGCGGGAGCCGGCGTGCGACGCCCGGCCGCGTAGGCGGCAAGGTATTCCCCTTCCGCCGGCAGGCCGAGGGCGGCGAGATCGAGCCCCGCGATCCCCTGGAATTGTGCCGGCGTGCTGCGCCAGGCGAGCGCCGAATAGGCGAGGTCCGCCAGCGGATGGCCGATGGTGGAGAGTTCCCAGTCCAGCACCGCGATGACGCGCGGCTCGGTCGGGTGGAACATCAGGTTGCCGAGCCGGTAATCGCCATGGCACAGCGCGGCCACGCCGTCGTCCGCCGGCAAATGCTCGCCAACCCAGCGAGCGAGGCGCTCGAGGTCGGGCAGGTCGCGGAAGCGCTGCGCCTGCCACTGCCGAGTCCAGCGTGCGACCTGGCGTGCATAATAGCTCTCCGGCCGGCCGTAATCGCCGAGGCCGAGAGCGCGCCAGTCGAGCTGGTGCAGAGCAGCGAGGGTCGTTGCCATCGCCGCGAACATCGCGCGCCGCTCGGACGGCGCCACACCTGGCAGGGCGTTGTCCGCCAGCACGCGGCCCTCGAGCCGCTCCATCAGGTAGAACGGTGTGCCGATCACATCGCTGCCCGGCTCGACCAGCACCACCGGCGGCACCGGCACGGCGCTTCCCGCCAGGGCCTGCAGGACGCGGGCTTCCCGCTCGACGGCGTGGGCCGAGGGGAGAATCGCGCCCGGCGGCTTCTTGCGCAGCACCAGGCGGCGCTCGCCGATATCGAGGAGGAAGGTCGGGTTGGATTGGCCGGCGCCGATGCGCGCGAGCCGCGCCGGACCGGCCGCGCCCGGCATGCGCACCTGCAGGAAGGCGGCGAGGCGCCCGGGATCGAAGCCGAGACCACCCATGCGTCCGGGCCTCAGTTACCCGGCTTCAGCACGTAGCCACGGCCGCGCACGGTGAAGAGAAAACGAGGCTCGCGCGGGTCGGGCTCGATCTTGCGCCGAAGCCGCGTCACCTGCACGTCGATCGCGCGCTCGCTGGCGTCGTCCATGCCCAGGGCGGCCGCGATCGCCTCGCGCGACAGCGCCTCGCCGATATGGCGCGCCAGCTCCGTCAGCAGCGCGGTCTCGCCTCCGGTGAGCCGGACGATGCCCGCGGGGCCGGCGAGCTCGCCACGCGCGGCATCGAAGGTCAGCGTGCCGAGGCGCACGTTCGTCGGCGGCTCGGCGGTGGCCGGCGTGGTACGGCGCATCAGCGCGCGTAGCCGCAACAGCAGCTCCCGCGGCTCGAAGGGCTTGGGCAGGTAGTCGTCGGCCCCGGCCTCGAAGCCGGCAATGCGGTCTTCCGGGGCGCCGCGCGCGGTCAGCAGCAGGATCGGCACCTGCGCGCGGGCGGCCCGCAGCGACTGGGTGAGGCTGAGTCCATCCTCACCGGGCATCGAGATGTCGAGCACCATCACCTCGGGCTCGATGACCGCGAGCCTGGCGCGCGCCTCGGCGGCGTTCTCGGCGGCGATGACACGAAACCCGTGCTCGGCGAGATAGCGCGCCAGCAGCGAGCGCAGCCGCTGGTCGTCGTCCACGACCAGCACCAGGGCCTCCTCCTCGGTCGTACCGCCGCTCATGCCGGGCGCACCGATGGCCGCAGCTTGGGCGGTCGAAGCGTGGGCCGCCTAAGCTTGGGCGGCCAGCGCATGGACGGCCTGCGCATGGACGGCCAGTTCATGGGCGGCCTGGGCGCTCGGCGCGGTCGAGCCAGGCGCGGCCCTGCTCGTTGGCGATGCCACGCAGCACGCGCCGGAAGCCCTCGACGGCCTGGGGGCCGGCGTCGCGATAGGCGCGCGCGAGCCGCTCGCGCTGCCGCTCGAAAACCTGGCGTTCCAGGGCCCGGCCGGATGCTGTCAGGTACAGCAGGCGCTGGCGCCGGTCGTCGCGGCCGGGGCGCTGCTCGACGAGGCCCTTGGCGATGAGCAGGCCGAGCACGCGGGCGAGCGATTGTTTGGTGATGCGCAGGATGCCGAGCAGGTCGCTCACCGCGAGGCCCGGATGGCGGCCGACGAAGTGCAGCGCCCGGTGATGCGCGCGGCCGAAGCCGAGTTCCTCCAGCATCGAATCGGCGGCCCCGGTGAAGTCGCGGTAGGCGAAAAAGAGCAGATCCTGGGCCGCGCGCAGTTCTTCCTCGCGCAGGTAGAGCAGGCCCGCACCGGCGGGCGAATGGGCCGCCTGGGCGGCGGGCGAGACGGGGGTTTCCGGCATGGCTGGCATAACTGGATTTTGGGTCAGGATTGTTGACGTGAACGTGCCTGAATTATACCGTCGCAATCATATCCGCAATAAAGTTATAAGGAGGATGCGCCATGGCCCTGGTTCCTTTCGACGATCGTGACGGACAGATCTGGCTCGACGGCAGCATGGTGCCGTGGCGCGAGGCCAAGCTGCACGTTCTCTCGCATGGGTTGCACTATGCCTCGGGAGTGTTCGAAGGGGAACGCGCCTATGCGGGTAACATCTTCCGCCTGCGCACGCATACGGAACGGCTGCTGAACTCCGGACGCATCCTCGGCTTCCAGATCCCGTGGACCGCTGATCAGATCGACGAGGCGTGCAAGGCCGTGGTCAAGGCCAACGGCCTGACCGATGCCTATGTCCGCCCGATCGCCTGGCGTGGCGCCGAACAGCTTTCGGTCTCGGCGCAGCAGACCAGGATCCACCTCGCCATCGCGACCTGGGCCTGGCCCAACCTGTTCGGCGACAACCGCATGAAGGGCGTGCGGCTGGGTCTCGCGGCGTGGAAGCGCCCGCATCCGGAGACGGCCCCCACCGCCTCCAAGGCCGCGGGGCTGTACATGATCGGCACGCTCTCCAAGCACGCGGCCGAGGCGGAGGGCTTCGACGACGCGCTGATGCTCGACTGGCGCGGCCGGATCGCGGAGGCGACCGGCGCCAACATCTTTCTGGCGATGGGCGGCGAACTGCACACGCCCACGCCCGACTGTTTCCTCGACGGCATCACCCGCCGCACCGTGATGGCGCTGGCCAAGCACCGGCAGATCAAGGTGGTGGAACGGCCGATCCTCTATGAGGAACTGCCCAACGCGTCGGAGGTGTTCCTGGCCGGGACGGCGGCGGAAATAACGCCCGTCCGCGAGATCGCCGGCCAAGCCTTCACGCCGGGCATGATCACCGAGACGCTGCTGGGCGATTATGAGAAGACGACGCGCATGGCGCCGGCCGAGGTGGACAAGCTGATCGCCTAAGACCTCGCCGCGAGGCCGAGCGGGCGCTGACGGTTCGTCCTCCCGGCTGGCGGCAGGCCCGCCTGCTTCCCCGCCATCGACGGCGCCCGGCGGGCGGGCCGCGCCGGTGGACGCCGCGTTTCGGGGCAGCGCTCAGGAGACGACGGCGCCCAGCCGCATCGACGTCGCGCGGCGGCTGGTGGTGCGGGTGGCCCGAGGGTCAGCGCCGCGATCGGTGCGCGTCCGCTCCGCAAAGCGCTGCGCCAGATCCGCGGCGACGGCGGCGAGCACCGGCACCCAGTCGCCGGGTTGCTGCTGGCGATAAAGGCGATGGCCAGCGTACCATGGGGAATCGTCTCTGTTGAGCAACCATCGCCAGTCCGGAGCCGCCGCCAGCAGCAGCGAGACCGGGACGCCGAGCGCGCCGGCGAGGTGGGCGACCGAGGAATCGATCGAGACCACGTGATCGAGTGCCGCGACGAGGGCGGCGGTATCGGCGAAATCGGCGTCGGCAGGCAGCGGCGCGGGGAGATCGTACTCGCCTTCCCGCGCGCCTCGCTGCAGCGCGACGAACCGGATGTGGACAAGGCGCGGATCGTGCAGCAGCGCCCGCAGCGCGCCTGCCGGGAGCGAGCGGCGGCGATCGTTGGAATGGGTCGGGTTGCCGGCCCAGACGAGGCCCACGCACGGTTGCGGCGACAGCACCGTCCGCCACCGCCGGACGGCAGCGGGGTCGGCGGCCAGGTAGGGGGTCGGCGGGATTGTTTCGAGCGTGGTCGCGAGCAGCAGCGGCAGACTGAGCTGGTCGACGCGCAGATCGTGCGGCGGTGGCGCGTCGCGGTCCGCGGTCTCGGCGAGCGGGGTGAGCAGGCGCTGTAGCGAGGGCGCCACGGCAAGGATGACGCGCCCGCCGCGCGCGCGCAGGGCGGGGGCGAAACGCGCGAACTGGATGGTGTCGCCGAGGCCCTGTTCGGCCTCCACCAGCAGCGTCTTGCCGCCAAGCTCCTCGCCCCGCCAGGCGGGGGCGAAGCTGCGGCTGAAGTCGCCGGCGAAGCTCGGGTGGCGGCGGCGCCATTCATAGTCCGCCCATCCCCGGGCGAAGTCGCCGGCGAGCAGGCGCGCGTAGCTGCGGTTCCAATAGGCCTGGGCGAAATCCGGGCGCAGCGCGATGGCGGCGTCGCAGGCGGCGATCGCCTCGTCGGGCCTGCCCATCGCGGCGAGCAGGTGGCCGAGGCTGGCATGCGCTTCGGGCAGCGAGGGGTCGGCCGCGATCGCCGCGCGCAGAGCGGCTTCCGCCTCGTCCTGGCGGTCGAGGGTTGCGAGGGCATTGGCGAGGTTGAGCCGGGCCCGGGCATGATCCGGCGCGAGGTCGAGCGCGGTTTCCAGAGCGCGGACGCAGCCTGCGGCGTCGCCCAGCACGGCAAGCGCGGTGCCGCAGGTGAACCAGGCCTCCGCGTGGGTGGGGGCCAGCGCCAGCGCCGCATCCGCAGCCGCGAGCGCGCCCTGCGCGTCGCCGGCGGCGAGGCGCGCGGCGGCGAGCGTTGCGTGCGCCGGGGCCAGGGTCGGAGCCAGCCG
>JAJXXT010000154.1 GCA_021780935.1 Pseudomonadota bacterium
AACGCCCATTCCGCATCGCTCAAAAGCCCTCGGACCACCGCTGATCTCCCGCACGAAGATCAGCTTCGAATCATCCTCCGACGCGTCGGGGGAATCCCCCCTACCCGCTTTGTCCACGCCGCCTAGCGATCCGTCCCGCCCTTTAATTGGGTCGGCCACATAAGCAACAAAGTCGAGGTTGACAATGTTGTTCCCCCGATAACGGTTCGAAACCATATTTCGAACGATCTGCGAGAAGCGGGATTGGTTCCCGTGTGCCGCTTCTGCGTCCTCGCCGGTTGGATTAAAAATTGCCTCCAGCGCTAGCCGAAGCTCGCTTGTCTTCAGTTCAAAATTCGGCGCCTGTGCAAGCAACTGGAGCGTTGGAACGCGTATGGAAAACTCGAAAATTCGATGCTTCTTTTCTGCCATTTGAACTTCCCCGCTTCGCCGCGCGTCACGATAGCGAAATTTTGAATTGCGCCAAAACTAAAATATCGTTCAGCCCTCGAAAATCCCTTGACTATTTCGAATTCGATAAATTAGATGCTCGCAACGAGTCGCGATTGGAAGACGTGTGCACGACAAGAAAATGACATTGGCCGCAGAGTCATGGAGCGCTTTGCAGGGAGCGGCTCCCTATAACGTGGTAGTGGCTGATCCGCCATGGGACCATTACGGGGCGCCCGATAAATGGGCCGCCGCAGCTAAGTTTTACCCGCTAATGACGGATGCCGAACTTGCTACGCTTCCAGTATCGCGCCTCCTGGCGACCAAGGCAGTCCTGTTCATGTGGTGCACATCATCCTCGCTGGCCCGCGCCATTGAACTGCTCGGCCACTGGGGAGTCTATTATCGCGGTGTCGCGTTTGTTTGGTGCAAGACAGCACAAAATGGGCGCCCAATCGGGGCGCAGGGCGTGCGGCCTTCGATAACGAAGCCGCTCACCGAGTTCGTGATTGCGGGTGCGACTCAACCGCGCGGGCGCCCTCTGCCGCTGGCGAGTGAGTCCATTCGGCAGACTGTCTTTGCCCCGCGCGGCGCTCACAGCGAAAAGCCCGAAGAGGTGCAGTCGGCCATTGAGCAGATGTACCCCACAATGCCGAAGGCGGAGTTGTTCGCCCGTCGCATGAGGCCGGGCTGGGCATGCTGGGGAAATGAGCTAACGGCAGCAGAGGTGATACCGTCTGGCGTCGTCGCTTCAGGCTCTTTCGTCCGTCAGATTTCAAACTGAGACACTACCGGATACCATGGCGTGCCCCCGGTATCGACCTTCGTCTGCTGGTATCCTTGTTGGTATCGTGCCTCCCAGGAGGAGAAGCCGATTCCTTTGACGGGCGCGATCGTGCGCCGCCTGTCGCCACGGGCCGGAAACGATGCGGCAGCCCGCCTCAATCCTCGCCAAACCGTGCATGGGCGCGAACCGGGAACGTGCCCATGCCCAGAATTTTCGGCGGGACGGCGGAGAACGTGAAGCCGGAATTCGGCAGCGCGCCCAATCCGGTCAGATGCTCGACAACCGGAATGCCGGCGCCGAGCAGGATCGAGTGGACCGGCCGGGCTTTGCCCGACGTGTCGTCGATGTTCAGGGAGTCGATCCCGACCAGGAGCGCCCCCTGGTCGCGCAGATATGCCGCGGCCTTGCCCGTGAGATGCGGGTGGTTCTCGAAATACCGGTCGGTTCCCCAGTGCCTGTCCCACCCGGTGTTGACGAGAACCGCGACGCCCCTGCAGTCGATCGGAGCGAAATGGGTCCAGTCGATCGCGCGCGCCTCCTGGCCCAGGACGCGGACCACGACGGCCGGTGCATTGGAAACCCGCGCCAGATCGAGCCCGGCCAGGTCATGTCCGTCCGCGTAGCGGTGAAACGGCGTGTCGATATAGGTGCCGGTGTTGGCGATCATATCGATCCTGCCGATGTGAAACTCGGTTCCCGCCTCGTAGATGTCACGTGACTGCTCGCGCGACAGATAATCGCAGATCAGCGGCGCCCGGTAGCCCTTGAGGGTGATCATTCCGTTCTCGATCGTGTGGCTGAGATCGACGAAACGGCCCGCCGCCGCCCCGCCGCAGCAGGGCGTCGCCGCCGAGCGTTTGTGCCGCTCCCGGATGATCCGCTTGTTAAGGATGCGTACCGAGCCGACCATGAGCAGGCGCAGGTCCCGGATGATGTAGGCCGCGAGCGCGTCGTCGGTGATGTCGTCGCCGTCGATGTCGAGACGGAACCCCTGCCCCTGGACGCCGCCGCCGTTCGAGAACGCGACGTCAAAGTCGAAGCAGACCCGCCTGTCCTTTTCCTGACCCGCCTCACTCATCGCCGACACCCCCTGAAGCCGGGCGCGCGCGTCGCGCCCGGAGATTGCGAACCTTCGCCCGATTGCCGCACCCGCTTGCCGACGAACACCAGCGCCTGCGGCCGGGACGCGACGTATCGAAGAACATCATCCGGCAATCGGGACAGAGGCGGATCCGCTCGCGCAGCGCCGTGCCGAGCACGTGCAGCGCATCGGCGGCGAGCACCGACAGGGCGGCCTCGACCGGCGCGTCGCCGGTCTGGATCAGGGCGCCTCCGACCATCTGCGGGCGCAGCGGTGGTCGGGCCGCCGCCCGGTTGATCACGTCGATATCGGCGCCCGCCAGCGGCCGGCGATCGATGACGGAAAGCCCACAGCGGTAGACGGCTTCGCGCAGGCGTCGCGCATTGTCGACCTCCTGCTCCGTCACCCGCTCGATCCCGTCCGTCGGAAATCCCGCCGCCCGAAGCCACGCCACCAGGTCATTGGGCGTGTTCAGGCGCTCGACGCCTTCTCCGCCGCGCTTCCCAAAGGTATCGACCAGACACAGGGCCGGGCTGCCGGCGAAGAATTCGAAGCGGTCGCGAGCACGCATGTAACCTTTATAACAGGTGTCAGGAATGAGCGCAAATGCGGCGGCCCCTGCGGAGCGCGTGACCGCTCACGGCGCGATGGTGGCGGTCCGGGCGCACGAGCGCAGCGTCCACTTGCCATCCGTTGCGGCCGTCGGAACCCGGCACGAAGCGTCAGATTTTCATCACCAGCTTCGTCTGGCACGCTCCGGAGACCCCGCGCCTCAGTTGAGTATTAGGTGCCCAGCCCTCGACGCTCGCCGATCTCCCGGGAAATTCCACCGACCGTGACGAGCCTGACGACCTCGCGCACCTCTCGCACCACGCGCGCGCCGGAGAGCGAGGTATCGACTACCGCGGCTAGGCACTCGCGCGCAGATTCATCGACGATGTTCAGCATCCGATAGCGCGGGCCATCACTCAGGGCGTCGGACACGAAGCCGAGGCTCCAGCGCTGATTCGCCTCCCCTGTGTGATGGCGGCCGGCGCTCCGCCCAAGCGCTTGCTTGCGGCCGCGACACCGGACAGCAGGAGGAATTGTCGCGGCTATGGGCGGAGGCCGGGTTCACCGCGCTGATGGTGACGCACAATGTGCACGAGGCGGTCTATCTTTCGACGCAGGTCATGGTGATGTCGTCCCGGCCGGGAAAGATTTTGCAAATCATTCCGGTGCCGTTTGCGTTTCCGCGCGGGCCGGAGCTGCGCGCCACGCCGGCATTCGCGGCACTGACCGGCGAGGTCTCCGCCGCACTGCGCCGCTTCGCGACCGCCGGCCCGGGCGCGTGACGGCGATGCTGCGGAAGTTCGCCGCCTCCGCCCGCAACACGCTGCCGCCGGCGATCGTGGCGCTGGCGGCTTCGTGGCTGTTGTCGGTGACCGTCTATGCCGGCAAAAGCTACCTGCTTCCCGGGCCTTATGGCGTGGCGATAGCGGCAGCCAGCCATGCGACGATGCTGGCCCGCGCCGCGCTGCTAACCTTCGAGGAGGCGCTGGCGGGTTATGTCCTGGCGAGTGCGGCGGGCATTGTGCTGGCCGCGACGATGAGCCAGTCGCGTGTGCTGGAGCGCAGCGTCTACCCCTATGCCGTGATGCTGCAGACGGTGCCGGTGGTGGCCGTCGCGCCGCTCATCGTGCTGTGGTTCGGCTACGGCGAGATATCGGTGATCGTGATGAGTTTCATCATGGCACTGTTCCCGATCGTCAGTAACACGCTGCTCGGCCTGCAATCGACGCCGCGCACGCTGGTGGAGCTGTTCGCGATGCACCGCAGCAGCAAGCTGGTGACGTTCTGGAAACTGCGCCTGCCCGGCGCGCTGCCGCATGTCGTCGGGGGGTTGCGGATTTCGGCGGGGCTCTCGGTCATTGGCGCCATTGTCGGCGAGTTCATCATCGGCTCCGGCAATTCGCGGGGCGGGCTGGGCGTGCAGATCATCTTCGCGCAGGGACGGATGTACACGGCCCTCCTGCTTTCCGAGGTGATCGCGGCGACGCTGCTGGGGTTTCTGTTTTTCGTGGTGGTCGGCGCGATCGGGCGGCGATTGTTGCATCACTGGCACGAATCCGCGGGCTAGGCGCGACGTCGGCCAGCGCTCTTGCATGGGGGTGGCGACATGACCATCCTGCTGCCCGAGGCCTGTGACGGTTGCGCTCATGCGCTGGCCGGCCCGATCGTGGCGATCGACCGTGTCGGCGTCTTGCTGGCAAAACACGCGAGGAGTGAGCGAGACCCGTGTCCGCCGCCATCTCTCCGCCGGATGCCGCCGCGCCGCTGGAGCGCTCGCGAGGGGTGTTGCGGGTGCGAATCGCCCGCCACGGCCAGGCTAGCGTGCTGGCGGGGCTGTATCAGGAGGGCTGCCTGAAGGCACGGTTTCCCAGCGCGCTGCCGGGCGCGCCGGCGAGCATCGTGCTGATGAACAACGCCGGCGGCGTGGCATCGGGCGATCGGCTGGACTCTGCCGTGGCGCTGGGCGAAGGAGCCGCGGCGAGCGTGACCTCCGCTGGCGCGGAACGGTTCTACCGCCGCCGCCCCGGCGATGAGGCCGCACACGTCACCACACAAATCTCGCTCGGTGCCGGCGCCGCGCTCGAGTGGCTGCCGCAAGAATCGATTCTGTTCGAGGCGGCGTCGCTCGACCGCACGCTCTCGGTGGAGATCGCGGATGACGCGCAATTCCTGGCGGTGGAGGCGCTGTTGTTCGGCCGCGCGGCGATGGGCGAGGCGGTGCACCGGCTCGACATCGTCGACCGCGTGCGCATCCGCAGGGCCGGGCGACTGGTATGGCATGATACGGTGAGGCTTGCGGGCGACGCGGCATCGCTTTTGCATCACGCTGCGATCGGAGGCGGTGCGCGGGCGGTTGCGGGCATCCTCTTCGTGGCGCCGGATGCCGCGATGCGGCTCGATGCGCTGCGGCAGGCGTTGGCGGATGGGCCGTGCCGGGCCGGGGCGACATTCCGCGACGGCGTGCTGTTCGCGCGGCTGCTGGCCGACGACGGGGCGGCACTGCGCGAGGGGATCGCGGCGGGGCTGGCGGTGCTGCGCGCGGACCGGATGCTGCCGCGCAACTGGCGCTGCTGAACCGGGCGCCGCGAGGTTGCGACGTGACCGGCGGATCGGCCGATCGTGGGGCAAGGGAAGACGGATGAGGCATGAGCGATGAATCTGACGCCGCGTGAAAAGGACAAGCTGCTCATCGCCACCGCGGCGATGGTGGCGCGGCGGCGGCACGAGCGTGGGGTGAAGCTCAACCACCCGGAGGCGGTGGCGCTGATCAGTGACTTTATTCTCGAGGGTGCGCGCGACGGACGGACGGTGGCTGAGCTGATGGAGGCGGGCGCCGGCGTGCTGACGCGCGAGGAGGTGATGGAGGGCGTTGCCGAGATGATCCACGACGTGCAGGTGGAGGCGACGTTCCCCGACGGCACCAAGCTCGTCACCGTGCACCGGCCTATCCGCTGATGTCCGCAGCCAGCCGCGCGCACCGTTTGCCGGGAGGCGAAAACTCATGATCCCGGGTGAGATTCTCTGTGCGGAGGGCGAGATCGAGCTCAACGCCGGGCAGCCGCGCGTGACGCTCGCCGTCGCCAACACCGGTGACCGGCCGATCCAGGTCGGCAGTCATTATCACTTCGCCGAAACGAACCCGGCGCTCGCGTTCGACCGCGCCGCGGCCCGAGGCATGCGTCTGGATATCGCGGCCGGCACCGCCGTTCGTTTCGAGCCCGGACAAAAGCGCAGCGTGACACTGGTGCCCTATCGCGGGGCACGCGTCGTGCGAGGATTTCGTGCCGCGATCATGGGCAAGTTGGAGGGCTGAGCGATGCCGCGACTGCCACGGGGCGCCTATGCCGACATGTTCGGGCCGACGACGGGCGACCGGGTTCGTCTCGCCGACACCCAGTTGTTCGTCGAGGTGGAGGCCGACCACACGATCTATGGCGAGGAGGTGAAGTTCGGCGGCGGAAAGGTGATCCGCGACGGCATGGGGCAGAGCCAGGCGACCAACGCCGAGGGGGCCGCGGATACCGTCATCACCAACGCGCTCATCATCGACCACTGGGGCATCGTGAAGGCGGATGTGGGCCTCACCAATGGCCGCATCTCGGCGATCGGCAAGGCGGGCAACCCCGACGTTCAGCCCAGTGTGACCATCGTCATCGGCCCGGGGACGGAGATCATTGCCGGTGAAGGCAAGATCCTTACCGCCGGCGGGTTCGACGCGCATATCCATTTCATCTGCCCGCAGCAGGTGGACGACGCCATCGCCTCCGGTGTCACCACCATGCTGGGCGGTGGCACGGGGCCCGCGACCGGCACCGCCGCGACCACCTGCACGCCAGGGCCGTTCCACCTCGCGCGCATGCTACAGGCGGCCGAGGCGCTGCCGATCAATCTCGGTTTTGCCGGCAAGGGAAATGCGTCGCGGCCGGCAGCCCTCGAGGAAATGCTGCGCGCGGGGGCCATGGCGCTGAAGCTGCACGAGGACTGGGGGACCGCGCCGGCGGCCATCGATTGCTGCCTCGGTGTGGCCGACCGGTATGACGTCCAGGTCATGATCCATACCGATACGCTCAATGAATCGGGCTTCGTCGAGGACACGATCGCCGCCTTCAAGGGCCGGACCATCCACGCCTATCACACCGAGGGCGCGGGCGGCGGGCATGCGCCGGACATCCTGCGCGTCGCCTCGCTGCCCAACGTGCTGCCGAGCTCGACCAATCCCACCAGGCCCTACACCCGCAACACGCTCGACGAACATCTCGATATGCTGATGGTGTGCCATCATCTCGATGGCGCCATCCCCGAGGATATCGCCTTCGCGGAAAGCCGTATCCGACGCGAAACAATTGCGGCAGAGGACATTCTCCACGATCTCGGCGCGCTGTCCATCATCTCGTCCGACAGCCAGGCCATGGGGCGGGTGGGCGAGGTAATCCTGCGCACCTGGCAGACCGCACATAAGATGAAGGTGCAGCGCGGGGCGCTCGCGGGCGACGATCGCGCGGACAATAATCGTGTCAAGCGCTATATCGCCAAATACACGATCAACCCCGCGATCGCGCATGGCGTGAGTGCCCATGTCGGCTCGATCGAAGTGGGCAAGCTCGCCGATTTGGTGCTTTGGACACCGGCGTTCTTTGGCGTGAAGCCGGATCTGGTGCTGAAAGCGGGCAGTATCGCCGTTGCCGCGATGGGTGACCCCAACGCCTCCATCCCGACGCCGCAGCCGGTGCATTATCGGCCGATGTTCGCGGGGCTTGGCCGCTCGCTGGTGCTGTCATCGCTGTTGTTCGTCTCCGGCGCGGCACTGGAGGCGGATATCGGCCGCCACCTCGGGCTGTCCCGCCCGCTCGCTGCGGTTTCCCGCACGCGCGGGCAAATCGGCAAGCGGTCGATGATCCATAACAATGCCATGCCGGACATCCATGTCGATCCCGAAACCTATGAGGTGCGCGCAGACGGCGAGCTACTGACCTGCCCGCCGGCGGAGGTGCTGCCTATGGCGCAGCGCTATTTCCTTTTCTGATGGACAAGACGCTTCCCGTCGCTCGCGGTGTTCGGCGCGCCGCGACATGGCCGGCCGGCACGCAGGCAGGGGTCGTGCGGCTGGACCACGATCGGCGCCATCGGCGGCGACTGCGGCTCGTTACGGAATCGGGATGGCCGTTCCTGCTCGATCTCGCAGAGACGACGCTGCTTGCGCATGACGACGCGCTGGTTCTGGACGATGGCCGGCTGATCCGCGTGGTGGCGGAGCCGGAGGCGCTGCTCGACATCCACACGCATGACACGCCAAGCCTGCTGCGCATCGCCTGGCATCTCGGCAACCGGCATCTGCCGGTGGAGGTGGCGGGGAAGCATCTGCGCGTCCGCGCGGACCACGTGATCGAGGCGATGGTGCAGGGGCTCGGCGGGCATGTCGAGGTCATCTCGGCGGTTTTCTCGCCCGAGGCCGGCGCCTATGCCGGCGAGGGCCATGGCCATGATCATGCCGAACACGACCGGCACAGCCATGACTGACGCCGCCCTTCTGCGGCTGTTGGTGTGGCTGTCCCCCGCTTTTCCCACCGGCGGATTTGCGTATTCGCAGGGCATCGAATGGGCGGTGGAGTCGGGCGATGTGCGTTGCGGCGCGAGCCTGGGGGCCTGGCTCGGCGATCATTTCACCTATGGCGGCGGGCTGGGCGAGGCGATGCTGCTGCACGCGGCCCATCGCGCGGGGCCGGATATGGCACGGCTCACGGAACTGGCGGAGCTGGCGCTGGCCGCCGCGTTGCCACGCGAGCGCGCGGAGGAAACCCTGGCACAGGGTGCGGCCTTTCTGCGCGCCGCACGCCCGTGGCGGCCGGCATGGCTGGACGGGGAGCTTGCGTATCCGCTGGCGGTCGGGGCGCTGGCCGCGGCGCATGCGGTGGGTGAGGCAGAGGCAGCACTTGCCTTTGTCATCTCCCAGGCATCGGCACTCGTTTCGGCGGCGGTGCGCCTGGTGCCGCTGGGGCAGAGTGCCGGCGTGGCGGCGCTGGCGGCGCTGGAGCCCGTGCTTATCGAGACGGCCGCGCGGGCCGGGACGATTCCGCTTGAGGATCTTGGCGGCTGCGGCTTTGGTGCCGAGATTGCGACCATGTGTCACGAAACGCAGGAAGCCAGGCTATTTCGATCATAAAACGAAAATGATCGACCTTCAACCAGGGGAGAAAAGCGCGTGAGCCCACATGGCCCCTTGCGTGTCGGAATCGGTGGCCCAGTCGGGTCTGGCAAGACGGCACTGATGGAGGCGCTGTGTCGAAGCTTTCGCAACAGCCACGAGATCGCCGCGATCACCAACGACATCTACACCAAGGAGGATGCCGAGTTCCTGCTGCGCGCTGGTGCGCTGGCGCCTGACCGAATCATGGGCATAGAGACCGGCGGCTGTCCCCATACCGCGATTCGCGAGGACGCCTCGATCAATCTCGCGGGCGTGGAAACCATGCGTACGCGCTTCCCGGCCCTCGACCTTATTCTCATCGAGAGCGGTGGCGACAATCTTGCGGCGACATTCAGCCCGGAGCTGGCGGATATCACCCTCTATGTGATCGACGTCTCGGCGGGGGACAAGATTCCGCGCAAGGGCGGGCCGGGCATCACGCGCAGCGACCTGCTGATCATCAACAAGGTCGATCTGGCACCTCTGGTTGGCGCGAGCCTCGACGTGATGGACCGCGACGCGAGGCGCATGCGTGGTGAAAAACCGTTCGTTTTTGCCAATATACGCGCGGGCAAGGGCGTTGCGGATGTCGCCCAATTCATCGTTCTCGAGGGCGGTCTGAAGCCGTTGCCCGCGACCTGAGGCGTGCCTATCCGTTTTGCGCCGGGACGAACCGCAGCCCCTGCTCGATCGAGTGCCCACCTGCGTCGATGATGCGCAGACGATAGAACCCGGGCCCAGGGGGTGCGAAGCGAGTGCTGCGCAAGGCGGGCGTGCTGCGGAGCGGCACACCGTCGATGAGAAAGGTGAGCGGCCGCTTGCCGCCAACCGCGCGCAGCTCGATCGGTGCCGCCGTGCTCAGTGTGGCGTGCGGAGGCGGCGAGGCGAGTTGCAGCCGCATGCCCGTTGCGGCAGCCAGCGTCAGCGGTGCGGCAGGGCGGCGCGCCACCAGCGGCTCGATGCGCAACAGTCCAAAGATGCCCGAGAGGATGGGCACGGCACGGTCGATCGCCGCGGCACCCGGTAGCGCGCCGCCATCGGGTCGTCCCACCCACACCACGACCACGTGACGCCGGTCGAACCCGGCCGCCCAGTCGTCACGGTTGCCGGCGCTGGTTCCAGTTTTCCAGGCGATGCCGGTCGTCGTCTCGCCGGGCAGCGGTCGGGTGAGGACAGCCGCCACCTCTCGCGCCACCGAGGCGCTGATGAATGTTCGCGCTGTGTAACGTTGCCCGGCGATGAGGTGCAGTTTTTCGACCCTGCCGTCCGTTGCGAGGGCGGCATAGAGTGCGGCAAGCGAACGCATGCTGATGCCGACGCCACCCAGCGCCAGTGGCAGGCTGGGCACGGCGCCGCGCGGCAGATGCAGGGCGATGCCGGCGGCCGCCAGGCGGGTGGCGAAACGGTTCGGGCCGAGGCGATGCATCAGCGTCACGGCCGGCAGGTTCAGCGAGCGGCGCAGCGCGGTCGCCGCGGTGACCGTGCCCATGAAGCGGTGGGTGAAATCGTCGGGCCCGTAGCCCGCGAAGTCGCGCGGCAGGTCCTCCAGGCGCGTCTCTGGGCCGGCGATGCCGTCGGCAAAGGCCATGGCGTAGAGAAATGGCTTCAGCGCTGACCCCGGCGAGCGGATGGCGCGCGAGAGGTCGAAGAAGCCGGAGCGCGCGGGGTTGGCGAAGTCGCCGAGCCAGGCTGCGCGGATCGCGCGCGTTTTGGCACCGACAATCAGGATCGCGAGAGACTCGCGTGGCGGCATCCCGGCCACCAACCGCGTCGCGAGCGCGCCGAGAGCCGCGTTCAGCGGGGCATCGAGCGTGGTGCGTGTGCCGGTCCGCAAGTGTATCGTCGCCTGCGGGCTCTGGCGCGGCAGGGCGTGCCAGCGGCGTGGCACGGGCTGGGTCGCTGCGAGCCGCGCCTCCTCCGGGGTGATGACGCCACGGGCGGCGACCTCGGCGAGGATACGGTTGCGCAGCAGCCTTGCCGCGTGTGGGTGACGGTCCGGCCGAAGTGCTTCCGGCCTGCGGCATAGCGCGATCAGCAGCGCCGCCTGCGCGGGGCTGAGCGTGTCTGGCTCCTTGCCGAACCAGAGCAGCGAGGCCGCCCGCACGCCCACGATGTTGCCGCCGAATGGCGCGAGCGACAGCCACATGCCGAGGATGCGCTGCTTTGAATAATGCTCGGTCAGCGACAGCGCCTGGAGTGTCTCGCGCAGCTTCACAGGCAGTGTGCGCGGCGCGGGGTGCAGCAGGCGCGCCACCTGCATGGTGAGTGTCGAGGCGCCGGAGACAACGTGCCCCGCCGCCAGAAGCTGCACCGTGGCACGCGCGATCGCCAGCGGGTCGAAACCGGGGTCGTGATAGAAGCGGTGATCCTCGATCGCGATGAGCATGCGGATCATCAGGGGGGAGACAGAAGCTGGAGGCGTGGCGAATTTCCATTCGCCGCGTGCGTCGGGGTAGTAGGCGACCGGTGTCCCCGCGCGATCGAGAACAATGCGGCCATGTAACAACAGACGCGACAATCCCGGTGGCATGAACCATGCGAGCGCTGCGACCAGCGCGGCACCACCCAGCAGGCTGCCGGAAAGCCAGAGCGTCACTCGCAGGCGCATCCCGTTCACGCTTTTGCCTTGTTGTCGATGTTATTCGTTGTCCCGTTCTATTTGCCACCAGCAGGCGCGCCAGGCGGCAGCACGGTCACCTCGCGCTGGGCGGTGGTGCCGTGTTGCAGCGGGTGGTCCACATCCGCAAGCGTTGCGCCCGGAAGCAGAAATTGTCCCTGTGTCACCGCACGCAGTTCCACCGCGGTGCGAAACTCCTGGTCGTGGCCGTTGTCCTGGCAGTCGACGAGCGAGGAGCATGGCGGGTAGAGCGTGAAGGCGGCCATATAGCGGTCGTCCGCCGCCGCACGGGCGCGCGGCGCGGTGAGCTTGCCGAGCCATTTCATGCCGCGGATGGCCCCGCTCGAGATATTGCCGGCAAGCTCCCACCCCGCGGGCAGGCCGGCGACCAGCACGGCGTGATGCGGTGCCGAGTCCACGGCGCGGCCACTCGCCACCATGATGAACACGGTGTTCTGCGCGAGGCTGGACACATCGAGAGGTGTGCCGTTACGTGTATAAAACGATATCCGCAGCGCCATGCCGTGGGTGCTCGCCATCTGGTTCGCGAGGGGGATGCCGGTTGCGGAGATCACCGCCGGGACGGCGCGCGCGGTGCGGTTGCGCACGCGCAGCGGCCGCGTGATCGGTCGCACCAGTGCGCCGGTCGTACTGACCGGCTGGCCGTCCAGTGTCAGCGACAATGGCTGCGGCGGTCCCGCAAAGGTTCCGGCGGCGAGCCCGGCGACGGCCAGTTCCTGCGCGTTCAGGGTATCGGGCCGAATCCCCGCGCCAGGCAGGTTGGCGGCCAGCGTTGCCCAGCGCCGGCGCAGCAGACCGGAGCCACGAATGATCGTCGGCACCGCCCAGGCGTCGCGCAGCGGCGTGCCGTAGCCGGCATTCCAGTCCTGCCCGCGCCACCAGAAATAGCCGCCACGATTGTGTTGTTGCAGTGCCGATACGAGAGCCAGGCGCGCCTGACGGGGCTCGCCGATGCGTGCGAGTGCCGCGCCGAGCTGAGCGCGCGCGAGCGGGTGCGCGACGCGCGACAGGCTGGCATCCATCACCCGGATCGCCCCGGCCGGTGCGCGCCCGTCGAGCGCCAGGACATAGGCGGCATAGATCGGTGCCTGCTGCGGCCGGGGATGGCGATCCACCTCGCGTCGCAGCCAGGCGAGCGCGGCATCGAGCGGCGGTTGTGGCACGGTGGCGCCGGCGCGGCGCGCGCGCAGCAGAAACTCGGTTGCGTAGGCGGAGAGCCATGGCTGCGGATCATCCTGCGAGGACCAGAGGCCGAAGGCGCCGTCGTAGCGCTGGTCGTCGAGCACGTCCTGCACGGCGGCGGCGAGCACGCCGGCACGGTCGGGGCCTGCCGCTGGCCCGTGCAGCGCCGTCAGCGGCAGGCCGCGGCTGACGCTCGCCTCCAGAAAACGGTAGCGGATGCCACGCAGCACCTGCAGAAACGCGGCCGGGGCGAAGGGCAGGCGGTTGCCCAGCGTCAGCGTCGCGGTCGCCGAGCCCGCCACGAAGGGCGAGAGATCGGGCGAGAGAGTGACGTCGCCGTCCGGCGGAATGCTCGCTGTGCTGAGCACCGTGACCGGCGCGCGTGCCTCGTGGACCGAAATGTTACGCTCGCGATGCTGCGTATAACCATCGGGGCCGCTGATATCGAGGCTGACATGGCCGGTGCCGATCGCCCGCGCGATCAGCGTGGCACGCATCACCTGCCGCAGGTCGGGCGCGAGGTCGAAGGTGGCACTGGCATCGCCGGTCACCGCGCCCGACGCGGCGAGGCGGATGGTGAACGTCCCGCCGGGCAGATCGAGGTTCTGCAACATCGCCCCGATACCGGCGCGGTCTCCGGGTGCCAGGAAGCGCGGCAACAGCAGGTCGGCGATCAGTTTGTGACGCGAGATGATGTCTCTGGCCGCGCCACCCACCGCCTCGCCGTGCCAGGCGACCGCCATCAGACGAATCTGGCCGTTGAAATCCGGCAGGTGCAGCGTGAAGCGCGCGAGCCCGTCCTTGCCGGCCTGCGCGGGGCCGGCGAACAGCGAGACCACTTGTTGCGGAATCGGTGCATTGGCCGGGCCGAAATTGCCGCCGCCGCCCACCTGCAGCACCGTCGCCGCACCCGCCGCCGGGCGCAGCAGCGCGCCGTAATTATCGGCGATATCGACGCCAAGGCGGCGCTTGCCGAAGAAATGCGCGAGCGGATCGGGCGAGGCGAAATGTGTGAGCGACAGAACGCCCTCGTCCACCGCGTCGAGCGTCACATACGCACCAGGCGTGGTGCGGACGGCGACGGTGATGTCGCGGCCGGGCCGGTAGAGCTTCTCCGCCTCGATGGCGACCGGCAGCTTGTGCCTGCCCGGTCTGAGGCCCAGCCAGGTAAGGCCGACGGCACGGTCCGGCGGTGCCGTGGCGGTCGCGGGGCGAAAGAGCTGCACGACGGCGTAGGCCCCGGCACCCCAGGCGGCCGATACCGGGACCGATACATCGGTGCCGGCCGCTGGCACGTCGATCTCCCGCGTCGAGAGCACGCGGCTGTTGGCGATCACCAGCGTCGCGCGGCCGGCGAACGGGGCGGTGATGTGCAGCTCGGCGATCGCGCCCGCGGCGTAGCGGCGCTTGTCACGCGCGACCGAAAGGCGAGCCGGCACCGCGGGGTTGCTTGACGTTACCCAACCGGAATAGAAAATCGTTGAGCTCGCCGCGAGGCCCCCCGCGTGCTGCACGAGGCGCAGCCGATAGCGGCCATAGGGCAGGGCCGGCAGTTGCAGGTGGTAGGGTGTTCCGGCGGCGAGGGCCAGCGTGCGGGTCAGCACCGGTCGGTCGATATAGGTGAGGCGCCAGCGCGCCACGGAGGCATTCCAGATCACCGACCATTCCGCATCCTGACGGACCAGCGAAAGGTCGACCTGCATCGCCGTCGGTTTGCCGTCGGGTGCCACGGCGACGAGGTCGAAGCTGGGCCGTGCGCCATGGTCGACGGCGCCGCCCCCGAACTCTGGTTTGATGCCAATCAACGGGGTAGCCGGCACGATGGGCAGGGTCGTGCCGCGGGTCACCGCCCGGCCGGATGGGTCGTTGATGGTGACGCTGATCTCGGCCTGCAGCGCGTGCGTCGCATCGGGCAGGTGCGTGAGGTCGAGGGGCACCGCGGTGGCGCCCTTGGCATCCGTCTCGGGGAGCACTGGGTGGCGCAACGGCGCGCCGGTGATCTCGCTGTGCAACCCGAAACTGTATGCCTTGAGCGCGGGGAACGGCGTGGGATCGGCCGTGATCCGCACGCTCGCGGCGCCGGTGAGATGGGCGCCGGGCGCGCCGTAGAGGAAGCGCACGCCAACGGCCTGGCTTTCAATACGATATGGCAACAGGGGGCCGCGCCTGGTGAAATCCACCGCGAGCCGCGCGGGCACGAAGGCGGCGACGGTGAAGCCGCGCGAGGCGAGCGCCGGTGCCGTGTCGGAAACAGCGAGCGAGGCGCTCCAGGCGCCGGCCTGCGCGCCGGGCGAGAGGGCAATGCTTTCCACCAGCGACGCATCGCGCGTCCAGCGTACCACATGGTCGGCAAAAATCTGCCCGCCCGGGCGGCGCACGATAAGGTGCAGCGGCACGTGCAGTGCCTTGAGGTCGGGGCTGCGCAGCAGCGCGCCGACATGCAGGGTCTCGCCCGGCCGGTAGATGCCGCGATCGAGCCACAGATAGGGGTCGATCGGGCGCGGTTGCGGCCGGCCGGAGACGCCGCGATCGCTGAGGTCGAAGGGTGCTGCGGCGAGATCCACCAGCGTGAAGTCGCCGTGCGGGCCGGTGATGTGCAGCGCCGTCGGCGCATTGCCGCCGGGGCCGGCGAGCAGCGGGCGCGCGAAATGCGCCAGCCCCTCGGCGTTGGTGGTCGCGGTCGCCAGCAGCGCGTTGTTGTTGGCGATCAGCGCCACCCGGGCACCGGCGACCGGCATCGCGTCGGTGTAGTGGCGCAGTTGGACGGTGAGGCCGTCTGCACCACGCCAGGTGGTGGCAGCGATGTTGGTCCGCAGCACGAGTTGCACCACGTCGAGCCGGCCGTATTCGTTCGGCGTGCCGTCATCGGGCGCGAAGGAGACGGCGTAGAGCCCCGGCTTGCGCATGGAAGCGGCCAGCGGCAGCACCGTGTGCAGCAGGCGGTTGCGCGCGAAGCCCGGCACCGTCGCCGTGCCGGTGAAGACGATGGGGGCGTTGTCGCCGTGCAAGCGCCGGTCGTAGGCGCCAGGGTCCAACAGCGGATGATTGGAGAGAAAGCCGAGCAGACTGCGCTCCGCAACGTGTACGATCCGCACCCGCAACTTGGAGATATTGACACTGGCAAAGGCGATCGAGGGCGGCTGTGTGGCGGGGATGATGTAGTGGGTGGGGTCGGCGAGCAGCGAGGCCTGGCGGTTCGGCATACGGATCGCGAGGGTCAGCATCCGCCCCAGCCTGGCGCCGCCGAGCCCTGGCAGGCCGGGGTGCAGCATCACCTTCGTCGTGGCGCCGGGCGGCAGGCCCGAGAGGCAGAGACGCCCCTGCTCCGCGTTGACCCCGAGCGACGGGATGACGGGTTCGGTCGTTACGTTATCGCCCGCGTGCGGTGTGCCAGGCGGTAACGGGAGGGAGAAGCTGATGCAGGCGCGCGCGGGGAAGGATTGCGGCTCGGTCTCGATCCTGGTGACGGCGAAGCCGTAGCGTGCGACCCGGTGGCGCAGCAGGGAGGCCGTGGCCGTGTCGCCCGGCCAGGCCTGGGCCATCTGGCCGAGCAGCTTGATCTCCGCGAGATGCTCACCGAGCCGGCCGAGTGCCTGGCGCATCAGCCCGACCGCGAGGCGAGTCGTCGCGGGCTCGTCGGCCGCGGCGTGGCGCATCGTAAAGCCGATATAGGCGGCGGACAGCGCGGCTGTTGCGGAGCCTCCGGTTGCGTCCAGCTCAGCCTTGGCAAGCGCCAGCCAGAGCGCGGGGTCCGTGGCGTGGCCGAGCCCGATGCGGCGTTCAGCGGCGGCGCGGACCCGCGGCCAGTCATGCGAGGCTTGTGCCGCATGAAGCGCAGCGTCCGCCCTGGCACGCTCGGTCTGGGATTGCGCGCTCAGAACGGTGTCGCGCCGGGTGAGGGCGAAGCGCAGCCGCGCCGCATCGGCGCCGAGCCCCGGCAGCGTGTGATCGATGAAGATCTGGATGCTCTGCCCTTGGTGCGCCGCCTCCGCCGCCGGCGCGATGCGGGCGGTGGCCAGGAACAGGACACAGCAGGCGAGGAAGCGAAGTGCGTGGCGGCGGGGATGGCGCATCGGGTGTCTCCGGCTCATGGTCCGCCCGCGTCCGACTCGAACTCGCCTGGCTCGGTTGCGGCGGGTGCGCTGCTTATGGCTCGCCGATGCGCCTGTGTCACGGAAAACGGCGTCGCCGGGCGGCTCATGGATAGCGCCCGTATCGACGCCGCGGCTTGCCGCGGGTGCGGACCCGGCAGGCGGGCCGCGGAACCGGGTCAGTCGCGCGCCGGCACGTGGACGCTACGGAATCTCGATCCAGTTCGGCCCGGTGGGAACGGCCAGGCCCGCGCGCCGCGTGAGGCGGCCGTTCTTCGGATCGATGGCGTAAAGACCGAGCGTGTTGGCATCCATGCCGGCGCAGAGCAGTGCCTCTCCCCCGGGCGTGAGCGCGAAGCCGCGGGGTGTCGTCTCGCAGGGCACGGTCTCGACCGGCGCGAGCATCCCGTCCGCGTCGACCGTGAAAACCCCGAGGCGGCTGGTCGCGCGCTCGCTCGCGTAGAGAAAGCGGCCCTGGGGATGCAGATGCAGGTCTGCCGCCTTGGCCGGCTTAGGACAGTCCGGAAATGCAACGACCTGGCGCTGGGTGAGTGCGCCGGTCTCGACGTTGCGTACGAAGACGACGAGCGTGGCATCGAGCTCGTTCAGCAGATAGAGCCTCGTGCCGCCGGCGCCGATCACCGCGTGCCGTGGCCCGGCCCCTTGATGCAGGCGCGTCACGGCGAGGCTTCCCTCATCCGGCCCTGAAGGCGTAAGGCGCCAGCAGAGGAGTACGTCGCCACCCAGGCTTGCGGCGTAGAGATGCGTGCCCGTGGGGTCCGCCAGCACGCAATGAGCGTTGGGCGGCGTGGCCAGCGTGCGCCGCGGGGCCGTGCGGACCAGCCCATCCGCGTCAATATCTCCCTCGGTGATCAGCGATGCGCCGTAGGACGCGGCCCAGAGGCGGCGCCCCGCGGGGTCGGTGGAGAGATAGGCCATGCTGGCGGGCAGCGTTGCGGTGGCGGCCAGGCTCGGCACGCCGGGGGGGGGCGACAGGTCGTAGCTCGCCAGCAGGAACGGCCCGCTGCGTTCGGCCGCATAGAGGCGGCTTCGGTCCGGCGATAGGGCGAGCGGGATGCTGCCGCCTGGCGCCGCCCCCGCGGCCACGCCCGGGGCGGTAGGCACCGGAACCGTGGCAACGAGCGACATCTCCATCCGCGACAGGTCCACCGCCACGACGGCGATGGTCCGCGCCGCGGCGCAAGAAACGTAGGCGAGCAGCGTCTTGCTCATACGAGGTTGGGGTCAGACGAGGTTGGCGTTGATGTAGTCGAAGTTGATGTCGTCGCCGAGGCCCGGATGTTGCGGCATGTCAACATAGCCCTCGGCGTCCATCGCGTCGGCCCGGCTGTTCACGTATTCCGGCACCGCGTCGTAGTCGAGGAACGGGTGCAGCAGCCCGCGCTCATACCAGCGCCCGTTCTTCTGCACCGCCGTGAGCGTGAGGTTGCCGGCGCCGCTACCATGAACCTCGCAGTTCATGCCGAAGGATTCCGCGAGATGGATCACCTTCAGGCTCGGCGTGATGCCGCCCACATCGTGCACGCCGGTGCGCAGAATGTCGCAGGCGCCGGCACGCACCCATTCCGCCCGCACGTGGTGCTTGCCCGCCGCGGTCTCCGGCCCGATCACGGGAATATCAAGATTGGCGGCGAGCCAGGCATAGGAGCTCATCGAGGCTTCGTTCATCGGCTCCTCGTACCACTCATAGCCGATCTTCTGCAGTTCGCGGCCGAGCCACAGCGCCTCGGAGCGGCTGTAGCCGTGATAGGCGTCGAGCATCAGCGGCACATCGGGCCCCACCGCCTCGCGCACCGCGGCGCAGGCCCGCACATCCATCCGCGGGTCCGGCGCAAACGACACCGGCTTCATCCAGGTGTGAAGCTTGATCGCCTTGTAGCCGCGGGCCAGCAGCGCCAGCGCGAAACGGGCATAGTCGTCGGGTGTCGCGAGCCCGCCCTCCACCTCGTCGCCGCACATCGTGCTGCCATAGGCGGGAACCTTGTCGCGCGCGGCGCCGATGAGTTTATAGACCGGCACACCGAGCCGCCGCCCCGCGAGATCCCACAGCGCGAGATCCGCCACCGCGAGCGTGCGGTCGGTCAGCTGCTCGGTGCTGCCGCGCTGCCAGTGCGCGAGCCCGTGCCAGAGCTTTTCGCGCGAGAACGGGTCCTCGCCCAGCAGCACCGTCTTCAGAAACCCGTCCACGAGATGCGGGCGCACCACTTCGGTCGGTGCGAAACAATGGCCCTCGGCGCCGTCATCGGTGGTGATGGTCAGCAGCGATTGTTTGACCCGGTGGGCGGGGCCGGGGTGGGAATGCCCGTCGCTGTCCTTCATCTGGTGAGACGTGTGGTAGAAGGTCCTGACCCTGATATCCGAGATTTTCATCGTCCGCCGTTTCCCATGCCAAACCGGTTCATGCGCGAGGGAGGTTTACGCCCTCAGTCATCATATGACATGATGGCACACGGCGGCCATCGGTCAAGCGCCGCAACGGAGGAAGCATGTATCTCGGCACCCAGGTCCGCATGCGTGACGACGCCGACTACCGCCTCTGCGCCCAGCTCGGCGTGCGCCATCTCTGCGCCGACCCGCCAGGCAACCCGCATCACTGGTCGGCCGAGGTGCTGGCGCGCCACCGCGAGCATGTCGAGGCTTTCGGCCTGGTGCTCGACATGGTGCAGTTGCCGCTGTCGTCGCGACCGGTCGAGGAGGCGCAGAGCCCGGCGATCCTGCTCGGCCGTCATCCCGATCGCGACCGGGAGATCGACGCCATCTGCGCGCTGATCGAGCGGCTCGGCGCCGCGGGCATTCCGGCGGCCAAGTACAATTTCAACCTCATCGGCATTCCCCGCACGCCGGACGAGCCCGGCCGCGGCGGCTCGCGCAACGCGGCCTTCCGCTGGGACCGGACGGATCAGCAGGCGCCACCCGGCCTCGCCGGCATCGTCGACGAGGACGAGAACTGGGAGCGCATCGACTACTTCCTGGCCCGCGTCGTGCCGGTCGCGACGGCGAGCCGTGTGCGCCTCGCCTGTCATCCGCATGACCCCTACACGCCGCCCGGCTACCGTGGCGTGACCCGCGTGCTCGGCACCGTCGCGGGGCTGAAGCGCTTCGTTTCGATGCACGAGAGCGCCTATCACGGGCTCAATTTCTGCCAGGGCACGATCGGCGAGATGCTGGATGACCCGGGGCGCGAGATCTTCGATGTCATCCGCTGGTTCGGCGAGCGGGGCAAGATCTTCAACCTGCATTTCCGCAACATCCGCGGCCGAAAGCTGAGCTTCATGGAGACGTTCCCCGATGAGGGGGACATGGACATGGCCGCCTCGCTGCGCCTCTACCGCGATCTGGGCTACCCCTACATGGTGATGCCGGACCACGTGCCGCACGTGGATGGGCGCGACCCCAGCGGCACCGCGTTCGCCTTCTGCTATGGCTATATCCGCGGGCTGCTCGACGCCCTGGGGGCCGGCCGCGAGGACGCGCCGTCGCGATAGCGGCGCTGACTGCCCCGCAGATGCGCGGACATCCGCACCTTGGCCTCGGCCACGCGTCCGGCCGCGATCGCCTCGTGAATCGCGCGATGCTCGGTCTGGATATGCTCCAGATACGCGCGCTGCGCCTGCGGCGTGCGGGTGACCACGCGCAGGCTGTGGCGCGGGATGACGAGCTGGCCGAGATAGCGCAATACCTCGACGAAGAACGGGTTGCCGGTTGCCTCCGCGATGGCGCAGTGGAACTCGAAATCCGCCCGCACCGCAGCGTCGCCGTGCTCGAGGGCGGCGTCCATCGCGGCCAGGGCCTTGGTCATCTGCAGCACATGGCGCGGGCGATGGCGCTCCGCCGCGAGGCCCGCCGCGTCGGTCTCGATCGCGGCCCGCAGTTCCATCAGGTGCATCACGCGGCTGAGCGAGGTAAGATTAGCCGTGTCGATCCGCAGCGGGCGCTGGTTGAGGTCGTCGGTGACAAACGCGCCGACCCCCTGGCGGGTGACCAGCAGCCCCTCCGCGCGCAGAGCTGCGACCGCCTCGCGCACCACGGTGCGGCTGACACCCAGGCGCGAGACCAGTTGCTGCTCGGTCGGCAGTTGTTCGCCTGGTGCCAGCGTGCCCGAGAGAATCTGATCGCGCAGCAGGCGGGCCAGCTCCTCCGTGCGGCTGAGCGCGGGCGGCAGCACGACGCGCAGGGCCGTCTGTGCCTGCGCGGCTCCGGCCGATCCCTGTCGTCGCAATTGCCTCATCAAGTTGCTCCAGTGGGCTGCTGCACCGTGGCCCCGACGCGCACACTTGACGCGAACGATGCATGTCAGTTGTAATATGACCTGATCTCCCGATCGAGCGCAAGCAACGCTTGGGGAAGCATCCAACCCGCCGACCAGGGCTTTGCCTCGGTCGGCAAAACACTTGCGGAGGGACCATGCGCCGTCGAGATTTCCTTGCCACAACCGCAGCACTTTCGGTCACCGCCCCCGCGGTTGCCGCAACCGCACCGAAAGAGGCGCCGGCGCTTGCCGCCCTGGTGAAGGCGGGCAAGCTGCCGGCACTGGCGCAGCGCCTGCCGGACCATCCGCAGGTGGTGACCCCCACCACCTCCGTCGGCAAATACGGCGGTCGGCTGCGCAACGCGCTCGCCGGCGACGCCGACCACAATGCGATCCTGCGTCTGGTCGGCAACATGGGCCTCACGCGCTGGACCGAGGATTTCCAGAAGCCGATGCCGAACGTGGCGGAGTCCTGGTCGGCCAACTCCAACGCGACCGTTTTCACCTTCAAGCTGCGCAAGGGCATGAAGTGGTCGGATGGCCACCCGTTCACCGTCGACGATATTCTCTTCACCGTCAACGATCTGCTTCCTAACAAGGAATTCTTTGCCGTTCCGCCATCGCAATATGTCGTCGGCGGCAAGCTGATGACGGCGAGCAAGGTCGATGACACGACGGTGCAGTTCCACTTCGGCGCACCGTATCGCATCTTCCCCGAAGTGCTGGCGGGTCCGCTTGGGCAGCACCCGGTGCTGTACGCCAAGCATTACTGCAAGCAGTATGTGCCGAAATACAACCCGAACATCGAAGCGCTGGTCAAAAAGACGCACCAGCCGAACTGGGCGGCGCTGTTTCGCAGCATCTGCGGCGATATCGAAACGCCGGCACGCTGGGCCAACCCGATGCGCCCGGTGCTCGACCCGTGGATCATCGTGCGTGGCTACACTGGCGGCACGAGCGAAGTTACCATGCGCCGCAACCCGTATTTCTGGCAGGTCGACACCGCGGGTAACCAGCTCCCCTACATCGACGGCATCGACTTCAAGGTGGTATCGAACGAGCAGTCGATGCTGCTCGCGGTGATCGGAGGGCAGATCGACCTCCAGCTCCGCTATATCGCCTCCATCGCCAACAAGCCGGTGCTCGCCGAGCACGCGGCGAAGGCCGGCTACGTTCTCGAAAAACTGACACCGACCGATGCCAACGCGGTGTGCTGGTATCTCAACCAGACCTGCAAGGACCTGAAGCTGCGCGGCCTGCTGACCAACAAGGATTTCCGCATCGCGCTGTCGCATGGCATGGATCGCAACGCCATCAACCAGATCGTCTTTCTCGGCCAGAGCACGCCCTATCAGTCAGCGCCACTGCCGGAAGACCGCTTTTACAACAAGCAGCTCGCGACCCAGTACCTGGCGCACGACCCCAAGAAGGCGAACGAGCTTCTCGACAAGCTTGGCCTGAAGCGCAAGGGCCGCGGCATGCGCACCTACCCCGATGGCAGCAAGCTGTTCCTGACCGTCGATGTCATGGTCAACGAGACCGCGATGATCGACACCGCCCAGCTGGTCAAAAAACAATGGGCGGATATCGGCATCGATCTCGGCATCAACACGATGGAGCGCTCGCTGTTCTACGAGCGGGGGCAGAGCAACGACTACGCCATCGATCTCGAAGCCTCGACCGGCGGCCTGCATCCCACCACCGACCCGCGGTCCTGGATTTCGGTTCATGCGCTCGACTCGCGGCAGAGCATTCCGTGGGTGCAATGGTATATGAGCCATGGCAAGATCGGCATCGAGCCCAGCGCCAGCATGCGCGAGCGCCTGAAGCTCTGGGACCAGTGGAAGGAGGAGCCCGATCAGACCAAGGCCGACGCATTGTTCCGCAAGATCCTTCAACTGGCGGCCGATGCGTTTGAAACCCTTGGCACGGTCCAGGCACTCACGGTCTTCGGCATCCGCAGCAAGCACCTGGCGAACGTGCCGGTCTCGATGCCGAATGGCTGGACCTACCCCAACCCGGCGCCGACCCTGCTCCAGCAATACTACTTCACCAACGCCTGACGGGCCTTTCGTAGTGGGTCGTTTCATCCTCCGGCGGCTGCTCGGCATGGTGCCGTTCATGCTGCTCGTTTCGATCACGTGTTTCGCGCTGATCAAACTGCCGCCGGGGGATTTTGCGACCAACTACGCCGCATCGCTCGCCGCCGAGGGGGAGACGGTGAGCCCGGCGACGATTGTTGCGATGCGCAAGGAGTATGGTCTCAACAAACCATTCCTCGTGCAATACGGGCTCTGGATGAATGGCGTCATACACGGCAATTTCGGCTACTCGTTCGAATGGCAGCGCCCGGTCTCGAAGCTCATCTGGGAGCGGATGGCGCTGACCCTCGCGTTGTCGCTCGCCGCACTGATGTTCACCTGGGCGGTGGCGCTGCCCATCGGCGTCTATTCGGCCGTGCGAAAATATTCAGTGCTGGATTATATTTTCACCACATTTGGCCTGCTGGGCCTGGCGGTGCCGGGGTTCCTGCTCGGCCTGGCACTGATGTATATCGGCGTCGCCTATTTCGGGCAGGACATCGGCGGGCTGTTCTCCCACAAATATCTCAACGCGCCGTGGTCGATCGGGCGCGTCGGCGATCTTTTGAACCATCTCTGGATTCCCATGGTGATTCTCGGCACCAATGGGGCCGCCAGCCTGATCCGCATTATGCGCGCCAACATGCTGGACCAGTTGCACCAGCCCTATGTGGAGACAGCACGCGCCAAGGGGCTTTCGGAGTTCACGCTGCTGCTGCGCTACCCGATCCGTGTTTCGCTGAACCCGTTCATCAGCACGCTGGGATGGATTTTGCCGAATCTCGTCTCTGGCTCGGTGATCATCTCCATCGTGCTGAACCTGCAAACGGCGGGGCCGCTGCTGCTGCAGGCCCTGCTCTCCCAGGACCAGTATCTGGCCGGGGCCTTCCTTCTGCTGCTCTCCCTGCTGACGGTCTTCGGCACACTGGTCTCCGACATTCTGCTGGCCCTGCTCGACCCGCGAGTGCGCATCCAGTGAGCGCGGTTGCAAGCGCCGAGCCGGACGCCCTGCGTGCTTCCGCGAGCGGTACTGCGTCGCAGAGCACGTTGATGTGGCGCCGCTTCCGGCGGCATCGCGTGGCGCATGCCTGTCTGTGGATCGTCGTCGCACTCTACGTGATCGGCGCGTTCGCGGAGTTCTTCGCGCCCGCCGACCCCAACGCGACGCACGCGCTGATGGTCTATCATCCCCCACAGGCCATCCATTGGCTCGCCAGGACCAGCCACGGCACGGTGTTCGGCCCCTATGTCTATCCCGAGGTGCTGCGCCGCGACCCGGTAACGCTCGCACCGCGCTTCGTCCAGGATACAAAGCACCGCGTGGCGCTTGCGTTTTTTGTGCGCGGCTTCGCCTACCGCTCGATCTGGGGCTTCCGCGGCAACCTGCATCTCTTCGGCCCGGTCAACCCGCACCGGCATGTGTTTCTCCTCGGCGCGGACCGGCTCGGGCGGGACATGCTCAGCCGCATCATCTACGGCGCGCGTATCTCGCTCTCCGTGGGCCTGGTCGGCGTGGCATGCTCGCTCGTTCTCGGCATCCTGTTCGGCGGCATCTCCGGATATTTCGGCGGGCGTATCGATTGGCTGGTGCAGCGGCTCATCGAGTTTATCATTTCGCTACCGACCATCCCCGTATGGCTGGCGCTGGCCGCCGCACTTCCCAAGAACTGGTCGCCGGTCGCAACCTATTTCATGATCACGGTGATCATCTCGCTGGTCGGCTGGACACAACTCGCGCGCGTCATCCGTGGACGATTTCTGACACTGCGGGGCGAGACCTACGTGACGGCGGCGCTGCTCGACGGTTGCAGCCGGTCGCGCATCATCTTCCGCCACATGCTGCCGGAGATGACAAGCTACATCATCGCCTCCGTCACGCTGGCGGTGCCGCAGATGATCCTTGCGGAGACGGCGCTGTCGTTTCTCGGGCTTGGCCTGCAACCACCGGCGATCAGCTGGGGCACGCTTCTGGAGGAGGCGCAGAACGTGAACGCGCTTTCCGCGGCGCCGTGGCTGCTGCTTCCCGGTGTCGCGGTGGCGATCACGGTGCTGGCGCTCAACTTCCTCGGCGATGGGCTGCGCGACGCGGCCGACCCGCATGAGTGACGGCGCATCGTTCCCCGACGACGCGGTTCTCGACGTCGCCGACCTCACCACATGTTTCGATTTCGGTCGCACGCGGCATCACGCGGTGGATGGCGTGGGTTTCACGCTGCGCCGGGGCCGGACGCTGTGTATCGTGGGCGAGAGCGGCAGCGGCAAGAGCATGACGGCGCGCTCTATCCTGCGCATCGTGCCGCGGCCGGGGCGCATCGAGCGTGGCAGCATCCGCTACATGCCGGACGGGCCGCAGGGGGCGGTGACCGATCTCGCGACGCTGCCACCCAAGGGGCGCGCCATCCGGGCCATCCGCGGGCGCGACATCGCGATGATCTTCCAGGAACCCATGACGTCGCTGAGCCCCATCCACCGCATCGGCTGGCAGATCGCTGAGGGGATGGTCGCGCATGGGCTGGCCGACCGGCGCACCGCCATGGCCCGCGCGGTGGAGTTGTTGCGCGAGGTCGAGATCCCTTCGCCGCAGACCGCCATTCGCCGCTATCCGTTCGAGTTCAGCGGCGGCATGCGCCAGCGCGCGATGATTGCCATGGCGCTCGCCTGTCGCCCGCGCATCCTGATCGCGGATGAACCGACCACGGCGCTCGACGTCACCACCCAGGCCGAAATTCTGCGTCTGCTGCGCCGCCTGCAGGAGGAATATGGCCTAGCGGTGATGTTCATCACCCACGACATGGGCGTGGTGGCGCAGATCGCGGACGACGTGGTGGTGATGTATCGTGGCGAGATTGTCGAGCGTGCCGATGTGCGCTCGCTGTTCGCCACCCCTCGGCATGAGTACACGCAACGGCTGCTCGAGGCGGCCCGCAAGCTTGGGATGGCGGCGACGCCGCCGGCTCGCCCATCGCTGGCCGGCGCGGCCGCGGTGCTGAAGGTTCGCGACCTCTCCGTGGTCTATCCCGCGGAGCGGCGCATGTTCCGCGCCGCGGACCCCGATGTGCACGCGGTACGCAGCGTGAGCCTGGATCTCGTCGCGGGCGAAACACTCGGCATCGTGGGCGAATCCGGCTCCGGCAAGACCACGCTTGGCAACGCGCTGATCCGTATCGTCGAGCCCAGCGGTGGGAAGGTGGAATATATCGGCCGGGACGGCGTGGCGCGCGATCTTGCGAAGGCGGATCGGGCGGGGCTGCGCGCGGCGCGGCGGGACATGCGCATGGTGTTCCAGGATCCGTTCGCGTCGCTCAATCCGCGCATGACGGTGCGCCAGATTATCGGCGAGCCGCTGCTGGTGCATGGCGTGATGCAGGGTCAGGCGCTGGCCCGGCGAGTGGCGGATCTGCTGGATATGGTCGGATTGCCGGCCGAGGCCGCCCAACGCTACCCGCACGCGTTCTCCGGCGGCCAGCGCCAGCGCATCGTCATCGCCCGCGCGCTCGCGCTGGACCCGAAGGTGATCATCGCGGACGAGCCGACCTCGGCGCTCGATGTCACCTTGCGGCTGCAGATTCTCGATCTGTTGCTGAAGTTGCAGCGTGAGCTTGCGCTGAGCTTCGTCTTCATCAGCCATGACCTGGGCGTGATCCGCTATATCTGCGATCGAATCGCGGTGATGCTGCGCGGCGAGATCGTCGAGACCGGCCCCGCGGAAACGATCTGCGGCGCGCCGACGCACCCCTACACGCAGGCGCTGCTTGCCGCCGTTCCGGAGGCGGACCCGATGCGGCGGAATCTGCTGGCACCGGTGGCGCGGTAGAGCGGATCGTAACCCAGCCCCCACGGCACCAGCGGTAGATCGGTCAACACGGCGGCGCAGCGGATCATCACGACGCGCGAGCGCCTGCGCCTTGGCCCAGAGGGGAGTGATCCCGGGTATTGGATATCATTCCGCCTCGATCGCGGCGCGGATGCGTTCCGCGGTCAGCGGCATGCGCCGCACGCGCACGCCCAGCGCGTGGGCAAGCGCGTTGCCGAGCGCGCCGGCGAGCGGGCCGGCCACCGCCTCACCGGCACCGAGCGATGGATCATCCGAATCCGAAACGATCTCCACCCGTATCTCGGGCGTATCGGAAAACCGCATCATCGGGTAATCGTTCCAGGACGCGACGGTGGGGCCGTCCGCGTTCCAATGCAGCGATTCCAGCAGGGTCCAGCTCGCCGCCTGGATCACGCCGCCCTCGATCTGGTTGGCAACGCCATCGCGGTCCACGACGGCGCCGCAATCCACCGCGACAAAGGCGCGCAGCAGGCGCAGCCGCTCCGCCACCTCCACCTCGACCACCACCGCGCAGAAGGCGCCGAGATTCTTGTAGCGCGCATAGCCGATGCCGCGCCCGAGACCCTCGCCGCCTGGTGCCGCGGGCTGCCATCGGGCCAGGCGCGCCGCCGTCTCGATCACACGCCGCGCGCGCGCGTCATGCCCCAGATGCGCGAGGCGGAACGCGACGGGGTCGGCACCCGCGCGTTGCGCGAGCTCGTCCATCGTCTGCTCGATGGCGAAGACGTTGCAATGCCCGCCGAGCGAGCGCAGGGCGGAGCTGCGCCACGGCCCCTGCGGCAGGCGATGATGCACGATGCGCCGCGCCCCCACGGTATAGCCCGGCACCGCGTTGCGCTCGCCCGCGCCGCTCGGCAGGGGCGCGTGGCCGGGTGGGCTTAGCGGCGTGGGATCGGCCAGGAAGCGGGCGGAAAGCAGGCTGCTGCCCGTGTCGGCGACGGGGCGGGCGAGGTGCGGCGTGCTCCACACCTCCGTCGTCCAGGCGGTGATGCGCCCGTCGGCGCCGAGGCTTGCCGCGATGCGGGTTTTCATCGCCGCACCCGCGGGGCTCGCGGTGAAGTCCTCGGCGCGGCTCCAGGTGCACATCACCGGTGCGTCAAGCCCGCGCGCCAGCAGTGCCGCGTCGAGTGCCACATCGTCGGCGCCGTTATGGCCGTAGCAGCCGGAGCCCTGGGCGTGGATTACGTGCACTGTTGCGATATCGACACGAAGCACGCGCGCGAGCTGGCGGCGCAGCGGATAGACGCCCTGGCTGTGCGTCCAGACGGTGAGCCCGGAAGCGGTCCAGTGCGCGATGGCGCAACACGGCCCGATGGAGGCATGCGCGATGAAGGGGCGGGCGTAGAGACGTTGCAATGTCGGTGCGGCCGCGGCCCCGGGCTCGTCGATCAGCACGCGGGTGTCGGCTTCGGCGCTGTCCATCCAGTCGTGCCACTCGCTTTCGGCCGGGTGCTGCATGGGCTGCCAGGTGGCGCGTGCCGTCGCGGCGGCGGCGCGGGCCTGGTCATCACGCCGCGCCACCACGCCGAGGAAGGCCCCGTCGCGCACCACGCGCACCACGCCGGGCAGCGTCGCGAGCGGTGTCAGGTCCGCTTGCCGCAGCGTGGCGGCGACGTCCGTGGCGCGGATGACGCGGCCGTACAGCATGCCGGGCGGGCGCATGTCCTGGATGAACGCCGCACCGCGCAGCTTGGCGCCGAGGTCGAGGCGTCGCGGTGGCGCGGCGAACGTGCCGCCGCGTTCAACCGGTGCCGGCAGGTCGGCCGCCGAAACCGCGAGGTTCACCGCCGTTCGCAGCTCCCCATAGGTCAGCGTCCGGTTGTGTCCCGGACTGCGGAAAACGCCATCCTCCACGACCATGCTGTCTGGCGCGACACCGAGCGCCTGCGCCGCCGCATCGCAAAACAAGCGGCGCACCAGGGCGGTCGCGCGCCGCATCGCGGCACCGCCGACCTCCACCGAGAGGCTGCCGGAGGTCATCCCCTCGTCCGGGCCGAGCGCGGTGTCGCCACCGCTGACGCGTACCTGCTCCACCCGCACCCCAAGCTCGCGCGCCGCGATCGCGGCGATGGCGGTATAGATGCCTTGGCCGATTTCCACCTTACCGGTTCGGATCGAGATCGTACCATCCTTCTCGATGCCGACCCAGCGGTCGAGCATCGGGTTGGCGGCGAGGGAGGCGGGCAGGGTGGTCATGCCGCGGCCAGCAGCCGGTCGAGCGCGCGCAGCACCCGTGGCTGGGTGCCGCAGCGGCAGATATGGTGCTCGTCGAGAAACGCCAGCATGGCCGCGCGCGTGGGCCGCGGTGTGCGCGCGAGCAGCGCCGCGATAGTAACAATGAGGCCGTTGGTGCAATAGCCGCACTGTGCCGCCTGCTCGTCGAGAAAGGCATCGCGCACCGCATCGAAGCGCCCGGACTCGATGGTTTCCACCGCATGCCCGGCGGCGGCCCGGAGCGGTGTCTGGCAGGATTGCACCGGCTGTCCGTCGAGCAGCACGGTGCAGGCACCGCATTGGCCCTCCGAGCAGCCCGCCCGCGTGCCGAGCAGCGCCAGGTCGGTGCGCAGCACGTCAAGCAGTGGCAGGCCGTCTGGCGCCACCACGATGTGGCGTTGGCCGTTCACCCGCAGCTCGCATCCCGTCGCCGCCTCAGCCATGTCCGCCGCTCCATGCCTGTCATGCCGTTGCGCGGAAATAGGCAGGCGGGCGGCGCGGCGGAAGCCGGTAAGGCGCAATTTTTGCTTGCCGTCGGTTCCAAGCTCGGAGAGAAAGAGGTTTCGGGCGAGCGGCAGGGTGATCGGAACCCCGTCGAGGAAACAGGGGTGAGCTGAAGCGGCATGACCACCGATATCCGGGTGATCGAGGATTATGCGGCGTTTGGCGACTATCGCACCTGGTATCGCGTTACCGCCGATCTCTCGGCCGCGGCGGCGCCCGTGGTGGTGCTGCATGGCGGGCCTGGCTGCACGCATGACTACGTGGACAGCTTTAAGGGTCTGAGCGCAGGCGGGGGCCCGGGCGCGGGCGGCCGGGCCGTCATCCACTACGACCAGATCGGCAACGGGCGCTCCACCCACCGCCGCGACGCGCCGGCGGAGTTCTGGCGGGTGGAGCTGTTCCTGGCGGAGCTGGATAACCTGCTCGCCCATCTCGGCATTGCCGGGCGCTATCATCTGCTCGGCCAGTCCTGGGGTGGCATGCTGGGCGCCGAGCACGCGGTGCGCCGGCCGGCGGGGCTGGTCTCGCTGGTGCTCGCGGACTCACCGGCCTCGATGGACACCTGGGTGGCGGAGGCGAACCGCCTGCGCGCCGCCCTGCCGCCCGAGGTGCAGGCCACGCTGCTCGCGCACGAAGCCGCCGGGACCACGGAGGCAGCCGAATATCAGCAGGCGGTGCGCGTGTTCTACGACCGCCACCTCTGCCGCGTGCCATGGCCGGCGGAGGTGCAGCGAACGTTCGACGCCATGGCCGAGGACCCGACCGTCTATGGCACCATGAACGGGCCGAGCGAGTTCCACGTCATCGGCAGCCTCCGCCATTGGAGCATCGTCGAGCGCCTGCCCGCGATCGCGGTGCCGACCTTGCTGATTTCCGGCCGCCACGACGAGGCGACGGAAGCCTGCGTTCGCCCCTTCGCCGAGAAAATCCCCGATGTGAGCTGGGAAATTTTCGAAAACTCCAGCCACATGCCGCATGTCGAGGAAACCGAGCGGTGCCTTGCCGTCGTCGGTGCCTTCCTCGCCCGTCACGACGCGAGGCCCGCCTGATGGTGCGCGGCGTCGGCGTTCAGCCAAACAGTCAGACAACCAGCCAGCGGAGGATCAGTCTCATGCGACGTTCGAGGATGTGGATGGCGGCGGGCTTCGCCGGCGTTCTGGCGGCGATGCCCGCGGCGCAGGCCGCGCCGACCGGCGGCCATTATGGCGGCACGCTCAAGCTGGTTGCCGCCGCGGCCGAGGGCACGATCGACCCCGGCGTGAACTACACGCTGAAATACTGGCAGCTTTTCCCGATGATCTATGACGGGCTGGTGACCTTCCAGAAGGCGGGTGGCAAGGCCGCGTTCAACATCGTCCCCGACCTCGCGACCGCGATCCCGACGCCGACCGATGGCGGCAAGACCTATGTTTTCCACGTTCGCAAGGGCATCAAATTCTCCAACGGCAAGGAGGTGATGCCCTCGGATATCGCCTATACCTTCACCCGCCTGTTCAAGGTGCTGAACCCCAATGTCGGCACCTGGTACAACGTCATCGAGGGCGGCGATGCCTGCGTGAAGACGCCCAAGACCTGCAAGCTCACCGGCGTGGTTGCCGATGACAAGGCGGGCACCGTCACCTTCCATCTCGTGCATGCGGATAGCGAGTTTCTCGACCAGCTTGCGGTGCCGTTCGGCTCCATCGTCCCCGCCGGCACGCCGGAGAAGGACATGGGCACGACGCCCATCCCCGGCACCGGCGCCTACATGATCAAGAGCTATGACCCCAACAAGGGCATGGTCATGGTGCGCAACCCCTATTTCAAGCAGTGGGACGCCAAGGCGCAGCCCTGGGGCTATCCGAACGAAATCACCTACACCTTCGGCCCGACGGCGACGGCGCAGGTCACGGCGGTGGAGAACGGCCAGTATGACTGGATGTTCGAAACCATTCCCGGTGACCGTCTGAACGAGGTCGCAACGAAATATGCCCACCAGGTGCATGTCAGCCCGCTGCTGGCTTACTGGTATCTGGAAATGAACGTGAACATGAAGCCGTTCTCCAACCTCGATGCGCGGCTGGCGGTCAACTATGCGCTCGACCGCGCGGCCCTGGTGAAGCTCTATGGCGGCCCGGTGCTGGCGACACCCTCGTGCCAGATCCTGCCGCCCGGCATCGGCGGTTACGAACCGTCCTGCATCTTCACCAAAAACCCGGGCACCCAGTGGTCGGCCCCGGACATGGCGAAGGCCAAGGCGCTGATGGCCAAGTCCGGCATGATCGGCCAGAAGGTGACCATCATCACCCAGACCGTGGACCCCTATCGCGCGATCGGTGTCTATCTGCAGAGCCTGCTCAACCAGCTCGGCTTCAAGGCCTCGGTGAAGTCGATCTCGCCGAATATTGAGTTCACCTATCTGCAGAACACCAAGAACAAGGTGCAGATCGGCGTCACCGACTGGTACCAGGACTATCCCGCGCCGTCGGACTTCCTCAACGTGCTTTATTCCTGCGCCAACTTCCACCCGGGCTCCGACACCTCGATCAACATGCCCGGCTTCTGCAACCACTCCATCGACGCACTGATGCAGAAGGCCATGACCACGTCGCTCACCAGCATTCCGGCGGCGAACAAGATCTGGGCGGAGGTCGATCGCAAGATCACGGCGCTGTCGCCCACGGCGACGATGTTCAACCCGAAGCACGTGGATTTCACCAGCAAGCGTCTGGGGAATTTCGTGTTCAGCGGCCAGGTGCAGTTCCAGCCGCAACTCGCCTGGGTGAAGTAGCGCGGGGCGTGTCCTCAACGGAGCGGGCCGAGGCGCCGGCGGCGGGGTGGGACGAACCCGCCCTGCCGGCGGACCCGGCGCTGGGCTACTGGCGCGCCGCCTTTGGCAAACTGCGGCGCGATATCTCGGCGGTGGTCTGCTTCGCGGTGCTGCTGCTGGTGGTGCTCGCCTGCGCCGCGGCGCCGCTCTATGCGCGATACGTGCTGCACGCCGACCCGTTCGTCTCCAACATCGACGGCACCACGCTGCTGCATGGCAGGAAGGTGGCGGTGCTGCAGCAGGCGACCAACGGGCTTGGCCTGGGGCTCACGCCCATCGGGCCGCTCTGGCGCTTCGGCCCCTATGCGCTGGGGGCGGACAGCCAGGGGCGCGACGTTGCCGCGCGCCTGCTCTATGGCGGGCAGAACTCGCTGCTGATCGGCGGTGTCGCGACCCTCATCTGCCTGGTGCTGGCGGCGGCAACCGGCATCGTCGCGGGCTTCGCGGGCGGGCTGGTGGACCGGGTGATTTCCATCTTCCTCGACGTGCTCTGGGCATTTCCGATCTACCTGCTGGCGATCTCGCTCTCCATCGTGCTCATCAACCAGAGCCTGCATATCGGGCCGTTCACCATCGGCGGCAGTTCGCTCGTGGTGCCGATGCTGATCATTGGCATGGTCTATGTCCCCTATGTCGCGCGCCCCGTGCGTGGCCAAGTGCTGGCGCTGCGCCAGAGTGAATACGTGCTCGCGGCGGAGGGGTATGGCGCCTCGCCGGCACGTATCCTGTGGCGGGAAATCTTCCCCAACATCTTTTCCACCCTCGTCGTGTTCGCGCCGCTGATGATGGCGCTGAACATCCTGACCGAGGCGGCGCTGTCGTTTCTGTCCATCGGCGTGCAGCCGCCGGCGGCGAGCTGGGGCACCATCATCCACGACGGCGACGGGCTGATCTACACCCGGCCCTGGGTGGCCATCGCGCCCGGGCTTGCCATCGTGGTCACGGTGCTGGCGCTGAACATCCTCGGCGATTCGTTGCGTGATGCGCTCGACCCGCGCGCCAAGGTACGGATGGGCTGATGGTCAGCACCGTTCTGCGCCGGCTGCTGCACATGCTGTTCGTCATGGTGGGGATCAGCGCGCTGGTGTTCCTCATCTTTTTCGCCACCCCAGGCGCGGACCCCGCGGCGCGCATCGCCGGGCGTAACGCGACCCCGGCCACGCTCGCGGCGGTGCGCCACGAATATGGGCTCGATCGGCCGTTGCCGGTGCAATACGTGCTGATGATGGACCATCTGTTCGTCACGCAAACCCTCACCTCCTTCGTCAACCGCGGCGAGAAGATCGTGCCGGAGATCGTGGACGCGGCCCCGGTCACGCTCTCGCTCGTGTTCGGCGCCGGCGTGGTGTGGGTGGTGTTCGGCGTGCTGGTGGGGCTGCTCGCCGCGGCGTTCAAGGACACGGTCATCGATCGCGCGCTGATGGTGGTCAGCCTCATCGGCATTTCCATGCCGGTGTTCTGGCTGGGCGAGGTGGTCAACCTGTTCACGCAGAGCCGGCTGCACGGCACCTGGCTGTTTTCCTGGGTGCCGGCGCTCGGTTATGTACCGCTGACGCAACATCCCTGGGGCTGGTTCAAGGCGCTGTTGCTGCCCTGGATCACGCTCGCCGTGCTCTATATCGGCATCTATGGCCGCGTCCTGCGCGCCAGCCTCATCGAGGCGCTGCAGGAGGATTACGTGCGCACCGCGCGCGCCAAGGGCCTTTCCGCCAGCGCGGTGCTGATACGTCACGCGCTGCGCTGTTCGATGATCAGCTTCGTGACGCTGTTCGGGCTCGATTTCGGTGCCCTGGTCGGCGGTGGCGCGCTGTTGACGGAGGTGGTGTTCGGCCTGCAGGGGGTCGGCGCGCTCACCTATCATGCGCTTGAGGATCTCGACCTGCCGATGATCATGGCGACGGTGATCTACGCCTCGTTCTTCGTCGTGCTGTCGAACGCCGTGGTGGACATTCTCTATGCCGTCTTCGACCCTCGTGTCCGCGCCCGCTGAACCCGCGCCGCTGCTGGAGGTGCGGGGCCTCAGTGTCTCGTTCCGCACGCGCCAGGGCCTGGTGCGGGCGGTGGACGATGTCTCGTTTTCGGTCGGCGAGCGGGAGATCGTGGGGCTGGTGGGCGAGTCCGGCTCCGGCAAGAGTGTCACGGTGCTGGCGGTGCTCGGCCTCATCGCCGGGCCCAACGCCATCGTTGAAGGATCGATCCGGTTTCGTGGTGAGGAGCTGGTGGGGGCCGCGGAGCGCCGGCTGCGCGGGCTGCGCGGCAGCGCCATCGCGATGATTTTCCAGGACCCGATGACGGCGCTGACCCCCGTTTATTCCATTGGCTGGCAGATCGTGGAGCAGTTGCGCCTGCACACCGATCTGTCCCGCGCCGCGGCGCGTGCCCGGGCGGTGGAGTTGCTGGCCGCGGTCGGCATTCCGGATCCGCGCTCGACGGCCGAGCGCTTCCCGCACCAGCTTTCCGGCGGCCAGCGCCAGCGCGCGATGATCGCCATGGCGCTGTCCTGCAACCCCGCGCTGATCCTCGCCGACGAACCGACCACCGCGCTCGACGTCACCGTGCAGGCGCAGATCCTGGAACTGATCCAGAAACTGCGTGGCGATTTCGGTTCCTCCGTGGTGCTCATCACCCATAACATGGGCGTGGTGGCGGAAACGGCGGAGCGGGTGATGGTGATGTATGCCGGGCGCATCGTGGAAAGTGCCGGAATCGGAACATTATTCGCCGATCCCTGGCATCCCTATGCGTGGGGGCTGCTTGGCTCCATCCCGCCGCTGGAGGGTGCGCGGCTGGCGCGGCTGCCATCGATTCCGGGCCTGCCGCCATCGCTCGCGCGTCTGCCGCGGGGCTGTGCGTTTGCCGCTCGTTGCCGCTGGCGCCGCGCCGCCTGCCGCGAGCGGCCGGAACTCGCAGGCCCGCCGGAGCATCTTGCCGCCTGTGTGCTGGATGCGGCCGCGCGCGTCGCGCCGCGCCGCGAGGCGCTGCCGTTGCTGGAGGTGGGCGCCTGATGGCCGAGGCCCCGCTCATCGAGGCGCACGACGTCGTGAAGCATTATCGCGTCGGCTCGCAGCTCGTCGAACGTTTCCGTCCCGTTCTCAAGGCGGTGGATGGTGTTTCGCTGGCGGTGCGGCCGGGCGAGACGCTGGGGCTGGTGGGTGAATCCGGCTGCGGCAAGTCCACGCTCGGGCGCTGCCTCACCCGGCTTTACGACATCACCGCCGGCTCGATCCGCTTCGAGGGCCAGGAGATCGGGCGGCTCGGCCGGCGTGCCATGCGCCCGTTCCGCCCACGCATGCAGATGGTTTTTCAGGACCCGTCCGCTTCGCTCAACCCGCGCCGGCGCGTCGGCGAACTGATCGCCGAGCCACTCGCCGTCCACCGTCGCGGCACGCGCGCCGAGATCGCGGAGAAGGTGCGCGCCTTGCTGCCCCTGGTCGGCCTGCTGCCGGACCATCTGGAACGGTTCCCGCACGAGTTCTCCGGCGGGCAGCGCCAGCGCATCGGCATCGCCCGTGCGCTCGCGCTGGAGCCGCGCCTGGTGGTGGCGGACGAGCCGGTCTCCGCGCTCGATGTCTCGGTGCAGGCGCAGATCGTGAACCTATTTCTCGAACTGCAGGAAAAGCTCGGCCTTACCTACATCTTCATCGCCCACGATCTTTCCGTGGTGCGCCAGATCTCGCGCCGCGTGGCGGTCATGTATCTCGGCGTCATCGTCGAGATCGGCGCGGCGGATACGGTGTTTGCCCGCCCCGCGCATCCCTACACGGCCGCCCTGATCTCCGCCGTGCCCGTCGCGGACCCGCGCGCCGCCGCACGCGGCCGGCGCATCCGCCTCGAGGGGGATGTGCCGAGCCCGCTCAGCCCGCCCTCCGGCTGCCGTTTCCACCCGCGTTGCACGGCGGCGACCGACATCTGCCGTAACGAGCGGCCGGTGCTGCGCGCCCTGGCCGACGGGCGGGAGGCGGCGTGCCACCATCCGCTGGTGGAATAATCCGGCCTTTGCGGCAGCGCTGCTAGAGGTTGCCGCCGTCGACGAAGAATTCGCGCCCCGTCACCATGCGGCTGTCATCGGCCGCGAGCCACAGCACCATGCGCGCGACATCCGGCTCATAGAGCCGATCGGGGATGCACTGGCTGGCGGCACGGCGCGCCTCGCCCTCCTCGGTCATCCACAGCCGCAGCTGGCGCTCGGTGAGGATCCAGCCGGGGAACACCATGTTGGCGCGGATATGGTGGCGGCCGAGGTCACGCGCCACCGACCGGGTCAGCCCGACCACCGCGGATTTGGCGGCGGTATAGGCCGGCATGCCGCCCTGGCCGCGCACGAAGCTGATGGAACTCATGTTGACGATGGCGCCGCCGCCGGCCGCGATCATGTCGTCCTTCACCGCCTGGATGCAGAAGAACTGGTGGCGCAGGTTCACCGCCATGCGCTCGTCCCAGTATTCCGGCGTTACCTCGTCGATGCCGTGGCGGTCGTCGCGCGCGGCGTTGTTCACCAGCACCTCGATGCCGCCGCCAAGTGCTGCGCGCAGCCGGGCGATGGCCTGGCGCAGGGCCGCGATGTCACGCAGGTCGCATGGCTCGAAATGCGCCACGCCACCGTCGGGCAGGCGGGCCAGCAGCGCCGCGGCTGCTTCGTGGTCGAGGTCGAGAAACCCGACCCGGCTGCCCTGGCGCACGAAATGCTCGACGATGCTGGCGCCTATGCCGCTGGCGCCGCCGGTGACCAGCACGCGCCGGCCGCGCAGGCTCGGGTAGGTGGCGAACATCTCGGACATGGTGCGTTTTCCCCTGGCGGCCCGCGCGGTCGGCCCCGCGAGCCCGGCCGCGCTTGCCGGCCGGCCAGCCCTGTGTGACCGAGCGATGGGGAACAGGCAAGCGGCGAGGTTGCAATCGGTGCTCGCGCGTGCCTTATGGGCGCGGTCGGGGCAGCCGTTGTGTCCTATGCTTCCATAACGAAGAGGAGATAAGGGTCATGGTCGGCGCGTTGGCTTCTTGCGGCATCGTGCGCACCACGCGCCGAGCGGCTTTGGCGTCGCTGGCCGCCCCGCTCGTGCTGGCCGCGGCGCCCTGGGCGCAGGCCGCGACATCGCCGGTCGCCTGGTCCACCGAAATCGGTGCGCCGGTCTACAACGCGCCGCGAGCCTCAGCCGGCCACGTCTATCTCACCAGCGCCCAGAGCAAGGGCGATAACGTCTTCGCCCTCGACGTCAGCACCGGCCGGTTGATGTGGAAATACGGCACCGGCGGCGCCATCCCCATGCCGCCCAGCGTCGGCGCCACCCAGGTCTTCGTTGCCAGCGATATCGGCGACACCCATTACATGCGCGCGCTCGACGCCAGGACCGGTACGCCGGTCTGGGAATACACCCGTAGCCAGCCGCCGCAATGCATGTGCAGCCACCCGGCCACGCTCGCCGCCGGGCTGCTCTTCGCGCAGACCGACGGCCACAGCCTCTACGCCTTCGCGCCAACGGGCAATGTGCCCTCGCGCCGGCTCTGGGCGTTCAAGGGCGACGGCGCGAAGCTCACGCACCCGGTGGTCGTCAGCGGTGTTGTGGTGATCGGCTCGGCGGACCACAACCTCTATGGGCTCGACGCGCGGACCGGCGCCGTGCGCTGGGGCGCGCGCACCGGCTATGGCTTCACCGCGGCGCCCGCCGTGGTGGGCGGGCTCGCCATTGCCGGCAATCGGGGCGGCACGGTGCACGCCTACGACGCCGCCACCGGCAAAAGCGTCTGGAGCTTCTCCACCAGCGGCGCCATCGCGACGCGGGCGGTGGCGCTGGGCGGCATGGTGTTCGTCGCCTCCGAGGACCGCTCCATCTACGGGCTGGAGGCGCGGACCGGCCACCAGGTCTGGCGGACGAGGATGGCCGACTACACCGCCTTCGCCCCGGTTGCGGACGGCGCGCGCGTGCTGGTCGCCAACCGTGCGGGTGACCTGCTGGCGCTGTCGCCGGCGCATGGCCAGGTGCTGTGGCGGCGGGCGCTGGGCGGCACGCCGTTTTCCGCCCCGATGGTCTGGCATGGCGCCGTGGTGCTGAAGGTCGGCGACCATGCCATCGCCAGCTACCGCGGCAGCAGCGGCAAGCCGATTTGGCGTTACAGCAGCGCGGCCGTCGTCACCCCGCCGCAGCCGGCCGGGGATGTGCTGGTGGCCGGGCTCAGTTCCGGCGCAGTGGTCGGCTTGCGATGACGCTACCTCGGCGGCCCTCGCCCGACATCGTATCGGCCTGATGAAAGCGGCCGCGGCATGACGAAAACTTATGCCGATAAAGGACTTGCGATAGGGCCTTGAGTGGCGCAATCAGCCGGCGATAGTCGCGCAGAGGCTGCCATGACCGTGCCTGACCACCGCCACCCAACCCGCCGCCGCGTGCTTGCCAAGGCGGGGCTTGCCGGCGCGGGTCTTGCGGGCGCGGGGGCCGGCATCGGCCTGATGGCGCTGCCCGGACGTGCGCTCGCCGCGCCGCCGCCGGCGCCGAACCTGGCCTTCGTGATGAACTCCGGCGGCGCCAGCGTCGCGCTGATCGACATGGCCACGCACCGTGTGCTGCGCAACCAGCCGACCCTGCGCGAGCCCAGCCATTGGGCGCTGCTGCCCAACCGCGCCGGCCTCGTGGTCTGCGACGCCGCCGGCAACGCGCTGTTCACCTTCGACCCGCAGACCGGCAACCTGCTCGGCCACCGCACCTTCGCGGACCCGTACCAGATCGGCTTCTCGCCGGACGGGCGGCTGTTCGTGGTCAACTCGCTGCGGCTCAACTTTGTCGAGATCTACGATGCCACGACGCTGCGGCTGGAACGGCGGCTCGGCGTCGGGGGGATGCCCAGCCATCTCGACTTCTCCCCGGATTCGCGCTGGAGCTTCAACTCCATGCAGCAATCCGGCACCGTCGTCGCCATCGACCTGGTGACCAAACAGCCGCGCTGGCACAGTTATGTCGGCCCCACCGCGGCCGGCGTGCTCTACCTCAACGGCCGCGTGCTATGCTGCGTCATGGGCACGCACGACGTGGCGGTGCTGGACCCGGCGAGCGGGCGCGTCGAGCGTCGGGTGCAGACCGGCATCGGCCCGCACAACCTGTTCCTCACGCCGGACCGGCAGACGCTCTATGTCACCAACCGCGTCGGCGGCAGCATCGCGGCGCTGGATGCCGCGAGCCTGCGCGTCAAGCGCGTCTATCCGCTCGGGGCCGCGGGGCCGGACGACATGGGCATCGCGCCGGACGGCAAGCTCTGGGTGGCGCTGCGCTTCCGCGAGCAGGTGGGCGTGCTCGACCCGGTGAGCGGACGCTACGAGACGATCGATGTCGGCCGCTCGCCGCATGGCATCTTCCTCAACTCCATGCTGGCCCAGCCCGGCCGGCTCACCGCCGAGCTGCTGTAGGCGCGCCGGTGTTCGCCCCGCTCGACCGCCTGTTCAGCATCATCGCGGGCATGATCGACCAGTACGCGATCATCCCGCTCCTGTATCGTTTCGGCGGGATGCAGTGGGCGGAGCTGTCGTTCGACTGGATGCTGATCTGTGTGTACGGCGTGTTCGCGCTGCTGCTGACCTACGCCATCTGCTGGCCGCTTGAGGCCTGGCTGCCGATCGAGCGATGGGCGTCGAAGCGGACGGTGCTGGTCGATGCGTTCTACACCGTGCTGGCACGCGTCGGCGTGTTGCCGGTCACCAGTTTCCTGGTGTTCTACCAGGTGCAGGTGGTGGTGAACGCCTTCCTCGTCTCGCGCGGCTACATCCCGCCGACGCTGGAGACGCTGCTACCCTGGCTGATGGGCCGTCCGGTTCTCACCTTCCTCCTCTACGCGCTGATCCTGGACTTCTCCGACTACTGGCGCCACCGTCTGTCGCACCGGTTCGCCGGCTGGTACGCGCTGCACGCGCTGCACCACGCGCAGCGCCAGATGAGCTTCTGGTCGGATGACCGCAACCACCTGCTCGACGACCTCGCGGGCGGGATCTGGTTCGGCGTGGTGGCACTCGCGATCGGCGTGCCGCCGCTGCAATTCCCGCTGCTGCTGATGTTCATGCGCTTTGTCGAAAGCCTCAGCCACGCCAATGTGCGGCTGTCCTTCGGCTGGCTCGGCGAGCGCATCCTGGTCTCGCCGCGGTTCCACCGCGCTCATCACGGCGTGCTGGCGGCGGGCCAGCGCTCCTGCAACTACGCCGCCGTGTTCCCGATCTGGGACATCATCTTCGGCACCGCCGATTTCTCCGCGAGCTTTCCGCCGACCGGCGATGACGCGGCACCCGAGGCCCTGGCCAGCGGCGGCTACCTCGCGCAGCAATGGGGCGGTCTGGTGCATTTCTGGAACGAGCTGCGCGGCCGCCGTGCCAGGCCCGCCGCCGCACCGGTATCGCCACTGCGTAACGGCGGGCAGGCCTAGGCACCCTCTATACGCTCCCTTCGCGCTCGATCACCAGAATGCGCGCCGCGCGTCGCGGGCACGCCATGTGTTCATCGCCGTCGCCGGCATGGAAAATCTCGCCGGCGCGGAGCAGCACGACGCGTTCCACACCGGCCTCGCGGACATGCATCTCTACCGCGCCGTCCAGTACCACGAACACTTCCTGTCCGTCGTTTACGTGCCAACGATAGGGTGTGTCGGTCCAGTGCAGCCGCACCGTTGCGAAGCCGCTAAATCGCGCGATGTCGAGTGCGCCCCAGGCGCGCGTCGCGGTGAAGTCCGTCGGTACGATCCGGCGCATGACGCTTTGCTCCATCGGCTGGCGTACCGCGTTGTAGCCGCGTGTGGCACGCGCGCGCCATTTGCGATACGACTGATCGCGACTGCGAAACGCTGAATCGGCATGGACCTCGACCGAACGAACAGGCGCATTCTGGCATTGCTGTAGCGCGACGATCAGGATGAGAAGCGCGACAACCAGGGTGAGAAAGTATGGTCGCGGCTTGGGAACGTTAGTCGGGGTTGTTTGACGCTGGCAAGGGCGATGGAGCGTTCTGATTGTCGGCGCG
>JAJXXT010000055.1 GCA_021780935.1 Pseudomonadota bacterium
TCGCGGCTCTCGATCTCCAGCCCGCCAGCGGACTGGCGGGCGAAGCCGTGCACCTGGCTGAGTCCGAGGCCGGATCCGAGGCCTGGCGGCTTGGTCGAGAAGAACGGTTCGACGGCGCGCTGCCGCACCGCTTCGGACATGCCGGCGCCGGTATCGCGCACGGCCACGGCGACGTGCGGGCCGGCGGCCAGCTCGCCGAGAGCGGCCGCCTCCTCGGCCGAGAGCGTGACATTCCGCGTCTCGATGGTCAGCGTGCCGCCCTTCGTCATCGCCTCGCGCGCATTGACCACGAGGTTGAGCACGGCGGACTGGAACTGGCCCTGATCCACCAGCACCGCATCCAGCTGCGGATCCAGATCCAAGCGCAACGTCACGGCATCGCTCACGGCCCGCTCGAGCAGCGCCTCGAAGACCCGGATCAGGCCGTTGAGGTCCGTCAGCACCGGGCGTTGGCGCTGGCGCCCGGCAAAGGTCAGAAGCTGGGCGTTGAGCTTCTGCCCCCGCTCGATCGCGTGATGCACGGTCTCGGCCAGACGCCCGACGCGGGCGTCGCCCGAATAGCGGCCCATGAGATCGACGCTGCCGGCGATGGTGGTCAGCAGATTGTTGAAATCATGCGCGACCCCGGCGGTCAGATGGCCGATCGCCTCCATCTTCTGCGCCTGCTGCGCACGCTCGCGGGCCTGTTCCATCGCATAGCGGTCGGTGATGTCGCGGGTGATCTTGACGAAGCCGAGCAGGTCGCCGTCGCTGCTGAACACCGGGTTGATGACGATGCTGGCGCGAAACTGGCTGCCATCCTTGCGCACCCGCCAGCATTCGGCACTGAAGTGCCCGACCGTCGCGGCCTCGGCCAGCGCGCGGTCGGCCTCGCCGGCGCGCCGGTCGGCCTCGGTGCAGAAGGTCGACACATGGCGCCCGACGACCTCCGCAGCGGTATACCCCTTGATGCGTTCGGCGCCAGCGTTCCAGCTCGTAATCATGCCGTGCAGGTCGAGCGTGTAGATGGCGTAGTCGACGACGCTGTCGATGAAGCGGCGGAACAGCTCCTGGCTCAGATGCAGCGCCTCCGCCGCCTGCATCCGCTCACTGAGATCGCGCAGGACGACGGCATAGCCGGCGACCGAGCCGTCGGGGCCGATGACGCGGCCGACCGTGGTCTGTGCCGGGAAGCGGGTCGCGTCCTTGCGCAGGCGCCAGGCTTCCTCCTCGAACCGTCCGTCTTCCCGCGCCATTTGCAGCGCCAGCGCGGGGCGCTCGTTGGCCTGGTCCTTGGGTGGATACAGGATATCGATCGGCTGGCCGATCACCTCGTGGGCGACATAGCCGGTCAGCCGTTCGGCGCCGATGTTCCAATCCGTGATGGTGCCGGCGAGGTCCACTGAGAAGATCGCGTGATCGAGAACGCTGTCCAGCATGGCGTCGAGCCCGCCCGTCTGGTCGCCTTCCCCGGCCTTTATCCCGGGCTCTGTCCCGGGCTGCACACCAGGGGGTAGCCCCGGTCCGTGATGGCTCATCGGTCGCCCCCTCACCGCTGGCCGTCAACAGGTTGCTCGGCTCCGAGGCCGCCGTGCGCGTGACAGGATAGGCTTCGGCCAGCCGTGAAAGCTTAGGCCATGCCGAGGCGTGAGCGCAATCGAGACCGCTACCCAAGCTCGCATATGAGTCCTGCTCTGCAATCAGTGTGGAGGTGATCCGGGTGCGATCCGCGGCGGCTGCACCAACGCGTCGCGTTCATCGCGGGCGCAGGCGGTCGAGCCGCAGCCGCTGGCGCGGGTCGGTGAGCAGCCGCACCGCCAGCAGCACCGCCGCCACCGACGCCAGCGCGCCCCCGCCGGCGAGCAGGAACATCAGCAGGATTTGATACTTGACCGCCTCCATCGGATCCATCCCGGCCAGAATCTGACCGGTCATGATGCCGGGCAGGGTCACAACGCCGGCGGCCGACATCTGGTTGATCATCGGCAGCATGCCGCGGCGGATCGCCTGGCGCGCCAGGCGCGCCATCGCGGTGCCGAAGGTTGCGCCCAGGGCCAGCTGCGCCTCCACCGCGGCGCGTTCGCGCACGACGCTGCCGAGCAGCGCGTCCAGCGCCAGGCTGGCCGCGTTGAGCACATTGCCGAGGATGATGCCGGCGAGGGGCACGGCATAGCGCGGATCGTACCATGGCACCGGGCGGATCGCCGTGGTCAGGGCGAACACCGCCGTCAGACAGGCTGCGCCGGCCACCGCCGAGCCGGCGACGGCGAGGTTGCCGAAGCGTCCGAGTTGCTGCTCCGGGCGCGCCGCCACCTCGCGCGCCGCGATCGCCGCCATCAGCATCACCACGGCCAGCGTCAGCGCCGGCGATGCGGCGTCGAACACCCGGTGCAGGATCACGCCGACGACGAGGAGCTGGATGGCCATCCGCGCCGCCGCGACGCCGAGCTGGCGGTGCAGCCCGAGCCGGAGCGAAACGGACAGCGCCGCGTCGAGCACCAGCAGCAGCGCCGAGACGGCAAGATCGCGCGGCGTGAGCAGGATCGGGTTCACGGCGGCCCGAGCCGTCCGGCGTGCATCACGAGATGCCGCGCCCCGAGCCGGGACGGCTGGCCCGGGTCGTGGGTCGACATCATCAGCACCAGTCCGGCGCCGAGGCGTTCGGCGAGCAGCGCCTCCACCCGCGCCACGCTGGCGGGATCGAGCGCGCTGGTCGGCTCGTCGAGCAGCAGCGCCGCCGGCGCGCGCACCAGGGCGCGGATCAGCGCCAGGCGCTGGCGCTCTCCCGATGAGAGCCGCGCGACTGTGGCGGCGAACAGCTCCGCCGCCAGCCCCAGCCGCTCGCCCAGCGCGGCGGCGGCGGCCTGTTGGGCGGGCTGGAAATGCGCGCCGACGCTGGCGTGCCACCAGCCGGATTCGGCGGCGCAGTAGATGACGCGCGCGCGCCATTCCGGCGCGCGCATCCCAGCGCGCGGCCGGCCATCGAGCCAGGCCTCGCCTTCGTTGGGATCGAGATCGGCCACCATGCGCAGGCACAGGCTCTTGCCCGAGCCCGACGCACCGCTGATCGCCACCGCCTCGCCATGGCCGATGACGAGATCGAACGGGCCGGCCAGCGCGCTGCGCAGCCCGACGAGGCGCAAGCCTTCAGCCAGGGCCGAGATGCCCGAGCAGGCGGATATGCGCCCGCAGACCGTGGGTGAAGCAGGCGAGATCGAATTTCTCGTTCGGACTGTGCACCTGGTCGTCGTCGAGGCCGAAGCCCATCAGCAGCGTGTCCAGCCCGAGCACGCGCTTGAAGCTCTCCACCACCGGGATCGAACCGCCGCTGCCGACGAAAACGGGCTCGCGTCCATATTCCTCGGCCAGCGCGGCCCGCGCTGCCGCGATCAGGGGCGAGTGCGTCGGCACCTCGATGCCGGGGCTCTGGCCAAACACCTCGTAGGCCGCCTCGATGCCGGGCGGCAGGCGCTCGGCGACGAAGCGGCGGAAGGAAGCGAGCACCGCCGCCGGGTCCTGGTCCGGCACCAGGCGGAAGGAGAGCTTGGCCCGTGCCTCGCCGGGAATGACGGTCTTCGCGCCCGGGCCCGTATAGCCGCCCCAGAGCCCGTTGATGTCGGCGGTCGGACGGGCCCAGAGCCGCTCCAGCGCCGGCAGTCCGGCCTCGCCGGCCGGCTGCAGCAGCCCGATCTGGCCGAGAAACTCACGCTCGTCGAAGCCGAGCGCGCCCCACGAGGCAGCCTGCTCGGGGGGGACCGGGCGGACCCGGTCGTAGAACCCGGCCAGCCGCACGCGGCCCTGCGTGTCGTGCAGATCGCCGAGGATGCGCGTGAGCAGGTTCAGCGCGTTCAGCGCCGAGCCGCCATACAGGCCCGAATGCAGGTCGCGCGTCGCCGCGCGCAGCGTCAGTTCGACATAGACCAGACCACGCAGCCGCGTGGTGATCGCCGGCGTGTGGATGTCCCACATGTTGGTATCGGAGATCACCGCGGCGTCGGCGGCGAGTGCGGCGCGCTGGGTGAGGAGGAATGGTTCGAGATTGGGACTGCCGACTTCCTCCTCGCCCTCGACCAGCACAGTGACGCGCGCCGGCAGCCCGCCGGTGACCGCGTGCCAGGCGCGAAAGGCGGCGAGCCAGGTGCAGACCTGCCCTTTGTCATCGACGGCGCCGCGCGCCACCACGCGCTCCCCGTGCGGGCCCTGCGTGCGTGTCGGCTCGAAGGGCGGCGTCGTCCAGAGCTCGAGCGGTTCCGGCGGCTGCACGTCGTAATGGCCGTAATAGAGCAGGTGCGGGGCGTTGCCGCCGGGGCCGGGATGGTGGGCGAGGACGCAGGGCTGCCCCGGTGTCGCGTGCAGCGCGGCCTCGAAGCCGAGCTCGGCGAGTTCGGCGCGCACCCATTCGGCCGCGGCGGCGCAGTCGGCCGCGTGCGCGGGCTGGGCGCTGACGCTCGGGATGCGCAACAGCGCGAACCACCGCTCCAGCGCCGCCTGATGGGTGCTGTCGGCGTGACGCAGCACACCCTCGATCCGGCCATTCGCCATGCTGGAGCCTCCGCCTTTGCCGCCCGATCCCTGCGGCGCCCGGGGTCACTCACTGCCGATGTGGGCACCATAGGTATGAAGGAACATTTCGACGGCGCCGTCCACCACGCGATCGAGCATCGCCTCCGTCGGGTTGGGCAGCAGATTGAGCTTGCAGCGGAACCAGACACGGGTCTGGCACAAGGCGAAGAACTGCTCGGCGGCGAACTCGGCGTCCGGCACGCGCAACAGGCCGCGCGCGCTCTGGGCGGTGAGCCAGCGCGACATGAAGCCGATCGCCTGCGCCGGCCCGGCCTCGTAGAATTTCCGCGCCAGCTCGGGGAATTTCTCCGCCTCGGAGACGACGACCCGGTAGATCGTGCGCCCTGTGGGGGAGAGCATCATGCGGATGAAGCGCCGGCCGATGATGCCGAGCGTGGCGGCGGGATCGGCGCCGGCATCCGCGCCCTCGAACAGGCGGGTCAGATTCTGCGCGATCTCGGCCTCGACGAAGGCGACGAACAGGTGCGCCTTGCTCTCGAAATGATTATAGAGCGTGCCCTTGGAGACGCTCGCCTCGGCGGCGATGCGCGACATCGACGCGCCCTCATAGCCCTCGGCGGCGAATACGATGCCGGCGCCGCGCAGGATCTGTCCGCGCTTCTCCGGGGAAAGGGCCTCGATGGCGACCATCCGTTGCACGTATCTCCAAGGACGAGCGCCTTGACGAATGCCGCAAGCGGGGTAGTTTGTCAAAGTGACCGAACCGATCGGTCAGGAGCGGATCGTGGCTGGCGCGGCGTCCGGTGTCAGACGGGCCAACGCTCCGGCTGCCGGCGGAGCATGGGCGGCCAGCTGAGCATGCGTGGCTTGCGGCGGTCGCAGGGTTGGAGAAGGCAGGAATGAAACCTTGGGCGCGAAACGGCCGGTTGCGGCGCTGGACGTTCGTGCGAGGGGCGTTGGTGCCAGCAGCCTTGGTGTCGCTGCTGGGAGGTTGTACGGTTGGCCCGGACTTCGCGCAGCCCAAGCCCTGGTGGTCTCCTGCCTCCTGGGGCCAGCACGAGGTGAAGCCGGTCGTCGCATCCAGCAAGCCGGTGGTGGCGGCGGTGGACCCGGCCTGGTGGAACCAGTTCCACGATGCCGAGATGACGGCGCTCGAGGGCCGCCTGGTCGAGAGTAATCTCGACCTGCGCATCGCCATGATCCGGCTCGGCGAGTCCCGCGCCGCCTACGGCCAGGCCCGGGCGGCGATGTTCCCGACGCTGAATGCCAACGGCTCCTACACGCGCGAACTGATCAGCCCGAACGGCATCGTCTCCGCCTTCGGCGCCGGCGCGCCCGGCGGCAGCTTCACCGCCCAGAGCGGCATCGCCAGCGGCCTCGTCGGCACCCAGGCGGGCACCGTGATCCCGAACACCACTGGCGTCATCCCCCCGTTCAACCTCTACCAGTACGGCTTCGACGCGACTTGGGAGATCGACCTCTGGGGCCGGGTGCGCCGCGGCGTGGAGGCGGCGCAGGCGAGTGTCGATGCGGCGAACGATCAGCTGCGCGACACGCTCGTTGCCATCGAGGCCGAGTTGGCGCGCGACTATATCCAGCTCCGCGGCGTTCAGCGGACGCGCCAGATCATCGAGGAAAATCTGGCGAGCGCGCGCGAAAGCCTGAAACTGACGCAGGAGCGCGCCACCACCGGCCTGACCACCGATCTCGACGTTGCCAACGCCCAGGCGCAGGCCGACGGCATCGCCGCCCAGCTGCCGCAGCTCGAGCAGCAGGAGGCGCAGCTCATCAACGCCGTCAGCCAGCTTCTCGGCCAGCCGCCGCAGGCGCTCGCCGGCGATCTCCGCCCGGCCAAGCCGATCCCGCCCGTGCCGCCCCAGATCCCGGTCGGCCTGCCCTCCGATCTCGCCCGCCGCCGCCCGGACATCCGCGCCGCCGAGGCGCAGCTCCATGCCGCCACGGCGCAGATCGGCGTCGCCGTGGCGAGCTTCTTCCCGAGCATTTCGCTCTCCGGCAGCTTTGGCTTCCAGTCGGTCACCACCAACAACATCTTCAATTGGAACTCGCAGCAATATGGCTTTGGCCCGACCGTCGTGCTGCCGATCTTCCAGGGTGGGCAGCTGGTTTCCACGCTGGAGCTGCGCAAGCAGCAGGAGAAGGAAGCGGCGGTGGCCTATCAGCGCACCGTGCTCGCCGCGCTGCACGACGTCGACAATGCGCTGACCGCCTACGACGCCGAACAGAAGCGAAACCAGCGCCTCGCCACCGAGACCGCGGCGGCGCGGCGAGCGCTTGAGCTCGCCCGTGCGCGCTATGTGCAGGGCATCTCGACATTCCTCGATGTGCTCGAGGCGCAGCGTGTGGTGCTCGCTGCGGAGCAGCAGCTCGCCGACAGCACCACAACGGTCTCGACCAACCTCGTCGCCCTCTACAAATCCTTGGGCGGCGGCTGGGAGTCCGCCTACCCTCTGCCGGATACGACGGCAAAGGCCGCGCCAGTGACGCCGGTCAAGGGCGGCTGATCCGGTCGCGGCGCGCCGCCGAATAGGCTTGACGGTAAGATGACGTATACGTAAACTCACTCTCGTAAAGCAGCAGTTGGGCGGGGACGCAGCGGCGGATGAGCATGGGTGGGGGAGAGCAGCCCGAGCGTGGACCCACCGCGGACGCGGCGATGGCGCCACTGCCGCCGCCGAGCACGGTACCGGCCCTGCTCGATGCGGCGGTTGCCCGCTTTCCCGGCCAGCCGGCGATCGATTTCATGGGTCGGCGCTGGACCTATGCGGCACTCGGTGCGCTCGTCGATCGGGCCGCGAGTGGGCTGCAGCGGATCGGTGTCGTCAAGGGCACGCGCGTCGGCCTCTGCCTCCCCAACACGCCCTATTCGGTCATACTCTACTTTGCCGCGCTGAAGGCCGGCGCGATCGTGGTCAACTACAATCCGCTCTACGTCGAGCGCGAGTTGCTGACGCAGATCCGCGACTCGGGCACCACCATCATGGTGGTGCCAGACCTCCCCGCGATCCACGGCAAGGCGGGGCGCGTTGCCGCCGAAGCCGGGCTGGCCCGCATCATCGTCTGCCCGATCGCGGCGATGCTGCCGACCCTGCATTGTCTCGCCTATCACCTGATCCGCTGGCGCGAGCGGACGCACGCGGATCCCTTGAACCTGTCGTTCACACGACTCATCGGCAGCAAAACCCCTCTCACGCCGGTGGCGATCGACCCCGAACGGGATGTTGCGGTGCTGCAATATACCGGCGGCACGACGGGCATTCCCAAGGGGGCGATGCTCACCCACGCCAATCTCACCGCGAACAGCGCGCAGGTCATCGCGCAGGCCGCTACCCTGAGGCCGGGAGACGAGCGCGTGCTCGGCGTGCTGCCGCTGTTCCACGTATTCGCCATGACCTGCGTGATGAATTGCGGCATCGCGCTCGGCGCCGAGATCGTCCTCCTGCCCCGCTTCGAAATCCGCCAGCTGATGCGCACGATCGCGCGGACCCGCCCGAGCGTCTTTCCGGCGGTGCCGACGATCTATGGCGCGATCAACACCGCCGCCGAGCACATGCGCATCGATCTCACCTCGATCCGCTACTGTACCTCCGGTGGCGCGCCGCTCCCCACCGAGGTGGCGCAACGCTTCGAACAGCTCACCGGCGGTAGCCTCACCGAGGGCTACGGGCTGAGCGAAACATCCCCCGTGGTCTGCTTCACCCCGCCCGGACGTGAACGCAAGCCGGGCTCGGTTGGTCCCGCGGTGCCCGGCACGGTGATCGAGATCCGCGATCCGTCCGATCCGGCCCGCAAGCTTGGCGTCGGCGAAAAGGGCGAGATCTGCATCCGCGGGCCGCAGGTCATGCTGGGCTACTGGAATCGTGCCGAGGCGACGCGCGAGGCCTTCTTCGAGGGCGCGCTGCGCACCGGCGACATCGGTTATCTCGATGCCGACAACTATCTGTTCCTCGTCGATCGCATCAAGGACGTGATCCTGTGCGGCGGCTACAACGTCTATCCGCGCGTGCTGGAGGAGGCGCTGTACCAGCACGAAGCCGTCGCCGAGGCGGTGGTGATCGGCATCCCCGATCCGTATCGCGGCCAGTCGCCGAAGGCCTTCGTGACCCTGCGGCCCGGGCGCAGCGTGAACCCGGAAGCACTGCGCGACTTCCTCAAGGGCTATGTCTCGCCGATCGAGTTGCCCAAGGAGATCGAGATTCGTACAAGCCTGCCGAAGACGATGATCGGCAAGCTGTCGAAGAAGGCGCTCGAGGACGAGCTGGCGCAGAAGGGTGACCAGGCATGAAGATGCAGCCGGAGGCCGGCGGGGAAGAGCTGTTCACCGTCACCGAGTTGGCAGCGGATCTCGGCATCAGCGCGCGCACGATCCGCTTCTACGAAGCCAAGCACCTGCTCGTACCCCGCCGCGTCGGGACGACGCGTGCCTACACCCGTCACGACCGAGCCCGCATGATCCTTATCCTGCGCGGCAAGCGGTTGGGGTTCTCGCTCCGCGAAGTCAAGGAGTATCTGGATCTCTACGATATCGACCGGAGCAAGGGCGAACAGCTGCGCATGCTGAGCGCGGCGGTGCAGAGCCGGATCGCGAGGCTCGAGGAGCAGCGCATCGCCCTCGAGGAAACCCTGGCCGAGCTGCGCGAGATCGATCGCCAGGCGGCCGATGCCATGGCCGCCGTGCAGCGCGCGCCGGTCACCTGATCGACAGAACGGAGCAGCAACCATGCCGCAGGCGGTCATCGCGGGCTATGCCCGATCTCCCTTCACCCTGGCCAAGCGGGGCGCGCTGGCGCGCGTCCGGCCCGACGACATCGCCGCGCAAGTCGTGCGCGCGCTCGTCGCCCGCAGCGGCGTCGCCGCGGCGGACATCGAGGACCTCATCGTCGGCTGCGCGTTCCCCGAGGGCGAGCAGGGATTGAACGTCGCCCGCCTGATCGGGCTGCTCGCCGATCTGCCGATCTCGGTCGCGGGGATGACGGTGAACCGCTTCTGCGGCTCGTCGATGCACGCGGTGCACATCGCCGCGGGGCAGATCGCGCTCGGCGCCGGCGAGGTCT
>JAJXXT010000113.1 GCA_021780935.1 Pseudomonadota bacterium
TGTCCGGGGCGAGGCGCACCAGCCCGAGCCGGATGGCGAGTTGGGTCGTGGCGAACACGCCGATGGGTTTGCCCACCAGCAGCCCGGCGAGAATGCCGAGCGCAACGGGATCGGCCCAGCCTCCGCTTCCGCCCCCGCGCCCGCCCAGGCCGACCCCGGCATTGGCGAGGCCGAACAGCGGCAGCACCACGAGCGCAACGATCCAGCCGAGTGACCACTCCAGGCGGGCGGTCTGCGCGGCGGGCACGGCGAAGGCGAGCGCCACGCCGGCCAGCGTCGGATGCAGGGAACTGGCGCGGAACAGCAGCCAGAGCCCGAGGAAGCCGGCCAGGATCGCGGCCCATCCGAGCGCATCGGGCAAGCGCGGCCCCAGCCAACGCAGGGCCACCCACAGAACTGCCACGGCGCCCAGCGGCAGCGGGGCGACGTCGTGGCCGAACGCGACCGCGATCACCGCGATGGCGATGAGATCGTCGATGATGGCGAGCGCGGACATGAACGCCGCCAGCGACTCCGGCACGCCGCGGCCGGCGAGGCGAAGCACGGCGAGGGAGAAGGCGATGTCCGTCGCCAGCGGCACGGCCCAGCCCTGGCGCGCTGCCGGATCGTGCCAGGTGAGCGCGAGATAGAGCGCCACCGGCAGCACCGCCCCGCCTGCCGCGGCCAGCGCGGGCGCCGCCGCGAGCCGGGGCGAGGCCAGCGCGCCGGTGCTCATCTCGCGCCGGATCTCGAGCGAGACGAGCAGGAAGAACAGGCTCATCAGGCCCTGATTGATCCATTCGAGCAGGCCCGTCCCGGCGAGCGGCAGGGCCTTGAACGATTCCAGCAGGCCGGCGGCCGCGGTATTGGCCCAGATCAGCGATGCGGCCGACCCGGCGACGAGCAGGGCGCCGCCGACGCGTTCGGCGTGGAGGAATCCGCCCAGGCCGCGATCCGGGGCGCTGCCGTGGTTCAGGGGTCGTCCATCGCGTGCCCGGCGCGCGCGAGCCGTTCGGCGATCTCGCGCCGCAGCCCGGGCGGGCCGGCGGTCTCGATCGCGCCGCAGACCAGACGCAGCTGCCGCCGCAGCGCGTGCACCTCGTCGAGCAGGCCCAGCACCACCGGCAGCGTCTCCTCGTCGATGGCGAGATCGGCGGTGAGTTCGTGGATCAGCCGCACCCGGGCGAGGTCGATCTCGCGGAACACGAAGCCGCCGGCGTGGCGCTCGGGCCGCACCCAGGCGGCCTCGATCCAGCGGGCCAGGGCGTCGGGATCGAGCCCCACGACGAGGGTGCAGACGGTTTGCTCGGTGATCATGCCCCCTCCGTCAGATGGCGGCGCGGATCGGCGGCCTCGGACGGCGACCAGCCGCGCAGGAATTCCGTCAGAGCCGTGTCGGCGGCGCCGATGCTGACCTTCAGCGTCACGTACTGGTCGCCCGCCGGTCTGCCGCCATGGGCCGGCACGCCGCGCCCGCGCAGGCGCAGGCGGGTGCCGCTGTCCGAGCCGGGAGGAATGGCGAGGCTGACGCGCCCGGCGACGGTGGGCACGTCGATCTTGGCGCCGAGCACCGCCTCCTTGAGGCTGACCGGCAGCTCGAGATGGATGTCGCCGCCCTCGCGGCGGAAGTGCGGATGCGGTGCGACCGCGATCTCCACCAGCGCGTCGCCCGGCGGGCCGCCATTGAGGCCGGTCCCGCCCTGGCCGGCGAGGCGCAGCACCTGGCCCTCGGCGAGGCCGGGAGGGATGCGCACGGCGATGTCCTTGCCGTCGGGCAGGGTGATGCGCCGCGTCGCGCCGTTGACGGCTTCGAGGAAGCTGACCGTGAGGTGGTAGAGATGGTCCTGGCCGCGCAAACGCATTCCCTCGCCGCCGCCGGAGCGGAAAAAGCTGCCGAGGATGTCGCCCAGATCCTCTTCCGAGAGGCCGCTATCGCCGTCACCGCCCGCGGGCCTCCGCGGACGGTGACGTGCGCCGTAGCGCGTGCCCTCGGCGCCCTCGGCGTGGCTGCGGTAATAGGGCCGCTCCGGCTTCTCCTGGCCGGACGCGTCGATCTCGCCGCGGTCGTAGCGGGCGCGCTTCTCCGCATCCGAGAGCAGCTCGTAGGCGGCGGAAATGGATTTGAAGCGATCTTCGGCCGCCCGGTCGCCGGGGTTCAGGTCCGGGTGGTTCTGCTTGGCCAGTTTGCGATAGGCGCGGCGGATCTCGTCCGCGCTGGCGGTCCGGCCGACGCCGAGACGCTCGTAGGGACCTTGTTCGGGCAACTCAATCCGCCTCCTGTTGCGCTGCGCGCCGCCCGGGCCGGGCCAGGCGCACCGAACTCACCACCGCGCCGGTGGCCGAGAAGCTCGCCGCGAGCAGCAATGTCACCCGCGCCGCGTCGGTTCCGCCGAGGGCGAACACCAGGGCGACGAGTGCCGCCCCGACGGTCTGCCCCGTCAGCCGCGCGGTGGACAGCATGCCGCTGGCCCCGCCGCTGCGCCCCGCCGGCGCGGCAGCCAGCATGGCGCGGTTGTTCGGGGACTGGAAGAGGCCGAAGCCGATGCCGCAAATGCCCATCCGCCACACAATGTCCAGCCCGGTTGGCTGCGCCGGCAGCTGCGCCAGGGCGAGCAGGCCGGCGAGCATGGCGCCGAGGCCGATCCCGCACAGGATTCCGGGCGGATACCGGTCTGCGAGGCGGCCCGAGATCGGCGCGACCAGCGCCAGGGATGCCGGCCAGGCACTCATCAGCAAGCCGGTTTCCACCTGATTCCGCCCGAGCGGGCCTTGGAGGAAGAAGGGCAGCGAAACCAGCGCCAGGGTCTGCGCCCCGAAGGCGCCGACCGAGGTGCCGACGGCGAGCGCGAAATCGGCCCGGCGCAGCAGATCGATCGGGAACAGCGGCGCCGTCCGCGCCCGCTGGCGCTCGACCAGCAGCGCCAGGGTGATCGCCGCGCCGAGCAGTTCGAGCCCGGCGAGACGCGCGCCGAGCCCGTGGGCGAAGCCGCTGATCGCGGTGATCAGCAGCCCGAAGGCGAGGGCGTTGAGCAGTGCGCTCGGCATGTCGAAGCGGTGCCCCGTGCCGGCGCTGTCGGGCAGGGTGCGCCGAGCGATGATGAGGGCGGCGATGCCGAACGGGATATCGATCGCGAAGAGGAAGGGCCAGGAGGCGATGGCGAGAACGCCGGCGGCGACGGTCGGGCCCGCGGCGGAGGAGATCGCCACGATCAGTGCGTTCATGCCGAGCCCGCGCCCAAGCCGGTCGCGCGGATGGATGACGCGCACCAGGGCGGTGTTCACGCTCATGATGCCGGCGGCGCCGAAGCCCTGGGCGACGCGGGCCACCGTCAGGAGGGCCAGCGAGCCGGTGAAGGCGCAGGCAAACGAGGCCAGCGCGCCGGCGGTGAAGATCGCCAGCCCGGCGCGATAGACGCGGGCGTAGCCGAGACTGTCGCCGAGCGAGGCCAGCGGCAGCAGCGAGACCATCACCGCGAGCTGGAAGGCGTTGACCACCCAGATCGCCGCCATCGGCGTGGCGTGAAGATCGCGTGCGATGGTCGGCAGCGCGACGTTGACCGCGGCGGCGTCCAGCACGGCGAGCGAAATCGTCAGTGCGATGGTCGCCATCGCCCAGGCGCGCTGGCCAGCGGGCAGTCCGTCCTCGGGCAGCGCGGGAGGGAACTCCATGGCTGCCTTGTCGCCTTGGATGGCGGCGAGGGCAAGGCGGCGGAAACCGTGCAGCCATGCGTCGCCGCACGCTGCCGGGCTGCCTATATGCTGTGCTGAAATCCTTGCCCGATGTTCCGGAGACACGCCATGTCCGCTTCCGCTCAATCCGCCGGGTCCGTGCCGCAGCCCGGCGTCGTTCTGGCCATCCAGGGCATGCACTGCGATGGCTGCGTCCGCTCGGTCTCGCGCGTGCTCGCGCGCATCGAGGGTGTCGAGGCCGCCGAGGTCGATCTCGAGCGTGGCCGCGCCGTGGTGCGCGGCGGCGCCGACCCGGCGGCACTGGTGGAGGCGGTCCGCAAGGCCGGCTTCGGTGCCGAGGTGGCCGCCGGGTAGCCGGCAGGGCCGGCTCGGGTGATGGACGGGGTCGCGGCGGCGCCGCGCGAGCAGCTCCGGCTGCCGATCGCCGGAATGACGTGCGCGACCTGCGCCGGACGGGTCGAGCGCGCGCTCGACGCCGTCCCCGGCGTGGAGGCGCGTGTCGATCTGGCGTCCGAGAGCGCGTCGGTGAGCTTCGATCCGGCGCTGGCCGATCCCGCCCGCCTGGCCGAGGCGGTCGCCGACGCCGGCTACGACGTGCCGGAGGAGACGCGGGAATTCGCCATTACCGGCATGACCTGCGCCAGTTGCGTCGGCCGCGTGGAGCGCGCGCTGGCCGCCGTGCCGGGGGTAAGGGGGGTCCAGGTCAATCTCGCGACCGAGCACGCGCGCGTCAGCGGCATCGCGCCGCGCCCGGCGGCGCTGATCGAGGCGGTGCAAGCGGCGGGCTATGGTGCCGATCTGCTCACCGGCGATGCCGAGCGCGACCGTGCCCGGGCGGCCGCGGAGCAGCGGCGGTTGCGCGGGCTTTCCGTGCAGGTGGCCGTGGCCGCGATGCTGAGCCTGCCGCTGATGCTGCCGATGGTTGGCATCGCGGTGCCAGGCTGGCTGGCGCTGTCGCTGGCGACGCCGGTTCAGTTCGGCCTCGGCGCCCGCTTCTATCGCGCCGGTTGGAAGGCGCTGCGCGCCGGCACCGGCAACATGGACCTGCTCGTCGCCCTCGGTACCTCCGCCGCCTACGGCTACAGCCTCTTCCTCGTCGCCAGGGGCCACGACGGGCATACCGATTTCGAGGCCGCTTCGGTCGTCATCACCCTGGTGATGTTCGGCAAGCTCCTCGAGGCGCGGGCCAAGCGGGCGACCGGCGTGGCCATCCGCGCGCTGATGGCGCTGCGCCCCGAGCGCGCCCGGGTCGAACGCAATGGCGCCGAACTCGACCTCGCCGTTGCCGCCATCGTGCCGGGGGACGTCGTCGTGGTCCGCCCCGGCGAGCGCATTCCGGTCGATGGCCGCGTCCTCGCGGGCCATAGCCAGGCCGATGAGAGCCTGCTCACCGGCGAGAGCCTGCCGGTGGCCAAGCAGCCCGGCGATGCCGTCATCGGCGGCGCGATCAATGGCAGCGGCCTGCTGCGCGTCGTCACCGTTGCGGTCGGCGAGGCCAGCGCGCTGGCGAGGATCATCGCCCTGGTCGAGGGCGCGCAGGCGACGAAAGCGCCGGTGCAGCGGCTGGTCGACCAGGTCGCCGCCGTGTTCGTGCCGGTCGTGCTGGCGATCGCCGCGCTGACGCTGCTCGGCTGGTGGCTGGTCGCCGGTGATTTCGCTCAGGGGCTGCTGGCCGCCGTCGCGGTGATGGTGATCGCCTGCCCCTGCGCGCTCGGTCTGGCGACACCGGCGGCGCTGCTCGCCGGCACCGGCGCGGCGGCGCGCGCGGGAATCCTCATCCGCGATGCCGAGGCGCTGGAGCGGGCGCACGCGGTCGATACGCTGGTGCTGGACAAGACCGGCACCGTCACCGAGGGCCGCCCGGTGGTCTCGGAAATCCGCCCCGACGGGATCGGCGAGGCGGCGCTGCTGTCACTGGCGGCCGCGGCGCAGGCGGGCAGCACCCATCCGCTGGCACGCGCCGTGCTCGCCCGCGCCGAGGGGCTGGACCGGCCCGCGCCCGAGGCGCTCGAGGACCATCCGGGCAAGGGCATCATCGCCCGCGTCCAGGGGCGGCGGCTGGCGATCGGCACGCCACAACTCCTCGCCGAGCACGGGGTGGTGGTCGATCCCGAGGAGGCGGCGGGGCTGGCGGCGCAGGGCCGCAGCATCATGCAGGTCGCCTGGCTCGATCCCGAACCAAGGCGGCTCGGACTGATCGCCGTCACCGATCCGATCAAGCCCGGGGCGGCGGAGGCGGTGCGCCGGCTCGGCGCGATGGGGGTCCAGACCGTGCTGCTCACCGGTGACAATGCCCGCACCGCTGCCGTCGTCGCCGCCGCGCTCGGCATCGCGACCGTGCGCGCGGAGGTTCTCCCGGCGGACAAAGCGGCGGAAATCGACCGGCTCCGCGCGGCGGGGCATTGCGTGGCGATGGTCGGCGATGGGGTGAACGACGCCCCGGCGCTGGCTGCGGCCGATATCGGCATCGCCATGGGCGGCGGTGCCGACGCGGCCATGGCGGCGGCGGGGATCACGCTCATGCGCGGCGACCCGCTGCTGATCCCGGCCGCCCTGGCGGTGAGCCGCGCGACGCGGCGCAAGATTAGGCAGAACCTGTTCTGGGCGTTTTTTTATAACGTGATCGGCCTGCCGCTGGCCGCCTGGGGTCTGCTCAACCCGGTGCTGGCCGGCGCGGCGATGGCGCTGTCCTCGGTCAGCGTGATCAGCAACGCGCTGCTGCTGCGCGGCTGGCGGCCACCGAGCTCTTGATCCCCTCCGACGCTTCCGCCACAACGGATCGCGACGACAAGGGAAAGACGACAAGGGAAAAAGGCATGCCGGACGTGGTCCGACACGGCATCGAGACACCGAAATACGGCTTCGTCGACGCGCTGCGCGGCTACGCGATCCTTCTCGTGATGGGCTGCCACGCCCTTCTGTCCTACTCGGCGTTGGTCTGGCCGGTGAAGCGCCTGGCCAGCCTGGGATGGCACGGGGTGCAATTGTTCTTCGTCGCCAGCAGCCTGACGTTGCTGCTGTCCTGGACCAACCGGGCCGGCCGTGAAACCCGGCCAATGGCCTCATTCTTCATCCGCCGGGTATTCCGGATTGCGCCGATGTATTACGCGGCGTTTCTGGCCTATCTTATCGTGGTCCCGCCGGGGGCGGCATTTTCGCTCGTGCATGCAATGGCGACGTTGGGCTTCGTCAACGGCTGGAGCCCAGGGCTGCTGTCCATGGTGGAGGGCAGCTGGGCGGCGGTGCCGGGCAGCTGGAGCGTCGCCGACGAGTTCGGGTTCTACCTGCTCTTTCCGCTGCTCGCCGGGGTGATCACGACGTTGCCGCGGGCTGCTCTGGCGTTGCTGCTATCGCTGGTCGCGGCGTTCCTGCTCAATCGGTTCGCTTTTCAGCTCTGGGTCGGGCCTTATGGCTGGAAGGCGACGGACCAGTTCCTCTATTACTGGCTGCCGAACCAGTTTCCTGTCTTCATGGTCGGATTCTGCACTTTCCACACCCTGGCCCGACTGCATGCGCCGGATGGATGGGCGCGGGCGCGGGGGATGATTGCACGCCATGGCAGCCTGTTGGCGGGGCTCGCCTGGGCCGGGTTTTTCGCGCTCGGCTACGTCGCGGTGCCGCGCAAGCCGGTCCTGACGCTCCCCTTCCTGCCGGTGCACGTGTTCGCGGCGATCGCGTTCGCGGTTCTGACCGTGGCCTTGGCACTGACGCCGCGCTCGCCGTTCAATAATCGCGCCATCCGCGCGCTGGGCCGCGTGAGCTTCAGTGCCTATCTGGTGCATTTTGGGGTCATCGACCTGCTTGGCCCTGCGATGCCAGGAATCTTTGCGCTCGATGTGACCGGGATCGAGAGTGTCTGGCGCGCGGCACTGTTCCTTGCCGCGGTGGTGGCCGTGACCTGGCTGATTTCAGCGGCGACGTTCCGGATCGTGGAGCAGCCGATGATCGGTCTGGGCAAGGCGCTGTGCGCGCGGCTAAGCCCCCCTGGCCCGACGTTCGCCGTCGGGCCCGCCCGTTCCTGACGCGACGCTGTCCGCCGCAACCGTGCGTCAGGCTGGGATCGCGATCCCCGTTGCCGGTGCCGGTGCGGTCATGTTGGCGAGGAATCCCTCGAAGACCAACAGCAGCCACAGCGGCATCGCGTGGTCGGAGCGGCCGGATTCGTGTTCATCGAGCAGGCGGGCGGCCGTTTCGCGGCGGAAGAAGCCGCTATCCATCATCGGGTCGCTGAGCACGCGGGCACGAACGGCGGCGATATCACGGCGCAGACGCGTGCCGAGGGCGACGGCGAAGCCCTGCTTCGGGCGATAGAGAATCTCCCGCGGGAGATACGGTTCCATCGCTGATTTCAGGAGGAATTTGCCTTCGCCACCGCGCAGCTTGAGCGAGGCGGGCAGGCTCAAGCCGAAGCCGACGACTTCGTGATCCAGGATCGGGCAACGCACTTCCAGCGAATTGGCCATGCTGGTGCGGTCCACCTTGGTCAGGATGTCGCCGACCAGCCAGGTGTTGAGATCGATATATTGCGCCTGGCGCAGGGCATCGTCGGTGTCGGATTGGTCCATCAGCGAGGCAATCCGCTCGGCCGGATCGTAGCCATCCAGCCGTGCGGCGAAGCGCTCGCCAAATAGCGCATTTCGTTGCTCCGCTTGCATCCGCTGCATGGTCGCGAAATAGCCGAGCGCGGAGCCGAGGCTGATCTCGGTCAGCGTCGTCTTGGCCCGCAGCCAGCGCGGCGCCCGGTCCAGCTTCGGATAGGCGCGGGCGAGGCGGCCGATCGCGTGGCGGCGCAGGGGCGCGGGGATGAACCGGCGCACCGCCTCGGTGAGCAGGTGCCAGCGATAGCGGCGATAGCCGGCGAAGACTTCGTCTCCGCCATCGCCCGATAGCGCCACCGTGACGTGGCGGCGGGTGAGCGCGCACACGCGATGTGTCGGCACCGAGGAATGGTCGCCGAAGGGTTCGCCGAAAATTCCTGCCTGTGTGCGTGCGGCATCGATGTAGTCGACGCTCGTCCGGTCCGTGTGCTGCGCCGTGTTGTAGCGCCGCGCGACGATCTCGGCGAAGGGCGATTCGTCCTCGGCGCCCTCGAAGCCGATGGTGAAAGTGGCCAGCGGTCCGTCATGCTGGGTGGCCGCGAGCGCGACGACGGCGCTGGAATCGACGCCGCCGGAGAGGAACGCGCCGAGCGGTACGTCCGACATCAGACGCGCGCCAGTCTGGCGGCGCAGCAGTGCGGTGAGCTCGTCGCGAGCCTCGGTCTCGTCGCGCGGGCGTTCGGTCCCGGCCGCACGCCAGTAGCACCGCGGGACGGCGGGTTCCGTGCCGTGCTCGAGCAGCAGGCAGTGGCCCGCCGGAAGCTTCTGGATATCCGAATAGATCGAATCCGGGTCGGGCACGTAGCCATAGGCGAAGAAATCGGCGACGGCGCGGTCGCGGATTCGGCGTGGCAGGTCCGGCACCACCCCCAGCGCCGCGAGTTCGGAGGCGAAATAGAGCGTGCCGTCGGCGCTGCGCCCGTAATAGAGCGGCTTCTTGCCGAGCCGGTCGCGGGCGAGGAAGAGCTGGCGGCGATTGGAGTCCCACAGCGCGAAGGCGAACATGCCGGAGAGGTGCTGCAAGCAGTCCGGTCCCCAGCTTTCCCAGGCGTGGATGATGGCTTCCGTGTCGCAGCGATTGCGGAAGACATGGCCCTTGGCGAGCAGGGTCTGGCGCAGGGCGGCGTGATTATAGATCTCGCCGTTGAAGACGATGGCGACGGTGCCGTCCTCGTTGTACATCGGCTGATCGCCGCCACCGATATCGATGATCGCCAGGCGGCGATGGCCAAGTCCGACGCCCGGCGCGAGATAGAAGCCGTCC
>JAJXXT010000045.1 GCA_021780935.1 Pseudomonadota bacterium
CTGGACGCCGGGCAGCTAGATCGTGGTCGGGGCGGAAGCGGCGTCGATGCGTCGGGGCGACGGCTTTCCGCGGGTGCACCCCGGGGCCGGCGGCGGCACGCGGCGTTAGCGGGCGGCAGAAGCGCGAATGGCAAAACGAAATCTCGCTGAAGTCGCCGTCGGGGCAGCGGTGATCGGGCTGGCTGCCGGCTTCCTCGGCTATGCCGTGGCGCATTCCGGCCGCTCCTCCGCCGCCGGTTATCCCATGCATGCCGAGTTCGAGCGTATCGACGGACTGACGATCGGCGCCGACGTCCGCCTCGCCGGCGTCAAGGTCGGGCGCGTGACGGAGACCACCATCGACCCCAAGACCTATCAGGCGATGGTGACGATGACCGTGGCCGAAAACATCGCCCTGCCGCGGGATACCAGCGCCGCGGTGAGCAGCGATGGCCTGCTCGGCGGTAAGTACATCAATCTGGTTCCAGGCGGCGATGAGCACATGCTGCCTCGCGGCGGCCGCATCACCGTCACCCAGTCGGCGGTGAACATCGAGGATCTGCTGGGGCGGTTCATTTTCAGCGCCACCAACCTCTCGGGTGCGGCGGCTGGCGCGGGAGCGCATCCGGCCGCCGGCGCAACCGCGGACGGAGCCAAGCCCTGAGGGTTGGTCGGATCGGCCGTGGCGCGGCCAGGCGCTGGGGAGTCGGCCTGGCACTAAGTGTGCTGCTCGGTGCGCAAGCCCCCATAGGCCAGCACCCGGCGGGCCAATTCCCAACGGGCCAACTTCCAGCGGGCCAGCTTCCCGCGCGTCCGGCACCGCTGACCCCACCGCAGGGGCCGCCGCCCGGATCGCCGCCAGGGACAGCGCCAGGGACGGGGCCAGGGACGGGGCCGGAGACAGCGCCGGTGGCGCCTCCACCATTGTGGCTGCCGCGCGATACGGCCGTGCTCCAGGTTCTCGACAAGATCAACGCCCGCAGCCTCGACCTCGCCGTGAAGGTCGGCGAGACCATTCCCTTCGAGCATCTCGCCATCACTCTGCGGGCGTGCTTCGTGCGGCCATCGACCCTGCCCGCGGACGCGGCCGCCAATCTGCAGATCGTCGATTCCCGGCCGGACGCGCCCGGCTTCAAGGGCTGGATGTTCGCCGCCGAGCCTTCGCTCGCCATGCTTCAGCACCCGCTCTACGATGTTCGGGTGCTCGGCTGCCGTTAGTGCGCGTGGCCGGCGGCTTCGTACGGAGGCGATGACCATGTCGGCGCGATCTACTCTGGGTGTGGAGGCTCCCATGGCTGTGTCGCGGCGGGCAGCGCTCGGGCGGCTTTTGCGCGCAGGCATGGTCGGGGCGGCGGCGGATCTGTTTGGCGGCACGCTCAGGGCACAGGGTCGCGCCACGGGCAGCGGATGGACCGCGAACTTCACCGAATGGACGGTCCCGACCCCGGGCACGCGCCCCCATGATCCCCTCGCCATGGCCGATGGTTCGATCTGGTACACGGGCCAGATGGCGAGCGAGGTCGGGCGGCTCGATCCGGACAGCGGCCGCTTCACCGAGTTCCGCACTGTGATCCCCGACTCGGGGCCGCACGGGCTCGCCGCCGACCGGGCCGGCAACATCTGGTTCACGGCCAATTTCAAAGCCTATATCGGGCGATTGGAGCCGCGCACCGGCCGGATCACCGCCTATCGTCTCCCCGACCCGGAGGCGCGCGACCCCCATACGCCGGTGTTCGATGCCTCGGGCATCCTGTGGTTCACCGTGCAGGGTGCGGGAATGATCGGCCGGCTGGATCCGGCCACCGGTGCCGTCCGCCTGATCAAGCTTCCCGACCGCGACTCGCTGCCATACGGCATCGCGGTCAACACGTTCGGGGTGCCCTTCTTCGCCGAATTCAACGCCAACCGCCTCGGCAGCGTCGACCCGCAAACCCTCGCGGTGCGCGAATACCGCCTGCCGGCCGCTGGTGCGCGACCGCGGCGCATTGTCATCACCCCTGACGACGCGGTTTGGTACACCGACTATGCGCGCGGCTATCTCGGCCGTTTCGATCCACGCAGCGGCCAGGCGCGCGAGTGGCCCTCGCCGGCGGGTGCCGGTGCCCAGCCCTACGGTATCGCCGCGGCGGCCGGCATGATCTGGTACAGCGAGTCGGGGATCGATCCGAATACTCTCGTCCGCTTCGACCCGCGGACGGAGACGTTTCAGACTTGGCCTATTCCGAGCGGTGGCGGCGTGGTGCGCAACATGGCGGTCACGCCCGATGGCAGCCTGGTGCTGGCCCTGAGCGGAGTGGACCGCATTGCTCTCGTGCGGCTGAAGCGGGCGGATCCTCCATAGGAGCCGCCTCGCTCTTCAGCGTGAAGGCGCGCCGGCATCGTGAGTGCGCAGCACCCGCTCGGAAATCGCGTCGACCTCGGCCAGACGAACATCGTAACCCCAGAGCGTGGCCAGGTGCTGCAGCACCAGCTCGGCATCCCCCTGGTCCAGCACCATGCCGCTATGGACGCGGTGCTGCAGCAGCAGGCGGCGGTCGCCGTCGAGATCGACATCGACGATCTCGATCTCGGGCTCCTGCCTGACGACGTCGAACGAATCGGCCAAGGCGCCGCGGATTTGGCGGTAGCCGCGTTCATTATGAATCGCCCTGACGGTGAGATCCGACTGGCCATCGTCGAAGACGCTGAACAGGCGCAGCTTGCGGATGAGCGCGGGGCTGAGGAACTGGCGGATGAAGCTCTCGTCGCGGTAGTTCGCCCAGGCTTCGCGCAGGTGCCCGATTGCATCCCCGGAGCCAGCAATCTCGGGAAACCAGATGCGATCTTCCTCGCTCGGTCTCTCGGCGATGCGCTCGATGTCCTGCATCATGGCAAAACCCAAGGCGTAGGGGTTGAGCCCGCCATAGCGGCGGTCATCGAAGTCCGGCTGGAATACGACGCTCGTGTGCGAGTGCAGGAATTCCAGCATGGCGCCATCGTCGAGCACGCCACGTTCATGCAGGCGGTTCATGACCTTGTAGTGGACGTAGGTGGCGCACCCCTCGTTCATCATCTTCGTTTGCTTCTGGGGATAAAAATACTGGCCGATATGGCGCACGATGCGCAGCACCTCTCGCTGCCACGGCTTCAGCAGCGGGGCCTTCTTCTCGAGGAAATAGAGCAGGTTCTCCTCGGGCAAGCCGAGCAGCCGGCGCCGCTCGGCGGCATCGGTCGGACGGCGCGCGGGGCCACGCTGGCCGGGCAAGGTGCGCCATAGATCATTGAAGGTACGCTGCTGCTCGGCTCGACGCTCGGCCGCGCGCTTTTCCTCGTCCTCGAGCGAGAAGTTGCGGCGGGGGTAGCGGCTGACGCCCTGGCTCATCAGCGCGTGCGCAGCGTCGAGGAGCCGTTCCACCGCGGCTTCACCGTACTTCTCCTCGCAGCGCGCGATGTAGGATTTGGCGAACTCCATGTAGGCCAGGATACCCCCGGCATCGGTCCATTGCCTGAACAGATTATTGTTCTTGAAAAAGTGGTTATGCCCGAAGGCAGCGTGCGCCAGGACGAGAGTCTGCATCGCCATGGTATTTTCTTCCATGATGTAGACGATGCAGGGATCGGAGTTGATGACGATCTCGTAGGCGAGGCTGCGCAGTCCGTGGCGATAGAGCGACTCGTCGCGGGCGAACCGCTTACCGAACGACCAATGCCGATACATCAATGGCAAGCCGATCGAGGAGTAGGCGTCCAGCATCTGTTCTGCGGTAATGACCTCGATCTGGGTCCGGTAGATATCGAGCCCCATTTCACCGAGCGCGACCGCCTCGATCTCGTCGTGGGCTGACTGCAGCTGCGTGAAATCCCAGTCTGCACCTGCCTTGATTCGCAGCGTATCGGTGGTGACGCTCATTGTCCGGCCTCCTCACGCGTGCTGCGGTCCCGCGAGAAAAGCTGGCGGAAGACCGGGTAGATCTGGCTGCGATGATTGACCTTGCGGATAGCGATCGCGTGCCCGGACTGCGCAACGCGCTGATAGGCGCGCCACAATTCGGTTGGGCCACCATAGCGGCCTTCTTCGGCGCCGACCTCGAGATAGGCAAAATACTGGCAGCTCGGCAGAATGGCAGTCTCCAGGAGTGACACGGCATAGGCGTTGTCAGCCGGCATGTTGTCGCCGTCGGAGGCCTGCGCGGCGTAGACGTTCCACTGCTCGCGCGGAAAGCGCGAGACCAGGATGCGCTGCATTTCCTCGAATGCGGTGGAGACGATGGTGCCGCCCGACTCGGTGCTGTGGAAAAAGGTCTGCTCGTCCACTTCGTGCGCAACATGGGTGTGACGAATGAAGACAACTTCTACGTTGCGGTAGCGGCGACTCAGGAAGAGGTAGAGCAGCTTGTAGAAGCGTTTGGCCAAATCCTTCATGTGCGCCGTCATCGAGCCCGAGACGTCCATGAGGCAGAACATTACCGCGCTCGTTGCCGGGCGGGGGATGTTCTGGAAGCGATTGAAGCGGATATCGATCGGATCGATGAAGGGAATCCGCCGGCTGCGGCGGGTCAGACGCTCCAGTTCGGCGGTGAGTTCGCGGCGGCGCTCAGCATCGGCCTCGCATTCACCGAGCGCGGCGATCTCCGCTTCGATCGCGCTCAACTCGGCCCCGCGTGGCCGATGCAGAGCGATGCGGCGCGACAGGCTGTTGCGCATGGTGCGCACGAGATTGAGGTTGGATGCCGAGCCGCTGGTCGTGTAGCCGGCGCGGCTTGGGGTGAATTCCTCCGCGGTGGTGATCTGTCGGCGCAAGAGATCAGGCAGTTCGAGATCTTCGAGGAACAGATCGATGAACTCTTCCTGGCTGAGGACGAAGTGGAAATCGTCCTCCGAATCACCGTCGGGTGAACCCTCGCTCCCGCCACGGCCGCCGCCCGACGGTGGACGTGGGATCGTATCGCCTTCGATGAAATCCTTGTTGCCCGGTACCACGTGCGTACGCCGGCCTGCGCGCGCCGTATGGTGCAGCTGCGGCTCGCGCAGGCTGTCGCCACGAATGCGGATTCGCTCGCCTTCGGCGTCCGCGATGCCGTTCTTTGCCGACGCCTCACGGACAGCATCGAGAATCTGCTTGCGTGCGCGGCGGATGAAGCGCTGCCGGTTGGCAAGGCTCTTGCCCTGCGGATTCAGCCTTCTGTCGATGATGTTCACGCTTCGCTCCGCCGCTACGCGATCAGCCGGACTGCTTAGTGCGCATGTACCACTCGACCAGGCGTCGCACCTGGCGCTCGGTATAGCCGCGCGTCATCATTCTCTGGACGAACTCGTGGTGCTTTTTTTCGGTCTCGTTCTCTTTCTTGCTGCCGAAGCTGATCACCGGGAGGAGATCTTCGACCTGGCTGAACATGCGCCGTTCGATCACCTCGCGGATCTTCTCGTACGACGTCCAGGATGGATTGCGCCCGGAATTCGCCGCCCGCGCGCGCAGCGCGAACTTGACAACCTCGTTGCGGAAATCCTTCGGATTCGCAATTCCTGCCGGCTTCTCGATCTTGGTCAATTCCTGGTTGAGCAGGTCCCGATCCATCATCTGGCCGGTGTCTGGATCCTTGTAATCCTGATGCTCGATCCAGGCATCCGCGTAATCGACGTAGCGGTCGAACAGGTTCTGCCCGTAGTCGTTGTAGGATTCGAGATAGGCTTTCTGTATCTCGTTGCCGATGAACTCGGCGTAGCGGGGCGCCAACTCCGCCTTGATGAACTCGAGATATTTCTTCTCGGTCTCGGAACCGAACTGCTCGCGCCTGATCGCCTGCTCGAGCACATACATCAGATGGACAGGATCGGCGCCGACCTCCTGGGTATCGAAGTTGAACGTGGCGGAGAGTACCTTGAAGGCGAAGCGGGTGGAGACGCCGTCCATACCTTCGTCGACGCCAGCCTGGTCGCGGTATTCCTGCACGGACTTGGCGTGAGGGTCGGTCTCTTTCAGGCTCTCGCCATCATAGACGCGCATCTTCGAGAAGAGGCTGCCCGAGGCGGGTGGCTTCAGGCGCGAGAGCGTGGCGAAGCGGGCCAGCATCTCCAGCGTCGCGGGGGCGCAGGGCGCTTGCGCGAGGTCGCTGCCGCGGATGAGCTTCGTGTAGATCTGCTGTTCCTCGGTGACGCGCATGCAGTACGGCACCTTGATCACGCAGATGCGGTCGATGAAGGCCTCGTTATTCCTGTTGTTGCGGAAAGTCTGCCACTCGGCCTCGTTGGAATGGGCCAGGATCACGCCTTGGAACGGGATTGCACCGATATTCTCGGTGCCGACGTAGTTTCCCTCCTGCGTCGCGGTCAGCAGCGGGTGCAGCATCTTGATCGGCGCCTTGAACATCTCGACGAACTCGAGCAGTCCCTGGGTGGCGCGGTTGAGGCCACCGGAAAAGCCGTAGGCATCGGGATCGTTCTGGCTGAAATGCTCGAGCATGCGGATATCGACTTTCCCGACCATGCTCGAAATGTCCTGATTGTTCTCGTCGCCCGGCTCGGTCTTGGTGACGCCGATCTGGCGCAGCCGCGAGGGGTACAGCTTGGCGACGCGGAAGCGGGTGATGTCGCCGCCGAATTCGTCGAGCCGCTTCACCGCCCAGGGTGAGAGCAGGCCGGTGAGGCGGCGGCGCGGAATGGCGAACCGCTCCTCCAACTCGGCACCCATCCCGTCAGGGTCGAACAGTCCGAGCGGGCTCTCGAAGACCGGGCTCAGGGCGTCTCCGGCCTTGAGCACATAGATGGGATGGCGTTCGATCAGCGCCTTGAGCCGCTCGGCGAGGGAGGACTTGCCGCCCCCCACCGGTCCCAGCAGATAGAGAATCTGCTTACGCTCCTCGAGGCCCTGCGCGGCGAAGCGGAAGAAGTTGACGATCCGCTCGATCGTCTCCTCCATGCCGAAGAATTCGGTGAAGCTCGGATAGACCTTGATGGTGCGGTTCATGAAGACGCGACCGAGCCGCGCATCCTTGGAGGTATCCAGCAGTTCCGGCTCGCCGATGGCCGCCACCATCCGCTCGGCCGCGGTTGCGTGCGCTGTCGGGTCTTCCCGGCAAAGACGGAGATAGTCGAGCACCGACATCTCCATCTCGCGCCGTTCCTCGTAAGCGCGCTTTGAGCGGGAGAAGAGGTCGTCAATGGCGTTCATCGGTTGCTCCATGAATGGGGACGCAGCCCCGAAACCGTCTCCTGCGGGTTGCGGCGATCCGACGGGTGGCGCCGCGTCGTGCTCAAAAGTTCTCTAAATGTTCTAGACGCCGCCAGCGACGGGCACAAATGAATTCCACCATCATTTGAAATCCTGCCGCCGCGCTGCGCGATCGGGACCATCGATGCCCTTTGTCCTGATGGCCCGGCCGCGCCGGCGGCCATCATCGCCATCCGTTCCTGGAATATGGTGTCGCTTCTGTCGCCGGACACGGTTCCGCCGGGGGGCGGACGGACCGGGATGGGGTCGTGGCACCATCGGCGCGATCAGTGTCGCGCCCGTTCATGAACGGTTTGCAAACATACAGTGGCATTTTCGCAGCGGCCGCGCGGAAAATTCTACCAACCTGCGTCCGGGGCCGTCGCCACCGTTCACCAGTTCGGCCACAGCCCGGGTGTCGCGAGTTCCAGCGAGTGGCCATCGGGATCCCGGAAATAGAGGCTGATACCGCCGCGCGGCCAGGTGACGCGGCTCTCGACCGCAATGCCGGAAGCGGCGAGGCGCTGCTCCCAGGCATCGAGGTCCGCGGCGGCAATGGCGAAGCAGAGATGCAGCGCGCCGGTGCCGCCATGGGCGGGGATCGTGCCGCCGGGGAGGGGGGCGGGCCGCGTGGTGGCGCCATGCCGGAACAGCAGCAGGACCTGCGCGCCCGGCAGTCCGAGCGCGCACATCCGGGCGTCGCGCACGAAGACCGGGCTCGAAAACAGCCGCTCATAGAAGCCACACGACGCTTCGAGGTCGTCAACATAGAGCGAGGTCTCCAGCACATGTCCGATCCGTGGTCCGGTCTCAGGTCCAACCGCCGACATCGCGCCACGCCCTTTCCCGCCGCTCCTGCCGTTTCTCTGGCTGGGTCTAATCCCCGTCCTCGCAGGTGGACCTGTCGGTCAGGCGTGCCGTCATCCGCTCGAACGCTGACAGCGTGGCCGCGCTCGCGTGGTGCTCCATGCCCTCCGCGTCCGCTGCGGCTGTCTCCGCATCCACGCCGATTGCACGCAGGAATCGTGCCACGATCTGGTGGCGCCGCCGCGCACGCTGGGCGAGCGCCCGGCCGGCTTCGGTCAAGGCGATCGAGCGGTACGGGGCGGTGGTGACCAACCCGTCGCGCTGCAATCGGCTCACCGTCTTGAATACAGTGACATGCGAGACGCCGAGCGCGCGCGCCACGTCCACGGATCTCGCCCGACCATCCCGCGCGATCAGGTCATCGATCAACTCGACATAGTCCTCCGCAATCTCGGTCTGGCGCGCATCGCGGGCGCGCGCGAAGCGGCGCGCCATGGTCGCCAACTGCGGCGCCTGACCCTGCTCGGCGGCGCCGCTGGCCGGCCGCGGCGACAGGCGGGCCGCGCCGTCGTTGTCGTCCGCATCCCCGGTGTGCATGCGATCGAATCTGGACCCTGGCGCCGGGCACAGCAAGCTTGACATGCATGTAGCCAAGGCTAAATTATCTGGCATGTGGCAAAGTTGTTCCTTCTGCCTCTTCGCGCCGCCACGGGGCGGCGAAACTGCACGCAGACGGGGCGCGCGGGCACCGATATGAACGGCGGCTCCCTCACCAGCCGGACACGGTTCGCGGCCGCTGAGGTTCTCGGTGGCCGCCGGCGCGGCCTGCGGTCGCTGCTGCCCTTTGCCGGCCCGGCCATCATCGCCTCCGTCGCCTATATGGATCCGGGCAACTACGCGACGAACATCCAGGGCGGGGCGCGCTACGGCTATGCGCTTCTCTGGGTGGTGGTGCTGGCGAATCTGATGGCGATGCTGTTTCAGACCCTGTCGGCCCGGCTCGGCATCGTCACCGGGCGCAACCTTGCCGAACTCTGCCGCCAGCATTTCCCACGCCCGCTGGTCATCTTCATGTGGTTGGGCAGCGAAGTCGCGGCAATGGCCACGGATTTGGCCGAATTCATCGGCGCCGCGGTCGGTCTCTCCATCCTCCTGCATGTGCCGCTGATGGCAGGCATGGGTGGGACCGCGGTCGCCACCTATGCGGTGCTTACCCTCGAGCGGGCCGGTTTCCGGCCAGTCGAACTGGCCATCGCCGGCTTTGTCGCGGTGATCGGTGCCAGCTACCTGATCGAATTGGCCATCGCGCCCCCCGATTGGCGGGCTGTTGCCGTCCACTCCCTGCTGCCGAGCCTGCCGGACGCGGATGCGGTCCTGCTGGCCGTGGGCATCGTCGGGGCGACGGTGATGCCGCACGCGATCTATCTCCATTCCGGGCTGACCCAGGACCGAGTGATCGCGCGCGGGGAGGTGGAGCGGCGGCGTCTGCTCCGCTTTTCAGACATCGAGGTG
>JAJXXT010000163.1 GCA_021780935.1 Pseudomonadota bacterium
CGCCGCCCTCGGGCCGCGGCGCGCGGCGCGATCGCCGGCGCGGCAACGTCGCCATCATGACGGCGCTGATGATGATGCCGATCTCGGTCGCCGTCGGCATGGGCTACGACTACTCGATGGCGCAGAGCCGCCATGACGAGATCAGCGGCATGGCCGACGCCGCGGCGCTGGCCGCCGTCACGCCCTCGATGATGCTGAAATCCGCGTCCCAGTCCGCGGCCCTGGCGCGTCAGATCTTCGCCAACCAGATCGCCTCCGTCGCCGGCATCTCCTACGCGCCGTCCAACATCAGCGTCACCGCCGCCGACGTCACCTCCGCCACCACCGTCACCCGCAACGTCACGGTGAAATTCACCGCGGAATCCAACAACGCCTTCGCCTCCCTGCTCGGCGTCAGCGGCTTCCCCATCGGCATCTCCTCCACCGCCACCTCCAACAACACGCCGAACATCAACTTCTACGTGCTGCTGGACAACTCACCCTCGATGGAGATCGCCGCCACCACCAACGGCATCAACACCATGGTCGCCAACACCGGCGCCCAGGGCGGCTGCGCCTTCGGCTGCCACGAGATGGACCCCGCCGCCGACCGCCTCGGCAACCCGAACGGCGAAGACAACTACGCCCTCGCCCGCAGCCTCGGCGTGGCGCTGCGCATCGACCTCGTCAACGCCGCGACCCAGAACCTGATGAGCGTCGCGCAGGCCACCGAGAACGGCAATGGCGCCAAATACCAGGCCGCCATCTACTCCTTCAACCTGTCGGTCAGCCGGCTGCAGGCGCTCACCTCCAACCTCTCCCAGGCACAGTCCTCCGCCGCCAACCTCGCCGCCCTCGAGGTCTACAACAACAACTGCCTCACCCAGACCAACTGCAACAACGACCAGGACACGTCGGTGGACGGGGCGCTGTCCATAATGAACACCATCATGCCCAAGCCCGGCAACGGCACCAACGCCAAGGGCGACACGCCGCAGGAGGTGCTGTTCATCGTCTCCGACGGCGTCAACGACACCAGCATGTCGTCCTTCCCCGGCTCGCCCGACACCACCTCCGGCGGCGGGCGCGTCTACGGCCCGGTCAACACGCTCGGCACGGACTGGTGCACCGCGATCAAGAACCGCGGCATCCGCATCGCCTTCCTCTACACCACCTACAACCCGCTGCCGACCAACTCCTGGTACAACAACTACGTCTCGCCGTTCCAAAGCGACGTCGCGACCCAGGCCGCGAACTGCGCCTCCCCCGGCCTGTTCTATGAGGTGAACACCGACGGCGACATCTCCGCCGCCCTCGCCTCGCTGTTCCAGAAGGCCGTCGCCACCGCCCGCCTGACGCAATAACCCCCGACGCCACCGCCGCCGGGCCGGCCCTCCTCCCTTGGGCCGGCCGGCCGTGCTATGGAGGGGGCATGCGCCTCCTCCTCACCGGCTTCGAGCCCTTCGCGGGCGACGTCATCAACCCCTCCGCGGAACTCGTCGCCGCCATCGCGGCAAGGCCGCCGGAGGGCGTCACCCTCGCCACAGCCATCCTGCCCGTCGCCTTCGCCCGCCTCGACGCGGCGCTCGATGCCGCCATCGCCGCCGCGCGCCCCGATGTCGTGCTCGCCCTCGGCCTCGCCGGCGGCCGCGCCGAGATCTCCGTCGAGCGCGTCGCCATCAACCTCGCCGACGCCCGCATCCCCGACAATGACGGCGCCCAGCCGCTCGACCAGCCGGTCGTCGCCGGCGGCCCCGCGGCCTATTTCTCCACGCTCCCGGTCAAGGCCATGGCCGCCGCCATCCGTGCCGCCGGCGCCCCGGCGCAGGTCTCCCACACCGCCGGCACCTTCGGCTGCAACCATGTCTTCTACCGCGCCGCCCACATCGCCGCGACGAGCCACCCCGGCATGCGCGCCGGCTTCATCCACCTACCTTACCTGCCGCAACAGGCCGCGGAGCATCGCGGCGCCCCCAGCATGGCGCTCGCCACCATGCTCGCGGGCCTGCGCGCCGCCATCGCCGCCATGATCGCCGCGCCGGCGGAGCCGCGTGTCGCCGAGGGCACGCTCGCCTGAAGAAACGCCCAAGGCGCCGCGCGAGAGTCACGAATCGGCAAGCTTTGCGAAATAATCCCGGGCTAAACAGCCTTTCCCATCACCATCGGAGTTCGCCATGGCGCGCATCTTCATCACCGCCAAACTGCATCGCGGCCGCGTCACCGGCGCGCTGCTCGACTACGAGGGCAGCATCAGCCTGCCGCCAGCCATCATGCAGGCCATGGGCGTGCTGCCGTTCGAGTTCGTGCACGTCAACAGCCTCGCCAACGGGTTCCACTGGGAGACCTACGCGCTGCCCGGCGAGGAGGGCGAAATCACCCTCAACGGCCCGCCCGCCCGCAATTTCCGCCCCGGCGACCTCATCGTCGTCAACCGGCTGGAGCACATGGACAGCGTCGATCCCGAATCCCTCGTGCAGACCGTCGTGCACGTGAACGCCGCCAACACCATCACCCAGATCGAGCTCAAACACGCCGCCCGGCTGATGGCCCCGGCCGGCGTCCCCACCGGCCTCTTCCGCCCCGCCGCCGGCGAGCCGCCCCGGCGTTAGGCCGCCACCCGCGCTAGGCCGAGACCCGGGCCAGGGCCCGCACCGCCGCCAGCGCCTCGGCCGGCTCCATCCGCTCGGACGGCCGCGGATCGACCTTCGCCGCCGCCACCACGCCATCCGGCCGGATCACAAAACACGCGGGCATCGGCAGGCGGTCGCCGGCATCGCCGTTCTCCACCGTCAGCGGGTGCCCGAGCTTGGCATAGAGGTGGCGCAGCTTCTCCGGCACGGCCCACGCCACCCGGTAGCGCGCCGCCACCGCGCCGCCGCGGTCATGCAGCAGCGTGAGCCCGATCCCAAGGTTCTCCGCCTCATGGCGCGCAAGCTCCGGGTCCTGCGGCGAGACGGCCAGCAGCGTCGCCCCTGCCCGCTCCAGCGCCGGGCGGATCATGTCCATCGCCCGCAGCGTCTTGGCGCAGAACGGGCACCACAGCCCGCGATAGAACACCAGCACCACCGGCCCGCGCGCCCGCGCCTCGGCGAGCCGATGCACTTTGCCGGAGAGATCCGCGAGCGCGAAATCCGGCGCCGTCTCCCCCACCGCCAGCGCAAGCCGCACCAGCCCGTCGTCAAACGCCGACATATAGGCGCCAAGGATACACGCCGCTTTCTCCGGGCCCGCGCGTTCCAGCATGGAATCCCGAAAAATCGCCAACTTGGCCGCGAGCGTGGGCATGTCGCACCTCCTCGTGGCGAGAGATTGGTTCATGCCGCCACCAAAGGAAATACCCCCTTGATGCATCCGGTCCATAACCCCTGGTATGAGATGACCCCACTGACGAGATGACATGGACCTGCTCGCCGCCCTCAAAAGCTTCGTCCGCCTCGCCGAGACCGGCAGCTTCTCCGCCGTCGCCCGCGAGGCCGGTGCCACCCAGCCCGCGATCTCCCGCCAGATCGGCGCGCTGGAGGCGCATCTCGGCGCCCGCCTCGTGCAGCGCAGCACCCGCTCGCTGCGCCTCACCGAGGACGGCCAGGCCCTGCTCACCCACGCCCACCACATTCTCGACGCGGTGGCGGAGGCGGAATCCGCGGTCGGCCGCCAAAGCGCCGCCCCCGCCGGCCTGGTCCGCGTCGGCGCCCCGGTGGTGCTCGGCCGTCTCTACCTCGCCCCGCATATCGGCACCCTGCTCGCCCGCTACCCGGACCTCGTGGTCGAACTGGTCCTATCCGACGACGTCTCCGACATGGTGCAGACCGGCCTCGACCTGGCGCTGCGCGTCGGCGACATCTCGGATGGCTCGCTGGTCGCCCGCCGGGTCGGCGGGTTCACCGTCGCCGCCATCGCCTCACCCGGCTACCTCGCCGAGCACGGCGCGCCGGAGCACCCGGAGGACCTCGCCCGGCATCAATGCATTCTCTTCACCCGCACCGCCGAACCGCATAGCTGGCGCTTCGACAGCAGGGAGGGCGAGCGGGTCGTGGATGTCGCGGGCCGCCTGCGGGTCAACAGCATCGAGGCAACGGTTGCCGCCGCGGTCGCCGGCGCCGGCATCGCCCTGCTGCCCACCTGGCTGATCCGCGACGAGCTGGCCGCCGGCACCCTCACCCGCATCCTCACCGAGTTCCAGACCAGCCGCCGGCCGATCTCCCTGGTCTATCCCTCCCGCCGCTTCCTGGCACCCCGCACCCGCGTCGTCATCGACTTCCTGGTCGCCGAATTCCGCCTCGACCCCGCGATCTCCCCCTACGGCGAAACCACCTGAACCACCGCCCCGCCCGGCGCATTGCCGCTTGCCGCCACCCTTCGCCGGTCGCATTAATGCCGCCGTGAACGTCCTGCTCCCCCGCCCCCGCCTCACCGTCGAGGTCGTCCACGACCTGGTCTGCCCGTGGTGCTATCTCGGCCTGCGCCGTCTGCTGCGCATCCTGCGCGCGCGCCCGGACCTCGCGGTGGAACTCGCCTGGCGCCCATTCCTGCTGAACCCCGACATGCCGCGCCTCGGCATGGCCTGGAGCGACTACGTGGTGCGCAAGTTCGGCGGCGAGGACCGCGCGCGCCGCCTCTATTCCTCCATCGCCCATATCGCCGCCGGCGAGGGCCTGGCGCTCGATCTCAGCGCCATCACCCGCGTGCCCTCCTCGGTCGAGGCGCACCGCCTGGTCCGCCACGCCGCCCGCCAGGGTGCCGCGGACGCGCTGGTGATGGCCCTGTTCCGCGCCCATTTCAGCGAGGGCCGCGACATCGGCAGCCGCACCACGCTGGCCGCCATCGCCGAGGAAAACGGCATCGCCGACGCCCCCGCCTTCCTCGCCTCCGACGCCGAGACGGACGCCGTGCACGCGGAAAACCTGCGCGCCCACCGCCTCGGCATCAACGGCGTGCCCTGCTTCGTCATCGCCGGCCGCCACGCCATCGCCGGCGCGCAGGAGGGCGAGGTCATCGAGCGCCTGCTCGACGTCGCGGCGATGGAGGGCGCCTAGCCACGCCACGCGCCGCGATGCCACACGCCGCAACGCCAGACATCGCAATGCCAGAAATCGCCATCCGGCAGGCAACCCAGGCCGACGCCGAGGCCATCGCCCGCCTCCTCGCCCATCTCGGCTACGCGGTCACCCCGGCGCAGGCCGCATCCCGCCTCGCAACGCTCGCGCAACCATCGGACGCGGTCTTCATCGCCGAGCAGGACGGCCACGCCCTCGGCCTGATCGCGCTCCACCGCACCCAGATGCTGCATGTCGAGGGCGAGACGGCGCGCATCACGGCGCTGGTCGTCGCCCCCGAGGCCCGCCGCCAGGGCATCGCCTCCGCCCTCCTCGCCCGCGCCCGCGCCTGGTCCGCCGGCTGCGCCGTCCTCGAACTTACCACCGCCACCACCCGCACCGACGCCCACGCATTCTACCGCAGCGAGGGCTTCGTCTCGAACGCGATACGTTTCAAATCCGGCCCCGGAAGGTAAAGGCGCAACAGCAAAGCCGCGGGGCCTTCAGGCCCCGCACCCCGTCTCCTACGCTGCACGCACCTTCCCAGCGATCGCCGCACCGCCTTGATCGCCGCCGCCGTCACCGTCTGGATCGACGTAACGCACGCAGCCGTCACCGAGGAGCGAATGACCACAGGCAATTGGATCAACGCCGTCCTCGCGCTTTCTACCACGGTGATGGCAGTCGTCATCGGGTATCTGGCGTCGTGCACACACAAGCTCGCCAAGGACACGGTATCTGGGATCAGGCAGGCTGAGCGCCACCATCAGGAAGATTCGCGCCCGTTCTGCATCATCGAATTCGCCAATGCCGATGCGACCAGCCCATTCGGGACAGCCTTCCAGCGGCAGCGAGCGATGACAGCCATGTATCCGTCAGCAAGCGGCGCCGACGCCGCCTTAGTGATTGACGGTCGCCTCAGTAACAAGGGCCGCGGGCCGGCGACCGACACGTTCTCTACCTCAACATGCGTCTTGGGCGGGCGGAAGAACACGCCTACCGCCTGACCCGCCCCGTCGTGGTTTCCGGCCTCATCGGCGCGGCGGAGGTCATCGAGATCGTGGTCGCGGTCACCGAGCAGGATATCATGACGACCTGGAACGCGTCGGCGTGGACGCCGGTTCAGGCTTTCCACGCCATTGCCGGCAATACCAACGAAATCGTCCTGGAATACCGAGACGTGTTTGGCAATTTCTTCCGCACCGTTCATTCGCGCGGGCTCTGGTCCGACACGTTCGCCGACGTGGCGGCGATCAGCAACCGGGCCAAGCAACACGAGATGATGGCGCGGCCGAACCGGCCGATGCCGATTTTTCTGATCGGCGGGCAGGAGCTGCGCACGCCAGCCGATCTGCCCTGGGCGCGCTCATGCCCGCCTCCCCGGAGTTTGAGGACGGGACTGATAACAGCTTTACGCAGAGCCACTGATGCTGGAATGCTCCGCACGCCGGGACTAAACTCGACAAACAAGGGAGACAGAACCTCATGCGGACGATTGCTCTCGATGCCGAGGCCGGAAAGGTTTCTGCGGAACTGGCCCGCCGCGGCATTCCTCCCGCCACCCTCGTGCACGTCGTAGTCGAAGTGTCGGACCGCGAGGCGCTGCCGATGGCGGCGCTGGCCCAGGAAGGCGCCGCCCTCGACTGGCTCGCCGAGGAACCGGACCTCTATTCCGACGCCGATTTGAAATCTCGGGCCGGATAGGTGTTCGCCTTCGGCAGTATCGTCCTGACCCGCTTTCCGTTCACCGACCTCTCGGGCGACAAGCGCCGGCCCGCCCTCGTCGTCTCACGGGATAACGACCGGCGGTCCGATCTGGTGGTGTGTTTCATCACCTCGGTCCCGCGCGAGGGACCCGACATGGCGGCGATCGCGGCCACCCCTGGCACCGGCTTGAAGGTTCCCTCCGTCGTCCGCCTCGACAAGCTGGCGACCCTCGATCGCGCGGTCATCGCGGGTAAACTCGGTGACGCGCCCCAGACCTGGCCCGCGGCGCAGCGCCGAGCCTTTTTCGATGTCTTCGGCTTCGGCCAACGGCCATCATAAGCCTTGAGCGCGGCAAAGCGTAGGACACCCCCTAAGCCGCCTTCGCCTCCCCCGCGATCGCCACCAGCGCCCCCAGCGTCTCCCGCGCCGCCCGCAACCGTTGCGCCAGCGTCATGTCGCGCACCATCGCCAGCTTGTGGTCCGGCCGCAGCTTCACCAGCCCCCTTTGGGTCGCCAGCCACGCCACCAACCCCGCCGGGTTGCGGAACACGTTGCGGCGGAACCCGATCACCATCCCCTTCGGCCCCGCCTCCAGCTTTTCCACATCCGCCTCCCGGCACAGCCGCTTCAGCCCCACCACCGCCAGCAGGTTCTCCACCTCCTCCGGCAGCGTGCCGAACCGGTCCACCAGCTCCGCGGCCATCGCCTCGCTCTCCGCATCCGAGGCCAGCCCCCCGATCCGCCGATACAGCCCGAGCCGCACCGGCAGGTCGCGCACATACGTCTCGGGGATCAGCACCGGCAGCCCGAGCGCGATCGAGGGCGTCCAGTCCCGCTCCGCCGCCCGCCCGCGCCCCTGCTGGCGCAGCTCGAGCACCGCGTCCTCCAGCATCTGCTGATACAGCTCGATCCCCACCTCGCGGATATGCCCGCTCTGCGCGTCGCCCAGCAGATTGCCCGCGCCGCGAATATCCAGATCGTGGCTCGCCAGCGTGAACCCCGCCCCCAGCGTATCGAGCGTCTGCATCACGTCGAGCCGTTTCTTCGCCGCCGCCGAAAGCGGCTGTGTCGGCGGCCAGGTGAGATAGGCATAGCCGCGCTGCTTGCCCCGCCCCACCCGCCCGCGCAGCTGATAAAGCTGCCCGAGCCCGAAACGATCCGCCCGGTAAATGATCAGCGTGTTCACCGCCGGCATGTCGAGCCCGCTCTCGACGATGTTGGTCGAAAGCAGAATATCATAGCGCCCGTCCCCGAACTCGGTCATCACCCGCTCCAGCTCGGTGGGTGCCAGCCGCCCATGCGCCTCGACGATGCGCGCCTCCGGCGCGATCTCGCGCAGCCGCTCGCCCATCCGCGGCAGATCCTCGATGCGCGGGCACACACAGAAAATCTGCCCGCCGCGAAACCGCTCGCGCTGGATCGCCTCGCGCGCCACCAGCGCATCGAACGGCCCGATGAACGTGCGCACCGCCAGCCGGTCCACCGGCGGTGTGGCGATCAGGCTCATCTCCCGCACCCCCGAGAGCGACATCTGCAAGGTGCGCGGAATCGGTGTGGCGGTCAGCGTCAGCACATGGATATCCGCCCGCAGCGCCTTCAGCTTCTCCTTGTGCGCCACGCCGAAATGTTGCTCCTCGTCAATAATCAGCAGGCCGAGATCGGCAAAGCTCACCCCCTTCGCCAGCAGCGCGTGCGTGCCCACGACGATGTTGATCGAGCCGTCCGCCAGCCCCGCCCGAACGGCGGTCGCCTCCTTCGCCGAGACCATCCGCGAAAGCTGCGCCACCCGCACCGGCAGCCCCTGGAAACGGGCGGAAAACACCCGGTGGTGCTGGCGCGCCAGCAGCGTCGTCGGCACCACCACCGCCACCTGCGCCCCGGTCATCGCCGCGACGAAGGCCGCGCGCAGCGCCACCTCGGTCTTGCCGAACCCGACATCACCGCAGATCAGCCGGTCCATCGGGTGGCCAGAGGCCATGTCCTCCAGAACATCGGCAATCGCGCGCGCCTGGTCCTCGGTCTCGGCGAACGGGAAGCGCGCGCAGAACTCGTCCCACGCCCCCTCCGCCGGCGCCAGCAGCGGCGCCTCCTGCAATTGCCGTTGCGCCGCCGTTCTGATCAGCTCCGCCGCCATGTCGCGGATGCGCGACTTCATCCGCGCCTTGCGCGCCTGCCACGAGGCCCCGCCCAGCTTGTCGAGCGCCACCCCCGCGCCCTCGGCGCCAAACCGCGACAGCGCCTCGATGTTCTCCACCGGCAGAAACAGCTTGCCGTCGCCATCATAGAGCAGCCGCAGGCAGTCATGCGGCGCGCCGGAAACCGTCAGCGTCACCAGCCCGTCATAGCGCCCGATGCCATGGTCCTCGTGCACCACCAGGTCGCCGATCTCGATCTCGCTCGCCTCGGCAATGAACTGGTCGGCCCGCCGGCGCCGCCGCGGCGGGCGGGAAATCCGCTCGCCCAGCAAATCCTGCTCGGCAACGATCGCGAGGTCGGCAGCCACGAACCCCCGATCGAGCCCGAGCACGCCGAGCGCGATCGTGCCCTTCGCCACCCCCGCCATCGCCGTCGCATCCGCCACCGGCGCCGTGACGATGCCGCGCTCGGCGAGGATATGCCCCAGCCGGTCGCGCGAGCCCGCGGTCCACGCCGCCAGCGCCACCTGCCTGCCGTCGCGCAGCCAGCGCGAGGCCGCCGCGGCGAAGGCGTCGATCGCGTC
>JAJXXT010000111.1 GCA_021780935.1 Pseudomonadota bacterium
CAGGAACGGTGCCGGGTTGATGCGGCGCAGCGCGCGGTAGAGGGCGAAGGGCGGCAAGGCGAAGGGCACCGAGAAGCGCTGGCTCGGCACGATCTGGAAGGCATCGCCGGCGCGGATATAGTCCTTCGCCCGCTCGACCGCGGCGATGAACCCGTCCTTGGTGAAATTCGATGACGGGGCCGGCAGGGGCGGCAGCTCGACCGGCGGGGCCGGGTGCGGCAGCGGCCGGTCGAGCGCCGCCTCTGCCTCCTCGAGCGCGGCCTCGGCCTCGGCATGGGCGCGCTCGGCGCTGACCCCGCGGCGCGGATAGACCGGCGCGATCAGGCTCAGCTCGTCGTTGATGTTGTCGAAAATCGCGAACAGCGTCGGCCGCACCAGGATCGCGTCCGGCATGCCGAGCGGGTCGACGTTCTTCGCCGGCAGCCGCTCCATCTGGCGCACCATGTCGTAGCCGAGATACCCGACCAGACCGCCGGCCATCGGCGGCAGGCTCTCCGCCACCTCCAGGCGCGTCTCGGCGATCAGCGCGCGCAGACTTTCGAGCGGGGCGAGCGCGTCGGCGACGAAGGCGTGCGGCGCGGAGCGGGCGTCGCGGTTGATCTCGGCCCGCCCGTCGCGACAGCGCCAGATCAGGTCCGGAGCCAGGCCGATGATGGAATAGCGCCCGCGTGCGGCTCCGCCCTCGACGCTTTCGAGCAGAAAGGCGTTGGGTTTGCCGTGGCCGAGCTTGAGAAAGGCGGCGACCGGCGTCTGCAGGTCCGCCACGCCGCGCCGCCAGAGCAGCGTCCCGCGCCCGGTTTCATACGCCGAGCGGAAGGCGGCGAAGCCGGGGGAGACGGAGACATTCATCGGGCGCGGACTCCTGTCATTGCCGGTGCAGGCTGGGCACGTTTTTGCAGGCTGGGCACGTCTTTATTCGGCACGTCTGGCGTCGGGTGCCTCAGGGCTGGGCGATGCCCTGCAGCAGCGCTTCGTTGATGTGGGGCTTGGCTTCGGTCCGGACCGCCTGGAGATAGAGCGTCTCGATGTCCGCGCCCATGCGCCGCGTGAGCAGGTCGCGCAGGCGGCCGTAGCCGACCGCATCGGCCTTCGGGTCCGGCTCGGTGATGGTCGTGAGCGTGGCGACGAGGAAGCCTTCCGGCGTCTCCACCATCGTCGCTTCGCCGCGTTTCATGCTGAACAGCAGCACGTTGAGCTGCGACGGAACCCCCGCCGCCGGGGCGAAGCGGCCGGTCGGCGGCAGCGTCGTCACGGTGAGCCCCGCCTTGGCAGCGGCGGCGGCGAGCGTCTCGCCGGCCCTGACCGCGGCATAGAGCGTGGCGGCGGCCTGTTCCTGGGCGCGGCGCCGCGCCTGCTCGGTCCAGGCCTGGGTCACCGCGGCCTGCACCTCGGCGAACGGCTTCTGCGCCGGGGGGGTGACCGATTCGACGACGAGCGCGTAGTAGGACGAGGCCTGCGGCTGGGTCTTGCCCTCGGCGGGCGCGGGAACCTCGGTCAGGTGCGGCGGCTGGCCGGGCTTGGTCTGGAAGGCGGCGGCGATCAGCGCGGCGCGCAGCTCCGGCGGACCGGGGATCGGCGCCGGCGTGCCGGACGCCGTGTCGCCCTTGGCATCCAGCGTGCCGCTGACCGCGGCCAGGCCGGCATCGCCGGGCAGTTCGTCGAGCTTGGCGCCGCCGGCGAGCTGGTCTTCGATCTTGTTGGCGCGGTCGTAGATGGCATCGGAGGCTTTCTGCAGCGCGACGCTGCGGCGCAGCTCGTCCTTCACCTGCTCCAGGCTGCGCTTGGCGCCCTGGGTGATCTTGCCGACCTTGAAAACGTAGTAGCCGATATCGGTCTTGACCGGGCCGGAGACCTCGTCGGGCTTGGCGGCGAACAGCGCCTCGGCGAGCGGCGGGATCGGGACTTCCGCCGCCGTGGTGTCGGTGAGGGTGATCGCATTGCCGCCCGGCCCCCGCGCGGCCTTCTCCATCGCGGCCCAGTCAGCGCCGCCGCGCCACTGTTCCGCCAGCGTCTTGGCCTTGGCCTCGTCCTGCGCCAGCAGCACGTCGGCCGAGCGCTTCTCGGGCACGTCGAACTCGGCCCGGCGCTGGTCGTAGGCGGCGGCGAGCTCCTCGTCGGAGACCTGGACGGTCTTGGCGATGGTCTCCGGGGCGAGGACGACGGCCTTGATGCGGCGCAGCTCGGGGGTGCTGAACAGGTCGGGATGGTTGGCCCAGAATCGTTCCAGGCTCGCCGTCTGCGGCGCCGCCGGTGCCGGCGCGCTGGCGAGGGGGAAGCTGACGGCGTCGGCGGTGCGTGTCTCGCCGCGGAAATCGAAGAAGGCCTGGACCATGCTCTCCGGCGCCACCGCGCCGGCACGCACCGCGGCGAGGAGCTGGCGCTGAGCGAGGTCGCTGCGCAGCAGGCCGAGGAACCGTGCCTCCGAGAGCCCGGCATTCTGCAGCATCCGTTCGAGCGCGATCCGGTCCAGTCCGCCATCCTTGCGGCGCAGTCCCGGAAGGTCCAGCACCGCGGCGCGCAGCGCGTCGTCGGGCACGACCAGGCCGAAGCCGGTGATCTGCGCCGCCACCGCGCTCTCGGTGATCAGCTGTTCGACGGCGCGGCGGGCGAGCGCGGTGCGGATCTCGGCCGTGGGTTCGGCGTTGGCGCCGGCATTGCGCTGATATTGTGCCAACTGCTGCTGGTAGGCCTGCTGCACCACCGGAATTTCGAGCTTCTGCCCGGCCGCGGTCGCAACGGTCGTGTCCACGCTGACCAGACGGACCATGTCCGCCACGCCCCAGAGCGCGAAGGCGGCGACCAGCACCATGAACAGGGCGCGGACGATCCAGGTGTTCAGGTAGGCGCGGAACGAGGTGAGCATGCAAGCGATCCCGAAAAGCGGCGCCGCACCATAGAAACCGGGCCCCCGCTTGGCCAGAGGGGGCGCGACCGCGGCACGGGCGCTCAGGTGCCGGGCGTGGCGTGCTCCGGGCGGAGGTCGATCAGCCGGGTGCCGTCGACGCAGTCCAGGCCGCGCACGCTGAGCGTGGTGCCGTCGATGCCGACGAGATCGACCACCGATGACGCGATCGGGTTGGGCCGGACCGGAGAGCGCAGTGCGAAGGTGCCGATCAGCAGGCCGTTGCGCCGCGGCCGCTGCAGCACGAGGTCGCGGCGCGAGAGGTGCATCCAGTACAGCACCTGCAGGCGAGGGTGCTGCTCCAGGCCGGTCAGCGCCTCGGCCCAGCGCGGGTCGACGACGATGGTGCAGATCGGCCCGTCGCGCCGGCCGCGGTGCGGGCATTCCTCCCGCTGCGCCCAGGGCGTGTGGATGACGCCGATGAAATAGAGCGCGGCATCGGTCTGCGCCGGCAGGGCGACCGGAACCTCGCCGGGACGCAGGTCCGAAGCCGCCTCGGTCGGCGAAACGGGCGCTTCGCTGTCGGTTGGGTGCATGGGCGGACTATGCCTGCGGCGCGGACGAGGCGTCCAGGGATCGGCTGCCGGGTCGCCGCGCGCGAAACGAGGCCAGCCCGTTCAGCGTTGTCAGGCTTGCGTCAGCTTCGGCCCCTATGACTGTGAGGGATCGGAACAGGTGTCGCCGCCCTGCGGCGACCCGGATCGGGCGAGGCGGCATCCGCACCGCGCCAGGTCTTGAGCGGGATGTCGTTCCGACCGAACCAGCGGAGCGGAAAGGAAGTTATCATGCCCGACGGCAGTTTCGAATTCAGCTCCGAGCCATTCCGGGCCGGACCGGCGGGGCCGCGCGCCGCTGCCCGCTCGCGGGTGTTTCTCTATTCGCACGACACGTTCGGGCTCGGCCATCTGCGCCGCAATCTCGCCATCGCCGAGCAGTTGCTGGCCTCCGATGATGGCTGCGAGGTGTGGCTGCTCAGCGGCTCGCCGGTGATCCGCCGGTGGGATCTGCCCGCGGGCCTCTGGGTGCAGCCGCTGCCGCCGGTGGTGAAAGTCGGGGCCGAGCGCTACGTCGCGCGCGGCGGCGTGCATCCGTTCGGGCTGGTCAAGGGCTATCGCGAGGCGCTCATCCTCAATGCCGTGATGCGCGAGCGCCCGGACGTGATCGTGATCGATCATGCCCCCGCCGGCATGAAGAACGAACTCCTGCCGATGCTGGCGGCGGTGCGCCAGGAAATGCCGGATACGCGGGTCGTGCTCGGGCTGCGCGACATCATCGACGCGCCGGAAGTGGTCTGCCGCCTGTGGCAGGAGGAGGAGACCTACGAGCTGCTGGAACACGCCTACGACCAGATCATGGTCTATGGCAGCCGGGACCTGTTCGATCTCGCCGCGAGCTATCGTCTGCCGTCCACCGTCGCCGCGAAGCTGCGCTACGTCGGCTATGTCGGCCGCCCTGCCGCGGCGCGGGTCGACGCTCCGTGGCCGGGCCTGGAGGCCGCGCCCGGCAAGCGGGTGCTGGTGACCGCCGGCGGTGGTGGCGACGGCTACGGCATGATGCTGGCGTATTTGAATGCTCTGGCGTCGCTGCCGGTGCACGCCACCGCCTCGCTGCTCGTGCCCGGCCCGCTGATGCCGCATGAACAGGTGGAGGCGCTGAGGCACCTGGCGGCGGCGCGGCCGGATGTCGGGCTCCTGCCCTTCACGACCGATCTCGTGCACAGCGTGGCGCGGGCCGATCTGGTGGTGGGGATGGGTGGCTACAACACGGTTTCGGAGATTCTGGCGGCGAACAAGCCGGCCATCATCGTGCCGCGCGCGGCGCCGCGGGTGGAGCAGTTGTTGCGGGCGCGCCTGCTGGAGCGGCTCGGCCTGGTGCGGGTGGCCGAGGAGGGGGCGGACCTGGCGGCGCGGCTCGCCGCCATGTTGCCGGTCGTGCTGGCGGAGCCGGCGCCACCGGCACGGCGCGCCGGCGTGATCGATCTCGATGGCGCGCGCCGCGCCGCCGCGGCGATCGCCGACCTCGCGGCCACGCTGAGCCCCGCGCCGGTGCCGGCGGCGCCAGCCCCGGTGCAAGCGGCGCCGACGCCGGCGCATGGCCGGCGCGTCGCCTATGTCATGAAGCGCTACCCGCGGCTCAGCGAGACCTTCATCCTCAACGAGATCTGCGCCATGGAGGAACTCGGCGAGCGGCTCGAAATCTATTCGCTGCTGCCGCCGGAGCCGCCGCCGCACCATCCCATGGTGTCGCGGGTCGCGGCGCCGGTGCACCATCTGCCGCTCACCCTGGGCCGGAAGCTGGCGGTGCTGGCGCGGGCCCACGCGGCGAGTCTGGCGGCGGCGCCGCTGCGCTATGCCGGCGCGGTCGGCCGCGCCGCGCTCTGGTCGGTGCAGTCGCCGAACCCGCTCTCGGTGTGGAAGCAGTTCCTGCGGGCCGGGTTCCTGGCCACGCTTTGCCGCGAGCGCGGCATCACCCACATCCACGCCCATTTCGCCAATGCGCCGGCGGCGGTGGCGCGATTCGCCTCGGTCATGTCGGGACGGCCGTTCAGCTTCACGACCCACGCCAAGGATCTGTACCTGACGCCGGCAAAAGTCATACGCAAGCGCGTGAACGCCGCCGCGTTCGTGGTCACCTGCACGCATCACAATGTGGAGTATCTGCGCCAGGTGCTGCCGGCGGAGTCGCACCGCAAGGTGAACCTCATCTATCACGGCATCGATCTATCGCGGTTCCGCTATCGCGTGCCGCGCTACAGCTTCCTGGCGCTCGGCGCGGAGGCGCAGATCCTGTGTGTGGCCAGGCTGGTGGCGAAGAAGGGGCTCGATGATCTGATCGCCGCCTGTGCCATTCTGGCGGCCCAGGGGCAGCGGTTCCGCTGCCGCATCGTCGGCGCCGGGCCGCTGCGCGAGACGCTCGCTGCCGACATCGCCGCCCGTGGCCTCGATGGCATCGTCACGCTCGAAGGGGCGATGACCCACGACAATCTGATCGGGCTGTTCGCCCAGGCGGACCTGTTCGCGCTCGCGCCGCGCATCACCGACGATGGCGATCGCGACGGGATTCCCAATGTCATCGTCGAGGCGATGGCGACGGGCGTGCCCGTGGTTTCCACCGCGGTCTCGGGCGTCCCCGAACTGGTCGAGCACGAGCGCACCGGGCTCCTGGTGCCGCCGAACGACCCCGCGGCGCTGGCCGCGGCGATGGCGCGTCTGCTCATCGAGCCGATGCTCGGCCAGCGGCTGGCCGCCGCCGCGCGCAGCCGGCTCGATGGCTGCTTCGATTGCTGGCAGAACACGCGGGCGCTGCGGGGGCTCGTCGGCTCCCTCGTCTGCGAGGCGGTCACGCCCTCGCTCGCCGACGCCGACGCCGAGCCGGCGGCGGCGTGACGCCGATGCGGATCGTCTACCTCAATCTCGATCGCGGCATTCCGGTCCTTGGCGACAAGGGGGCCTCGGTGCATGTGCGCTCGGTCGTGACGGCGCTGGCGCGGCTCGGCCACGACGTGACGCTGGTCTGCTCGCGCGCCGGGGAGGGCAATGCGCCGCCGCCTGGGCGGCTGATCGAGCTTCCGCCGGCGATCGACGAGGCGGCGCTCCTCGCGGAGGGCGAGCGCCTCGGCCTGCCCGCCGCCACACTGGCCGAGCCACTGTATCGGCGCGAGCTGACCGTGCTGGCGCATGATCGCGCGCTGGTGGCGCGGGCGCTCGCCGCATTGGCGCTGGAAGGGGTGCGGCCGGATCTCGTCTATGAACGGCACGCTCTGTTCCATCTGGCCGGCATCGCCATCGCCGCGGCCTGCGGTGTGCCGCGCGTGCTCGAGGTGAACGCGCCGCTGGCGGAGGAGCAGGCACGATACCGTGGCCTCGCCCTGCGCGACCTCGCCGCCGAGCGCGAGGCGCGCTCGTGGCGGGGAGCGGATCTCGCCGTCCCGGTTTCGGACGACGTGCGCGCGCACCTGCTGGCCGCCGGGGTGCCGGATGCCCGCGTGCTGGTCACGCCGAACGGTGTCGACACGGGCTTGTTCCGGGCCGACCCGTTGGGCGCCGCCGAGGTCCGCCAGCGCTGGGGGCTGGGCGATGATCCAGTGATCGGCTTCGTTGGCAGTTTCAAGGCGTGGCACGGCGTCGGCTTCCTGATCGAGGCGCTGGGCCGGCTGCGCCAGGCGATACCGCGGGTGCGGCTGCTGGCGGTCGGCGCGGGGCCGAAGCTGGCCGAGGCGCAGGCGCTGGCTGCCTCGCTCGGCCAGGCGGAAGCGGCGGTGTTCACCGGCGCGGTGCCACACGCCGCGATCCCGGCGCATCTGGCGGCGATGGACCTGACGGTGGCGCCCTATCCAGCCCAGGACGGGTTCTATTTCTCGCCCCTGAAGATCGTGGAATCGCTGTCCGCCGGGCGGCCGGTGGTGGCGCCGCGCATCGGCCAGATCGAGTCCCTGCTGGCCGACGGTGTCACCGGGCTGCTCTATCCGCCCGACGACCTCTCCGCCTGCGTCACCGCGATCCGGCGGCTCATCGACGAGCCTGGACTCTGCCGCCAGCTCGGGGGGCAAGCGGCCTCGCAGGCGCGGGCGGCCTGGGACTGGACCGCGGTGGTGAGCCGCGTGCTCGACCGTGCCGCCCGGGCGCCGGCATGCGAGGTGCTCGGATGAGTGCCATGCCCTGGCGCCTTCGCCGCTACCTCGGCGTTGAACGGCGGCGGATCCTGCTCGGCAGCCTGGCCATGGCGGCCCGGGCCAGCGTGCTCGTGCTGCTGCCCTGGCCGCTGAAATATCTCGTCAATGTCGTGATGTTCGGGAAGTCGCCGCCGCATTGGCTGGCGCATCTGTTGGGCTGGGCGCCGTCCGATCGGTTCCTGCTGCTGAACCTGCTCAGCGCGGTGATGCTGGCGCTCGCTCTGGCCGACTCGCTGCTCGATTATCTCGGCAACCGGCTGTTCCTGGAAGCCGGACAGCGCGTGGTCTTCTCGGTTCGCCAGGACCTGTTCGGCCACCTCGCCCGGCTCCCGCCCGCCTTTCACCGGGCGCGCCGCGGCGGCGAACTGATGTCGCGACTGAGCGAGGATGTTGGCCGGATGAAGGATCTGGTCACTGTGGTGGGTACGGCGCTGCTGCCGCATATGCTCACGCTCCTCGGCATCGTCGCCACCATGCTGGTGGTGGACTGGCGCTACGCGCTGCTGGCCACGGCCATTCTCCCGCCGCTCATCTTCGTCAGCCGGCATTGGTCGCTGCGGCTGCGCCATCAGTTGCGCAGTCTGCGCATGCAGGATGGTGAGCTCTGGGCGATGGCGCAGGAAGTGCTGGCCGTGCTGCCGCTGGTGCAGGCCTGCGCGCGCGAGCCACACGAGCTCGGCCGCTTCGTCCGCCGTGCCGCGCATAGCCTGCGCTCGGGCATGGTGACGAGCCACACCCAGTCGCAGTTCGCGCCGCTGATCAACCTGCTGATCGGGCTCGGCGCCGCGACGGTGGCCTGGTACGGCACGCGGCGCGTGATCGCCGGCACACTCACACCGGGCGATCTGATGCTTTTCCTCGCCTATCTGCGCGGCATGGTCACGCCGGCGCGCCAGATCGCCAAGGCGGCGCCGGTGCTCGGCCGGGCGAGCGTGGCGCTCGAGCGGATCCGCGAACTGTTCGCCGAGCACGCCGCCATCGCCGACGCGCCGGATGCCACGGCGCCGGAGCGCTGCATCGGCCATCTGGAGTTCCGCGGCGTCCGGTTCGGCTACGCTGCCGGGGCGCCGACGCTGGAGGACCTCTCGTTCGCGCTGGAACCGGGGCGGAAAGTGGCGCTGGTGGGCCCGAGCGGGGCGGGCAAGAGCACCATCGCTGCGCTCGCCGTTCGCTTCGCCGACCCCGATGCCGGCGCGGTGCTGCTGGACGGGCAGGATCTCCGCGGCCTGCCCCTCGGCTTCCTGCGCAGTCACGTCGCGCTGATGCTGCAGGACGCGCCGTTGCTGCACGGCACGGTATGGGAGAACATCGCCTATGGCCGTCCCGGCGCCGATCGGGCCGACGCCATCCGCGCCGCCGTGGCCGCCGGGGTGGACCCGATCATCCGGGCGCTGCCCGCCGGCTACGACCAGCCGGTCGCCGAACGGGGCGCCACGCTCTCGGGCGGGCAGCGCCAATGCATCGCCATCGCCCGGATCACGCTGGCGGAGGCGAGGGTGGTGATCCTCGACGAGCCGAGCAGCAGCCTCGATGCGGCCACCGAGCAGGGCGTCGCGGCGGCGCTGGCGCGCCTGACGGCGACGCGCTCGACCCTGGTGATCGCGCACCGTCTCGCCACCATCCGCGATGCGGACCAGATCCTCGTGCTCGACCGCGGGCGGATCGTGCAGCGCGGGACCCATTCGTCGCTGCTGCGCGAGGGCGGGCTCTATGCCCGGCTGCTGCAGGCGCAGGAACGGACCCCGGTGGCGGCCGAGTAGCCATGGATGGCATGGAGGGCGCCG
>JAJXXT010000093.1 GCA_021780935.1 Pseudomonadota bacterium
CGTGCTGGAGGGGGCGGCGGACGGCGTGCGACCGCCGGCGCCGGCCGGCGCGCATGCGCCCCGGTTCGGCGATCTGCGCGGCGCGCGTGTCCTCGACGGCGTCGGGCATTTCCTGCCTCGCGAGGCGCCGGAGGCGGTGGTCGCGGCGCTTGAGGCACTCGCGGCATCCGCCTGAGCTGCCGCGGGCGGGGCACGCGACAGCGCAGGATGGTCTCGGTATCGTAATGTAACCGGGAAACGCGAGCTTGCCACGTGGGAAGGTCGGAGCGCCGGCGGGCGGTTTCCTGGCCGCCCGGCTTCCCGCGCCGTTGACACAGGTCAAGGTGCGGATCGGCGCTTTGTGCGATGATAATTCATTGTTGTAGAGGAGCATATCGTCATGGCTCGCAGAATCGTCCGGCGCGCCCTGTTGGGGTCGGCCGCGGTCGTCATGCTTGCAGCCCCTGTCGCGATCGCCCAGATGGGTTCCGGCGGCGCGATGGGCGGGCGCGGCATGATGGGTGGACGCGGCATGATGGGCGGGGCCTGGAACACGCCACGCTACCTCGACGCACTGAAGGTCCGGCTCGGCATCGGCAAGGATCAGGAAACGGCCTGGAAGAATTATGCCGACACCGTCTCGGGCGTGGCTGAGCAGATGCAGGGGATGCATCAGACGATCTTCGAGGCGATGGGGACCGCCACCTGGCAGGAACGCCAGAAGATGATGAACGACATGTTCCAGGCGCGCCAGCAGGCCGCGGCGACGGTGCACGCGGCGGCGGCGAAACTGCTCACGACACTGACCCCCGAGCAAAGGACGCAGGCGCAGCGCACGCTCCCGGGCCTCGCCTATGGCCGCGGCATGATGCGCTGAACCCCGCGAGCTGAAACGCTGTCCGGCCGGATGGCACCGCTCGCATAGGTCTCCCGATCCCGCGGGCGCGGCGTCGCGAGCAACTTATCGCCGGTCCGCCTGCGCCGGGCGGGCTCAGACCGATCGGAGATTGCTTCAGGACCCGGCGAGGCTTGCGTAGGCGATCATCGGCACGCCGGCGCGCTCGAAGCGGTGGGTCTCGCGCATGCCGATGCCGCCGAGCACCTGGCGGGAGGCGATATTGTCCTGGCGCGCGATGGCGACGACGCGCGCGATGGCGGCGCGTTCATGCGCGAAGCGCAGCGCCGCACCCGCGGCTTCCGCCGCATAGCCGCGGCCCTGCGCCTGCGGCAACAAGGCGAAACGAAGCGCCATGCCCAGGCCGTCCGGTCGCAGGTGCAGACCGGCCGTTCCCACGAAGCGACCCGAGTCCGCCTCGCGCACGGACCACATGCCGACACCGTAACGACCCCAGAAGGCGATGTCGGCGGCGAGCTCCTCGGCGACCTCGCAGGCGTTGCGCACCCCGCCCAGCATCACCGCATAGACGCGCGGGTCGGCCTTCAGCGCGCGCAGCGCCGGCAGGTCCGCGTAGGCGACCGGCCGCAGCCAGAGCCGGCCCGTCCGCACGTGCCAGAGCGGGCTGATCGGCCTACCTGACCAGTGGGCGATACTTGATGCGGTGCGGCTCCGTCGCGTCGGCGCCGAGACGACGTCGCTTGTCCTCTTCGTAGGCCTCGAAATTGCCCTCGAACCACTCGACGTGGCTGTCGCCCTCGAAGGAAAGGATGTGGGTGGCGAGCCGGTCGAGGAACCAGCGGTCGTGGCTGATGATGACGGCGCAGCCGGCGAACTCCACCAGCGCATCCTCGAGCGCGCGCAGGGTATCGACGTCGAGGTCGTTGGTCGGCTCGTCGAGCAGGATGACGTTGTGTTCGGCCTTGAGCATCTTGGCGAGGTGGACGCGGTTGCGCTCGCCGCCGGAGAGGATGCCGACCTTCTTCTGCTGGTCCGAGCCCTTGAAGTTGAAGGCGCCGACATAGGCGCGCGACGGCACGGCACGCTTGCCGAGATAGATCACGTCGGTGCCGCCGGAGATTTCCTGCCAGACGTTCTTTTCCGCATCGAGGCTGTCGCGGCTCTGGTCCACGTAGCCCAGCTTCACCGTGTCGCCGACCCGCAGCGTACCGGAATCCGGCTGCTCCTGACCGATGATCATACGAAACAATGTCGTCTTGCCGGCGCCGTTGGGACCGATGACGCCGACGATGCCGCCCGGCGGGAGCTTGAAGCTCAGATTCTCGATCAGCACGCGATCGCCATAAGCCTTGGTGAGCCCCTCGGCCTCGATCACCGTGCCGCCGAGGCGCGGCCCGGGCGGGATGACGATGTCGGCCACACCCCCGACCTGCTCCTGCGACTTCGCGAGCATCTCCTCATAGCGCTGGATGCGGGCGCGGTTCTTGGTCTGGCGCGCGCGCGCGGAGGTGCCGATCCATTCCTGCTCGGCGGCCAGCGCACGCTGGCGGGCGGATTCCTCCTTCTCCTCCTGGGCGAGGCGCTTGCGCTTCTGGTCGAGCCAGGAGGAGTAGTTGCCCTCGAACGGATAGCCGCGGCCACGCTCGATCTCGAGGATCCAGTTGGTGACGTTCTCCAGGAAGTAGCGGTCGTGGGTGACGACGAGGACCGTGCCGGGATAGTCGCGCAGGGTCTTTTCCAGCCAGGCGACGCTCTCGGCGTCGAGATGGTTGGTCGGCTCGTCGAGCAGCAGCAGGTCCGGTTTTTCCAGCAGCAGGCGGCAGAGCGCGACCCGGCGGCGCTCGCCACCGGAGAGGGTGGTCACGGCACTGTCGGGCGGCGGGCAGCGCAGCGCGTCGAGCGCGATCTCGATGCGGCGGTCGAGCTCCCAGCCGTCCCCGGCATCGATCGTCTCCTGCAGTTCCGCCTGCTCGGCGAGCAGTTCGTTCATCCGCTCGTCGTCCATCGGCTCGGCGAAGGCGTCGGCAATCGCGTGGAAGCGCGCGATCGCGGCCTTGAGCGGGCCGAAGGCCTGGCCGACGTTTCCGGCGACGGTGAGATCGGGGTCGAGCTGCGGCTCCTGCGCCAGGTAGCCGACGCGCGCGCCCTCGGCCACCCAGGCCTCGCCGCCGTACTCCTTCTCGATTCCGGCCATGATCCTGAGCAGGGTCGATTTGCCGGCGCCGTTGACGCCGAGCACGCCGATCTTGACGCCGGGGAGGAAGGACAGGGTGATGCCCTTGAAGACCTCCCGGCCGCCCGGGAAGTTCTTGGTCAGGTCCTTCATCACATAGACGTACTGGTAGGCGGGCATCGGCAGGCTCCGGTGGATGGGGATGGGCGCGGGCGGGTCATGCCAGCGTTTGCGGGCGTCGTCACCCCTCGCGGCGACAGGGATGCGATGCGCCCGGCAGGGCCCGGACCGGCAACCAGCCGTCAGGAGGAGATCGCCGCGGTGAAGCGCAGCTTGACCCAGGCGGCGGCGCCCCGGTCCTGGCTGCCAGCTCCGCCCCCTGGAGGGGCATCGCGAGGACGCGCACAGCGGGGCGCGGGGACAGGGCAGGCGCTGATTTATCTTCCATCACCGGAATAGAACGGGTTAGAAGATTGCGTCGCGCCGATCAAAGCGGCAGCAAAAAAATAAAAAGGGGGAATCCGATGTTGTTTTGCATAACCGCCGAATACACGGCACAAGCCCTGAACGCGATGGCGAGCGACCCGAAGACCGACCGCGAGGCCGCGGTCGCGAAGCTGGTTGCCGCCGCGGGCGGCAAGCTCGTTTCGGCGTACCTGCGCCCCGAAAATGGACCTGGCGTCATTTACATTTTCGATGTTCCGGACCCCGAAATGGCGCCGGCGGTCATCGGGGTCGGGGTCGCCTCGGGCGCGATACAAAATGCGCATCTGACGCCGCTGTACGCCATGTCCCAAATGCGGGCGATCATGGAGAAGCGGATCAAGCTCACCGCAGCCTATATTCCGCCAGGCCAGCATTAGGGCAACCTCCGGTCTGTCTGAGCCTGTCCGGCTCAGGCAGATCGGCGATAACTTGCTCCGGATTCGAAGTTTCCCAAGATTCCACGTTTGCAAGAGCCGGAAATCCGACCAGCTGAGTCCATCCGGTCGGATATCGCTCTAGCCGCGCCCGGCGGGCGGCCCGGCGCGTCGGGCCGCGGACCGGGTGTTCTGATTTTACGATGCGCCTGGCAGGGCTCGAACCTGCGACCAAGCCGTTATGAGAAACCCAACGGAGCCTCGCACCAAGAAACTTGGGGCAACATTTTCTGGTAATACCCCTGTTTTCCTCTTGCATTTCGCCCTGCGCTTTCCCTTATGATGCGACATGGCGCAACACCATAAGGCGGCGAATTCCGTTGCCCTGATGTTGCCCCGTCTGGAGACGGTGCGATGGCACGACTTGGTCTGACCGACAGATTCATCCGATCCAAGGACCGGATCGCGGAGGCAAAGGCCGCGCGCGGCGGACGCCGCGACTACTTCGACAGCGTGGTGCCCGGTCTAGCGCTCCGGGTTTTCGCAAGCGGCCACCGCTCATGGAATCTTGTGGTGCGCTTCCCCAGCAATCCAACGCATCCGACCCGGCGAGCCCTTGGCGACTGCTACCTGCCGCCGGAAGGCGAGACTGCCCCTCCGGGTGAGCCGATCGCTCACGGCGCCCTGACGCTCGCCGAGGCGCGCGACAAGGCCCGGCGGTGGCTGGACCTGATCGGGCGTGGCATCGACCCCCGGGTGCAAGAGGCGCGCGACCGTGCCGCCCAGGAGCGCGCGCAGGAGGCGACGTTCGGCAAGGTGGCGGCGGAGTTCCTGACGCGCCACGCCGTGAAGCTCGCTCACGGCGACAAGGCTCGCCGCATCGTGGAGGGCGAGTTCGTGAAGCGCTGGGGGGTGCGCCCGGCCTCGGAGATCATGCCGGACGAGGCCGCGGCCGCCATCAGGGCCATCGTGAAGCGCGGGACGCCGGAGCAGGCGCGCTCCGCGTTCGAGTGGTTGCGCTCGCTCTACCGCTGGGCGATCGGCACCGGCGAGTTCGGATTGACGCTCTCGCCGGTGGGGAATCTCTCGCCCACGGCGCTGATCGGCAAGAAGGTGACCCGCGATCGCGTGCTGCGCGACGAGGAACTGCGGGCGATCTGGGAGGCTTGCGGTGGGCCTCCGGGGGCGAAAGCGCTGGCGGAGGCTCGGCGACGCGACGTAAAGCGCGATGCCGCCGCGCCCTTGGCGTACCCCTATGCGCCACTATTCAAACTCATGATTTTGACCGGCCAACGTGAACGCGAGGTCGCCGGGATGAGTTGGTCCGAGGTCGATCTTGAGGGCGCGACATGGCTGATCCCCGCCGCGCGAATGAAGTCGGACCGGGCGCACCTGATCCCGCTCGCCCCTGATGCGCTGGCGCTGCTGCGGTCCCTGCCCCGCTTCACCCGCGGCGACTACGTGTTCAGCACGACGAACGGCCAGAAGGCTGTCAATGGATTCTCAAGGGCCAAGGAACGGCTCGACGCTCTGAGCGGCGTAGAGGGCTGGGTGCTCCATGATCTGCGCCGCACCGTGCGCACCAACTTCTCGGCGCTACCGGTGCAGGACGTGGTCCGCGAGGCGGTGATCGCGCACGCTCGGCCCGGTTTGCACAAGGTCTATGACCTGCACAGCTACGCGGCCGAGAAGCGCGAGTGCTTGCTGCTTTGGGAGCAGCGGTTGCGCGGCATCGTCGCGCCCAAGCCGCCGGCGGATGTCGCCACGATCGAGAGTGCGCGCAAGCGGAGGGTGGCGTGAGCAGTCCTCTTCTGGGACGCCGAGACACGATAACGACTGAAACTGTAAGAGGATTTTTCGAAGCATCGATCGAAAAAGTGGAGCGCGTTCCGACACTGGAGCAATGCCAACCGTTGGCCGACTGGATCAACGAAAGGGCGACCCAATGGCGTGCTTCGCTCTTTAGTCCGCCTCCGGAAATGCAAGCCGTCGCAGCAAAAGTCCGGGAAGCAGAAGCACACATTTGGCCCGCGGCTCGTGCACTTGTGGAAGCCACGGCGAGTCTTGTCGAAGCCTATCCACAACTGCGCTACCGCAAAAACGAAATACCTTGGAGGGCCGTTTGTCAGGAAATGATGGTTTACCTGGTGTCGAGTGGGAGCGAACCTCCCAAACGCGGCCGACCGAATCCCCGAATCCGCAACTTTCTCGTGGAGTGGTGTGCGGAGGACGTTGAAGCTGTGCTCGCCTCAGCCGGCTGGAAGGAGATTTCCAAGACCAAAGAATCGGCGCCTCTGTGTAAGGTCGTCGCCACAGTCATTAGGCTTGTGACTGGAGAGGCGATCACCTCTGAGGCCGTCGCCCAGGTCCTGAGACAAAAAATCAGCGATTGAAAAATTCCCGATTATTCACCTCCGTGACCCATGTAACGGCAGGCCCCTAATCGCCTCACGATATCACAACGTGAGGTCATCATGAGGCTTCTCTCATACCCCCAGCTCCGCGAACGCGGCGTGCCGTACACGCGGGAGCACCTTCGCCGGCTGATCGCGGACAATCGCTTCCCGGCCCCCGTCGCGCTGTCCAACAAGCGCATCGCGTGGGTTGAGGACGAGGTGTCCGACTGGATCGCGAACCTCGCCGCGCGGCGCCCGCAATACGCGAAGCAGGCGGCCTGAACGAGAAACCCCCGCCGGCGGGCACCGGGCGGGGGCTGGAAAATCTCGACGACGACACGACTAACATAGAGATTTTCCGCTCTGCGTCAAGTTTCGCCGGCAGAACCATGAGGTTCTGTCGATGCTTTCTTCCAAAAGGCTAGACCCTCTCAGCGCGAGAGAAGCAGCGGAAGCGGTGTTCGTTCCGCCTGCGTCGTACTCGACCGCGCCACAGCCCCGACCGCTGCGCCTGTCCGATATCGCCAAGCTGGCAGACATGCGCGGCAAAAACGGTCACGGCAGCTACGGGCAGGCGGGCGGCTTCGACTCCGCCAACTGGTGGGGGTTCTGATGAGCGCCACCGCCAAGCGCTTCGACTGGCGCGAGATGAGCGCGCTGCCTCCTGCTGTCATCGACCGCGTGATTGCGGAGGTGGCGACGCTGACGCCATGGAAGCTTCCCCTGCTCCGCGCGGCGCGATCCGGCGACGTTGCCTATTTCGAACTCGACCGTGGCGCGAAGCTGCTCCCGGAGGAGATGGCGCCGATCGGCAAGCCGGCCGTCGTGGTGATCGGCGACGACGACGATATGGCCACCGGCCCCGCCGGCTGGCCTGGCACGCGGCGTTTGTTGCGATACTGGGCAAGCGGAGCGCTGATCCACGCGGCTGGTGGCGAGGCAAGCCACTACGAGGTGGCCATCGGCTGGGCGCAGCAGCTTCGCCGCGTCGTCATTGTCGAGACCAGCTCGACCTATGCGGAAGACTGGATGGCGACGCTTCCGGCGCAGACCGCGAAGTTGTTGATCTGGCCCACGGGCGGCGCACACCCGATCCAGCGCGACCGGGAGAGCATGCAGTGAGCGCCGCATCTCCCGAAGCTACACCGCTTCGCCTGACGGTGGCGTGGTTCGAGACCGCGTTCCCGAGCGGCCCCGCGATCGGCGACCCCGAGACCATCGCGTGGGCTGACTTCGTCACCATCTTCAACTACCGCCGCGAAGGGCCGAAGGACGGCACCTGCTTTGTCCCGTCCCGCTTCACGCTCGAGCCTGACGGGCGCCATGTCCGGCGCCTCAAGCGCAACGTGGTGGCACGCTCGGCGGTGGCACTCGACTGCGACGCGAATAAGCAGACCGGCGAGCTTCCGCCCCCCCTCGACGCCGTGACGGCACGCATCCGCGGCACCGGGTGGGCGGCGGTGGTATACACAACGCACAGCCATACGGAGGCTGCGCCACGATACCGGCTGATCCTGCCGCTGTCGGAGGCGATCGCCCCCGAGCTTCCCGCCCCCGAGGTCATCGCCGACCTCCTGCGGCTCGACGGCGTGCTCGACCGCAGCAAGGTCACGCCGGCGAGCCTGTTCTACCTCCCCTCATGCGAGAACGATCTCGACGAGCACCGGACCGAGATCATTGAAGGCGCACCGATCGATGCGGCCTGGATACGCGAGACCGCCGGGGCAGTCCTCGCGGCACGGCAGGCCGAGGCCGACCGCATCGCGGCGGCGGCGAACGCGGAAGCAGCGCGGCGCCGGGAGGCCAAGATCGCAGCCGGCTTCGACCCGGAGGAGAGCCTGATCGAGAAAATCCGACCGCACCTCGATCTCGACGCGGTTCTCCGCTCGCACGGCTACGACAGGGCTGGCGCCAAGTACCGGCACCCCAACTCGACATCAGGCTGCTACGGCGCCGACATCAAGACGCTCGGCGGCGTGCCTCGGGTGTTCAGCCACAACGCCTCCGACCCGCTGCACGCGGACAATCTGCCCGCCTGGTGCTGCGGCGTGACCGCGCTCGACGCCTTCGACGTGGCGACGATCCTCGATTTCGGGGGCGATCGGCGGAAGGCACTCGTCGCGCTCGCCGAACGGTTCCAGCTCGGCAACCACGCCGCGAACAAGGCCGTGGCCCGCGTGGTGTTCCGCCTGGTCCGGCGGCAGGCCCCGCAGCAAGAGATCGAAGCCGCGGCACTCGCCGAGGGCGAGCGGCAGGGGCTCACACGCGAGGAGATCTGGCGCGTCGCCCGATGGGTGAGCGCGCAGTGCAAGGAGGCCGCATAGGTGGACGCCTTCCCCGACATGTCGGAGGCGAAACGGCGCGCGGCAGAAGCCGCCGAGACCGGCATCGGCCATGTCGAGCCAAACGAGGATGCCGTCGCCCTTGCCTTTGCCAAGGTCAAGGCCGGGCAGTGTCTTTTCGATCACACAGCCGGGCGCTGGTATATTTGGCGCGATGACCGCTGGCTTGCCGATGAGCGCAACAGCGTCTTCAACGAGGCGCGGGAGTTCGTCCGCACAGCGCGGGACCGGGTGAACGATGCCCCCGCCGCAATGGCGAAGATTGCCTTTGCCGGCGCTGTCGAGAAAGCCGCCCGTTCCGACCCCAGGCTCGCCATCTCGCACGAGGTATGGGACCGCGACCCTTGGCTCCTCGGCATTCCCGGCGGCGTCGTGGACCTGCGCACCGGCATGACGCACCCGGCCGACCCGAGCCTCTACCTCTCGCGCCAGTGCAGCGTCGCGCCCGCGCCAGAGGGAACAGCGGCACCGCTCTGGACGAAGTTCCTCGCCGACGCGACGGGCGATGACGCGGAGATGATGGCGTTCCTGCAACGTCTCGCCGGCTACCTGCTCACCGGGCAGGTGAACGAGGAGGTGCTCGCGTTCCTCTACGGTCCCGGCGGCAACGGCAAGGGCGTCTTCATCGGCGCCCTGTCCGCGATCCTCTCCGAATATGCGGTGTCGGTGCCGATCGAGGTCTTCACCGCTGGCAGCCGCCTCA
>JAJXXT010000006.1 GCA_021780935.1 Pseudomonadota bacterium
CTTCAACAAGCTCAAGAACAGCAGGCGTGTCGCAACTCGTTACGATCACACTGCCACCAGCTTCCTCGGCTTCGCTCAACTCGCAGCCATCAGGCTCTGGATACGCTTTGTCCACGCCGCCTAGTTGTCCTTGCTGTCATCGCCGTCTTTCTCTTTGCCGAAAATCAGATCGCACCCGACTTTAAAAAGTGCATTCACTATATAGCCGGTCAACAAGCCGCCGAACACTCCAATAATCAGCGCCTTGTCGTCTTGGATTTCGTTCTTCGTCAGGGGGTATGCACTATCGCGTTGGTCGATAGGCATAACGGATTTTTCGCCCTTATCGGAACGTTTTTCATTGCGGCTTTTACGTGCACTCTTTGGTGGTCCACTGACAAACTGTGGAATGCCGGCGAACGTCAATTGCGAATTGCTGAAGATACCGCCAAAACTATCAAACTGCACGTCAATGCAGTCATCGGCATGGAGCGGCCTTTTGTTTAACCAACAAAAACTGAATTGCGGCAGATATGTGAAAAGAGTCCGAATATTAAATTTTTTGTTATAAAATTTTTTTTTACTAATTACGGAAGAACGCCAGCCTTTGACGTTGATGTAAGGATTGGTTTTGCACTCAATGGATCCTTGCCGACGATACCAGAATACCATAAAAGTCTTATGTATATTGAATATGTAGAACCGGGGGGTGCATTTGAATATATTCCTCATTTTCTCTGCTCTTTTACAGACGAGGATATGCGCGAAATATCGAAGGGTCGAAAAAGTTCTGTTTTTTGGTGGAAAGTTTGCTACAAAGATTTTTCGGGAGGGAAAACTGAAATCGGAGGCTGCGTCGCCTACGAGTTTCCGCTCAATGTAGATGGCAAAATTTTGCGCCCGGGCGGCTTCTTCAACCCTACCGATCCTAACATCGGCTCTTACAGATTCCGACGCTACACATTGAGTGCCGGCGACGAAGATGGAAACAAACAGCCCAATGAATAACGCTGGCCACCTCACCTCACACCTCCCATCAGAGGTGCGGATGGGAGCGCCTGACCGGAAGGCTGCTCGTGGTGGCGGGTGCTACATAATACCGCAATCGTTGCAACGATTTAGGCCTATGGCGGCTTGGGTCCTCTAGGCGATCGATCCCACAAAGACACCGCCCGCGCCGCCACCCGGCATGGCCACCCGCCGGCTTGACGTGATACCCCGGATGCTGGTCCGCCACGGCTGCGGACAGCGCGTGCCACGGCAATCCCCGCGCATGTTGACCCACGACACGAGGGGTCCAGACTGGGCGGCGTCATGACAACAGCAAGTCCGCCGGACGCCGCCGACCTCTCCCTCCTCCTTTCCAGCCCGGTGAAGCGGCTAGAGGGTTTCTTACCCCTGATCCACGATGCCGCAGCCGGGCAGATGCGCATCGTCGTGCCGGTGGCGCAGGAGATGCTCTATCTCACGCGGCTCTCGCATGGGCTCGGCGATCTGCGGCTCGAGCGCGGCAATCTCAGCCGGCCAACGATCATCCGGTTCGAGCGGCGCGGATCTCGCCTGCTGCTGATCGGCGTCAACCATGCCTGGAGGACCTCGTCCGCCGAGCCAGCACAGCAGCGCGCGGTGCGCGAGGCATTTCCTGAATCCGTGCTGTGGGCATTCGACATCCTCGGCGAGGAAAGCGACGGCTGCGTGGTGGACGCGACCGCCTTCCTGCTGCGCGACTGCTTCGACGTCGGCGGGCAGCTCGGTGCCGCGGGCGAGGGCGCCTACACGCTCGATCCCGCCCGCAGCGCGATCGCAGCCGAGGGCACACGGTCGTTTCCGCGCAACACCCAGATAGAGAGTCTTCTGACCTTCGCCAATCCGCGCGCGGCGCAATTGCCGTTCTGGTTCGGCAACGGGAGGCGGGAGGGTATGGCCGCCCTGGCACCCGATCCGCGCGCGGTGACGATACGGGTGCGCAACTGCTTCATCCGCCTGCCCGATGCCGGCTACCGGCCGCGGCGGTTCGACCCGCGCTCGTCGTTCTTCAGCAGCGTGATCTTCCACGATTTCGGCCGTTCTCTAGAAGAACCTCTCGATGTGCACTACATCCTGCGACATCGGTTGGAAAAGGCGGATCCGTCGGCCGCGGTCAGCGCGCCCCTGCGGCCGATCGTCTATTACGTCGATCGCGGCGCGCCGGAGCCGGTGCGCAGCGCGCTTGTCGAAGGTGCGCGCTGGTGGAACCAGGCCTTCGAGGCAGCGGGATTTCGCGATGCGTTTCGCGTCGAGGTGTTGCCGGAAGACGCCGACCCCATCGATATCCGGTACAACATGATCAACTGGGTGCCGCGGGCAACGCGCGGCTTCTCCAATGGCAAGATGATCTGGGACCCGCGCACCGGCGAGATTCTGCAGGGCGTCGTCACGCTCACCGCCGGGCGTGAGCGGCATCTGCGCGCGATCGCCGAGGCGCTGACCGCACCCTATGACGACGCCACGCCCTCGCCCGAGGTCGAGGCGATGATGCTGGCACGCATGCGCCAGCTTTCCGCGCACGAGGTGGGGCACACACTGGGGCTTGACCACAATCACGTGGCGAGCACGCACGGGCCGGACATGTCGGTCTGCGACTATCCTGCGCCGGTGCTGACGCTCGACGGCAACGGGCGCGTCGATCTCTCGCAAGCCTATGGCACGCGGATCGGACGCTGGGACGAGGTCTCGATCACCTGGGGTTATTGTCAGTTCCCGCCGGGCACGAGCGAGGCGGAAGAACAGGCCGGGCTCGACCGTATTCTTGAACAGGCCGCGCAAGCAGGCCTCTACACCATGGCGCAGCAGGACGCCGTGCCAGAAACCGGCGTGCACCCGAAGGCGCATAACTGGGATACCGGCAGCGACGCCGCGGAAGAACTGCTGCGCGTGCTCGACGTGCGCGCCGCCGCACTGGCGCGTTTCGGTGAGACGGCGATCAAGCCGGGTAGGCCGATGGCGCTGCTGGCCGATGTGCTGGTGCCGCTCTACCTCCTGCACCGCTACCAGACGGAGGCCGCGGTGAAGCTGGTCGGCGGCCTCGATTTTCGCTACGCGATGCGTGGCGACGGTCAGCTCGTCACCGCCCTGGTGCCAGGCGCGGACCAGCGGCGCGGGCTTGCCGCGGTGCTGGCGACAGTGGCGCCGGCGGTGCTGACCCTGCCCGAGACGCTGTTGCGGATGTTGCCGCCACGCCCACCGGAATACGGACTGACGCCCGATTCGTTTCGGGGACATACCGGCCTTACCTTCGACCCGCTGGGTGCCGCGGAGAGTGCGGCGACCCACAGCCTCTCACTGCTGCTCGACGCCCATCGCGCCGGGCGCGTGGTGGAATATCAGCAGCGCGATGGCTCGCTGCCGGGCCTGCACGACGTTTTGCAAGCAGTGCTCGACGCCACCTGGTTCGCGCCGGCGGAGCTGGGACTCGCCCACGGCGTGAAGCTTCGCGTAGAGCATGTGGCGTTGCGCCATCTGATGGCGCTTGCCGCGAGCGGGCGCGCCTCCGCGCTGGTGCGCGCCATCGCGGCGGAAGCGATCGAGAATCTTCGGGCCTGGCTGGCCGCCGAACCCGCATCCTCCGATGCGGTGACGCGCGCGCACCGACGTGCCGCGCTGGAAGCCATCGCCGCCTTCGCGCGCTCGCCGGAAACCTTCCGCGCACCCGCCACGCTGGCGCCGCCACCCGGGATGCCGATCTGACGCGATCGGCAACAGAATCAGCCGGACATGTGGCGTCACGCGCCGTCGTGTCGCCTCAAGCCAGATCGACCAGGAGAAGTATCCGTCTGCCCGCGTGAAAAGTGCCTGATGGGTCTGGACTCTTTCGCGATGTCGCCCGCATATTCACGATCTTCTGATATCAAGGGGGGTGGACGGTGAAAATCGCAATGCGCTATGGCGTTGCAACGATCGCGCTTGCCGGGGCGATCGCGCACGCACAGCCGGCTCGGGCCAATCAGCAGCGCTTCGTCGTCGATCTCGCGAGCGATCCTGCATCGCTGGACCCCCAACTTCAGTGGGATCCCGATTCCTACGCCGTCTATCGCAACATCTTCGACAACCTCGTCACCCGTAACGCTGCCGGCAAAATTGTGGGCCAGGTCGCTTCCGCCTGGCACTACAAGTCACCGACCGAAATCGTCTTCACCATCCGCAACGATGTCCGCTTCCAGGACGGCAGCAAGCTCACGCCGGCGGACGTCGTGTTCTCGGTCCAGCGCATCACCGACCCCGCCTTCAAAAGCCCGCAGCTCAGCCAGTTTGACCAGATTGTCAGCGCCGCGGTCACCGGCCCCAACCAGGTGACGCTCACCACCAAATCGCCCTATCCCGTCCTGCTCGCCCAGCTGGTCAAGCTTTCCATCGTGCCCAAAGCCTATGTGCAGAAGATCGGAAATGCGAAGTTCAACGAAAGCCCGATGGGGAGCGGTCCATATCGTTTCGTCTCCCGCATCCAGGGGGTGAAGATCGACCTTGCCGCCAATAACGGCTACTGGCGCGGAAAGCCGCCCTTTCCTCGCGTGGTGATGCATCCGGTTCCGCAAGAGGCCACCCGCATCGCCGATGTGCGCACCGGCAAGGCGGATATCACGCGTATTCTATCCACCGACGACGCCAGGGCGCTACGGTCCGACAAGCAGATCAGGGTGCTCTGGACGCCAACCGAGCGCGTGACGATGCTGGCGCTCAACGCGCTGTCGGGACCGATGCGCGACATCCGTGTGCGCGAAGCTGCGGCAATGGCGATCGACAAAAAGGTGCTTGTCCAGGCACTGCTGAGTGGTTTTGCCAAGCCGGTCAACGAACCGCTGACGCCGGCGAGCTTCGGCTACGACCCAAATATTCCCAGTTATAGCTATAATCCCACCCGTGCCCGGCAATTGCTGAAGGAAGCTGGCGTCACGCCGGCGACAAAATTCGTGTTCCTCACCTCACCGGTGTTCGACCAGCGGGTGGTGCAGGCGTTGCAGCAGATGCTGGCCAATGTCGGCATCAATGCCAAAATCGTGACCGTTGACCTCGCAACCTATCTGCACCTGCGCGAGGGCGCGCCGCGGCAGGCAGGCGACGTTTCCTTCTTCCGCTGGTCCTGCGGCTGCGAGGATGCGGACGGCACGATGTTCCCGCTGTTCGACAGTTCCAGCGTCTGGGCAAAATACAGGAACCCGGCAGTGGACTCCCTCCTGACCGAGGCGCGGTCCGCGCTCGACCCAAAACAGCGGCTGGCGGATTATGCCAAGGCATTCGAGATTATTCACAGGGATGTCCCCGTGGTACCGCTCTACCAGGACGTCGTGATGTTCGCGGCACGCCGGCAGGTTGTGTTTCAACCGACGGCGGATGAATCCTTTTTCCTGTTCCCGATGCGCTGGCAGCCGTAGCGGGCGAACTCGGCCGGGTACCGTCCCGCAATCCTCGGGCCCGCCGCCCGGGATACCGATCTGACACGTCCGGCCCAGCATCGGCGCAGCACGAGGTGTCCGCGAAACGTCGGTGACGATCGAACGGATGCACGTCGTTTCGATGGTTGCGTTTGCCGCGGCGGCAGCGCACGCACCGTCGGCAAGATCGTGCCAGGGATCACCATCCCCGCCTTCAACACCCGCCCTGGGGTCAGTTCGGCCAGATCACCAGCGACGTTGTGACCACCCCGGTCAAATAACCTCTATCGCCAGCCAACGGCGAAGCCACAGCACAGCGAGCAATATAATGGCCCAGGAGGCGAGTGAGGCCAGCAGGATGAGCGGAAGGGCAATGTGCCGAGGCAGCCTGCCCGCGTCGTCATCGTCGACGTCGAGGTCCGGCGCCGCGGTTTGCCTCTCCGTCACAATGCGGCGGAGCTCGATCGACGACCGGGAATGCGTTGCAAGAAAACTCGACACAGGATTTCGTTCCAAAATCGTTCTGAAAACGGTCAGCTCCATCCGGCTCCGACCGGCGCGTCATCGGCGACGCGGGGGGAAGCATGGCGCACCGCCATGACACCACGCTGGCGCAGCGCCAGGGCGGCGAGTGCATCGCGCGCCTCCTCGCGAATCTCGCCGGGCAGACGTGCCTTGGCAAAGCGCGGACGCGGCGGTGCGGCCATGCGGTCGCCGACGCCGGAAGAGTTCACTTTGTTCGAGCCGCCCCTGGCGTCGGCGACGGTGTCGTTTCGGGCGGCCGGCATCGGCGTCCGGTCGCGCTCGAGGATGGCGCGGCACTCCAGCCGCACGTCGGCGCGATGTCCGGCATCGCTCAGATCGATGCCGGAGGCGGAGACGACATGCCCCATCGCGTGGCCCTGCACTTGCAGATGCACACGCTCTGCGACGGGCCGGTTGCTCGCGTCGCGGCCACGCAGCACCACATCCAGCGCCGCCATGATGGCATTGCCCTGCACCTCATAGGTGCCGGCGATGTCCAGCGCCTCGCCGTCCGCCAGCACCGCGCCGTCGCGCAGCAACGCCAAGCCGTGCGCCTTCAAGCCACGGAAATCGGTGATGTCGATCGTCCAGAAACCATTCAGCACAACATTTCTCCCTGCTGCCCCGCCGAACAATGAGGAAGTGACCTTGGTAGAAAAGTATTATCCTCCGAGCACTGTCAGCCGATCGTAAATGGAGCGTAAGACTTACGATAACAGCTATAAGTTGCAAAAAACTTAGATGCACAATGCTGGCGGGTAAAATCTCCGCGCCCGCGCTCGCGGTTCCTTCCATTCCAAGCGCACCGCGCGCGATGGAGGGGCTGTGGATCGAAGCCGGCTGACGCTCGGCTTCGCCCAAGGAAGATACAAACGTCGCGAAACATGGACTCGACTCGATCTAAATTTCGTGTACATATGTAAAATGTTGCTGGAGGGAGACGTCGATGCGTCAGCTTTTTTTGGTCCGTGCCGCCGCCGTGCTGTTTCTCGCCACATCGGCCGCCTATGCCAGCCCTTACCAGGAAGTCTTCAATCTCGGCATCAACGCGAAGGGCATCGCGGGTTCAGGTGGCACAGTGACGCTCACCCAGGCCAGCAGTTCGGAGGTCGATGTGAACGTCGCGCTCACCTCCGGGTTCGACTGGGCATTCACCGGCGGACCGCACCACCCGTTCGCCTTCAATCTCGACAGCAGCATCGCCAGCCTGGCCACGGTGACGCTGATCTCCTCACCGCTCGGGGGATTCGCTTCGGCCTCGTCGGCCGGTCCATATGACAGCACTCCCTACGGGAACTTCACCAACGCCCTCGAATGCGCGACGTGTGGAACAGGGACCAAAAAGGGTTTGCAGGCCCCACTCACGTTCAGCGTGACGGTCCCCTCGGTGGACACGATCTCCCTGTCGGCGTTCACCACGAACGCGGGCGGCTATTATTTTGCGGCCGATCTCGGTCTGAACGGCAAGACGGGCAGCTTCGCGTCGAACTCCGTCGGCTCGACCGTGCAGGGCCCGCCGCCGCCCTCGGTGCCGGAGCCAGCCAGCCTGGCCGTACTGAGCGCGGGGCTAATCGGCCTCGCTGCGGTGCGGCGTTCGCGGCGCGCCTGACGCCCGTCTCAAGATTCCGCCTCCCTGGCGCGGGGAAACTGCGAGAGCAGTGTTTTTGCTCTGATCGGCACCGACCTCGATGACGGGCGCCCCCTGCTCGCTGCCGGATTGCCAAAGTTTCAGGTTTCCGGGGGTTGGCTGCCAGCGCGGCCGCCATCAATTTGCCGCGGCGGGAGCCGAGGGAATCACGTCAACCTCCCTCGCGGTCAACGCCATGCGCATCGCCCGCCGTTCGCTGTCCTTCATCCTGCCGGTGCTCGTCCTGCCGGCGACCCTCGCCGCCTGCGCGGTGGCGCCGCCCAGCGGGCCCGATATCGTTGCCATGCCGGGCAAGGGCAAGTCGCTCGCCGCCTTCCAGCAGGACGACATGGCCTGCCGCAACTATGCCAGCCAGAGCAGCGGCGGCACGGCGACCGCCCAGGCGGCGAGCCAGAACGCGACCGGAACCGCCATCGCCGGCACCGCCATCGGCGCCGCGGCCGGGGCGGCGCTCGGCTCGCTCAGCGGCAATCTCGGTGCGGGGGCCGCGATCGGCGGCGCCACCGGGCTGCTCGCCGGCAGCGCCATCGGCGCCTCCAACGCCCAGGCTTCGGCCGGAGACCTGCAGTTCCGCTACGACACCGCCTATGCCCAGTGCATGGCCTCGCGCGGCGACAGCGTGCGGCCACCCTCGCCGGGCTATGCCGCCTATCCCGCGCCGTACGGCTACCCGTATCCGGCCTACTACCCGCCGCCGGTCTATGCCGGCCCGCCGGTCGTGGTGGGTTACGGCTGGGGCTGGGGGCCGCGCTGGGGCTGGGGTTGGCGCGGCGGCTACTGGCGGCGCTGAACGCGCGGTACCGCGGACAGGCGGCGCATCCCTGCCCCGCGTCTCGGCAAGCACCGGTCGCTTGCGTCGGCGCCGCGAGACGCCCATACACAGTCCGTTGCCGGCGTACGCGTGATCGGCGCGCCAAGGCGCGCCTGGCCCGGCACTTTTTCCTCATCCGTTCGCCCCGCATTCACGCGAGCAGGCGGGCATCTGTGCCCCGCGCGACGTGCGCGGCCTGGCGCCGGAGATTTTCGTGACCCCTGACTTCGCTTCCCTCGGCCTCGCCGAGCCCTTGCTGCGCGCTCTCGCGCAGGCGCGCTTCACCGTGCCGACGCCGATCCAGGCCGACGCCATCCCGCACCTCCTCGCCGGACGCGACCTGCTCGGCACCGCCCAGACCGGCACCGGCAAGACCGCGGCCTTCGCCCTGCCGATGCTGCACCACCTGCACACCACGCGTAGCGCGACCCGGCCGCAATCGGCGCATGCGCTGATCCTGGCGCCGACGCGCGAGCTGGCGCTGCAGATCATCGACAGCCTCAAGACGCTCGGTGAACCGCGCCTGAAGGTCGCGGCCGTCATCGGCGGCCAGAGCCGCTATGCCCAGGTACAGCGCCTGCGCGCGGGCGCGGATATCGTCGTCGGCACGCCAGGCCGCATCTGCGACCTGATGAGCACGCACGAGCTGCGCCTCGACACCGTGCGCTACTTCGTGCTCGACGAGGCGGACCGCATGCTCGACCTCGGCTTCAGCCGCGACATCGGCCGTATCGCGGCGGCGCTGCCGGCATCACGCCAGTCCGCCCTGTTCTCCGCCACCATGCCGGATTCCGTGGACAAGCTCGCCCGCGCCATGCTGCGCGACCCTGTCCGTGTGGCAGTCACACCGGCCGAGATCGTGGTGCCGCGCATCGCCCAGAGCGTGCATTTCGTGCCGCAGGCGGAACGGGCGCGACTGCTGGTCGATCTGCTCGACAACCGGGCGCTGGAACGCGTCATCGTCTTCACCCGCACCAAGCGCGGTGCCGACCGCGTGGCCGAGGCGCTGGAGGGTGCCGGCCACGGCGTCGTGGCGCTGCACGGCAACAAGAGCCAGCCGCAGCGCATCAAGGCGCTCGACCGGTTCCGCGACGGGCGTGCCCGCATCCTGGTCGCGACCGATATCGCTGCTCGCGGCATCGACGTGACGGCGGTCTCCCACGTCATCAACTACGACCTGCCGGTGCAGGCCGAGGACTACGTGCACCGCATCGGGCGCACCGCGCGGGCCGGGGCGCATGGCGAGGCGATCTCATTTTGCGATCCGTCCGAGGCGCGGGCGCTGCGCGCGATCGAGCGTGTCGCCGGCAGCACGATCACCATCGCCAGCGGCGAGGCTGCCGCCGGCAAGCCGCCCGCAGCGATGCCGCAATACGTCCGCGCCCGCCCGGCCGGCCAGCAGCGCCGCCGCTTCCGCCGCCGGGCCGCCTGACCGACAGGGGCCTCAACCAGCGAACGCTGCGTGAGACACGGCCCGTTCCGTGTCTCACGCACGCTCGCATCAGGCCGCGCCGCCGAAATACGCCTCGATCCGGTAGCCGTCGGGATCGATCGCGAAGCTCGCATAGTAGTCCGGTCCATAATCCGGGCGCAGGCCGGGTTTGCCGTTGTCTTGGCCGCCCGCCTTCAGCGCCGCCTTGTGGAACGCGTCCACCGCCTTGCGGTTCGGCGCATCGAAGCAGAAATGCAGGCCGGAGCGCATGTCCGCGGCCACCGGATGCGCCGTCATGTTGAGCCACCACACCGGCGCCGTGGTGCCGTACCCGGCATAGCCATCGCCATGGGCGAGGCATTTGGCACCGATCGCCGCCATGACGGGGTCGTAGAATCGGCGTGCGGCCTCTACGTCACGAACACCGATGGAGACGTGGCTGAGCATGGGAAGCCTCCTGTTATGGGCGGAATGTAACTATATAACCGGTCAGGCAGTTCCGAGCATGCGCACCCCCTGGCGAGATGTCAACCCCTATGACGGTTAGAGACGCATCACGTCCGGCCTTGCCGCCCGAGGCGGGCCTGGACTTCGTCAACACCCGCTTCTGGCGTGGCAAGGCAGAGCCCACGGAGACGTTGAACAGCCTCGACGACCTGCTGGCCTGGGCCGCCCGGCACACCGCTGCCAGGCCGCTGGCGCCGCAACCGAGCCTGCTCGCGGCCGGCATCGCACTGCGCGAGTTGCTGCATCGCATTTTTTCCGCCCGCGCCGAGGACCGACCGGTGGCGGCGGCGGACCTCGCCACCCTCAACGCGGCGCTGGCAGCGGCCCCCACTCGCGCAACTCTTGCCGAGGATTTTGCCTGGCTGACCACGCCTGGCACAAACCCCGCCGGGGCCGCGGCGCTGCTGGCGCCGGTCCTGTGGTCCGCCGCCGATCTGCTGGCCCAGGGCAACCGTGCGCGCCTGCGCACCTGTGCCAACCCCGAATGCCGCTACCTGTTCCTCGATGCCAGCCGCAACGGCTCGCGCCGCTGGTGCGACATGGGCGCCTGCGGCAACCGCGCCAAGGCGCAGCGGCATTACCTGCGCGCAAAGGCGGTGAAGACCCAAGCCCCGGCGATGTAGAGGGTGCTGCGGTTTAGGCGTGCCCCGCACCGGCGGCGAGATGTGCGGGGTCGATGCGCAGCTTGGCCAGCGCCCGGCGCCACTTGGTCTCGTGGTCGGCGTCGAACAGCAGCGCGGCGTCAGCCGGCGCGGTGAGCCAGGCGTTGTGCCGCACCTCGCGGTCGAGCTGCCCCGCCGACCAGCCGGCATAGCCCAGCGCCAGCACGCTCTCCCGGGGTCCGCCGCCCTCGGCAATCGCCTTCAGAATGTCGAGGCTCGCGGTCAGCGCGAGGCTGTCATCGACCCGCAGACTGCCCTCGCCGGTCCAGTCCGCCGTGTGCAGCACGAAGCCTCGCGCGTTCTCCACCGGCCCGCCGAGGCACAGCCGGATCGAGCGCGCCGGCGGCAGCGGCTTGATCTCCAACTGCTGCAGCAGATCCTCGAAACTCGGGGCCGCGAGCGGGCGGTTCAGCACCAGCCCCATCGCGCCCTCCGCCGTATGAGCGCAAAGAAAGACCACGCTCTGGATAAAACGCGTGTCCTCCATGCCCGGCATGGCGATCAGCAACTGTCCGGTGAGATTGTCACCATCGGGCGGCGCCGGTGTCGATGGCGGGGATGGCTCTTTCATGCGCTGAATGTTGCGCCGCACCCGGCAACGCGCAAGTCCACCGAACGCAAGGCGCGGCCGGCGAACGCAAGGCGCGGCCGGCCGTGACAGCCGCACCAAGGCAAGCTAGGAGTGGCCAAGTCAGGAATGGCCCCCTGCCGAGGATCGGACAGCCCGGCGGCGGGATCGGGACCAACCAACGTACGAACGGAGAGCCAAGAATGATCAAGGTCGGGGACAAGCTGCCGTCGATGAAGCTCGCGATGGCAAGTGCCGATGGACCCAAGGAGGTCGCCACCGACGACCTGTTCAAGGGCCGCGTGGTGCTGTTCGCGGTGCCCGGCGCGTTCACGCCCACCTGCAGCGCCAAGCACCTGCCTGGATTCATCCAGAACATCGACGCGATCAAGGCGAAGCATGTCGACAGCATCGTCTGCATGGCGGTGAACGACGCCTTCGTCATGGGCGCCTGGGCCAAGGACCAGGGCGTCGATGGGCGCATCGTGATGCTGGCCGACGGTGCGGCCGCGTTCACCAAGGCGCTGGGGCTGGAGCTGGACCTGGTCGCCCGCGGCCTCGGCGTGCGCAGCCAGCGCTTCGCCCTCATCGCCGAGGACGGGGTGGTCAAGCACCTGGCGGTGGAGGCCCCTGGCGGCTTCGACGTGAGCCGCGCCGAGGCGGTGCTCGCGGCGCTGTAGCGGCGAGCGCCTCCAGCGCCACCGGCCGGGGCGTCACCACGTAGAGGAGCTCCTTGTTGCGCACGTGCGAGACGCGCCCGACCTTCTTGCCGGCCGGGCTGTAGATGCCGATGCGCGCCCCGACATAGCGCGCGTGGTCGAGCTCGATCACCTGCACGTGCCCACGCCCGGCGAGCATCGTTTCGATCTCGTTGCGGGCGAGATACCCCTCGTTGTTGAACGAGACCACCAGCGCCGGCGCGCGCAACGCCGCGATGGTGCGGGCCAGCGCCGGCCCGATCGCGCCCCTGGCGTTGAACGCGCTCTTGCGCCGCCGCACGTCGAGCCGCTTGCAGGCGATGCCATAGACCTCGGGCTTGTCCCAGCGGACCAGCGTCTCCCAGACGTGATAATTGGCGAGATAGGCGTGCTGGTTATAGGGCGGGTCGAGATAGGCGATATCCGCCTCGATATCCGCCGCCACATCCTCGGCCTCGCCCATCAGCGCGCGGCAGGCGCCGGCGGCCGGGCGCGGCAGCAGGGCGGGCATGCGCAGCTCCAGATCGTTGAAGGCACGCGGCGCCCAGCGCTTCATGTAGGCCATCTGCAGGCCCGCGGTGCTGTCCACCCGGTCCGCCGCCTCCATCAGCGAGACCAGCAGGATCGCCTCCAGCTCCGGCTCGGCCCCCATCGCCACGATCGCCTCGCGGATCGCATCCACCCGCTCGCCGTTCCTCGGCTGGAAGAAGCGTGAGCGCAGGCAGAACGTTTCGGTGAAATACCCCGCCCGGCCCGGCAGCCGCGCGAGCTCGGCAAGAATCGCCGGCACGGTCGCGGACCATCGCTCGGCATCCGCCTGCACGTAGCATCGGGCAAGTGCGGCGGCGTAGGCGTTGTGGTCGTTGGCGATGACGCGATACCCGGCCGCCTTCAGCGCATGACCGACCCGCGCGGTGCCCGAGAACAGGTCGGCGACGACGGCGCCGCCCGGCGCATCGGGCGGCATGATGGCAGCGATGGCCGCGAGAATATGGCGCAGCAGCGCGCGCTTGGAGCCGATATACTTGATCAACGACCGCCAGCCGCCTCGCGGGCGGCGGTGGCGAGCTGGTCCGCCCGTTCGTTCATTTCGTCGCCGGCATGGCCACGCACCCATTTCCACTCGATCGCATGAGGCTCCGCGGCGGCGAGCAGGCGCTGCCAGAGGTCCATGTTGGCGACCGGGTCGCCGGCCGCGTTGCGCCAGCGCCGGCGCACCCAGCCGGTCCGCCAGCGCGTGATGCCGAGCCGGACATATTCGCTGTCGGTGTGCACGACCACACGGCAGGGGCGCTTCAGCGCCTCCAGCGCCGTCGCCGCCGCCGTCAGCTCCATGCGGTTGTTGGTCGTGACGGGTTCGGCGCCTGAAATCTCCCGCTCGTGCTGGCCGCGCCGCAGGATCGCGGCCCAGCCGCCCGGGCCGGGATTGGGTTTGCAGCCGCCATCGGTCCAGATCTCGACCGGCTCAGACTCCATACGCCGCCTCGCCCGCAGCGGCCTGATGAAAGCGCAGCCGGCGCAGATATTCGACAGGGTCCTTGCGCGTCACCAGCGCGCCTGCGGGCGTGTTGATCCAGTCATAGAGCCGGGTCGCGGCAAAACGCAGCGCCGCGCCCGCCGCCAGCACCGGCAGCGCCGCGCGCTCGGCCGGCAGCAGCTTGCGCACCGCGTCATAGGCGTGGATCAGGGCTCGGGATTTCGTCACGTTATAGGAACCATCACTCTCGAAACACCAGGCATTGAGGCAAACCGCGAGATCATAGGCGTAGAAATCGGTGGCCGCGAAATAGAAGTCGATGAGCCCGGAGACGCGCCCCTCCAGAAAGAACACATTGTCGGGGAACAGGTCGGCGTGGATATGTCCGGCCGGCAGCGCCCGCGGCCAGGCATCGAGGATCGGGGGCAGCGCCGCGCGCAGCGCCGCTGCGACTGTCGCCATCTCCCGCCCGGCCGCGCGCGTGGTGTCGCAACGCTCCAGCAACTCCCCCCAGGCACCGGGCCCGAGGCCATTGGCGCGCGTGGGCGCATAGCCCTCGCCGGCCCGGTGCAGCGCCGCGAGCGCCGCACCCAGCGGCGCGCAATGCTCGGGCCGCACCCGGCGTGGCCAGATACCCGGCAGGAACGTGGTGACCGCGGCGGCCTTGCCGGCGAGGCGGCGCAGTGCCTCGCCATCGCGCGCCGCGACCGGCCGCGGGCAGGCGATGCCGTTCGCCGCCAGGTGCTGCATGAGGCCGAGAAACCACGGCAGGTCGGCGGGATCCACCCGCTTCTCGTAGAGGGTGAGGATGAAGTCGCCCTGCGTGGTGCGCAGCGAGAAATTACTGTTCTCCACACCCTCCGCGATGCCGCGGAACGCGACCAGCGCGCCGATCGCGTAGTCGCCGAGGAAGGCCGCCAACGCCTCGTCCGAGACCTCCGTGTACACCGCCATCAGAACCAGGGCCCCATCCGAACGAGGCCGCCATCAGCGCCTGGGGTTGCCATCAGGCCGAGAACGCCGTCGGCAGCTTGAACGTAACGTCCTCGGTGGTCACGCGCCGCTCCTCGACGTCGAGCGCATAACGCTCGCCAAGCCGGGCGAGCAGGCCCTGCACCAGCGATTCCGGCGCCGAGGCCCCGGCGGTGATGCCGATGACATTCTCGCCCTTGCTCGCTCCCCGTTCCAGCATCGACCAGTCGAGCGCATCCGGTCCCTCAAGCAGATGGGCTGCAGCCCCGACCCGGCTCGCCACCTCGCACAGCCGCACGGTGTTGGAGGAATTGGCGCTGCCCAGCACCAGCACCAGCGACGCCTCGGCAGCGACCGCGCGCACCGCGGCCTGGCGGTTGGTGGTGGCGTAGCAGATATCCTCCTTGGTCGGCCCCTCGATCGCCGGGAAACGCCGCCGCAGCACCGCGACGATCTCCGCGGCGTCGTCCACCGACAGCGTCGTCTGCGTAACGAAGGCGAGCGGGCCCGCGGGCGGCGCCACGCACTCGGCCTCGGCCACGGACTGCACGAGCGTCATCATCCCCGGCGCCACCTGGCCCATCGTGCCCTCCACCTCCGGATGGCCGGCATGGCCGATCATCAGGATGTGGTGCCCCGCCGCCGCGTGCCGTTCCGCCTCGCGGTGCACCTTGGAAACCAGCGGACAAGTGGCGTCGAAAGCCGTGAGCCCGCGCCTGGCGGCCTCGACCGGCACGGATTTCGCGACCCCATGCGCGGAAAACACCACGCGCGCACCCTGCGGCACCTCGGCCAGCTCCTCGACGAAGACGGCACCCTGGGCAGCCAGCGCCCCGACGACAACACGGTTGTGCACGATCTCGTGGCGCACATAGACCGGCTTTCCCTCACGCTTCAGCGCTTCCTCCACCACGCGCACGGCACGGTCCACCCCGGCGCAGAAGCCCCGCGGCGCGGCCAGCAGCACCCGCAGGCGCGGCAGCGCGGGGGCAGGCTGATCGGTGGATGCGACGGCGGGATCGGCTTGCATCGGGGTTGGGCGGCTCCGGCGTGGTCGCGGGCATGGCCGCGGGTAGCGGCGGCGCCCGAGGCGGCATGACAGGCGCGCCAGACATAGAGGCCCTTCCCCTTGCCGGCAATGCGCGGCATGGAGGTGCAACGGCTGACAACAGCCGCATCAGGACGGAGGCCCCATGGCGATGGACGGCGGAGATAAACGGCAGCGCGCGACAGCGGCCCGGCCGAGACGTTGGCGGTTTGGCGCCAGGGGGTTGGCGGGCGCACTTGCGGCCATGGCTCTCGCCGGCTGCACGCCGACCGGCTTTCCCCCCGCGTGCCCGCAGCTCTCGCTGATACAGGGCGCTTCCAGCCTGCTCGACGTCAAGGGCAACAGCAACCAGAGCGACATCCGCAACCTGGTGCTCGCGGCGCGCATCGAGGCAGTGCCGGCCAGCTGCCGCTTCGTTGGCGCGCATGCCGTCGGCGCCCAGATGCGGGTGGAATTCGCGGTGCAACGCGGCCCCGCGGCCACCGGGCGGAACGTCGAGTTGCACTATTTCGTCGCCGCGACCCGCGGCAAGACCATCCTCGACGAGCAGGACTATGTGGTGAAGGGCGTTTTTGCCCCGAATGTCGACAAAATGACGCTGGTGGGCCAGCCGATCAACCTCCGCTTCCCGGTCGGCGCGGACCAATCCGCGGCCGGCTACCACATCTATGCCGGCTTCCGCCTGACCAAGGCGCAGCTCGACAACAACCGCGCCAACGGGCTCTGACGAGAGACAGGATCGGGCGGCACCGTCGGAGGTGTCGCCCGGCCATCATCGGGCGTCAGGAAAAAACCGGCCCGAGAAACCGGGCCCAGGCGAAGCCGTTATGCGGTGCGCCGTCCTCCATGGCGGTCGCCAGCACCGCCCGATAGCGGCCATTGGCGGGGGGAAAGCCGAGCACCAGCCGCGCCGTGACCCCTGCGGCGAGGGTTTGCGTCTCGGTCGCCAGCGTCTCACCCGCCTCGTTCACCAGACTGACCGTAAAGCGGATCTTCTCCCCGCCCGGCCCGGCATGGGCGAGCCCGGTCTCGATGCGCGTATGGCCCGCGAGCGTGCGCGGGAACACGGCCCGCGCCATCTGGCCAGGTGCCGGCGCATGAAGCTGAAACCCGCCATCGCCCAGGAGGAAGAACCCCCAGGGCTCGCGCAGCGCACCGTCCACCCGCAGCGGCGCCACCCCCGGCTCCTCCTGGATCAGCGACAGGCGGCGTGGCGCCAGGACCGGCAGGTGACGGGGGTTGAGCCGCTCCGCGACATCGATCGGCGCGTGGCGCTCGACCTCGTGGGTGCGCACGGCAAACGCCCCCGCCTCCAGCAGCGCCGGGTCGAGCGGCGCCGGTGGCTCCGCCAGCGGCTCCGGATGGCGGACGATGGCCAACGCGTCGAGCGCCTCGACCCAGAGCTGCCCGGGCACCGGCAGCAGCATCTGCGCCGCGCCCGGGAAGTCCGCGACGACGAGGTCCGCCGCCGGCCAGCCCAGCAATTCCAGCAGCGAGGGAACGGTGTGGGCGCGGATGCGCCGCGCCTCGAGGGGCAACCGGTCGGTGAACCGCGCGAGCCAGCCGGCCGCGTCCTCACGCATCAGCCCGATGCGTGACGGCGAATGCCACACCGCGGCCCCGACGACACGGGTGCGTCGATAGGGCGCGGTGTTCTGCAGCAACAGCCGCTGCAACGCCGGCAGCGGTTCCACCGCGGCCAGCTCCGCCTCCGGAAAACGGCAGGCGAGCGCCACGGTGAGGTAACCGCACCCCGCGCCAAGCACCAGGATGCGCCGCGGCTGCGAGCGCAGGGGGAAGGAAGCGAACCCGCCATGGAAACAGCGCGCGATGGCCGGCACGTCCGGTGTCGCGCAGCGAAACGCGAGCGGATGTCCGAGTTCCGGCAGCAGCGCATGGCCATGCCCGGTGCGCGACCCGGCGAAGCGCATCAGCGCCGTGAAATACGCCCCGCGCGCGCCGGCATCCGTGGGAGCGGCGATCAGCGCGCCCGCTGCCTCGTGCAGGGCCAGGATCTCGGCCTGCAGCGTCCCGGCGGCGGGCCGCGGCGCGGCCGCACGGCCGGCGGCGGCCAGCAACGGCCCCAGCGCGGGGTTGATCCGCGCCTGTTCGGCAAGCGCGAACGGCCCCGGCTCAACGGGTCGGGCGGCGGCGGGGCCGGCGGCGACGGGCGCATCCGCGTCGCTGGGGTCGGTCTGGGACGGTTCGGGCCGCATGAGGAGAGGATGGCCCACCTGCCCGCCATGCGCCAGAGCTCCTGGCGCCGGCGAGAAATCACGGGGTAAAGCACCGGAACCCGCGCCGTGAGCCGGGCATCGCCCCCCGGCGCCGGGCACCGGAACACGGCGCCGCGACCAGCCACGGCAACGCCGCCTGGCGACCATGGCCTGTTATGTCCGCGTTGCGTTTCGCAATCGCACAATTCTCCGCGAAAGATTTATCGCAGAATCATACCGTTACGGGCTCAACTTCGAGATTGTCATTGCATCAAAACAAATTTGATCGAAAGATGTAACGATGCCCTTTCGTTGTCGCGACGAATTCTGATACATTCGCCAACGTGATCCTGTGAACCGATCCGATAAGGAGACGCCGATGGCATCTGCTGTTCTGCCCGACAAACTTCCGGGCGTGTTGCGCGACGCAATCCTGGGAATGGTGCGTCGTGAGGGCCCCGACCTTTCGGCTCGCCAGCTCGTTGTCTTCCTGATCTGCTATCTGGAGGATGGGCCGCACACGGTGCGTGGCCTGGCGGCGCGTCTCGATGTCTCCAAGCCCGCGATCACGCGCTCGCTGGATCGGCTGACGGATCTCGGCTTCGTCAAGCGCGCCGCGGACCCAGCGGACCGCCGCAGCGTGCTGGTGACACGCACGCGCAAGGGCGAGGCACTGCTCGCGGAGCTGAAGCGCCTGCTCACCGCCGCCGCCGCCGCCAGCAACAAGCCCGCCAAGAAGGCACGCGGCAAGTAGCGCCGCAACCCCGGCGAGCCTGATCGAATCGATGACGGTTTGATCAGGCCCGCCGGTTTCCTGGCGGCTGACTTACCTGCCCGCCAGCCTTCTCATCGCCACTCCCCTAACTGATCGCCTCGATCTCCGCGACCGCCGCCGCATCCAGCGCCCAGGCACCGGCGGCGGCGTTCTGGTGGATTTGCTCGGCCCTGGTTGCACCGGCAATGACGCTTGCAACCGGCGCCTTGGCCAACAGCCAGGCAAACGCCAGCTCTAGCAGCGTATGGCCGTGCGCCTCGGCGTAGTCGGCGAGCTTTTCGGCGCGCGCCCAATTCGTTTCGGTAAGATAGCGATCCGCCAGGCGCTGCGTCTTGGTCAGCCGCGCGCCCTCCGGCAGCGGCGCGTTGCGACGATACTTGCCGGTGAGCAGGCCCGAGGCGAGCGGGAAATAGGGCAGCAGGCCGAGCCCGTGCGCGCGCATCATCGGCATCAGCTCCGCCTCCGCCCCGCGCACCACAAGCGAATACTCGTCCTGGCAGGAAACGAAGGCGGTAAGCCCCATCTCGCGCGCGATGGCGTTCGCCTCCACCACCTGCCAGGCCGGCATGTTGGACACGCCGACATAGCGCACCTTGCCCGCGCGCACGAGATCGTCGAGTGCCCGCAGCGTCTCAGCGAGCGGCGTGCGCGGGTCCGGCCGGTGCAGCTGGTAGAGGTCGATCCAGTCGGTCTTGAGCCGCGACAGACTGTCCTCCACCGCGCGTACGATCCAGCTGCGCGAGGCACCCTGATGCTCGGCATCGTCAGCCATGGGCATGCCGAATTTGGTGGCCAGAACGATACGCTTACGCATCGAGGCGTCGATCACCTGGCCCATCGCGCTCTCCGAGCCGCCGCGCTCGCCATAGACGTCCGCAGTGTCGAACAGCGTGATGCCGGCATCGAGAGCCGCGTGGATCACCGCGCGGGTCGCGGCCTGGTCGATGCGGGCACCGAAATTGTTGCAGCCGAGCCCGATCGCCGAGACACGCAGACCGCTCGCACCGAGATTGCGAATTTCCATTCCGAATTCTCCCTTGGAAGATGCGATCCTGCGCGCCGGGCGGCGATACCTCAACCCCCCGCGGCCGATCAGGCGCGCCCGCGCGGGGCACGCCCTATCGCAGCGCGATTTCCTGGCGCAGCTTGCGGCGCATCGCCTTGGCGAAACTCACGAAATTCTTTGCCTCGAGCACAAAGCTGCCCGTACCGCCGATCACCTTGTCGTGGAAGTATTTCGCAAGGCCGCCGGGAATCTGATAGCTGCCATAGAGATATCCCTCCGGCCAGTTGTTGATGATGGCGAGCGCGTTGATCGTGACATGCGCACGCCTCGCCGCGGCGCGCGCCTCGGCAATGGCGACACCGGAATTATTCGCACCGTCGCCGCAGACATCGATCAGCTCGCGTTGCGCAACGAACGGAGCCTGGCGCAACAGCGCGAGGGCGGCGATGATGCCGCCGCTGATCGAGGTGCGCCCGGCGAAGCTGCGCGGTGCCGCCGCCAACGCCTGGCCGAAGCCGCGCGCATCGTGGCCGGTGGCGAGCAGCGTCCAACCGACCACGACACGCTGCTGCTTGCTGCCGGCGAACTCCATGTAGGCGACCGCAATGCGCCCGCGCACGCCGGAGCGGATGGCAGCGATCACGCCGGGGTCGGCGAACGCGGCGCGATAGCCCTGCTTCTCCAGGTGAAACTCACCGTCATTGACCGAGCTCGAGACATCGCTGAGCAGCACCACCGCCGCGTCCACCCGCACCGGCGATAGGCCGGCAACAGACCATCCGGCCGGGCCCCCTGCGCCAACAGGCGGGTTCTGCGCCGCAGCGGGTACCGCGGCGACGAGGCCGGCCAGCAGCAGGACAAGCCGTCGCACAACCCGAACTTGCACCGGGGCCGTGGGCAAGGCGAGAGGAATTCGCGCCGCCATCAGCGGTGGGGCGAATCGGAAACGCTTGACTCGGGAGGGACGATTCGGAATCCATAAGAACATAACGTGAACATCAATGCTACAAAAACCCTCCTCCCCCGACCCCGCCCACCATGCGGACGGCCATGGCGCCGCCACGCTCGCCCGGCTGCGCGCGACACTGCCGCCGCTGGCCCGCCACGGACGCCTGCCACTCGGTCCCGCCTCGCTCGATGCGGCCCTGGGCGGCGGGCTGGCGCTGGGCGCACTGCACGCGGTGGTGGAGGCGGCTTCCAGCGGGGCCGGCACGGGGTTCGTGGCCCGCATCCTCGGGCGACTGGCCGGGCCGGTGCTGTGGATCTCGCCGCATGCCGACCTGTTTCCCGCCGGGCTGATGCGCTTCGGGCTCGATCCCGCGCGGCTGCTGCTCGCGGCCCCGGCAGATGGCATGGCGGGCCTCGCGGCCATGGAGGCAAGTCTGCGCGCCGGCGTGACGACGGTGAGCGAGATGGGGGCAGGCGAGACCGCCCCGACGGGAAGGCTGGGCGGGCGGCGGCTGGCGCTGGCCTGCCTCGACCGGGGTGCCACGGGGTTCCTTCTGCTGCGCCAGGTGTGGTCGAGGCGGAAGGATGGGGCGGGCCGGGAGGACATCTCCACGGCCTTCACGCGCTGGCACATCGCGCCGGCGCCAAGCAGGGACCAGCACGGCGAGCCGGGTGCGCCGTGCTGGCACCTGCGCCTGCTCGCGGCACGGGGCGGGGCCGAGGGGGAATGGCTGGTGGAACCGGGAGGTGAGGATGACGCGGCGCCTGCTTTACGCCTGGCTGCCGGCCTGGGCGCTGACACGGCTCGACCGCAGCGGCGCCGGGCCACGCGATAGACCCCGCGCGACGGTCACGAGCGAGCGCGGGGTGCGCCGCCTCGCCGCGATCTGGCCGCCGGCACCGGGCCTGCATGAGGGCCAGACCCTGGCCGAGGCACGGGCGATCCTGCCGGCGCTCGACGTGCTGCCGGCGGACCCGGCGGCGGATGCGGCGGCGCTGGCGGGCCTGGCGCAGGCGGCGATGCGCTTCACCCCGATGGCCGCCCCCGACCCGCCGGACGGGCTGTGGCTGGACCTGACCGGCTGTGGTGCGACCTGGCCGGACGAGACGGCGATGCTGGCGGCGATCGCGGCCTGGCTCGCGGTTCCGGCGCGGCTGGCGCTTGCCGGCACGACGGGCGCCGCCTGGGCGCTGGCGCATGAGCCGAATGGGCCGACGCCGCGCATCTGCCCGCCGGGCGGGGAAGCACAGGCGCTGGCACGACTTTCGCCCGCCCTGCTGCGCCTTTCACCCCGCGCGGTGGCGGGGCTGCGACGGGTGGGCCTGCGGGAGGTCGCGGCACTGGCCCGCATCCCCCGCGCGGCCCTCGTCACGCGCTGCGGGCCCGAAATCATGCGCCGGCTGGGCCAGGCGCTCGGCCAGGAGAACGAGCCGATCGCCTGGCCGCCGCTGGCACCCGTCTGGGAGGAACGGCTGGATTTCGTGGAACCGGCGGTGACGGCGACAAGCCTGGGGCGGGCGCTCGAGCATCTCGCCGACCGGCTCTGCACGCGCCTCGCCGCCGCTGGCCTCGGCGGGCTGCGCTTCACCGCTCTTTGCCACCGCACCGATGGCCGTGCGGGGTCCATGTCGGTCGGTACCGCACGGCCGATGCACGACGCTTCCCGCCTCGCCCGGCTGTTCACGATGCAGCTCGACACGCTCGACCCGGGGCTCGGGGTCGAGACAATGGTGCTGGTGGCGGAGGTGATGGAAAAGCTGGCACCGCACCAGGCGCTGCTGGGCCACGAGGCACGCGCCGCCGACCTCGCGATGCTGGCCGATTCGCTCGCGGTACGGCTGGGCCAGGGGGCGTTGGACCAGGAGCGACTGTGGCGCCCGATGCCGCGCGCGAGCCATGTGCCGGAACGCAGCCTCACGCGGGTCGGGGTGATGCAGCAGCCGGCCTGGCACGCCCCCGCGACACCCCGCCCGCTGCGCCTGCTGGCACGGCCGGAGCGGATCGCGGTGATGGCACCGGTTCCGGACGCGCCACCGCTGCAATTCCGCTGGCAGGGGAATCTGCACCGGGTGCGCGCGGCAAGCGGGCCGGAGCGTATCGCCGCGGAATGGTGGCGTGACGTGGCAGATCCGGACCGACTCCGAGATTATTACTTTGTCGAGACTACCGACGGTGCCCGCTGCTGGGTGTTCCGGGCGGGACTGCATGGCACGGCCCGCGCGCCGCGCTGGTTTCTGCATGGGCTTTTTGCGTGAGGCATCGATGCCGGCCTATGCGGAGCTTGTCGTCGCCACCGCCTTCTCCTTCCTGCGCGGGGCGAGCCATGCCGAGGAGCTGGTGGCGCGCGCGGCGACACTCGGCATCACGGCGCTGGGCATCGCCGATCGCAACACGGTCGCGGGCGTGGTGCGCGCGCATGCCGCCGCGCGTGAGCTGGGGCCCGGGGCACCGCGCATCCTGCCCGGGGCGCGGCTGGTCTTCGCCGACGCAACGCCAGACCTCGTGCTGCTGCCCAGGGATCGCGCCGCCTGGGGCCGCCTGACTTCCCTGCTCTCATGCGGCAAGGCACGATGGGGTAAGATCCAGGCGGGCAGGGACGCGCGCAAGGACAAGTGCACGCTGTTTCTCGCCGACCTCGAAGCCGCGGCGGAGGGCCAGGCGGCGATCCTGATCCCGCCGGAAAGCGGCGATTTCGATCCGAAACCATTACAAAATATGTTCGCCCGCAACCTCTCCCTCGCCGCCACCCGCCACTGGCGCGACGACGATGCGCGCCGGCTGCGCCATCTCGCCGGTTTTGGTATCCCGCTGCTCGCGACTGGTGATATCATGATGCACGCGCCCGAGCGCCGGCCGCTCGCCGACGTGCTTGCCTGCATCCGCGAGAACGCATCCCTGGAACAGGCAGGGATGCAGCTCGCCACCCATGCCGAGCGCCATCTCAAGCCACCGGCTGAAATGGCGCGGCTCTTCGCGGCCTTTCCGGAGGCGATCGCGCGCGCCATCGCCGTCGCCGATTCCTGCCGCTTCTCGCTCGACCAGCTCGCCTATGAATATCCGGACGAACCGGTGCCGCCGGGCCGCACCGCGGACGCGCATCTCGCGGCGCTGGCGTGGGAAGGGGCGGCCAGGCGCTGGCCACAGGGCGTGCCGGAGGCGGTGCGCGCGACGATGGAAAAGGAACTCGGCATCATCGCCGGGCTCGGCTATGCGCGATATTTTCTCACCGTTCATGACATCGTGCGCTTCGCGCGCGACCAGGGCATTCTCTGCCAGGGACGGGGATCCGCCGCCAATTCCGCGGTCTGCTACGCGCTGGGTATCACCGCCGTCGATCCCACCAGGGTGGCGCTGCTGTTCGAGCGCTTCATGTCGGCGGAGCGGCGCGAGCCGCCGGACATCGACATCGACTTCGAGCACGAGCGGCGCGAGGAGGTGATCCAGTACATCTATCGCCGTTACGGCCACGACCACGCGGCGATCGCGGCGACGGTGATCCATTTCCGCTCGCGCCGCGCGGTGCGCGAGGTGGGCAAGGTGATGGGGCTGGCGGAGGACACGCTGGCGGCCCTCGCCGCTGAAAGCTGGAACCATGGCGAGCGGCCCTGGCCGGACGACCGGCTGGTGGCGATCGGGCTCGACCCCGCCAGCCCGGCCCTCGCGCGCACCGTGGCACTGGCGCGCGAGATCATAGGCTTTCCGCGCCATCTCTCCCAGCATGTCGGCGGCTTCGTGCTGACGCGCGACGCGCTGACGCAGACCGTGCCGATCAGGCCCGCCGCCATGCCTGGCCGGTTCTTCATTGAATGGGACAAGGACGATATCGACACGCTCGGCATCATGAAGGTCGATGTGCTCGCCCTCGGCATGCTGAGCTGCATCCGCCGGGCGCTGGGCATGCTGCGCGCGCGGGGCATGACGTTCGACGATCTCGCCGCGATCCCGCAGGACGACAAGCTGGTCTATGCCATGCTCTGCCGCGGCGACAGCGTCGGCGTTTTCCAGGTGGAGAGCCGGGCGCAGATGAACATGCTGCCGCGCCTCGCCCCGCGCTGTTATTACGATCTCGTGATAGAAGTGGCGATCGTGCGCCCCGGCCCGATCCAGGGCGACATGGTCCACCCCTATCTGCGCCGCCGCCAGGGGCTGGAGCAGGCCGAATACCCCGCACCGGACCCGGCCCATGGGCCGCCCGACGAACTCGCGCGCGTGCTCGGGCGCACCCTCGGCGTGCCGCTGTTCCAGGAACAGGCGATGCGCATCGCCATCGAGGCGGCGCGCTTCACGCCGGAGGAGGCGAACCGCCTGCGCCGCTCCATGGCGACGTTCCGCAACATCGGCACCATTCACGCCTTCCACGACAAGATGGTGGAAGGGATGGCGACCCGCGGCTACGCGCGCGACTTCGCCGAACGCTGCTTCCGCCAGATCGAAGGCTTCGGCACCTATGGCTTCCCGGAAAGCCACGCGGCGAGCTTCGCGCATCTCGTTTATGTCTCGGCCTGGATCAAATGCCACCACCCGGCGGTGTTCGCGGCCGCGCTGCTGAACGCGCAACCGATGGGGTTCTACGCGCCGGCGCAGATCATCCGCGACGCGCGCGAACACGGCGTGGCGGTGCTGGGGGTGGAGGCGCAGGCAAGCCTTTGGGACTGCACCGTGGACCAGGCGGGCTGCCTGCGGCTCGGTCTGCGGCTGATCGAGGGGTTCCGGCGGGAATGGGCGGAACAGCTGATCGCTGCGCGCGGCGCGGGCTTCCGGGACTTCGCCGCCCTCGCGGAGGCGATGCCGAAGGCAGCACTGATGGCCCTCGGCGAGGCGGACGCGCTCGGCGGCCTCGGCGCCGCGCGGCGGGAGGCGCTGTGGTCCGCCATGGGCTGGCGGGCGGCGGACCGGCCCCTGTTGCCGGCGGAAACCATGCCGGAGGCGACGCGCCACCTGCCCGCGCCACCGGCGGGGGAAGCGGTGCTGGAGGATTACCGCAGCACCGGCCTCTCGCTGCGCGCCCATCCGCTGGGTTTGCTGCGCGCAGGGCTGGCGGCGGGCGGTGCCGTGACCTGCGCGCAGGCGGGTATCGCCGCGGACGGCGCGTTCCTCGCGGTGAGCGGGCTGGTGCTGATCCGCCAGCGCCCGGGCAGCGCCAACGGCGTGGTTTTCGCCACCATCGAGGACGAGAGCGGCATCGTGAACGTGGTGATCTGGCCGGACGTCTCGGACCGCTACCGCGCGGCGCTGCTCGGCGCCCGGCTGCTACGTGCGGAGGGCCATATCCAGCGCTGGCGCAGCCCCGAGGGGGCGGCGGTGGTGCACTTGGTGGCGACCCACCTCACGAACGAGAGCGCGGCGCTGGCCGGGCTCGATGCGCCAGCAGGTCGGGGCGACGAATTGCCGCGTTCGCGGGATTTCCGCTGAAACGGCAGCCGCGCCGCGACGCCGCAAATCATGTATCCTTATAAAAGAGGTGGCTTGCACGGGGTGCCCCGGCATTGCACCGAGCCACCCAAGCGTGTTGCCGGCCTTCATGAGAGGTCAACGAACGCCGCGGCGAGCGGCCCTGGCGACGACAATCGACTCCACAATGTCCCACGGATTGCGCCGCACGATTCTCATAAGATGAAGAACGATTCCGAAAAGCTTCGATAGGCGGCTTAGAATGCCGGAACTTTTTATCCTTCTTTGTAAGAAATGGAGGTTATTTTTCCTATTACTTGCTATTATTCCTTGATCCCTTGTTCCCATCCTGTTGCCGGTCGGCTCTTTGCGATCAGTTATCGACGATTTCATTTTTTTGAGACAAATTAACCTCAGATTCCGCTTGTGCCAAAACCTACCCTCCGGTAATGACTCAGCAGACAAGTTTTGTGAGGGGTTGCCATGACTGGGTTCAATATCCGCCGGCTTGCGATGGGCGCTGCGGCTGTCGCGTTCAGTGTGGGAATGGCGGGTGCCGCGTACGCAACGCCGATCGCTGCTTACTCGACCGATGGTGGCAGCTCCTTTACCGATCTGACGCTTGGCGCCGGGACGACCATCGGTGGCATCACCACATATAGTTTTTCCGGTAATTTTGGCTCCTTTGGAATCTCCGGAAATATTGGAACCAACTATCCGGGTACGCCGGGCCAAGCACAGATCGTGTCATCCGCCGTTCAGCTTGCGAACACCTCGTCCTCGACCGCGAGCATCATCTTCGCCTTCTCGGATGGCGGTTTCTCTGCCCCCACAGCGCCGCCTATACTGCAGCTCAACAGTCATATCGGCGGCACGGTGAACACCGCGTCGCCGGCTAACACGATGTCTTTCCTTTCCTGTGTGACCCCGGGTCAGAGCACGCCGACGACAAGCTGCTCGGGTGGCACGTCATCGGCCGCTGGAACTCCCGACATTACAACGGCGAATTCCTTCCAAAACGATCAGTACCTTCTTTTCTCGTCGCTGAACGGCCCTTATGCCTTGACGGAGCTGATGAACCTGCAGCTCGGCGGCAATGCTGCCATTGGCTTCCAGGCCAACTCGACCCTCGCCTATGTGCCTGAGCCGATGTCGGTGGCGCTGATGGGTGTCGGCCTGCTTGGCCTCACCATCGTGTATCGCCGTCGCCGGCAGGCCTGAGGCTTCCTCACAGACCAGACGGAAAAGGCCCCGCAAGGGGCCTTTTTCATGTCCGCGCGGCTTTCCTGCCCGCGCCCCCGTGCCGTCGCCATCCTATTCTCGCCACATTCCTCGCCAGACTGCGCCCGTTCTTTCGATCCGGCTTTTCCGCCGTTCCTTTTGGCTGACCTCGCCTATTCCAGGAGAACAACCCATGGCCACACGCAAGCGCTTCGCGCGCCGAATCCTGCCGCACCTCATGGCATCCTTCTTTCTCGCCACCCCCGCCCTCGCGGCCCAGCCGCTCTTGCAGCCCACGCCGCTGCCTCTGCCCCCGAAACCGCCGCGCAAGCCCGCCCGTCTCCAGCGCGGCTTCCACCGCGCCATGGCGCGCAACGATGGCACGCCCTATCTCGCGGACAGCCAGGCCCGCCTGCTCAACGCAGCCTATTGGCGCCCGGCCGGTGCATGGCACCCGGCCACGCTCGGCTGGGAACAGGTCGGCCTCGCCTCCTGGTATGGCGGCCCCGCCTGGCAGGGGCGCCGCACCGCCGCCGGCACGGTCTTCAACCAGAACGCACTGACCGCCGCACACGCCACGCTGCCGCTCGGCTCGCAGGTGCGTGTCACCGTGCCCTCGACCGGCCGTTCCGTCGTTGTCACGATCACCGACCGGCCGGGCACCACCAGCCGCATCATCGACCTCTCCCGCGCCGCCGCGGCACAGCTCGGCATCCTCCGCGCGGGTGTCGCCAGGGTCGAGCTCTCCCCCCTATAAGGGGGGTATGATCCCAATCGCCGGCGCGACCGCGCTTCCTTCGGGCACTAACGTCGCCCTCGCCTCAGGGGGGCCGCGACCGGTCGAGGACATCGCCCCCGGCACGGTTCTCGCGGGCGACGCCGTGCTGGCATCGGTGATCGAGTTGCCACCCAGTACAATCACCGAGACGGTGATCCTGGCCGCTGGCGCCATCGGCCCCGAGGCGCCGTCTTCGCCCCTCATTCTCTCGCCGCTGCAATGGATCGCCTTTGCCGACCGCCTGGCGCCGGTGGGCGCGCTGGTCAACGGCACCAGCATCCAACGCCTTCCATCTGCGCCGCCCACCTGGTTCGCGCTCACGGCCAACGCTCCGTCCGTGCTTCTGGCAGCCGGCGTGAGCCTGCCCCTGCCCGGTCCAATTGGGCTTCTCTCTCGCTTTCGTCCGCTCATGGCTGGGCCGGACACGCAGGCGCTCCGGGCAAGCCTGCTTCCCCCCTCACCGCCCCCCATGCGCCTGCTGCTCGGCGCGCGGACGATTCCATCCGTGTTCGATGCCGACCGGCTTGAGGCTACGATCCCCACCGCCGATGGCGCGCCGATGACCGTGCTGCGCCTGGTCTCGCCCCCCGGGCGACCGCGCGACACGTTCGACCTGCGCCGGTTCGGCGTTGCGGTCCTGCGGGTGGAGCTGGACGGAGCAGCGATTTCCCTCGACGACCCCGGGTTTGGCGACGGGTTCTACCCGGTGGAGCGCCACGACGACGCGGCGTGGCGGTGGACCAACGGCAACGCCACGCTGGCCCTGCCGCCCGCCGACGCGCCACGCCGGCTCGCCATCCACATCGCCACCTGGCACACCCAGCTCGAGCCGGCATGACGCCGCGCGACCGCGAGGCCGAGGCCCGCCAACAATCCCCTGTATCGCCCCTGACCCTGGCGCCGCTATGTCGGGGGTCCACCAACGCCCGAGAGCCGTCATGACAGCGAGAGACACACGCCGATGCCGCACGTCGTAGCCCACGTCCATGCCTGCACCGTGTTCTATTCCTTCCTGCGCGTGCGCATCGCCCTGGCCGCCGCCCCGCACCATGTGGCTCGCCCGCGGCTCGTGACCGCTGATGGCGCAACCCCGAGCCAGACGGCGCAGGTAGAGACCCCGAATCTCGCGGTCCTGCCCGAGATCGAGGTTCAGGCGTTGATCGAGCGCGACCGCTTCCCGCAGGATTATGTGCTGTGCTTCGAGATCAACGGCGCCACCCATGCCGTGCCGATACCCGAGATCGTGGAGATCGAACGCCAGATTCACGCCAAGAGCCTTGAGCCCGTCTTCAACCAGGCGATCACAACCTGGCGCGGCGCGCATCCCGGGCAAACACCACGCATGCTCGACATCGGCGGGCGTGCCCGCAGCGGCCGGCAGCGCAGCGATGACTACCCCGGCTGCGACGTCTCGGTGATGGATATCAGGGCCGATCCCGGGGTGGATATTGTCGGCGACATCCACGAGCTGAGCCGCCTGGCGCCGTCAAATACGTTCGACTTCGCCCTCTGTGTTGCGGTGTTCGAGCATCTTCTGATGCCGTGGAAGGCGGCGCTCGAAATCAACCACGTGCTGCGTCCCGGCGCGCTGATGCTGGTCTTCACCCACCAGACCATCGGCATGCACGACCGGCCCTGGGATTTCTGGCGCTATTCCGACGATGCCTGGCCGGCCTTGTTCAACGAGGCGACCGGCTACAAGGTTGAGCAGACGCTGCTCGCGGATTTCATGCACATCGTACCGGCGAACCATTATGCATCCCACCCGTTCGCCGAACGTGCGGGCGGGTTCCAGGGCTCGTCGGTGCTGGTGCGCAAGACGGGCGTGCCGCGCGTCGCCTGGCCGGTCAGCGCCGGTCCGCTGATGAAGGACGCCTATCCCGGATAGCCATCCCCGAACAGCAAAAGGGCCGCCCGTTGCGGGGCGGCCCTTCTGGTCTCGGAGCGGAAACTCCAGCCCGGACCCGGGGCTCAGGAGAACTTGTAGGTAGAAAGGTTCGCGTTGACGAAGGTCAGTTTCGTACCGTCGTTGAGCGTGACCAGCCAGTTGCTGCCGGCCGCGGCACTGGATGCCACGCCCTCGCCGTTGAGCTTGAACACGTCGCTCGTGGTGCTGAAGCCGGCCAGAGTATCCTGCGCCGTGCCGTGGCCGGTTGTGTAGGTGAACGTCTCGTTCCCCGCCCCGGTCACGATTGTCGCGTTGTTGCCGAACAGGTTGATCGTGTCCGCGCCGCCGGCACTACCGAAGATCGAATCCGTGCCACCGGAGACGGTCGATGCGTTGAATGTGACGGCCTTGACGCTCTGGGCGCCGTTCGTGGACAACTGATCACCGCCCGCCCCCGCGTAGAGCGCATCGTTGGAGGCGAATGCCTGGAGCACATCCCTGCCGCCCGAGCCGCCGATGAGGACGGTCGACCCGGCGATGGTGCTGGTCTGCAGCGTGCTGCCGCCCGCCGAACCGGCCTGGAAGACACCGGATGGGCCAGACAGCACGGTGTCGGACCCCGAGCCGCCGAACAGCGTATCCGTCCCCGAGCCGTTGGGCAGGACGACCACATCGGCGGCCGCGGGATTGATGACCGCCGGCGCGCCGAACGCGCCGAAATACAGCGTGCCGGCCGTCGCGGTCACCGTTACCGCCGTCGTGGTTCCGGCGACCGTCGCCGCGTTGGAAACTGCGACATAGTTGCTGGTGCCGGCCGCGCCGCCGACGCTGACGACATTGGACCCGGTGCCCGAATAGACCACCACATCCGCGCCGGCCACGGCCGTGACCGTCGAGTTGCCGGCCAGCGCCTCGACGCCGGTCAGCGAACCGCTGGTATAGGCCGTACCGGTGCTGTCCACGGAAATGTTCGATGAGCCGCCGAGGAACTCCGCCACCAAGTTCAAGCCGCCGGCCACGAACACCTGGTTGCTGCTGGCGATGTTGCCATAGACCAGCCCGCCGGTGCCCGAAACGACCGTCGTTGCCTGCGCCGTCTGGTTCAGTGCGAGCACGCTGGCGCTGGCGGCATCCACGATGCCCGTGAAGCCGGATGGCAACAGGCCCGCGTTCGCGGCCGTAGAGCCGAGGAAGTTCAGCTGCCCCTGAATCTGCGGCGGCGTCACCGAGCCTCCGCTGTAGTTCTCCACCGAATAGAACGGTATGCTGCCGATGTTGATCGTCGAGAGTTGCTGCATGTGCTCGCCAGCAGCCTGCGCCAAAGCGGCGATCTGCGATGAGGAAAACGGTATGGAAACCGTGGTCCCATTCGCACCTGGAAGCGTGACGTTCGTGGCCATGAACTACTCCAACACCTGAAAGCAGCCTGTCATCGCGCCAAGACGGCTCGCACTCACCCTCTCGTGTATATTGGTTTCACGAACCTTCGCAACTCGAAATTGCCGCCTCGGGCAGCCCGAAGCGATCACAAAGCCGTGTTTTCGTCGTTTGGAAACAAATCTTACCGAACCGCGGCGCCTATAGCCCCCCGCAAACGGGTGACATGCTCTGGCGGCACCTCCGGGCGCCCGGCTGTTGCCGCGCGGGGGCGCCCGACGCGGGCGCGGTCGCGCTTGCGCGCCTCGATCCTCGACTCGCCGCCCTATCCACGCCCACTCTGTTTGCCTCACCCTGGTCACAATCTCCGGACCCATGCCAGATACCACAACGCTCGACGGGCTTTTGGAACACGCCGACCGCGATGGTATCAGTGGCTGGGCGCGCGATTCGGCGTCACCAGACACCCCGGTCCAACTGGACATCGTGCTCGACGGCGTGTGCGCCGCACGTATCGCCGCCGAGCAGCATCGGCCGGACCTCGCGGGCGCCGGCATCGGCCCGCATGCGTTCCAGCTGCGCTTCCCCCCCTCCCTGCGCGGCAGCGAGGTCGCGGTGCTGCGCGCCGGCACCGGCGAGCACCTGCCGGGCTCGCCGAAGCACCTGCCGCCGGCATCAACCGATGCGGACCCGGCGGCTGCCCTGATCGCCGCGGTGCAGGCGGCCGCCGAGGTACCGGAAGACGCCGCGGCGCTGGCGGCTGATCTCGCCGACCGACTGGCCGCCAGCCTCGCCCGGCCGAGCCCGCGCCAAACCCTGTTGCTGGCGCGCTGGGGCCACGGCGCCGTGACCGAACCCGGGTCGCCCCGCGCCGTCGCGCTCGACCAGGGCGTGCCCGACCCCGATCGCGATGCCGGGTCCAACGCCATCCTCTCCCACCTCGAATCACTGCGGCGACTGGGGTTCTCGGTGGAACTCGCGGCGGCGCACAACCTGGCGCGCGCGCCGGCGCATGATGCGATCGAGGCACGCGGCATCACCCCGTGGCACGCGCCCTGGATCGCCTCGATCGAGGAACTGCTCATCGCCGCCGGCGACAGAGCGGGCCTCGTCTACATCCATCGGTTGCCAGTGATGCGCCGCTACGCCGCACTGGTGCGGGAGTGGTGCCCCAACGCGCGCCTGGTGTTCTGCATCGCCGACCTCCACCACCTGCGCGCCGCGCGACAGCTTGCGCTGGAGGCAGCGATGCCGCTGGAGGCGGCGCTCGCCACGCCACGCATCGCCGCCCTGCGTGCCCAGGAACGCGCCGCCTGCGAGGCGGCCGATGCCGTCATCGCGCATTCCGACACCGAGGCGGCGATCATCGCCGCCGAGGCACCGGCGGCCATCGTTCACGTCATTCCCTGGCACGTCCCCGCCATGCCGGTCACAGCGCCGTGGGCCGCACGGCGCGGGGTGGCCTTCGTCGGCTCCTACGGCCATCCGCCCAATCTCGATGCGGTATTCATGCTGCTCGACGCCGTCATGCCGCTGGTCTGGGCCGTTGACCCCAAGCTGCGGCTGATCCTCGCGGGCTCGGACCTGCCGGTGAGCCTCGCCGCGCGTGCTTCGCCGCGGGTGGAGGTGCTCGGCCATGTCCCGGACCTGGCCGGCCTGTGGAACCAGGTCCGCCTCAGCTGCGCGCCATTACGTTTCGGTGCCGGTCTGAAGGGCAAGATTCTGGCCTCGCTCGCCGCTGGCCTGCCCTGCGTCACCACCCCGATCGGCGCCGAGGGCATTCCGCCGGCGGCCCTGCCCGAGAGTGTCGGCGCCGACCCCCAGGCTCTCGCCGCCGCCATCCTGCGCCTGCATGGCGACGAGGCCGCCAACCGCGCCGCCGCCGAAGCGGGGCTCACCTATGCCCGCACCGCATTGTCCGAAGAAGCGATCGATGCGGCCATGCGGGGCGTCTGCAACCTGGCGTGATCGCGGGCTACCCTGCCGCTGGCAAACGTGTCAGGGTACTTTCCTCAAAATGGGGGATGCTATCATGAAACGTCGTGCTTTCATGGCGAGCGGCATGGCAACCGGCGCCGCGGCCACGCTCACCGCACCTTCTATCGCGCAGGCCGCCACCAGCACACTCAAATTCATACCGCAGGCCGACGTCGCTTCGCTCGATCCGGTGTGGACGACAGCGGACGTCACCCGCAATTATTCGCTCGCCGTCTATGACACGCTCTATGGCGACAACGCGAATTTCATTCCGCAGCCGCAGATGGCCGCGGGGCATACCGTCTCCTCGGACAAGCTGACCTGGACCATCACGCTACGCGACGGGCTGAAATTCCACGACAACACGCCGGTCGTGGCGGCCGATTGCGTCGCATCGCTCAGGCGCTGGGTGCAGGTCGATCCGTTCGGCATCACCGTCGGGTCTTATGTCGACAGCTTTTCCGCCCCGAACGACAAGACACTCGTCATCAAGCTGAAGGCGCCGTTCTCGCTCATCCCCACCGCGCTGGCGTTCTACAGCTCCTGCATCATGCCGGCGCACCAGGTGCCCGCCAATCCGCACGATCAGGTCACCGCCTCGATCGGCAGCGGCCCGTTCGTCTTCAAGGCTTCCGAGCGGGTGCCGGGTGCGAAGCTCGTGTTCGAGAAATTCGCGGGTTACGTGCCGCGCAGTACCGGCGCGCCATCCTTCATGGCCGGCCCGAAGGTCGCGCATTTCGACCGCGTGGAGTGGACCGTGATTCCGGACTCCGCGACCAAGGCGGCGGCGCTCGAATCCGGCGAGCAGGATTGGTGGGAAAACCCGGATATCGACCTCATCGGCGTGCTGAAGCGGACCGGCAAGATCAAGACGCGGGTCACCGACGTCACCGGCGAGGTGGGCTGCCTGCGCTTCAACTGGCTGTATCCGCCCTTCGACAAGCCGGCGATCCGCCGCCTGGTGCTGCGCGCGATGAGCCAGCGGGAGGTGATGGCCGCGGTGGCCGGCTCGCAACCGAGCATCGTCAAGACCGATGTCGGACTGTTCGTCCCCGGCACGCCGATGGCCTCCACCACCGGCGTCGAGATCACGCGGGGCGTGAAGGACCTGGCGAGCCTGAAGCCGGAGCTGGAAAAGGCCGGCTACAAGGGTGAGAAAATCGTCGTGCTGGTGGCGACCAATTTTCCGGTCATCAACAGCGAAGGTCTGGTCTGTGTCGATTTTCTGAAGAAGATGGGATTCAACGTCGAACTGGCCGCCCTCGACTGGGGCACCGTGGTGCAGCGCCGCGCGTCCCAGAAACCGCCGTCGCAGGGCGGGTGGAATATCTTCTTCACCTTCCTCGGTGGCGTCGGCAATGTCATGCCGGTCGCCAACCCCGCGATCATCGGCAAGGGCAAGCAGGCTTGGTTCGGCTGGCCCACGATGCCGACGATGGATAAGCTGATCGCCGACTGGCTTAGCGCGCCCAGCCTCAAGGCACAGCAGAAGATCTGCGAACACATGCAGCAACTGTTGTGGAAGGACGTGCCCTACGTGCCGCTCGGCATGTATCAGCAGCCGACCGCGTATCGCACCTACCTGAAGGATATCCGCATGGGCTTCCCGCAGATGTATGGCGTGCGCAGGGTGTGATCATCCGCCTTCGGGGCTGCCGCTCAGGCGGCCCCGAAGGCCTCGCGCAAACCCCGCGCACCCTCCGGCGTGACCAGCACCGCCCGCGTGCCGGGTTGGCGCCGCACCCAGCCGAGTTCCAGGCAGCGGGCGCAGATCGCCGCCCCGATGGCACCGCCCAGATGCGGGCGCCGCTCGCTCCAGTCGAGACAGGGCCGGCAGAATCGCCGCCGCGATGCACCGGCCCGCACGCCGAGCGCCTCCAGCGCCACGTGGCCCGCCCGCGTCACCTCGCCGCCATCGTCCTCCCAGCGCAGATGGCCGCGCGCCACCAGCCCGTCGGCGATCGCGACCCCGAGCCTTCCGGCCAGATGGTCGTAGCAGGTGCGCGCCGCCCGCATCGCCTCGCCGATGCGCGGCACGGCGCGCGGCGGCATCGGCCGATCCTGGCGCGCGGCAAGTTCCATCAGCGTTTCGAGCATGTGCCCGACGTCAGCACCCGCAAGGCGGAAATAGCGATGCCGCCCCTGCCGCGCGACGGTGAGCAAACCACCCTCGGCCAGCTTCGCCAGGTGGCCGCTGGCCGTCGGCGCCGCGATGCCGCCGATGGCAGCAAGCTCGCTCGCGGTCAGGGCACGGCCGTCCATCAGGGCGGCGAGCATGTTGGCCCGCGCCGGATCACCGATCAGCGATGCGACCTGCGCCAATCCAGGCCCCTGCGTGGCTCCGTTCATCGCGCCACGCTGCGCCGACCGTGCCGCCACGCGCAAGCATGGACGCTTCGGCGACGGCCGAAGCGTCGCAGCAACCGGTATGGCAAGCCACGGCCGCGGCGCCGCCCGGCCGAACCGCCGGGCAGGTCCTGCGTGCCGCGACGTCAAGATCGCGCGCGCCGGCCAACTGATGCACCTGGAGGATCAGCGCCACGCCCTCTATCACGAGGCCGCAACATTTCTGCGCGGCGAGTCGGAAACCGGAGTCGGAAACGATGTTCGTTGTCATCTTCGAGGTGCGCCCTGCCGCCGGCCGGATGGAGGCGTATCTGGCCCATGCCGCGGCGCTTCGTCCGGAGCTGATCGCCATCGACGGCTTCATCGACAATACCCGCTACCGTTCCCTCGACCGTGCCGACGTGATCCTCTCGCTTTCCACCTGGCGCGACGAGAAATCGCTGATCCGCTGGCGCACGCATGCCAGCCACCACGCCGCCCAGATCGCCGGGTATCGCGAGGTCTTTGCCGATTACCACCTGCGGGTCGGCGAGGTCGCCGAGGACACGGAGATGGACGCTGGCCACGGCCTGCGCGCACAGCGCCTCGACACGACGGAAACCGGCGGACCGCTGGTCACCGTCATCGAGGCATCCGTGCCGATGCGCGTCGCCGGCGCGGAAAGCTACGCGGCGATCCTCTCGCCGGACTTGCACCTGCTGCTCGCCGACGGCGCCATCCGCCCCGCCTCGCCGTCCGGCGCGCGCCGCCGCCTCATCCGCGTCATCCGCGACTACGGCCGCTTCGACCGTCGGGAAGCACCGCAATTCATGCCGCCGCGGGCGTAGCGATTCTATGACGACACCGAAAGAAACTCCCGCGTCGCCGCCACCGCCTCGGCCAGCCCGACGCGCCGGACAGGAACCGGAAACGCCGACAGCAGTCGCGACGGGGTGCGGCGGTCCAGCAGCACGAATACGCCGCGATCGCCCTCGGCGCGGATGAGACGGCCGAAGGCCTGGCGCAGACGCATCCGCACCACGCGCGCGTCATAGGCCTGCGGATCGCCGCCGCCGAGATGGATGCGCCGCTCGCGGTGCAGGATATCGGGTCGCGCCCAGGGTACGCGCTCGAACACGACGAGGCGCAGCGCGCGGCCCGGCACATCAACACCGTCGCGCATCGCGTCGGTGCCCAGCAGGCAGCTCTCGGGCTCGGCGCGGAACACGTCGACCAGCGTCGCGTTGTCCATCGCATCGACATGCTGCGCGTAGAGGGGAATGCCCGCCGCCTCCAGCCGCTCCGTGATGCGGCCATGGACGGCACGCAGCCGCGCGATGGCGGTGAACAGGCCGAGGCCACCGCCCTCCGCGGCAAGGAAAAGCTCGCGATAGGCGCCGGCAAGCGCGTCGAGATCCGGTGCGACATCGGTAACGACGAACACAAGTGTCTGGCGGCGATAGTCGAACGGGCTCGGCACCACCACGCGCGTCGCGGGCGAAGGCAGGTGCACCGCGCCGACCCGCGCCTCCGCCTCCAGCCAGGCCGCCTCGACATCCGGGTCGCCGGCGTCGCGCAGCGTGGCGGATGTCACCACCATGCCCTGCGCCGGATGGGCGAGGCTCGTCACAAAGGGGATTGTCGGGTCGAGGAAATGCCGCAGCAGCGCGGCATCCTGCTCGGTGCCGTCGCGCCGCTCCAGCCGCAGGAACATCACCTGGTCCGGGCGGATGCCGGGTTCGGGTGGCGGCGCCTCGGCCGCCGCGAGCATGTCGATCCAGGCGCCAAGCGGCATGATCACGCGCCGTGCCAGGCTGCGGCAGGTGGCTTCGATGCGGTTTCGCATCGATGCGTCCAGGGTCTGCGCCTCCTCGTCGAGCCGCTGTTCGAGCAGCCTGGCCAGCACCCTCGCCGGCTCCACCAGGCGCGACAGGGCGGCGGCGAAACCATGCGCCGATTCCGCGAGCGCGGGAGAAGCGGGGTGCAGGTCGCATTCCAGCGTGCCTTCCTCGCCCTCGCAGCGGGCCAGCACCTGGACGCGCAGGGCCGCCAGGAACGTCTCGCCCGGCCGCGCCGCGTCGGCTCCCGCCACACCCGCCGCCACGCCGGCAAGGACCCCTTCGACTGCCATCCAGTCGCGCGCCGGCAACACGCGGGCGGCGCGCAACACGGCCGCCAGCGCGTCCTCCAGCGCCGGACGGCCGAGCACCAGTTCCTCGATGCGCCGGCGCAGCCCACGTGCGCGCGAACGCCCGCCCTCCGCACCGAGCAGCCAGCGCCGCAGCTCCGCCGCCTCCCGCGCCGAGAGCGCCACGGCAAAGGCGGAGTCCGCAGCGTCGAACAGGTGGTGGCCCTCATCGAACACGTAGTGCGCCGGCACCATCGGATCATCGAGCCCGCCCCACACCGCCTGCGCCATGGTCAGCGCGTGGTTGGCGACGACGATGTCGGCAAGCTGCGCCCGGCGGATGACGTGCTCGGGAAAACAGCGGCGCCAATGAAAGCAGCCGGCATGGATGCACTCGCCGCGCCGGTCCACCAGGGCGGCGATGCGCGCGGGCCCGAACAGCTCGGCGAACCAGCCCGGCAGATCGCCACCGGCGATGTCGCCATCGGCCGTGGCGCCGATCCAGCGCGCGATCAGCCCCAGCGCCACATCCGCGCCGCCGCCGGCCACCGCCTCCTCGTAGTTGAGCAGACAGAGATAGTTCTCACGCCCCTTGCGCACCACCACGCGGGTGCGGCGCCGGGCGGGGTCACGATGGAGCCGCGCCAGCTCTGCCTCCACCTGGCGCTGCAGGTGCCGCGTGTAGGTGGAGACCCAGACCGGGGCGCCGTTGGTCTCGGCCCACAGCGTCGCGGGGGCGAGGTAGCCGAGCGTCTTGCCGGTGCCCGTCCCAGCCTCGGCCAGCACGATGTGCGGATCGCCGCGCGTCGGCCGCGGCGCGAAGGCGGCGCTGACGGCAGCGGCATAATCCGCCTGCGTCGGGCGAGGCTCGGCACCGCCGCCGAGCATCGTGGCGAGCCGCGCGCGCGTCGCCTCCGCGGCCACCGCATGGGAGGAGGGCTGCGGCCGCGGCGCCGGCTCCTCCCATTCCGGCAGGCGTTTCCACACCCGCAGCGCATCCGGCCCGGCTTGGGGCGACGCCCCGAGGGCGGTGAGCACGGCCGCACCCCAGCTCCACCCGCCGGCGGCCATGCGTGCGGCGATCTCCCCCGCGTCGCGCCCCGCCGCGCTGCCGCGCAGCAGTGCGAGCTGGCCGAGCAGCAGCTCCACCAGGTCCGGCAGCATCGCGGCCGCTGCCTCCATGCCCTCCGGCGGTTCGCGTCCGAGGGCCAGCGCGAGCCCACGCGGCGTGGGAGCCGCCGGCCGCGCGGGATGGACGAAGGCGAACAGCTCCAGCAGATCGAAACAGGCGAAGCCGCGTGAGCCCAGCCGCCGCGCGGTCGCCGGCGCGTGCACCAGGATCGGCGGGGCAAGGTCCCGCAGCGCCGCCAGCACCTGGCGCCGGTCGAGCCGCAGGAACTCGCCGGCGGCATCCAGCAGAACGGCGCGCCCGGCGCCCGCCACCAGCGCCGGCGCTGCCTCCCCGGACGGTGCATCGCTGTTCAAGCCGTGCATCTCTCCGCTCTCGCGCCGGCCGCCAGGGTCGGCCCGATGCCAGCCCGGTGCCGGCATCGCCGCGCATTGACCCCCGCCAGACCGGTCCATAGGTTGCCCTACCATGTCCCAGGCTTTCGCATCAGGCGCAACCGCGCCACCCCCGCCCTCCTGGCCGTTCGAGGAGGCGCGCAAAGTCGCCGAACGCGTCGCCGCCGCGGGCAAGGACGAGGCGCTGTTCGAGACCGGCTACGGCCCCTCCGGCCTGCCGCATATCGGCACGTTCGGCGAGGTCGCGCGCACCAGCTGGGTGCGCCATGCGTTCACGCAGCTCACCGGCCGCAAGTCGCGCCTGATCGCCTTCTCCGACGACATGGACGGGCTGCGCAAGGTGCCGGACAACGTGCCCAACCGGGAGATGCTGACGCGCTATCTCGGCCAGCCGCTGACCCGCATCCCCGACCCGTTCGGCACGCATGAGAGCTTCGGCGCGCACAACAACGCGCGGCTGCGCGCCTTTCTCGATGAATTCGGCTTCGCCTACGAGTTCGCCTCGTCTACGGAGTATTACCGCGCCGGCACCTTCGACATGGCGCTGCGCCGCGTGCTGGAGCGTCACGACACGATCCTGGCTCTGGTTCTGCCGACGCTGGGCCCCGAGCGCCGCGCCACCTATTCGCCGATCCTGCCGATCCATCCGCGCACCGGCATCGTGATGCAGGTGCCGATCGAGCGTTGCGACGCCGCTGCCGGCACTGTGATCTGGCGCGACCCGGAGGATGGTTCCGCTATCGAAACGCCGGTCACCGGCGGCGCCTGCAAGCTGCAATGGAAGGCTGACTGGGCGATGCGCTGGGCCGCCCTCGGCGTCGACTATGAGATGTCGGGCAAGGACCTCATCGACTCGGTCAAACTGTCGAGCCGGATCTGCCGCGCGCTCGGCGCCCAGCCGCCGGTGGGCTTCACCTACGAGCTGTTCCTCGACGAGCACGGGCAGAAGATCAGCAAGAGCAAGGGCAACGGGCTGTCGGTGGAGGAGTGGCTGCGCTACGCGCCGCCGGAGAGCCTGGCGCAGTTCATGTACCAGGCGCCGCAGCGCGCCAAGCGGCTTTATTTCGATGTCATTCCGCGCGCCACGGACGATTATGTCGCCAACGCGCAGAAGGCGATGACGGCGCCGGACGACACCGCCAACCCCGCCTGGCACATCCATGCCGGGCACGTACCGCAATCCTCGGCAAGCCCGATCCCCTTCGGCATGCTGCTCAACCTCGCAAGCGTGGTCGGCGCGGAATCGGCCGATATCCTCTGGGGCTTCATCCGCCGCTACGTCCCCGGCGCGAGCCCCGAGGACATGCCGTTCCTCGCACGCCTGGTGCACTACGCCGTCGCCTATTACCGCGATCGTGTCCGCCCGGCGAAGACGTTCCGGCTTGCCAATGAGATCGAACGCGCGGCGCTCTTGGATCTCGCCCGCAGCCTTACCGACCTGCCCGCCGCCGAGCCCGGCGACGCGATCCAGGACCTGCTCTACGAGGTGGGCAAGCGCCATCCCTTCGCCAATCTGCGCGACTGGTTCGCCTGCCTCTACCAGGTGCTGCTGGGCCAGCAGGAGGGACCGCGCTTCGGCCCGTTCGTCGCCCTCTACGGCGTCGCCGAAACCGTGGCGCTGATCGAGACCGCGCTTGCCCGGCCCGCCGACGCGGCCTGACTGCGGGGGCACGATGACCGCTTCTGGCGGCAGGGAAGGGACCGGCAGGCGGCTGCTGCGTCTGGCACCGACCATCGTCGGGCTCGGGCTGCTGGTGGGTGCGTTCTTCGGCATCCGCCACGAGCTGCGCAACCTGCACCCCAACGACATTCACAAGGCGCTCGCCGCGATCCCCGCGCATACGGTGCTGCTGGCGGCCGGCCTGACCGTGATCTCGTACGCGCTGCTCACCTTCTACGACCGGCTGGCGACGATCTATGCCGGCGCCAGGGTCAGCACACCCCGGGTCGCCTTCGCCAGTTTCTGCGCCTATGCCCTCGCCCACAGCCTTGGCGTGCCGGCGCTCTCCGGCGCGGCGGTGCGGTTGCGGCTCTATGCCCTGTGGGGACTGTCACCGGTGCAGATCGGCAAACTCACCGCATTCTGCGGCCTCACCTTCGGGCTCGGTGCGCTGGTGCTCGCCGGCATCGTTCTGGCAGCGGAACCGTCGAGCCTGCCCTTCATCAGCGCCTACATGCCGGCCTGGGCGCTGCGCGGCATCGCCATGCTGCTGTTCGCCCTGGTGATCGCCTATGCGACGCTGGCGCGCACGATGGGGCGGGCGCGCGTGTTCGGCCACGAGATCGAATTGCCGGGCCTGCGCCTCGCCCTCGCGCAGATCGTGCTCGCGACCGTCGATGTCGCCTTCACGGCGCTGATTTTCTTCGTGCTGCTGCCGCACGCGAGCGGGCTGACCTATCTGCGCTTCCTCGGCGTCTATCTCGCCGCCTATTCCGCGGGGCTGCTCGCCAACGTGCCGGGCGGGCTCGGCGTCTTCGATACCGGCATGCTGCTCGGCCTGGCGCCGTGGCTGCCGGCACCCGAGGTACTGGGCGGTCTGCTGATCTTCCGGCTCTACTACTACGTGATTCCGTTGTTCCTCGCCGGCGGCATGTTCGCCGGGCACGAGGTGCTGGTCCGCAGCAAGGGCCTGGCCGACCGCCCCGCCAGCGGCCCCACGAGCACCTGGATCCAGCCCGAGATCGCGGTGGGGCTGATCACCGGGCTGGTGGTGCTCGCCGCCGGGCTGCTGCTGTCGCTCGGCGCGCTGGAACGCGCGAGCGCGGCGGGCCGGCCGGGGTTCGATATCGCCGACCTGATCTTCGGCGCGAGCCAGTTCGCACCGAGCCTGCTGGGTGCGGCGCTCCTGGTGCTGGCGCTAGCACTGAACCAACGTGTGCGACTGGCATGGCGCACCACGATCCTGCTGCTGCTCGCTGCCGCGGCCCTGACCTGGGTGCAGGGACAGCCGGTCTGGATCGTCGGTTGGCTGGTCGCGACGGCTGGCGTGCTCGCGCCGTTCGCCTGGCTGTTCAAGCGCCGCGCGCGGCTGCTCGCCGGGCCGGTCGATGCACCGACCGCGCTGTCGCTGGTAACGCTCGCCATCGGTATCGGCGTGCTTGCCGCGGTGGCCCAGCAGGTGCGTGCGCTCGCCCATGCCGGCATCGGGCAGGGCCATGGCAGTTTCTGGGGCATCGTTGCCTCCGACGACATTCCCCACGGCGTCCGCGCCTCGGTCGGGCTTGCGACCGTCATCGCGCTGCTGGCCCTTTGGCGCCTGGTCCGCCCGGCGCGCGTGCCCCACGATCCCTGGAACAGCACGACGGCGGCGCGTTTCGTGGCGATCGGCGGGTCGGCGCCGACCAACGCCGATGGCATCGTGTGGGGAGAGGGGCGCGGCGCGGCGATCGCGTTCCGCCGTCGTGGCCGCGTCCTGCTCGGCCTCGCCGATCCCAGCGGTGCCGCGGCGGATCGCGCCTCGGCGCTGCGCCGGCTGCGCGACTTGGCGGTCGAGGAAGGTCGCGACCTCGCGGTGCTGCGCGCGAACAGCGATCTGGCGCCGGTCTATGGCGAACTCGGACTGGTCATGCTGGCGCTCGACCGGGAGGGCTACCCGGGACGCTACCTCGCCTGCGCCGCCGAGCGCGACCTCCCCGCCCTGCTGCCGCTGCTGCACGAGAGCCAGGCGGCATGAATCCGGTGCGGGCGCCGGGCATGAAAACGCCGCCGGATCGCTCCGGCGGCGCGAATCAGCGTCGGCTCCCGGCCGACCTCACATCAGCTTGAGGTTGGTCGCCGCCGCCTTGCCGCGCTCCATGGCGGTATCGAAGCTGACCTTCTGCCCCTCGTTGAGCCCACGCAGCCCGGCGGCCTGCACCGCGGTGATGTGCACGAACACATCCTTGCCCCCGTCCTGCGGCATGATGAAGCCAAAGCCCTTCGTGGTATTGAACCACTTGACTGTCCCGGTCGCCATATCCGTCACTCCGTCAGTTTCGCCCCGCAACAGCGCGGAGCTGGAAACAACCGCGCCTCTGGTCCCTTGAAGGCACCGGACGAAGTGCCGGGTCGCGCAGCAAGCCGAGCCAAGATTCGATTGCAAGCTTAGGTTGCCCGAAAATGTGAGCAAATGTCAATGTGCCGATGTCCTGGCCATCATCGGCCTGAACGGCGGCTGCGACCAGCCTGCCAGACCGGCACTGGATGCAATCGTTCCGTCTCCCGGCGAGACGCGGGTTGCGGTACCATAAACCGGGGCGGCGTGGCGCCCCGCCGCGCCTATGACCAGCCGCGCGGCAGGCCGAGCGCCGGGCCGATCACCGCGCCAAGCGGTGCCGCGACGCCCGGACAGGCGGCCAGAATCGCGTTGCCCTCGCTCATGCCGCGCCCGGCCGTGAAGGGGGAGACGCGCGCGCCGGACTCGGCGAGGATAGCCAGCCCGGCCGCGACGTCCCAGAGATTGATATGCATCTCCGCATAGGCGTCGGTGCGGCCGCAGGCGACATCCATCAGGCCGAGCGCGCCGGAGCCGCCCAGCCGCAACGCCGCACCTGTGGCCATCGTCGCGGCAAGCATCGCCTGGAAGGCCGTATCCGGCCGACGCCGCGACCAGCCCAGCTCCACCGTGCCGCGATCGAGCGAGGTCGTCGCCGCGGCGCGGATCGGCGTTCCGTTACAGGTGGCGCCCCGGCCAAGCGCCGCCACAAAGAGCTCGCCCAACGCCGGCGCCGCCACCACGCCAAGCAGCGGCTCGGCGCCGGCCATCAGCCCGAGCGAGACACAGAACCGGCTGCTGCCGCGGGCATAATTCGCGGTCCCGTCGATCGGGTCGACCACCCAGGTCAACGCACCCTCCCGCCGCCCGCCTTCCTCGCCGAGAAACCCATCCTGGGGGAACATTGTCGCCAGCGCCGTGTCCAGGAAGCGCTCAACCGCGCCATCGGCCTCGGTCAGCCAGTCCTGCGCGCCCTTCAGGGTCGCCGCGGGAGCACCGGCGGCGGGACGCATCGCCAGCGCCATGCGCCCGGCCTCCTCCGCCAGCCGCGTGGCGACGGCGAGCCGGTGCGCCAGATCATCCGCCGGCATCCGATCATCGGTCATTTTCTCGATCATGCGGCATCAGACGCCACGACGGTTGCGCCGGCAATCCCGCGCGGCCACAAAGCGCCATGCGCGTCATCGGCCTCACCGGCGGCATCGGCATGGGCAAGTCGGCGGCGGCAGCGATGTTGCGCCGCCTCGGACTGCCGGTGTTCGACGCCGACGCGACGGTGCACCGGCTGCAGGCTCGGGGTGGGGCGGCGCTGCCGGCGATCGCGCGCGCCTTCCCCGGCACGGTGTGCGACGGACGGCTCGACCGCGCGCGGCTGCGCGCCCAGGCACTCGCCGACCCCAGGGCGCTGCGCCGGCTCGAGGCGATCGTGCACCCGATGGTGCGCGCGGCGGAGCGACGTTTTCTTGCCCGCGCTCGCGCGCATGGGCACCGACTCGCCGTGCTCGACATACCGCTGCTGTTCGAAACCGGCGGCGATGACCGCGTTGATCTCATCCTCGCCGTCTCGGCGCCCACCGCGGTGCAGCGTCAGCGCGTGCGCGCCCGCGGGCGCAGCGATGCGGAGATCACCGCGATTCTCGCGCGCCAGATGCCCGACGCCGAGAAGCGCCGGCGCGCGGATTATGTGATACGCACCGGGCTGTCGCGCCATCACAGCCAGCGCCGTCTGCGCCGCCTGGTGCATCAATGGCTCCGAGAGGACGCATGAGTCGCGCGGTTCTGTTCGATACCGAGACGACAGGTCTCGACCCCATGGCGGGTGACCGGGTGATCGAGGTCGCCTGCATCGAGCTTGAGGGCGACATGCCCACCACGCGAAGCTTTCACCGGCTGATCAACCCGGAGCGCGACGTGCCGGAGGATGCGGTGCGCGTGCACGGCATCACCGCCGATCGGCTGCGCGATGCACCGCTGTTCGAGGAGATTGCCGACGACCTGCTCGCCTTTCTCGGAGACGGGCCACTGATCGCGCACAACGCGACCTTCGACTTCGCGTTTCTCGACGCCGAGCTCACGCGCATCGGCCGCCCGCCGCTCGACCGCGCGCGCATGGTCGATACGCTGACGATCGCACGCGCCCGTTATCCGGGCCTGCCCAACAGCCTCGACGCGCTGTGCCGGCGTTTCGACATCGACCTGTCCGCGCGCACCACCCATAACGCGCTGCTCGACTGCCGGCTTCTCGCCGAGGTCTATGTGGAGCTGACGGGCGGGCGGCAGCGCGGGCTCGACCTCGCCGCGGCCTCGATCGCTCGCAACACCTTCAACCATGACGCGGCCAAGCCACGCACATCGCGTCTCATCGAACCGAGCGCCGAGGAACTGGCCGCCCACGCGGCGTTTATCGCGAAGCTGAAGAACCCGCTCTGGTAGCGCGCGCGAGGTGGACCAGCTCGGCGCGCACGCCGATGGCATCGGCCACCGGTTGCCGCCAGGCCACGCGCACCACGCGCTCGCCGGCGGCAAGGTCGCAGCCATCGACGTCAACGGCAACCATGCGCGCGGCCGCCATGCCGGCGATCGCCGCCATCGCGGCCGCGTGATCGGCGTTGCAATGCTCCATGATCGCCTGCGCCGCTTCCTGCACGGCCGCGACCGCATCGGCGCCTGGCAGCAGGTCGGTCGGCGAAAGTCGCGCCGCCTGTGCGAAGCCGCCGACCCATTGCGCGCCGGTAATCTCGAGGCGCCACAAGGAGAAATCCGCGAACGCCGCGTAGACGTGCGCGTAGGGGTGCAGCGCGAGCCAGCGTGCCTTGAGGGCAACCATTGCTTCTGGCGGCATGGCGTTGGGTTCCGCTCGCGCCACGGCGAGCACGGTCAGCCGCGGCGCTGTCTGCGGATTCACCTCCGTCGCCCCGCCCACCACCAGCAGCGAGCAACGCGGCTCGGCGCCCAGATGCCTTGTGTGCGCGGCGAGCCCCGAGAGCAGCATCAATGGCGAGAGGTCCGGCGCGGTGGCCGGCGTCACCAGCGCCGCATGCGGCTGGCCCCCGTTGACGGTCGCCAGAACGCCCTGCCGCGCGGCACGCAGCAGCCGCCTTGCCGCCCAGACCGTCTCGGCATTTGCCATATTCCGTTCTCTTTCCACCCCTGTTGCGCCATAATCCTGGTGTCCGATGTCTTGGACCTAGGAGCACCTCGATGAAGCAGACCATCGCCCTGGTGGACGACGACCGCAACATCCTCACCTCCGTGCAGATGACGCTGGAGCAGGAGGGGTTTCAGGTCCGCACCTACACGGACGGCGAAAGCGCCCTGCAGGGCATCACCGCGCGCCCGGTCGACCTGGCGGTGCTCGACATCAAGATGCCCCGGATGGACGGCATGGAGCTGCTGCAGAAGCTGCGCAAGAACTCCAGCCTGCCGATCATCTTCCTCACCAGCAAGGACGAGGAGGTGGACGAGCTGATGGGGCTGCGGCTGGGCGCCGACGACTTCATCACCAAGCCGTTCTCCCAGCGCCTGCTGATCGAGCGCATTCGCGCCCTTCTGCGCCGCAACGAGGCGGGGCGGGCCGAAGGTTCCGGCGCCCTACCCGCCGGCGTGCTGACGCGCGGTGAGCTGGTGCTCGACGAGAACAAGCACAAATGCACCTGGAAATCGGTCGATATCCAGCTCACCGTCACCGAGTTCCTGCTGGTCAAGGCGCTGGCGACGCGGCCGGGCCTGGTGAAATCGCGCGACCAGCTCATCGATGCCGCCTATGGCGAGAACATCTACGTCGATGACCGCACGATCGACAGCCACATCAAGCGCGTGCGCAAGAAGTTTCGCTCCAGCGACGACAGCTTCAACGCGATCGAAACGCTGTACGGCATCGGCTACCGCTACAAGGAGGCTTGAGCTTTCGCGATGTCACCGGCGCGTGACGCCTGATGCCCGATAGCCCCGATGCCCGATAGCGGCGTTGTGGTTCCGGCGGAGCCGCGGACGCGACAACGGACGCGACGCGCGCGCCTCGCCTCACCGCTGCTGCGCCGCATTCTGCTGGTCAACGCGCTGCCGCTGGGCCTTCTGGTGGCGGCATTGCTCTATCTCGACCAGTACCAGAACGGGCTGCTGGTGGCTGAGGTCGGCACGCTGCGGGAGGAGGCGCGGATCTACGCCGCGGCCCTGGGCCAGAGCGCGGTGCGGCTGGACGCCAAGGGCATGCCACATCTCGACGCACAGCTTGCCCAACCGTTGCTGCGCCGGCTCACCGCGCCGACCCCGAGCGCGCAGGCCAAGGTCTATGCGCCCGACGGTACGATCATCGCGGATTCCCGGCTGCGTCAGAGCACGGGCGGCTCGGTCGCGATCGAATCCCTACCGCCCCCGGCACCGCGCGGCCAGGTGCTCGGCGCCATCGGCTGGCTCTACGACTGGGCATCCTCGATCCTGCCGCACGGCGCCGGCGCCCCGGCGCTGGACAGCGGCCCCGGCGCCGGCGGCATCGACTGGCAGCCGAACGTGAAGCAGGAGATCAGCCTCTCCGGTGCGGCTTCCTCGCGCGAGATGCCACCCTATATCCGCCGCACCCAGGACAACCGGCTGCTGATCACCGTCGCCGAGCCAGTGGAACGCGACCGGCACACCGTCGGCATCGTGCTGCTTACCCGCGAGGCGCGCGAGATCGACAACAGCCTGCTCGCGGTGCGGCTCTCGATCCTGGGCCTGTTCGGCACGGCGCTGATCTTCAGCCTGCTGCTGTCTTGGTATCTGTCGCTGACGATCGCGCGGCCGATCCTGCGGCTGGCGCAGGCGGCCGATGCGATGCGCGAGGGCAGCGGGCGCACCGGCACCGTGCCCTCCGGCCTGCTCGCACGCACCGACGAGGTGGGCGAACTCGCGCACGCGCTCGCCGATTCCGCCGTGGCACTCTGGAAGCGCATGGATGCCACCGAGCACTTCGCCGCCGATGTCGCCCACGAGATCAAGAATCCGCTGACCTCCATCCGCAGCGCCATTGAGACGCTGATGCGCATCGAAGACCCGGACCAGCAGCGCCGCCTGCTGAGCATCATCGCCATTGATGTCCGCCGGCTCGACCGGCTGATTTCCGATATCAGCGACGCCTCGCGCATCGACGCGGAACTGTCCCGCGCGCCGGCCGCCTCCGTTGCCGTGCGGCCGATCCTCGAGACGCTGGTGGAACTGGACGAGGCCACGCGCCAGCCTGGCGCGCCGCGGTTGGAACTCGCGGCGGGCAACGAGCCGGTTGCGGTGCGTGCCATCGAGGACCGGCTGGTGCAGGTGCTGCACAACCTGATCGGCAACGCGCAAAGCTTTTCGCCGCCGGACGGGCGCATCCGGCTGCACGTCCGCAGCAACGGCCGCGATGCCGAGATCACGGTGGAGGATGAGGGGCCCGGCATTCCCGAGGGCCGGCTCGAGCACATCTTCGACCGTTTCTATTCCGAGCGGCCGCACGGCGAGAGTTTCGGCCATCATTCCGGCCTCGGGCTTTCGATCAGCCGCCAGATCGTCGAGGCCCTGCACGGTGGAATCACCGCGGAGAACATGCGCGATGCCGACGGTACGATCCGCGGCGCGCGCTTCACCATCCGCCTGCCGCTCGCCACCGGCTGAGGCCGGCGGCACCGTTTTCAGACGTCCAGATTCGCGACCTTGAGAGCGTTGCCGACGATGAAGTCGCGCCGCGGCTCGACCACGTCGCCCATCAAGGTCGAGAACACCTGCGCCGCATCCTCCGCATCCCCGACGCGAACCTGCAACTGCGTGCGCATCGCAGGGTCGAGCGTGGTGGTCCAGAGCTGCTCGGGGTTCATCTCGCCGAGGCCCTTGAAACGCTGGATGGTCAGACCGCGCCGCCCCTGCGCCAGGATACGCTCGTAGGCGGTGGCCGGGCCGGCGACCGGCACCTCCTGCTGGCCGAACCGCAACCGCGCGGGTTTGGCGAAGCGCGCGGCCAGCGCCGGCGCCTGTTCAGCGAGCCAGCGTGCCTCGCCGCTGCGCAGGCTCGCGGCGTCGAGCCGGTATTTCTCGGCAACACCACGCACGGTGCGGGCGAAGGCCAGACCCTCGGCATCCGCAACCACCTTCCAGCCCCGCTCGTTCGGCAACGACACCGCGTCGAGCCGGACCGCGAAATCGCCCGCCGCCGCCTCGCGGCCCGGAGCCAGCGCGCCCGCGATCGCGGCCTGCTCCACCAGCGCCACCGGCACGTTGTCGGCAAGGCGCTTGATGCGCTCCGCCGCCTCGTGCAGCCAGGCGGCGGCGGCATGCAGGGCTGGGCCCTCGCAGACTTCGCCGCTGGCATAGGTCAGCGTCGCATCGTGCAGCGATTTTTCCAGCAGATAGGCTTCCAGGCCGGCATCGTCCTTGAGGTATTTCTCCTCGCCGCCGCGCTTGGTGCGATAGAGCGGCGGCTGCGCGATATAGAGATGGCCGGCCGCGATCAGCTCCGGCATCTGGCGGAAGAAGAAAGTCAGCAGCAGCGTGCGGATATGCGAGCCATCGACATCCGCGTCGGTCATGATGACGATGCGGTGGTAGCGCAGCTTCGCCAGGTCGAACCCGCCCTGCTCCGGCTCCGCGCGGCCGATGCCGGTGCCGATCGCGGTGATCAGCGTGCCGATCTCCGAACTCGCCAGCATGCGGTCGAAGCGCGCCCGCTCGACGTTGAGGATCTTGCCCTTGAGCGGCAGGATCGCCTGGAACTTGCGGTCGCGACCCTGCTTGGCGGAGCCGCCGGCGCTGTCCCCCTCGACGATGAACAGCTCGCTCTTGGCGGGATCGCGCTCCTGGCAGTCGGCGAGCTTGCCGGGCAGGGTGGAAATATCGAGCACGCCCTTGCGTCGCGTCAGTTCACGCGCCTTGCGAGCCGCCTCGCGCGCCGCCGCTGCATCCATCACCTTCTGAATCAGCGTGCGCGCCTCGCGAGGATGCGTCTCGAACCAGTGGCCGAGCGCGTCGGCCACCGCCATCTGCACCACCGGCTGGACCTCGGAGCTGACCAGCTTGTCCTTGGTCTGCGAGGAGAATTTCGGGTCCGGCACCTTCACCGAGAGAACCGCCGTCATGCCCTCGCGCATGTCGTCGCCGGAGAGGCTGAGCTGTTCCTTCTTGCCCATCCCCTCGGCGTATTTCGTGACCACGCGGGTCAGCGCCTGGCGGAAGCCGGCGAGATGCGCGCCGCCGTCGCGCTGCGGAATGTTGTTGGTGAAGCAGAGCATCGTCTCGTGGAAACTGTCGTTCCAGGTCAGGGCCAGCTCCACGCGGATTCCCTCCGCCTCCGGCGCGGTCAGGCTGACCGGCGGTTGGAACAGCGCCTGCTTGCCGCGATCGAGGTAGTCCACGAAGGCGACGAGCCCGCCCTCGAACAAGAAGCGGCGCGTCTCCACTGGCGCGTGCCGTTCGTCGCGCAGCAGAATCTCGAGCCCGGAGTTGAGGAAGCCGAGCTCCCGCAGCCGGCGCTCCAGCACCGCGAAGTCGAACTCCGTGCGGCTGAACGTCGCGGCGGACGGCTTGAACGTCACTTCCGTGCCGTTCGGGCGGTCCGCGGGACCGGTATCGGCCAACGGCGCCACCGCCACGCCATGCTCGAAACGGATGCTCCAGGTGCGCCCGCCCCGCCAGATGCGCACCTCCATCCATTCCGACAGCGCATTGACCACGGCGGCCCCCACGCCATGCAGCCCGCCCGACACCTTGTAGGAATTCTGGTTGAACTTGCCGCCGGCATGCAGCCGCGTCAGCACCACCTCGGCGGCGGAAACACCCTCCTCCGGGTGGATATCGACGGGAATGCCGCGGCCATTGTCGCGCACCGTGACCGAGCCATCGGCGTTGAGCACCAGCTCGACGCTGGTCGCAAACCCGGCCTGCGCCTCGTCGACCGCATTGTCCACAATCTCGAACGCCATGTGGTGCAGACCCGAGCCGTCATCGGTGTCGCCGATATACATGCCTGGGCGCTTGCGCACGGCATCGAGCCCGCGCAGCACGGAAATGGACGCAGCACCGTAGGCGTCCTCGGCGTCATTCATGGCATCAGCCGTAATCTCTCGCGCGGACTTTTCCGACATGCCCGTGCGCCTGCTCCTGTGATCTTGTTGGTGTCGGAAGAATTTACAGCATCCGGCGGGAATCTCCAAGTTTCACCCGGGGTGCGGGATCGCCGGGAAACCGGCCGCCGCCAGCGCGCCGTCGCGGCACAAGAACAGCGCCGCGCGGTCTCCGAGGGAGGCGAATTCACCAGCTTCCGTCCCCGTCATCAGCACCTGCGCGCCAAGGCCCTGGAGGGCCGCGAACAACGCCGCGCGGCGCGAGGCATCGAGATGCACCAGCGGTTCGTCGAGCAGCAGCAGCGGCGCGAAACCACGCGCACGGGTCACCACGGCCGCGTGGCCGAGCACGATCCCCACCAGCATCGCCTTCTGCTCGCCGGTGCTGGCGATCGCGGCATCGAGCCGGCTTGCCGCGTCCTCGATCCTGAGATCGGCCCGATGCGCGCCGACCGCGGCGTTGCCGGTGGCACGATCCGCCTGGCGCCCCTTGGCCAAGGCCGCGCGCAGCCATTCCTCAACGGCGAGCGCGGGTTCGCCGGCCAGGCGTTCGGCAATCGCACACTCGAGCACCAGCCGCACCACCGGGAAGGGCGCCGCGGCGCCGCCCGCGAGCATCGCATTCAGCGCCTGCGCCAGTGCCACGCGCCCGGCGGTGACGGAAACCGCGTGGCGCGCCATCGCCTCCTCGAAACCGCCGAGCCAGGCCAGGTCGCCGCCCTCCGCGAGCACGCGCCGTCGGCTCGCCGCCGCCGTCTCCCACGCGGCAAGGACACGCGCATGCGCAGGTTCCACCGCCGCCGCCAGCCGATCCAGAAAACGCCGCCGCCCGCCCGCCGCCTCGCCGAACAGGCGTTCCATCTGCGGCGTGATCCACACGGTCGCCACCCGCGCGCCGATCTCCGCCTGGTTGCGCGGCGCCGCACCGTCGAGGCGAAACACCCGGCGCTCGTGCGGCGGCTCGGGATCGCTGCCGGTCGCAACCTCGAAGCGCTGGCCGCCGACCGCGAGCCGCGCGGCAACGGCCCAGACACCGCTGCCGCCGCGCGCCAGCGTCGCGGTCGCCGCACCGCGCAGGCCGCGGCCGGTGCCGAGCAGGGAGATCGCCTCCAGCAGGTTGGTCTTGCCGCTGCCGTTGGCGCCGGCGATCACCACCAGCCGCGCACCAGGGCGCCAGTCGAGCGCCGCGTAGTTGCGAAAACGCGACAGCGTCAGGCGCTCCAGCCCCAGCGCTGTCATGGCCCGTACGGTGTCATGGCAACAGCGTCGTCACGCGAACAGCGCCGTCGTGGCGCCGCGATGGTCATGCGGTCTGCCCACGACCTGGCCCAGCCCCGCGTTGGGATCAGACGCGCATCGGCATCAGCACATAGAGCGCGCGATCGTCGCTTGCGTCCTGCACCACCGTCGGCGCCGTGCCGTCGGAGAAGCGGAATTCCACCTGCTCGGCGATCTGATCCGTGATGTCGTTGAGATAGCGCGCCTGGAAACCGATCTCGAGCGGTGTGGCGGCATAGGTCACGCGCTCGCCGTCCAGTTCCTCCGACGCCGTTCCCTGGTCAGGCGAGGACGCCGACAGCACCAGAAGATCCGGCGACAGGCTGAGCTTCACCGGCCGCGAGCGCTCCGACGAGATGGCGGAGACACGCGCCACCGCATCGGCGAAATCCTTTTTGCCGACGCGCAGCACCTTGTCGTTGCCCTGCGGGATCACGCGCTCATATTCGGGGAAGGAGCCGTCGATCAGCTTGCTGGTCAGCGTCACCGCGTCCGCCTTGAACTGGATGCGCGTGTCCGACAGCGCGATCTCCACCGCGCCGCTCACCTCGTCGAGCAGCTTGCGCAGCTCCGCCACGGTCTTTCGCGGCACGATCACGCCCGGCATGCCGCCCGCCCCCTCCGGCAGCTTCTCCTCGACACGCGCGAGCCGATGGCCGTCGGTCGCGACGGCGCGCAGCACACGCTCGCCGCCGGATTCCGTCGCGTGGAGGTAGATGCCGTTCAGGTAGTAGCGCGTCTCCTCGCCGCTGATGGCGAAGCGGGTGCGGTCGATGAGCCCGCGCAGCGTCTCGGCCTTGAGCGAGAATTTATGCGGCAGGGCGCCCGCGGTCATCGCCGGGAAATCGTCGGTCGGCAGGGCCACCAGACTCGTGGAATAGCGGCCGGCACGCAGCGCCAGCGGCGCGTCGCCGCCGCCGTGATCGAGCTCCACCTCCACGCCCTCGGGCAGCTTGCGCACGATCTCATAAAGTGTTGCCGCCGGCGCCGTACAGGCGCCGTTGCGCGAGGTGGTGGCCGCCACCTCCTCGACGATCGCGATCTCCATGTCGGTCGCGGTCAGCGTCAGTCGCCCGTCGCGCACGGCGAGCATGACATTGGCGAGGATCGGGATCGTGTTGCGCCGCTCCACGACGCTCTGCACGTGAGCGAGCGCCTTGAGGAGCGTCGCACGGTCGGCCCTGAGCTTCATCCTGCCTCATCCTTGTTGGCCTGGGTGCGCGGGCACCCGGTCGACTCAGCCTTGATCGCAGCGAATCGGCCGCGCGAATCGCTCTGACAGTTTAGCAATTCAGGGATCGTGGCGATAGCCGGGCCGCGGGTCAGGATTCCAGCATCCGTCGCAGCAGCTCGACGTCCTCGGCGAAGGCGGCGTCAGCCTCCATCAGGGCGGCGACGCGCCCCACCGCATGCATCACCGTGGTATGGTCGCGATCGCCGAAGCGCTTGCCGATATCCGGCAGCGACCGGCTGGTGAGCTGCTTGGCGAGATACATCGCGACCTGGCGCGGCCGTGCGATGTTGCGCGCCCGGCGCTGCGAGGTCATTTCGTTGAAGCGGATCCGATAATGGTCCGCCACCTTGCGCTGGATCTCCTCGATCGAAACCCGCCGCTCATGCGCGCGCAGGATGTCGTGCAGCAGCTCCTGGGCAACGTCGAGCGTGATCGGCCGGCCGAACAGGTTGGCATGCGCGATCAGCCGGTTGAGTGCCCCCTCCAGCTCGCGGATATTGGACGTGATTTTCTGTGCCAGATACTCGATCACCTTGGGCGGTACGTCGACACCGGCGCGTGCCGCCTTGGTGCCGAGGATCGACATACGCAGCTCCAACGTCGTCGCATGCAGATTGGCGACGATGCCGCTGCCGAGCCGCGTGCGGATGCGCTCCTCGAAACCCGAGAGGTCGGAGGGCGACTTGTCAGCCGAGACGACGATCTGCTTGCCGGCATCCACCAGCGCATTGAAGGTGTGGAAAAACTCTTCCTGCGTCGCGTCCTTGCCCACGAGGAATTGCAGATCGTCGATCATCAGCACACTGACGCCGCGCAGCTGCTCCTTGAACTCGATCATGCGCTGCGAGCGGATCGCCGAAATGAAACGGTTCATGAACCGCTCGGCAGACATATAGGCGATCTCGATCGGGCGCCCTGCGGGAACGGCGCCGGCGGCGCCGCCGGCGCGAGCGCTGCTCTCGCCGCCGCGTGGCTCTCCGCCGCCGCGCATCTCCCAGGCGATGGCATGCATCAGGTGTGTCTTGCCGAGCCCGACACCACCGTAAAGGAACAGCGGGTTGAACGCCTTGTCGGCGGGGCTGGCCGCGACCTGGCGGGCGCAGGCATGGGCGAACTCATTCGGTTTGCCGACAACGAAGCTCTCGAAGGTGAAGCGTGGATCGAGCAGGCCGGTATCGGCCCCGCGATCGTCGGTACCCGCCATAATCGGTGTGACCGGGACGGCGGACGGGCCTTCCACCCCACCCGGCACCACCGACTCCGCTCGCCCCCCATCCCTGCCGCCGCCCCAGCGCAGCGTCACGCGCCGCACGGAGGCATTTTCCTTCCCCCAGAGCCTGACCAGCAGGTCGCCATAGTGCTCGCGCACCCAGTCGCGCAGAAAACGCGTCGGCACGCGGATGGTAACTTCGTCGCCCTCGATGCCGATGAGCGTCATCTGCCGCAGCCAGGTGCGGTACTCGACCTCGCCGACTTCCTGCTGCAGTTGGCCCCGCACGACCGCCCACTGAGACGCCAGTTGGGCGGGCGGAGTAGAACCGGAATGATCGTCGCTGGTGGCAGACCGGTCGTTGCGTTCGCGTGGCGTTGAACCACCCGTGGCGCCGGTCAGCGCCTTGGGCGAAAGTCGTCGTTTACCGTCCCCCCTGTCCGCCATGCCCCCGCCTTGCGCCCGCTGCCCTACGCCCTGTCGCGTGCCCCGCGACCTGTCGCGCCACCGTCGTCCGAACCGTGATCAGCCGCCCCCGGCGTAACCACCCCTCGGACCATGACTACGGCCTCAGCTACGCGCATGCAATCATTAAACAACGAACGGGAGCGGTTTTGTTGTCCACATCCGGACGGGTCGAATATTGACCACGTTTTGACTTATATGTGTAACTCGAAAAGAGAACTGTTCTTCGTATCTATTTGACGAATACTTGGACCTCAAGGAAACCCTGGGGTCCCGCCGATCATTTAGCGCCGAGCGCCTTCACCCGCGCCGACAGGCGCGACAGCTTGCGTGCCACCTGATTACGATGCACCACGCCCTTGCCGGCGGCGCGCTGCATTTCTGGCTGCGCCCGCGTCAGCGCCACCCGGGCGGCGTCGTGCCCGCCCTCCGCAATCGCCGTCTCGACCGCCTTGATAAAGGTGCGCATCCGCGAAACCTGCGCCTTGTTGCGCGCCGTGCGGCGCTCGGTCTGACGGATACGCTTACGCGCGGAGGCGGTGTTGGCCATGGGGAAGCTCAGCTTTCGGGTAAAGAACCAAGGTTTCGACAGGAGCCGCACTAGGATCGCGGACGAAGCGGGCCTTCTAGTGACCGCCCAAGGCCGCGTCAAGGAAGGCCGCCCTCCGTGCCCTACCGCCGCGAGAACGCTGCCTTGCGCTTCTCGACGAACGCCGCCATGCCCTCGCGCTGATCCGGCGTGCCGAACAGCGAGAGAAACAGCTGGCGCTCGGCCAGCACACCCTCGGCGAGCGTGGTCTCAAAGGCCCGGTTGACCGCGTATTTCGCCATCGTGACGGCAACCGGCGACAGGCCGGCGATCGCCGCCGCGGTCTTCAGCGCCTCCGCCACCAGGTCCGCCGCCGGCACGACCCTCGCGACCAGGCCGGCTCGCTCGGCTTCCGCCGCGTCCATGTTGCGCCCGGTGAGCACGAGATCCATCGCCTTCGCCTTGCCGACGGCGCGGGTCAGGCGCTGCGTCCCGCCCGCCCCCGGAATGACGCCGAGCTTGATCTCCGGCTGGCCGAACTTCGCGGTATCGGCAGCGATGATCATGTCGCACATCATGGCCAGCTCGCAACCTCCACCGAGCGCGAAGCCGCTCACCGCCGCGATCACCGGCTTGCGGACATGCGTCACCGCCTCCCAGCGCTGGCCGATGAAATCGTCCTGGAACGTGCGCGGAAAGCTGCGCGGTGCCATCTCCTTGATATCGGCTCCGGCCGCGAACGCCTTCTCCGACCCCGTGATGACGATGGCGCCGATCGTGTCATCGCCGTCGAAGGCGCGCAGCTGCTCGCCGAGCTCGCCCATCAGCTGGTCGCAGAGCGCGTTCAGCGCCGCCGGACGGTTGAGGCGGATCAGCCCGACTCCGCGGCCGTCTGCGGCGGGATGGATTTCGACCAGGATCATCGTCGGCGCATCGGTCATCGCATGGTCCTTCTCACTGCCCGGCTTCGTGCTAGCCCGGGCTCTTAGCTTACCCCTGCTTCTAGCTAGCGTTGCAGCCGCGGACAATGGAACGTGCTGCGCCCGGCCTGGACGATGCGCTGCACGCCGGCACAGGCCGGCCCGCCGCCCGGTGGATTCGGCGCCCGATGCCGGTCGGGACATTCCGGGCACGGCTCGCCCTCGCGCCCATAGACGCGCCAGGCATGGCTGAAATAGCCGAGCTCGCCGTGCGGCTGGACGTAGTCGCGCAGGCTCGACCCGCCGGCGGCGATCGCCTCGCTCAGCGTCTCGCGGATCGCCGGCACCAGCCGTGCCGCACGCGCGCCGGCAACCGAAGCCGCCATGCGCCGAGGCGAGATGCGGGCGCGGAACAGCGCCTCGCTGACATAGATGTTGCCCAGCCCCGCGACCACGCGCTGGTCGAGCAGCGCGACTTTGATCGGCGTGCGCCGGCCCACCAGCGCCGCCGAAAGCGCCGACTCGGAAAACTCGTTGCCGAGCGGCTCCGGTCCGAGCCCGGCCAGCAGCCGATGCGCGTCCTCCGCCGCCGTCGGCAGCAGGTCGAGCATGCCGAAGCGGCGCGGATCGACGAAGCCGATGCGCCAGCCATCATCGGTCCACATCACCAGGTGTTCGTGCGCCGTGGGCTCGGCCTCGCGGCCGATGCGCATGCGCCCGGACATGCCAAGATGGATCAGCACGGAACGTCCGCCCTCAAGCCGCATCAGGATGTATTTCGCGCGCCGGCGAAACCCCTGCACAAGCGCGCCCGAAAGCGCGCCGGCGAGGTTCTCCGGCACCGGCCAGCGCAGGTCGCCCCGTGTCAGATCGGCGCGCGCGATGCGCCGTCCTTCCAGCCGGCGCGCGAGCCCGCGCATCACCGTCTCGACCTCGGGGAGTTCCGGCATGGCCCGTAGCCTCGTATAGAGACCAGCCATGCAGGACAACCCCGCCCCCACCGAGACCGATTTCGGCTACCGCCGTGTCGCGGCGGCCGACAAGGCGTCCATGGTGCGCGCCGTGTTCGAGAGCGTGGCGCCGCGCTACGACCTGATGAACGACCTGATGTCGCTCGGCATCCACCGTGTCTGGAAACGGCGGCTGCTGACCATGCTGGCGCCCTCGCCGCGCCGCACCCTGCTGGACCTCGCGGGCGGTACCGGCGACATCACCTTCCTCTGGCGCGAGGCGGGCGGCGGGCCGGCGACGCTGTCCGACATCAACCCGGCGATGCTGGACGTGGCGCGCCGCCGCGCGCTCGATCGCGGCCTGGTGCGCGATATCGAGTTCCTCGTTGCCGACGCCGAGCACCTGCCGCTTGCGACCGCGTCGCAGGATGTGGTGACCATCGCCTTCGGCCTGCGCAACTGCACCGACAAACAGGCGGTGCTGGCCGAGGCGCACCGAGTGCTGCGCCGGGGCGGACGGTTCCATTGCCTGGAGTTCTCGCGCACGCGCGTCGCGGCCCTGCGCCCGGCCTACGACGCCTGGTCGTTTCGCGTGCTGCCCTGGCTCGGCAGCCGCGTCGCCGGCGATGCCGGGAGCTACCAGTATCTCGCCGAAAGCATCCGCATGTTTCCTGATCAGGAGACGCTCGCCGGCATGCTGCGGACGGCGGGCTTCGCGCGGGTTGGCGTCGTCAACCTCACCGGCGGCATCGCCGCGATCCATAGCGGCTGGAAGCTGTGAGCGGCCGCCGATGACGCTCGCGGGCAAGCGCGTCCTGCTGATCGTGGGCGGCGGCATCGCGGCCTACAAGGCGCTGGAGCTGATCCGCCTGCTGCGCAAGGCCGATACCCGCGTCACCGCCGTGCTGACCGCGGCGGCGGGGCATTTCGTGACCCCGCTCTCGGTGCAGGCGCTCACGGAATCCCCGGTCTACAGCGACCTCTTCTCGCTCACCGACGAGAACGAGATGGGTCATATCCAGCTTTCGCGCGCCGCCGATCTGCTGGTCGTGGCCCCGGCGACGGCGAACCTGCTCGCTCGCATGGCAGGCGGCCTTGCCGACGACCTCGCGACGACAGTGCTGCTGGCCACCGACAAGCCGGTGCTCGCGGCGCCGGCAATGAACGTGCGCATGTGGCAGCACGCCGCGACACAGGCCAATTGCGCCCTGCTCGCCCGGCGCGGCGTCGCCTTCGTCGGCCCGGACGAGGGGCCGATGGCATGCAACGAATACGGCCCCGGCCGCCTCGCCGAACCGCCGGCGATTCTCGCCGCCATCGAGGCCGCCCTGTCGCCGCACCGCGTCCTGACCGGCCAAGCCCTGGCGGGACGGCATATTCTCGTCACCAGCGGGCCGACCCACGAGCCGATCGATCCTGTCCGCTATATCGCCAACCGCAGCTCCGGCAGGCAGGGCCACGCCATCGCCGCGGCGCTGACGGTCCTCGGCGCGCGCGTCACGTTGGTGAGCGGGCCGGTCGCCATCCCCGACCCCGCCGGGGTTGACGTCCGCCACGTGGAGACGGCGGCGCAGATGCTCGCCACCTGCACTGCGGCACTGCCGGCCGATGCCGCGATCTGTGCCGCCGCCGTCGCCGACTGGCGCGTCGCGAACGCCGCCGCGGGTAAGATCAAGAAAGTGCCGGGCGCACCGCCGCCGGCGCTCGGCCTGACGGCCAATCCCGATATCCTGGCCACGCTCTCGGCGCCGGGTCCCGGCCGTCCGCGCCTCGTCGTGGGGTTCGCCGCCGAGACGGAGAACCTGGACGCCAATGCGACAGCGAAACGCGCGCGCAAGGGCTGCGACTGGATCGTCGCCAACGATGTCTCGGGCGACGTCATGGGCGGCGAGGCGAACGAGGTGCATCTGGTGACCGAAGCCGGCATCGAAAACTGGCCGCGCCTGGCGAAGGATGAGGTGGCGCGCCGCCTCGCCGCGCGCATCGCCGGGCATTTCTCGGAACCGCCCGCGTGAGCATGAGCGTGCGCGTCGCCGTCACCCGTCTCGCGCATGGGCGCGACCTGCCGCTGCCGACCTACGCCACGCCCGGTGCCGCGGGGCTGGACCTGCTGGCGGTCGTCGCCGAGCCGGTGACGCTGCCGCCCGGCGGGCGGGCGCTGATCCCCACCGGGCTCGCGATCGCGCTGCCCGCCGGCTACGAGCTGCAGGTGCGCCCGCGTTCCGGGCTGGCGCTGCGCCACGGCATCGTGCTGGCCAACAGCCCCGGCACGATCGACGAGGATTACCGCGGCGAGATCGGTATCATTGTCCTCAATGCCGGCACCGAGGCCTTCACGGTCACGCGCGGCCTGCGCATCGCCCAGGCGGTGCTGGCGCCGGTCACGCGCCTGGCCTGGGACGAGGTCGAGAGCCTGGACGCCACCGCCCGCGGCACGGGCGGCTTCGGCAGCACAGGAACCTGAGCCCGGGGGGCTGGGGCGGCGTCATGAAAGCAACATGCCCCGCCCTGGTGACAGGCGGGCCGGGCCTGCGCTAAGGGGCGCTCGACCCGTCAACTGACTTCCGGACCACCGCGCGATGTCGAGCACCCTCACCCCGGCCGCGATGGTCCACCGGCGACTGCCCAACACCTGGGATATCGCGGCGTTCGTGGCGGTGCTGGGGATGCTCGCGGCGGTCGCCGCCGCGGCGCGCGGCACGGTGATGCCGATCGCGGCCCTCAGCGCCGGGCGCATCCATCTCGACCCCAGCTATCTGCCGGGATACGCGCTTCGCACGACGATGCGCATGTTCGCGGCGCTGATCGCGTCACTGTTGTTCACCCTCACCTACGCGACCTGGGCGGCGAAGAGCCGCCGCGCGGCGCGCGTGCTGATCCCGATCCTCGACATCCTGCAATCGGTGCCGATCCTGGGCTTTCTCTCGTTCACCGTCGCGTTCTTCCTCAACCTGTTTCCCGGCAACGTCCTGGGGCTGGAGATGGCGGCGATCTTCGCCATCTTCACCAGCCAGGCCTGGAACATGGCGTTCAGCTTCTATCAGTCGCTGATCACGCTGCCGGCGGACCTCGACGAGGCATGCCGCGGCTTCCGCCTCACCGGCTGGCAGCGTTTCTGGCGGCTGGAAGTGCCGTTCGCGATGCCGGGCCTGGTGTGGAACACGATGCTCTCGATGTCGGGCGGCTGGTTCTTCGTCGTCGCCTCCGAGGCGATCACGCTCGGTAACCACAACTGGGAGCTTCCCGGCATCGGCTCCTACGTCGCGCAGGCGCTGGAGAAGCGCGACATCGGCGCCGTGTTCTGGGCGATCGGGGCGATGCTGCTGGTGATCCTCGCCTATGACCAGCTCCTGTTCCGCCCGCTCGTCGCGTGGTCCGCGAAATTCCGCGTCGAGACCACGGCGGGGGCGACCGCGGAGGACCCGTGGATGCTCGCCTTGCTGCGCCGGACCGCGCTGCTGCGCCGTGGTGGCGAGAAGCTGGGCGGCCTCGTGGGCTATGTCACCGGGCTGCCACTGCGGCTGCCGGTGCTGCGGCGGGCCGAGAGGCGGACGCGGTCATCGACGCTGGTCGGCGACATCGTGTTCGGCGCCGTTGTGGCGGCCTTCGTCGCCTTTGCGCTGTGGCGCACGGTCAGCTTCATCGCCCAGACCCTGCATTGGTCGGACGTGGCCCAGGCGGTTCTGCTCGGCTTCATCACGCTCGCGCGCGTCGTCGTGCTGATAGCGCTGGCCTCGCTGCTCTGGGTGCCGGTCGGCGTGTGGCTCGGCCTGCGCCCCGCCTGGGCGCGGCGGGTGCAGCCGGTGGCGCAGTTTCTCGCCGCCTTCCCGGCGAACCTGCTGTTCCCACCCTTTGTCGTCGTTATCGTGACGTACCACCTGAACCCGGACATTTTTCTCACGCCGCTGATGATCCTGGGCACACAATGGTACATCCTGTTCAACGTCATCGCCGGGGCGGCGGCGTTTCCGGGCGATCTGCAGGAAGTCGCAAAGAACCTGCGCGTCGGCGGCCTGCTGTGGTGGCGGCGGGTGATACTGCCGGGGATTCTGCCCTATTTCGTCACCGGTGCGCTGACCGCGTCCGGTGGCTCGTGGAACGCCGCGATCGTCTCGGAGGTCGCCTCCTGGGGTAACACGAAGCTCGCGGCGCACGGGCTCGGCGCCTATATCGCCGAGGCCACGGATGCCGGCGACTTCCACAAGATCGTCCTCGGCGTGATCGTGATGTCCGCCTTCGTGGTCACCTTCAACCGCTTGCTCTGGCGCCCGCTCTACGCCTACGCCAGCCGCCGCACGGTATCGGGATAGGAACGCGCCATGGACACCGCCATCACCGATACGCTGATCGAGGTGCATGCCTGCCGCCAGTCCTACCACAAAGATGCGAGCCCGGACCTGCTGGTGCTCGACGAGGTCGAGCTGACGCTGCGCGAGGGCGAGATCGTGGGGCTGCTCGGCCGCTCCGGCTCCGGCAAATCGACGCTGCTGCGCATCGTCGCCGGCCTGCTGCGCCCGACGGCGGGGGACGTGCGCTGGCGCGGCCGGCCGCTGACTGGGCCGGTGCCGGGCATCGCCATGGTGTTCCAGAGCTTCGCGCTGTTCCCCTGGCTGACTGTCGCCGAGAACGTGGAGCTGGGGCTGGAGGCGCAGGGTGTCCCGCGCGCCGAACGGGAGCAGCGCGCCGAGGAGGCGATCGACCTCATCGGCCTCGGTGGCTACGAGAGCGCCTATCCGAAGGAGCTTTCGGGTGGCATGCGCCAGCGCGTCGGCCTGGCGCGTGCGCTCGTCGTCCACCCCGACCTGCTGCTGATGGACGAGCCGTTCTCGGCGCTCGACGTGCTGACCGCGGAGACGCTGCGCACCGACCTCATCGACCTGTGGTCGGAGCGCAAGCTGCCGATCAAATCCATCCTGATGGTGACGCATAACATCGAGGAGGCGGTGCTGATGTGCGACCGCGTCCTGGTGTTTTCCTCCAACCCCGGCCGGGTCGCGCACGAGCTGCGCGTGCCCTTCGCGCACCCGCGCAACCGGCTCGACCCCGCCTTCCGCCAGATGGTGGACGACATCTACGCGGTGATGACGCGCCGGGCGCCGAGCCTCGCCACCCCCGGCACCGTCGCCTCCCAGGCGCCGGAGGTGACCGCCAACACCAAGCTGCACGCTGTCTCGACCAACGTTCTCGCCGGCCTGATGGAGACGCTCGCCGCCCCGCCGTATGACGGGCGCGCCGACCTGCCGGCGCTGGCCGCCGCCCTGCAGCTCGAAGCCGACGAGCTGCTGCCATTCGGCGAAACCCTCCAGTTGCTGCGCTTCGCCGAGTTCGAGGAAGGCGATATCCGCCTCACCGAGGACGGGCGTGCCTTCGTGCAGGCCGACACCGATGACCGCAAGCGGCACTTTGCGCTGGCGCTGCGCCAGAACGTGCCGCTCGCCGCCGCGATCCGCCGCACCCTCGACGAGCGCTGGAACCACCGCGCCTCCTCGGTGCGCTTCCTCGACGAGCTCGAGGACCATATGAGCCCGGAATACGCCGAGGAGACCCTGCATGCGGTGATCTCCTGGGGCCGCTATGCCGAGCTCTATGCCTATGACGAGGAGGCCGCACAGTTCTTCCTCGAGGAGGAGCCGGCGGACGCCACCGGCTGAGGCCCGGCGCCGCTCGTCCCATCACCGGTCCTGCCGCCGAAGCCGATGCCGAGGCTGCCCGACATCGGGCCGGGGCCCCTTTCGGCGGGCACGGCGTGTGCTAGGAATAGGAATCGCGCTTCTGGGAGAACCAACATGCTGACCCGCCGTTCCGTGCTGGCCGCCTCGGCCGCATCCCCCGTTCTGGCCTCGCTGAGCGCCGAGGACGCGCTCGCCGCGACGCCGAAGAACATCGCCGTCATGGGCAAGCAGATCGACGATATCGTCGCCTTCGATCCGGCGCAGAGCTACGAGTTCACCGACAACGAGGTTGACGGCAATTGCTACAACAAGCTGGTGACGCCCGACCTCACCACCGGCACCACGGTGGTCGGCGACGCCGCCGAGTCCTGGACCGTGTCCCCCGATGGGCGGACCATCACCTTCAAAATGAAACCGGGCATCAAATTCGCCTCCGGCAACACGCTGACCGCGCATGATGCGGCGTTCTCGCTGCACCGTGTGGTCAAGCTGAACCTGACGCCCGGCTTCATCATCACGCAGTTCGGCTACACCAAGGACAACGTCGAAAAGCTGATCACTGCGCCGGACCCGACCACGCTCAAGATGGTGCTGCCGCAGCAGGTGGCGACCAGCTTCGTGCTGTTCTGCCTTTCCGCCAATGTTGGCTGCATCGTCGATCGCGCCACCGCGATGTCGCACCAGAAAAACGGCGACCTCGGCAACGATTGGCTCAAGACCCACACCGCCGGCAGCGGCCCCTACCAGCTCGTCTCCTGGGTCGCCTCGGACCATGTGATCCTGCAGGCCAACCCGCACTCTGCGGTGAAGCCCGGCGTGCCACGCATCGTGATCAAGCAGATCGCAGAGCCCGCGACGCAGTTGCTTGAGCTGGAGAAGGGCAGCATCGATATCGCCCGCGACCTGCTGTCGGACAACCTCAAGCAGCTCGCCGGCAAGCCGCAGTTCACCGTGCTGAAATCCGGCCAGGCGACCTCGGTCTACATCGGCATGAACATGGGCAAGCCGCACCTGCACAAGACGGAGGTGCACCAGGCGATCAAATGGGCGATCGACTACGAGGGCATTGCAAAGAACATCGTGCCGGGCACCTACGACCTCTCGCAGAACTTTCTGCCCGCGGGGCTGCCCGGCGCACTCACCGACCTGCCATTCAAGCGTGACGTGGCCAAGGCAAAGGCGCTGCTGGCGCAGGCCGGCTACCCTCAGGGCTTCACGGTGTCCATGGATCACATCGCCGCGGCGCCGTACAACGACATCGCCCAGGCGTTGCAGGCAAACCTGAAGGAGATCGGCATCGAGGTGAAGCTGCTGCCGGCGCAGGCGAAGCAGGTCTTCACCAAGATGCGCGCCCGCCAGCACGAGCTGATCCTGTCAGTTTGGGGTTCGGATTATTTCGACCCGAACTCGAACGCCCAGGCGTTCTGCGCCGACCCCGACGACTCCAACAACTCCAAGCTCAAGATCCTCGCCTGGCGCTGCCACTTCTACAACCCGCCACTGACCAAGATGGTCGAGGACGCGGTCAAGGAACTCGACGGCAAAAAGCGTATCGCGATGTATGAGGACATGCAGCGCCAGTTCCGCCAGATCGCGCCGTTCGCGTTGATCCTGCAGCAGAACGCCGTCGCGGTTCTCGGCAAGGGCGTCTCCGGCCTCAAGGTCGGCCCGATGCCGGACTACACCAAGTACGCGGATATTCGTAAGGCGTGAGCAGAAGACTGCGGACGCTGGCGGCAACCGCCGTCAGCGTCCTGATCACGCTGTTCGGGTTGACCGTCGTCACCTTCTTCATCGGCAGGGTGATGCCGATCGACCCGATCGTGGCGATCCTGGGGGACCACGCACCGCCGGATGTGGTGGCGCGAGTGCGCATCGAGCTCGGGCTCAATCGCCCGCTCTGGTACCAGTACTGGATTTTCTTCCGCAATCTCATCCATCTCGATCTCGGACGATCGGTCATGACCACGCATCCGGTGTTGCAGGACATCGGGCGCTACTTTCCCGCGACCTTCGAGCTTGCGACCGCGTCGATGATCATCGCGATGGTCATCGGCGTGCCGCTCGGCGTGCTCGCCGCCTCCCGTCAGGGCACGCGCACGGATCATGTCGTGCGCATCTTCAGTCTCGCCGGCTCATCGATCCCGGTCTTCATGCTCGCGCTGCTTTCGCTGGTCGTGTTCTACGCCGCCCTCGGCTGGCTGCCGGGTACCGGGCAGGTCAGCGTGGTCTATGACGGCATCGTGCCGCGCATCACCGGCATGCTGGTGATCGACGCCGCGATAACCGGACATTGGAACACGTTCTACAACGCGCTCCTGCACCTCGTTCAGCCGGCGCTGGTGCTGGCCTACTTCTCCATGGCCTACATCACCCGCATGACGCGCGGCTTCATGCTCGACGCGCTGCGCGGCGAATACGTCACCACGGCACGTGCCAAGGGGCTGTCGCGCGCGCGCATCATCTGGCGCCACGCCTTCGGCAATATCTGGGTCCAGCTCATCACCGTGCTTGCCCTCACCTATGCCGGACTGCTGGAGGGCGCGGTGGTGACGGAGACGGTGTTTTCCTGGCCCGGCCTCGGTCAGTATCTCACCAACTCGCTGCTGAACGCGGACATGAACGCGGTTCTGGGGGCCACCATGGTGATCGGCATCATCTATGTTTTCCTCAACCTCCTCGCCGATGTCCTCTATCGGATCATGGACCCGCGCGTTCGATGAGCGCGATACCGACCACCGGTGGCACGCCACTGCGGGCCTGGCTGCTGTCCGACACGCCGACCTCGCGCCGCCAGGCGGCGTGGGGGCGCCTGTACCGGCTGTGGCGCGACCTGCGCGCCAATCCCCTGGCCATGGCGGGACTGGTCACCATCGTGCTGCTGATCGCCGCCTCGCTCGCCGCGCCGCTGCTGGCGCCCTACAACCCTGCCGCCCAGAAACTCTCCGACCACCTGGCGCCGCCAAGCGCCGCGCACTGGCTCGGCACTGATGAGCTTGGCCGCGACATTCTCTCGCGCCTGCTCTGGGGCGGGCGAATTACGCTCGGCATGGTGGTCGCCGTCGTTGTCTTGGTGGCCCCGGTCGGCCTGGTGGTCGGTTGCGCCGCCGGCTATGTCGGCGGCCTCGCGGACCGCGTGCTGATGCGCGTGACGGATGTGTTTCTCGCCTTCCCGCGGCTCATCCTCGCGCTCGCCTTCGTCGCCGCGATCACACCAGGCATCACCAGCGCCATCATCGCGATCGCGTTGACCGCCTGGCCGCCCTATGCGCGCCTCGCCCGCGCCGAGACGCTCGCCATTCGCAACAGCGACTTCATCGCCGCGACGCGGCTGGCCGGTGCGTCACGCCTGCGCATCATCCTCGTGCACATCATGCCGCTCAGCCTCGGCAGCCTGATCGTGCGCGTCAGCCTCGACATGAGCTCGATCATCCTCACGGCAGCGGCGCTGGGCTTTCTTGGCATGGGCGCGCAGCCGCCCTCACCGGAATGGGGCGCGATGGTGGCTTCGTCACGGCGCTTCCTTGTCAATGCCTGGTGGGTGCCGATGATGCCGGCAATCGCGATCTTCGTGGCCTCCCTGGCCTTCAACCTGCTGGGCGACGGGCTGCGTGACGTCCTTGATCCGAAACAACGTTCATGAAGGTCGAGATCGCCAATCTCAGCATCGCCTTCCCCACGCCGCGCGGCCCCTCCTTTGCGGTGCGCGGCGTGTCGCTGACCGTGGGCGGCGAGAAGCTCGGCATCGTGGGCGAGTCCGGCTCCGGCAAGTCGCTCACCGCCCGCTCCCTGCTCAAGCTGCTGCCGCCGGAGGCGCGGATCAGCGCCGACCGGCTTTCCTTCGACGGCATCGACGTGCTCAGCGCGACCGAGCGGCAGATGCGCACCATCCGCGGCAAGCGCGCGGGGCTGATCCTCCAGGACCCGAAATTCTCGCTCAACCCCGTGATGACCGCGGGCGCGCAGATCGCGGAGGCCTGGCGCCTGCACCGCAAAACCTCCCGGCGCGAGGCGCGGGAAGCCGCCCTCGACCTGCTCGCCCAGGTGCAGATCCGCGACCCCGCACGGGTCGCCGACGCCTTCCCGCACGAGCTTTCCGGCGGCATGGGCCAGCGGGTGATGATCGCGATGATGATGGCGCCGGACCCCGAGCTGCTGATCGCCGACGAGCCGACCTCCGCCCTCGACGCCACGGTGCAGGCGGAGATCCTGCGCCTGATGGAGGATCTCGTCTCGCGCCGCGGCATGTCGCTGATCCTGATCAGTCACGACCTGCCGCTGGTGTCGCATTTCTGTGACCGCGTGGTGGTGATGTATGCCGGGCGCATCGTCGAGGAACTGCGGGCCGCGGGCCTGGCACGCGCCGAACACCCCTACACCCGCGGCCTGCTGGCCTGCCTGCCGACGCTTTCGCACCCGCAGGCGCGTCTCGCCACGATGACGCGCGACCCGGCGTGGATGGACGGTTCCAGCTGATCGACGTCGAGAATCTCGTCATCCGCTTCGGTCGCGTCGAGGCCGTGCGCGGCGTTTCCTTCAGCGTCGCGCGCGGTGCCGCCTGGGGCATCGTGGGCGAATCGGGCTCCGGCAAGTCCACGGTGCTGCGCGCCCTGGCGGGACTCAACGAGGATTGGTCCGGACGCATCAGCCTCGACGGGCAGGCTCTGCCACGCCGGCGCACCCGCGCGTTCTTCCGCCGCGTACAGATGGTCTTCCAGGACCCGTATGGCTCGCTGCACCCGCGCCAGACCGTCGATCGCGCGCTGGCCGAACCGCTGGTGGCGCAGGGCATCGGTGGTGCCGACACCGCGATCCCGCGCGCGCTCGACGAGGTGGCGCTGTCGCAGGCGGTGCGGTTCCGCTACCCGCACCAGCTCTCCGGCGGGCAGCGCCAGCGGGTCGCGATCGCGCGCGCCCTTATCACCGCGCCGGAGCTGCTGCTGCTCGACGAGCCGACCAGCGCGCTCGATGTCTCGGTGCAGGCGGAGGTGCTGAACCTGCTCGCGGACCTGCAGCGCGAGCGCAACCTCACCTATGTCATGGTCAGCCACAACCTCGCCGTGGTGGCCCATCTCTGCCCGATGATCGCCGTGATGCAGGGGGGTGTCGTGGTGGAGACGATCTCGGCCGAGGCGTTGCGCGCCGGCCGCACGACGCACCCGCACACGGCGCAGCTGCGCGCCCTTTCCACCGAGTTGGAGGAACCCTGATGGTCGAGACCGTGATGGTGGCGATGCGCGACGGCATTCGCCTCGCCACCGATATTCACCGACCTGCGGGTCCGGGGCCGTTCCCGGTGATCCTCGAACGCACGCCGTACGGCCGCCACGAGACCAGCCGCAGCGAGATCACCGCCGCCGACCGCAAGCCGGTGCCACGCGAGACGCTCGCCCGTTTTTTCACCGATGCCGGCTTTGCCGTTGTGTATCAGGACACGCGCGGGCGGCATGGCAGCGAGGGCCGCTTCGTCAAATACCTCTCGGACGGCGAGGACGGGTTCGACACCTGCACCTGGCTGGCCGCCGAGCCGTGGTGCGACGGGCGCATCTGCACCATGGGCCTGTCCTACGCCGCCCACACCCAGGCCGCCCTCGGCTGCCTCGCGCCGGCGGGGCTCGTCGCCCAGGTGATGGATTCCGGCGGCTTCGCCAATGCCTGGCAGGGCGGCATCCGCCAATGGGGCGCGTTCGAGCTGAAGCAGGCGACCTGGGCGCACCGCCAGGCGATCCTCTCGCCGAAGGCCGAGGCCGACCCGGTGATGCGCGTGGCGCTGGAGGCCGAGGATATCCGCGACTGGTTCGCAGCCCTGCCCTGGCGGCCCGGCCATTCGCCGCTGCGCCACCATCCCGATTACGAGGCGTATCTGTTCGAACAGTGGACGCACGGTGCTTTCGATACGTTCTGGCAACAGCTTGGCATCTGGGCCGAGGGCTGGCACGACCGCTATGCGCCGGCCGACTGTGTTCACATGTCGAGCTGGTACGATCCCTACCCGTTCACCGCGACCGCCAACTATCTGGGCCTGCGCCGTGCCGGGCGCGGCACACAGCGCCTCATCCTCGGGCCGTGGAAGCACGGCGATCGCAGCGACCGCGTGTTCGGCGAGGTAGATTTCGGCGCCGCGGCACCGCTCGACTCCTGGGCCGGCGACTGGCGCCAGTACCGGCTGCGGCATTTCCGCCACGCGCTCGACGGCACCGCCAATCCCGAGCCCGCGGCGCGCATCTTCATCATGGGCGGCGGCGGCGGCCGGCGCACCGCGGCCGGGCATCTGGACCATGGCGGCAGTTGGTCCTCGTTCGCTGACTGGCCGCCGCCGGGTGTCGATTTCCGCCCCTACCACCTGCACCACGGCGGCTCGCTGGCGCTGGCCGCCCCCGATGCCGACGACCCGGCGACCGCCTGGCTGAGCGACCCCGCGCATCCCGTGCCGACCATCGGCGGCGCCTTCTCAAGCCTTGAGCCGGTGGCCACCGCCGGTGCGTTCGACCAGGTGGAGCGGCCCGATTTCCTCGGCTGCCGCGCGCCCTATCTGCCGCTCGCCGCCCGCCCGGACGTGGTGGTGTTCCAGACGCCGGTGCTGGCGCGGGAGGTCACGATCGTGGGGCCGATCACCGCCGAGCTGTTCGTCGCCATCGACGCGCCGGATGCCGACATCACCGCCAAGCTGGTCGATGTGCATCCGCCGACGCCGGACGACCCGCGCGGCTTCGCCATGCTGCTCACCGACGGCATCGTAAGGCTGCGCTACGCCGAGGACCATGCGCATCCGCGCCTGCGCACGCCGGGTGCTGTCACGCGCATCCGCGTGATGCTGATGCCAACGGCCAACCGGTTCCTGCCGGGCCATCGCATCCGGCTCGACATTTCGGCGAGCAACTTCCCGAAATTCGACGTCAACCCGCAGAGCGGCGAGAACGAGGGCGAGGGTCGCCTGCCGCGCGTGGCGAAAATCACCCTGTTCACCGACGCGTCGCGGCCGAGTCAGGTTTTGCTGCCGGTGCTCTGAACCCCGGCTACTCGGCGAGCGGCTACTCGGCCACCGGCTAATCCGCAAGCGGCGGCAGGCGCAGCAGCAGGCGAATGAAATCTGCCTGCCGCGTCGTCCCGGTCTTGTCCATGGCGCGGGCGAGATGGGTGCGGATGGTGGTGACACCGCGCCCACGCTGTGCGGCGATCTCGGCGATGTCGCGCCCAGCCAGCAGGTGGAGCGCGATACCCGCCTCGATGGCGGTGAAGCCAAAGCGCGTGCGCAACTGCGCCTCCCGCGCGGCGCCGAGCCATTCTGGGTCTGTCGCGATCAGCAGCACGCCCGGCGGGTTGGGCAGCGGCCAGTCCGCCGCCCGCCCGACCGGCTGGGCGATCAGCGACAGTGGCGCACGGTTTGATCGATTGAGCCGAAGATGCCCGGAAACCGGGCGCCGCCTGCCCTGCCCTGCCGCGGCGGCAAGCAGGGCTGCGAAAGCTTCCGCTTCTCGCCGGTCCGCCGGCGCCAGCCCCGCCCGCGTGGCGATCAACCCATCGGCCTCCGAGATCATCGCCTCGGCGGCCCGGTTCATGCGCCGGACGATGCCCGCGCGATCGACCAGGAAAGCGGCATGGCTCGTTGCATCGAGCGCGGCGAGCCCAGCCTCAGCCTCCGTCGCCGCCCAGCGGAGCCGCCGACCCACCGCGACGGAGCGACGCAGATGCGGCAAAAGCCGTTCCGCGAGTTCCACGTCCCGCGGCTCGAACGGACCGTCGGACCAGGAACGCAACAGGGAGATGTCTTGTACCCAGCCACCACCCGCCCAGGTAGACAGCCGCAACCCTTCGTGTAGCCCACGCGGCGCGAGATATTCGTTGTACATCTCGCTGGCCATCAACTCTTCCTTCGTCACCATCTCGCGCGTGGTGACGATTTCCCCGGCAATGCGGACCGGGTGCTTCTGGCCCCAGACATTGCGCTGCGACCAATGGCCAAGCAACTCATCCTCGTAATCGCGCGGGTCGAGCCCCACGGCGACGCCGGTGCGCACGCTGTTGTCGTCGGTACGCGCGAACGTGTCGGCGAAGTGGCAGCGAAACAACCGGGTCAGCGCCACCAGCATGTCGCGTTCAGCCGCCGGCACCATCACGCTCGCGTAGGCCGCCTCAAGGACACGCCAGACGGCCTGCTCCTCCAACACGCGCTCCTACATTCGATGTCGGCACGACCCTAGCAAGAAACGCACCTGAAACAAAGGTGCATTTATTCGACGGCCGTCCATGGGTCATGCCGCACGCGGCCGGCATCCGACCCGACCCTCTCACGAATGTCGCGGCACCGGCCTGGCACGGCGGAGCCACGTCTCAAAGCGCTGGAACACGACGAACAGCGACGGCACGAACAGCACCGCGAGCAGGGTCGAGGCAATCATGCCGCTCAGCACCGCGAGGCCGAGCGTGACCCGCGCCGCGGCGCCCGCGCCCGACGAAAGCACCAGCGGCACCACGCCCAGGATAAAGGCGAGCGAGGTCATCAGGATCGGTCGGAACCGGCTCCGCGCGGCCAGAATCGCCGCATCGATCGGGGCCATGCCCTCGGCCGCCCGCTCGCGCGCCACCTCGACGATCAGGATCGCGTTCTTGGCCGAGAGCGCGATCAGCAGCACCACGCCGATCTGGGTGTAGAGATTGTTGGAAAGCTGGAGCGCCCCAAGCAGCAGCCCGGGTCCTGCGAGCGACAGCGGCACCGCAAACAACACGCTGAGCGGCGCGATCCAGCTCTCGTACTGGCCGGCGAGGCAGAGATAGACGAGCACCATCGCCAGCAGGAAGACGACGCCGATCTGGCCGCCGACCGCCTTTTCCTGATAGGACATCGCCGTCCATTCGTACCCGGCACCAGGCGGCAGGGTGCGGCGCGCGATCTGGTCCATCAGGTCGAGCGCCTGGCCGGAACTGAACCCGGGTGCCGGCACGCCCACGACCCCGGCCGTGGGATAGAGGTTATAGCGCGAGATCAGCGCCGGGCCCGCCGTTCGGCGGATCGTTGCCAGCGAGCCCAGCGGCACCATCGCCCCGGCGGCACTGCGCACCCGCAGTGCCGCGAGGTCGGCGGGTCGACGGCGGAACTTCGCATCTGCCTGCACATAGACCTGGAACACGTGGCCCAGCGTGTTGAACTGGTTGACATAACCCGAGCCGACATAGCTCGACAGAGCCGCGAAAATGTCGCCCACCGCGACGCCCAGCGTCTCAGCCTTGGTGCGATTGACATCGACCTCGATCTGCGGCGCGTAGGCACGAAACGATGTCGAAACGTGTTGCAACCCGCTCTGCGCGTTCGCATCACGCACGATCGTGTCCGTAAGCCCCTGCAGCCGGGCCCAGTCCTGCGAGCCGTCGCGCAGCTCCACCTGCATGTTGAATCCGTTCGCCGCCCCGATGCCCTGGATCGGCGGCGGCACCAGCACCAGCGCGCGGCCATCGGGAATGTCGCGCAACGCTGCCTGAAGCCGCGGGTAGAGACGGCGCAGGTCGCCGGGTGAACCGGGCGGGCGCTTGCTCCAATCCCTAAGCATGACAAAGACCGCGCCAGCCGAGGAAAGCGACGCGTTGTTGTCGAGTGGCGACATGCCCGCGATCTGGATCACCTGCGCCACCCCCGGCTGCTTGCGCGCAATGGCACCGACCACCCCCAGCGCCGCCCGCGTCCGCTCCAGCGAGGCCCCCTGCGGCAACTGCACCGCGACGATGAGGTAGCCCTGATCCTCGGTGGGGATAAAGGCGGTCGGCAGCCGCACGAAGCTCCACACCGCGCCCGCCACGATCGCCAGGCCAACCAGGGAAAACACGATGGCCCGACGCGTCATGGCACCGACGACGGCCATGTAGCCGTGCTCAATCGCACCATAGACGACGTTGAAACCGCGATAGAAGAAATTGCGCTGCTCGGGCGGCGTCGGTGCGCGCAGCCACAGCGCGCATTGCGTCGGCTTCAGCGTCACCGCGTTGATGGCGCTGATGAACGCCGTCGCCGCGATAACCAGCGCAAACTGCGCATAGATCCGCCCGGTCAGCCCCGGCAGAAACGCCGCCGGCAGGAATACCGACATCAGCACCAGCGTGATGCCGATGATAGGACCGAGCAGCTCGCTCATCGCCTTGACCGCGGCGTCATGGGCGTTGAGGCCGCGTTCCATGTGATGCGCGACGCCCTCGACCACCACGATCGCGTCGTCGACGACGATGCCGATGGCCAGCACCAGCGCGAACAGCGTCGACAGGTTGATGGTGAAGCCGAGCGCCGCCATGAAGGCGAAGGCGCCGATGATGGTCACCGGCACGGTGGTCGCCGGCACGAGCGTCGCGCGCCAGTCCTGCAGGAAGACCATGATCACGACCAGCACCAGCACCGCGGCCTCACCCAGCGTGCGCCAGACCTCGTCGATCGAGGCGGCAACGAAGCGCGTGGTATCGAACGGCACGGAATAGGTCATGTCGGGCGGCATGTCGCGCCCCAGCCGCGCCATCTCGCCGCGCACCTGCTTTGCCACCGCCAGCGCGTTGGCGTCGGGCGTGAGGAAGATTGCAAGCCCCGCCGCGGGTTTGTCGTCGAGCCGGAAATCCTGCGCGTAGGTCTGGGCGCCAAGTTCCACCCGTGCCACGTCACCGAGCCGCGTCACCGCGCCACCCGCGGATTTCACGACGATCGCCCGGAACGCCGCGGGATCGGCAAGGCGGCCATGCACGTTGACCGTGTACTGGAACGGCTGGTCCGCGGGTGCGGGCGGCGCGCCGACCTGCCCGGCCGCGACCGCCTGGCTCTGGCTCTGGATCGCCGCGATCACATCCGCCGGCACCAGGCCGCGCGCGTGCAAAAGCTGCGGGTCCAGCCAGATCCGCATCGCGTACTGCCCGACGCCGAACACCGAGACATTGCCGACACCGGGGATACGCGCCAGCGGATCGACCAGGTGCAACATCGCGTAGTTGCTCAGGAACAACCCGTCATGCGTGCCCTTCGGCGAGGTAAGGGTGATGATCTGCAGGATCGAGGTGGATTTCTTCTGCACCTGCACGCCCTGCGCCTGCACCGCCATCGGCAGCGCCGCGAGCGCGCTCGCCACCCGGTTCTGTACCAGCACCTGCGCGAAATCGAGATCGGTGCCGATGCGGAACGTCACCGTCAGCGTATAACTGCCATCCGCCGCCTCGGTCGACTGCATGTAGAGCATGCCGTCGACACCGTTGACCGCGGCTTCGATCGGCTGGGCAACCGTATCGAGCAACGTCTGCGGGCTGGCGCCGGGATAGCGTGCGGTGACCTGCACGGTGGGCGGTACCACATTCGGGTACTGCGACACCGGCAGGTTGAAGACCGCGACCGCCCCGATCAGCACGAAGAGGACGGCGAGCACATTCGCCAGAATCGGCCGCTCGATGAAAAACCGCGCCACGATCGGCTCTCAGCCGCCCGGCATCGCGACGTCGCGCGGCGCCACCCGCTCGCCCGGCTCGACCCGCCCCAGCCCCTCGACGATGACCCTGTCGCCGGCAGCGAGCCCGGTCCGGATCACCCGCAAGCTGCCCTCGGCCTCGCCGGTCCCGACCACACGCTGCTCGACGATGTTGTCCTTGCCAACGACGAGCACGGTCTCGCCGCCCTGCCCGGTCGTGACGGCCGCCTGTGGCACCAGCAGCGCCTGCCTGGCGAAGCCATGCTCGGGGATCCGGATGCGCACAAAATACCCAGGCAGAAGCGGCAGATTCGCGTTGTTGAACACGGCGCGCAGACCGAGCGTGCCGGTCGCCGTGTCAACGGTCGGTGAGACATAATCGAGATGCCCGCGGTGCGGCGTACCCTGCTCCGTCATCAGTCCGACATCGACCTCGATGGAAGACAGATCGGTGAGTTTCTGCCCCGCCTTGGTGAGGTCGGCCCGGATGCGCTGCACTTCGGCCTCGGAGAGCGAGAACGTCACCCAGATCGGGCGCATCCGCACCACCGTGGCGAGCTTGGTCGGGCCCGAGGCGCCGACCAGATCGCCCACCGAAACGAGATGCGCGGTCGCGACACCATCGAACGGCGCGGTCACCCGCGTGTAGCCGAGGTTGATGCCGGCCAGCGCCACACCCGCCTGGGAGCTGGTGACATTGGCCCGCGCCGTCTCCATCGCCGCGCGGGCCTGGTCGACGTTGGCCTGCGAGGCGACGTTCCTGGCGCCAAGCTCCGACTGGCGCTTATACTCGGCCTGGGCCTGCACCAGCTGCGCTTCAGCCGATACCAGGGCCGACTGCGCCTGCTGCAGCTTCGCCTGATAAGGTGCCGGCTCGATCGTGAACAGCACTTGGCCCCGCTTCACCGGCTGTCCGTCGGTGTAGCCGATCGACTGCACGAAGCCCTGCACACGGGCCACGAGATCGACGCTGTCGGCGGCCTGCACGGTGCCCGTCGCGACAAGCTCGGGCGTCACCTTGCGCGCGAGCGGCTTCGCCACGCCCACGGTCGGCGGCGGCGGGGCCACATATTGGTTCTTCTTGCCGCAGCCGGCGAGCGTGACGGCCGTGGCAAGCGCGAGGGCGACGGGCAGCCCCCGCATCAGGAACGCGCCATCGCCAGCGGGTCCAGCACGCGGTCCGCGACGTCCGGCGCCACGCCGTGCTCCACCGCCACGTCGCGCACGCTGCGCCCGCTGGCCAGCGCCGCCTTGGCGATCTTCGCCGAGGCCTCATAGCCGAGTAGCGGATTGAGCGCCGTTGCCAGCGCGATCGACGACTCGGCCCCGGCGCGGCAACGCACCCGGTCCGCCTCGATCCCCGCCACGCATTTGTCCGCCAGCATCACCGCCGCGCGCGCCAGCAGCGTGAGCGAGGTCAGCAGATTATAGCCGATCACCGGCTCGAACGCGTTGAGCTGAAGCTGCCCGGCCTCGGCCGCCATGGTCACCACCAGGTCGTTGCCGATGACCTGAAAACAGACCTGGTTGACCGCCTCCGGGATCACCGGGTTGACCTTGCCCGGCATGATCGAGCTGCCGGGCTGCATCGGCGGCAGCCGGATTTCGGCGAGCCCGCCGCGTGGGCCCGAGGCGAGCAGGCGCAGATCGTTGGCGATCTTGGACATCTTGGTGGCCAGCCGCTTCAGGACCCCGGAGAACATGACAAACGCGCCGGAATCCCAGCTCGCCTCCATCAGATTCTCGGCCGCCAGCATCTCGACGCCGGCGATCGCCGAAAGCTCCGCCAGGGCGCGTTTCGCATAAGCAGGATCGGCGTTGAGCATGGTACCCACCGCCGTGCCGCCAAGGTTGACCTCGCGCAGCAACCGCGTCGCTTCCTCCAGCCGGCCGCGATCCTCGCGCAACGTGACGGCATAGGCACCAAGCTCCCGCCCCAGCGTGATCGGCACCGCGTCCTGGAGCTGGGTGCGGCCGAGCTTGACCACATCGTCGAACTCGGCGGACTTGGCCTCGAAGGCGGCGGCCAGCCGCTCCACCGCCTCGCTGGTCTCACGGGTCGCCAGCACCAGCGCCAGGCGCACGGCGGTCGGATAGACGTCGTTGGTGGACTGGGAGAGGTTGACGTCGTCGTTGGGGTGGATGGTGGCGTAGTCGCCGGGCTCGCGGCCAAGATGCTGCAGTGCGAGATTGGCCAGCACCTCGTTCATGTTCATGTTGGTTGAGGTGCCGGCGCCGCCCTGCAGCACATCGACCGGGAATGCTTCCGCCCGGATGCGCCCGGCGATCACGTCATCGGCCGCCGCGGCAATGGCGCGCAGCTTCCACTCCGCCAGCTTGCCCTGGGCGTGGTTGGAGATTGCGGCCGCCTTCTTCACCATGGCGACCGCGGCGAGCAGGGCGGGGAAGTCACCGATGGTGACTCCGGAGAGATGGAAATTGTCGCGCGCGCGCATCGTCTGGATGCCATAAAGCGCGCTGCGCGGGACATGCCGCTCGCCGAGGCTGTCATGTTCGAGCCGGTCACCGGTCATTTTTTCCTCCCGCGGGTCCGCGTTGCCGGGAAACACTAGATGAACATCGGATCGGCGGGAATCACCCGGCTGGATAAAGTCGCCCGGCAAAACCCGCCGCCCGATTAACCGCTTCGCAAGCCGCGCCGGCCATGCTCGGCGGGTGAACAACCTCGTGGAAAACCTGCGCAGCCTGGGCGCGGCGCGGCTGGTGGCGCTGGGCATGGCGGCGGCGGCGGTCACGGGACTGCTGCTGCTGCTGGCACTGCGTGCCGGCTCGGCGCCGATGGGCCTGCTCTACGGCCGCCTCAGCCTCGCCGATGCCGGCCGCATGACCCAGGTTCTGGACGGGGCGCATATTCCCTACACGCTCACCGCGGGCGGGCGTAGCATCATGGTGCCCTCGACGCGCGTGCCGGCGGCGCGGCTGCTGCTGGCGCGCCAGGGCCTGCCCTCCGGCGGCACCGTGGGATATTCGATCTTCGACCATCGTCAGGGGCTGTTCACCAGCCGCTTCCGCAACCGGATCGATGAGACCCGGGCGCTGGAGGGCGAGCTCGCCCGCACCATCAGTGCCATCCAAGGCGTGGCCGGCGTGCGCGTCCACATCGTCCTGCCGAACCGTTCCGCCTTCGCGACGACAGCGCCGCCCGCCAGTGCCGCGATCCTGCTCGCCATGCGTGGCGCGGCGCGGCTCGACCGCACCTCGGTGGACACCATTCTCAACCTCGTCATCGCCGCGGTGCCCAACCTGCGGCCGCGCGACGTGGTCATCGCTGACACACGCGGCCGACTGCTGGCGCATCACGGCAACACGGGCAACCTGGCCATCTCCGGCCCCGAGGCGCTGCGGATCGCCATGGAGAAACGCATCGCGCACGAGGCCGAGGCGATCCTCATCCCCGGGCTCGGCGCCGGCAACGTGCACGCCCAGGCAACCGTGGTGATGAACTTCGATACCTCCCGCGAGACGGTGAACAGCTTCGACCCCAACCAGCAGGTGGCGCGCAGCGAGCAGAGCACGACCGACACGCGCAGCAGCACGCACGCAGCGCCCACGGTCTCGGTCGCCAACAACCTGCCGGGCGCGCAGCCGGCCAGCCAGGGCGCCGGTTCGCAGCAGAAACGCCAGCAGGACACGACCAATTACGAGATCGGCAATACCGTCCGCACCACCCTGCACACGGCGCCGAGCATCGCGCGCATCAGCCTCGCGGTGATGGTGGCGGACGTCGCCACGAAAAACAAAAACGGCATCGTTACGTACGCATCGCGCTCGAAGGCCCAGCTCGCGCAGATCGATGCGCTCGTGAAGAGCGCGATCGGCTTCGACGCCAAGCGCGGCGACAGCGTCACCATCGTCTCCATGCGCATGCCGATGCAGACGGTCCTCCCCCCCGTGCCAGGCTCAGCCGCACACTCCCTGATGCAGACACTGCTTTCACCCGAGACGCTGAGCGGGTTGACCCAGACGCTGGTGCTGGCGCTCGTCGCGCTGCTTGCGGTGCTGTTGGTGTTCCGCCCGGTCATGCTGCGCCTGACCGCGGCACCTCCCACGCCGGAGCCTGCAGCGCTCCCCGGCACGGCGGTGCCCGAGCTCGCACCACCCGAGGCCTCTGCCTCCGCGGTGCCGCGGATCGAGGGCTTGGTGCCGGCTGCCTCGCTCAGGAGTCTCGCCGATCTCGTCGAACACCATCCGGACGAGACCCTCTCGATCATTCGCGCCTGGCTCGCTGAGAGTACCGGCTGATGGCGGCACAGAACGAGACCCGCCTCTCCGGCCCGCAGCGTGCCGCAACAATGCTGCTCGCCATGGGCGAGGAGGCCAGCGCACGCATCCTCGCACTGCTTCAGGAAGACGAGTTGCGCGAGATCTCGGTCGCGATGGCCCAGCTCGGACCCGTCGCCGTCGACCAAGTGGAACGGCTCGCCTCCGACTTCGTGCGCCAGATCGGCTCGGCCGGCAGCCTCGTCGGCAGTCTTGAGGGTACCGAGCGACTGCTGCTCCGCACACTGCCGCGCGAGCGCGTCTCACAGATCATGGAGGAGATCCGCGGACCTGCAGGACGGACGATGTGGGACAAACTGGGCAATGTCAGCGAGGCCGTTCTCGCAAACTACCTCCGTAACGAATATCCGCAGACGGTCGCTGTCGTGCTCTCGCGGATCCGCGCCGAGCAGGCGGCCCGCGTCCTGGCCGCCCTGCCCGAGACCTTCGCGATGGAGGTCGTGATGCGGATGCTGCGGATGGAAAGCGTCCAGAAAGAGGTGCTCGACGGGCTGGAGCGCACGCTGCGCGCGGAGTTCATGTCCAACCTCGCGCGCAGTGCCCGCCGTGAGCCGCACGAGATGATGGCAGACATTCTCAACGATCTCGATCGCGCAACGGAATCCCGGATTCTCGCTGCCCTCGATGAACGTAACCGCGAGGCCGCGGACCGCATCAAGGCGCTGATGTTCACCTTCGAGGATCTCGGGCGCCTTTCGCCGACAGCGATCCAATCCGTGCTGCGCGCGGCCGAGCGCGACAAGCTGCCGCTGGCGCTCAAGGGTGCCTCTGAGCGCATCCGCGACCTGTTCTTTTCCAACCTGTCGGAGCGCGCGGGCAAGATGCTGCGCGACGACATCGCGGCCCTCGGCCCGGTCAAGATCAAGGACGTCGACGACGCGCAGGCGGCCATCGTGGCGCTGACCAAGGAAATGGCGGCGGCCGGCCAAATCGAGATCGGCGAGGCGGCGGAAGAGGCCATGATCGAATGACGCCGACCACGGGCCTCGCCCTGCTCCTGGCGGACGAGTTCGACTCCCGCCCGCCGCCGCCGCCCGATCTCGAGGCGTTGCTCGCCGCCGCGCGAGCCGACGCTCTCACCCAGGCCCGCGCCGCATGCGATGCCGAGGGCACTCTGGCCCGCCAGGCACTCGCCTCGGCCTGCGCCGATCTTGCCGCCGGGCTCACTGCAGCACTCGCCGCACTTGACACAGCGCTCACCGACACCGCGGAGGCACTGGCGGGCTCGATGGTTGCGGCACTCGCGACCGCGCTGCCCGGCTGGCAGCAGCGGCTCGGTACCGGGGCTTGTGCCGAGGTCGCGACGCGCCTGCTCGCGGCCCTCGGCGAGACGGCGGCGCTGCGCCTGGCCGCAGCACCGCAGGACGCCGCGGAGCTGCGCGCGCTGCTGCCCGCGGAGATCACGATCGAGCAGGATACGGCGATGGCACCGGGCGCGTTGCGACTGGTCTGGCGCAACGGCCGCGCCCGCCGTGACCCCATGTCGATATGGCACGACATCACAACGATCATGACCACCGCGATGGCGCCGCCGGCACAACCAGGCGCCAAGCCCGCCGTCGGCGTTCCACCGGACGGCACCCTCACCCACAACTTACCCAGCGACAGCGAGACGGAGTGACGCAATGACCCAGGACCTGCCCCTCGCGGATCTCGGTGAGCCCGGCACCGATCTCGCGCCGGCATCGTCCCGCGCCGCACGCGACCTCGAAGCGGTTTACGATATTCCGGTCACGGTCAGTGCGGTGCTCGGCCGCGCCACCATGCCGGTGAGCCAGCTGCTCAAGCTCGGGCGTGGTGCCGTCGTGGAGCTTGACCGCAAGCTCGGCGAGGCAATCGACATCTTCGTCAACAACCGCCTCGTCGCTCGTGGCGAGGTGGTGATGGTGGACGACACGCGCCTCGGCGTGACGATGACGGAAATCATCAAGACCGAGAAGGGCGGCTAAGGATGCGGGTTCTCGTCCTCGGCTCGCTGGCGACGGAGCTGGGTGCAGCGGCGGGCATCGTGCGAGCGCGTGGCGGCGGCATCGTCCAGGCTGACACGCCGGAGGCCGCTCTCGCCGCACTACGCCGCGACGGCACCATCGGGCTGGTCTTCATCGATCTGGCCCTCGACGTCGCGCGGCTGATCGGAGCCCTGCGGACGGAGCGCATCGGCGTGCCCGTGGTCGCCTGCGCCGTTGCCGCGCGCGCCGAGGAGGCGGTGGCGGCGGTCCGCGCCGGGGCACGTGAGTTTCTGCCGCTGCCACCCGACCCGGACCTCATCGCCGCGCTGCTCGCCGAGGCCAGCGGCGATGCCAGCGGCGATGCCACGGCGCCAATCGCGCGTGACCCCGCCATGCTCGCCTGCCTGGCGCGGGCAGAGCAGATCGCGGGCAGCGACGCCACGGTTCTGATCACCGGCGAGTCCGGCACCGGCAAGGAGGTCCTGGCGCACCACATCCATCGCCACTCCCGCAGGCGTGCGGCACGTATGGTCGCACTCAACTGTGCCGCCATCCCGGATGCGCTGCTGGAAAGCGAGCTGTTCGGCCACGAGAAGGGTGCGTTCTCCGGCGCGCTGGCCCGGCGCATCGGCAAGTTCGAGGCGGCCGATGGCGGCACGCTGCTGCTGGACGAGATCGCGGAACTCGACATCCGCCTCCAGGCAAAACTGCTGCGCGTGTTGCAGCAGCGCGAGATCGACCGCGTCGGCGGCGAGCAGCCGGTGCGGGTGGATGTGCGCGTTCTCGCGGCGACCAACCGCGATCTGCATGCCGAGGTGGCGGCCGGGCGATTTCGCGAAGACCTGTTGTTCCGCCTCGACGTGATTGCGCTGCGCATCCCGCCGCTACGCGAACGCCGGCTCGACATAGCACCGCTGGCCAGCCATTTCGCGCGCCGCTACGCGAGCCTGAACGGCATGCCGGAGCGGGCGTTGTCGCCGGCCGCGATCGAGCGCCTCACCGGTCACACGTGGCGCGGCAACGTCCGCGCGCTGGAAAACACGCTGCATCGCGCGGTCCTTCTCGCCCATGGCAGCTCGATCGAGGCGGATGATATCGAGATTTCGGGCGCGGCCCACCACTCCCCGATCGAGCCCGCCGGCAGCGAGGCTTTTCCGATGTCCGGTCTGTCAGCCCTGGTCGGGCGACGGATGGAGGATGTGGAGCGCGATCTCATTCTCGAAACGTTGAACCGCACCGAGGGCAACCGCACGCATGCGGCGAGCATGCTCGGAATTTCGATCCGCGCACTGCGCAACAAGCTGCGCGACTACGCGGGCCAGGGCCTCGCGGTGCCACCCCCGGCGAGCGGAGTTGCCTGAGCGGTGTCGGCGAGTCTGCCTACTCCGTTGGTAGAGGTCCTCAAGCCTCATCTCGCGAGTCTGCGCGCCGGGCAGGACGTATGGCTGGCCGCCGGTATCGTGGCGCTGCTGAGCGTTCTGGTGCTGCCGCTGCCGCCCTTCGTCCTCGATCTCGGCCTGTCGCTGTCCATCACCAGCTCCATCCTGGTGCTCATGGTCGCGGTGTTCCTGGTCCGCCCGCTCGACTTCTCAAGTTTTCCGACGCTGCTGCTGCTGACGACGCTGATGCGCCTGGCGCTCGATGTCGCGACCACGCGTCTCATTCTCTCGCGCGGCGATCGGGGGCCGCATGCGGCGGGCGAAGTGGTGGCCGCCTTCGGCGGCTTCCTGATGGGCGGCGACGTCATCATCGGGCTGATCGTCTTCGCGATCCTGCTGGTGGTCAACTTCATTGTCATCACGAAAGGTTCCGGACGCATCGCGGAGGTTGCGGCACGGTTCAGTCTCGATGCGATGCCCGGCAAGCAGATGGCGATCGACGCCGATCTCTCCGCCGGCACGATCGACGAAAAGACCGCACGCCGCCGCCGCCGCGAGCTGGAGGCGGAGAGCGGCTTCTACGGCGCGATGGATGGTGCCGCGAAATTCGTCCGTGGTGACGCCATCGCCGCGCTGATCATCACCTCGATCAACATTTTCGCCGGGCTGGCGATCGGCCTGCTGCAACACGGCATGTCGTTCTCGGCAGCGGCGCGCACGTACACCACGCTCACCATCGGTGACGGACTGGTCAGCCAGATTCCAGCCCTGCTGGTCTCCACCGCCGCCGGCATCGTCGTCACCAAGGGCTCAACGGAGGGCACCGCAGACAAGGCATTGGCGCAGCAACTCGGTGGCAGCGCCCGCCCGCTGGCCATGGCAGCGGCGGCGGCGGCCATTCTCGCCGCTCTGCCCGGGCTGCCGGCGTTTCCGTTCCTGACCCTGGCGGGGCTTGCCAGTGCCGCCGCCTGGCATCGCCGCCAGCACCCCGCCGATGCCGCGCCCGCCACCGCCACCGCGACCACCGTCCCCACAGAGCCACCGATCGGTGAGACGCTGCGGATTGACATGATCCGGTTAGAGCTCGGCTACGGGCTGCTGGCGCTGGCCGGTGGGGACTCACCGCGCCTGACCGAGCAGATCAAGGGCCTGCGCCGCAGCATCGCGATCGAATTCGGCTACGTGCTGCCGCCCGTGCGAATCCAGGACAACATGGAGCTTGCGGCTGACACCTATGTGGTGCGCATCAAGGAGATCGAGGCCGGGCGTGCCGTTTTGCGGCCGACACAAATGCTGGCCATGCACCCCAAAGGGGGCAAGATCGACCTGCCGGGTGAGGTGACGACGGAACCCGCCTTTGGTTTGGCGGCCGTCTGGATCCAGCCGGCAACGCGCGAGGCCGCGATGCTGCGCGGCTGCACCGTGGTGGACCCGGCAAGCGTGCTCGCCACGCACCTCACCGAGATCGTCAAGCAGAGCATGGCGGAGCTGCTCTCCTTCGCCGAGACGCAGAAGCTGCTTGATGAACTGCCGCGGGAACATCAGAAGCTGGTGGCCGATCTGGTGCCCGCGCAGATCAACATCGGCGGCATCCAGCGCGTGCTGCAGGCGCTCCTGGCCGAGCGTGTTTCCATCCGCGATCTGCCGACCATCCTCGAGGGCATCCAGGAGGCGCTGGCCGGCGGCGCGCGCGGCATCGCCGCCATCGCCGGCACCGTGCGGGCCGGCCTGGCCCGCCAGATTTCGGAGGCAAACACCGGGCCCGCCGGCTACATCCCCATCGTGACGCTGGGTGCGGAGTGGGAGGCGGATTTCGCCGACTCACTGATTGGCCCGGTGGAGGACCGGCAACTGGCGATGGCGCCCTCGCGTTTGACCGCCTTTATGCAGCGGTTGCGTACGGTGCTGGACGCGGCCGCCGAGGCCGGCGAGCATCCGGTGCTGGTGGCGAGCGGCGGCATCCGTTTCCATCTGCGCGCGATCGTCGAGCGCGTGCGGCCCACCACCGCGGTGCTGGCGCAGGCCGAGATCAGCCCGCGCGCGCGCATCCGCACTGTCGCGACGATCTAGCCCCATGCCCGCCCCGAACCACTCCACGGCGCCAGCCGCATGAAACTGCGCATGTTCACCGGTCCCGACACGGCGGCCGCGATCGCGGCGGCGCGCGCGGCGCTCGGGCCCGAGGCGCTGGTGCTCGACCAGCGCCGGGTTCCCGCTGGCGTCGAGATCACCGCTGCCGTCGAGCGCGCGCCCGACGATGCGCCACCGCCCGATGAGGTTCTCGCGCATCACGGCGTACCGGAGCCGCTGGCACGTATCCTCGCCAGATCTCCTCTGGCGCTGCCCTCGCGGCTGCGATTCGGTACGATTCCGGAAGGTCCTCTGATGCTGGTGGGCCCGCCCGGCGCCGGCAAGACACTGGCCACCATCCGTCTCGCGACCGCCACCCTGCTCGCCGGGCAGACGCCCTCTGTGGCCAGCGCCGATGCGCGCCGCGCCGGTGACGAGCTTGGTGCGCTGCTCGCCGTGCTCGGCCTCGCCCAGCACCCCGATCCGTTGACGGCAAACCTCGTTGACACCGCGGGGATCGACATTTTCGACCGGGACTCCCATGGTGAATTGCCGCCCGGCGATGGCGCACGCGTGCTCGTGCTGCCGGCCGATCTCGACCCGATGGCCGCCGCCGAGACGGCCACCGCCTGGCGCGCCAGCGGCTGCACGCATCTGATCGCGACCCGCCTCGACCTTGCACCACGCCTCGGTGGGCTGCTCGCCGCCGCCGATACCGGGCTCGTGCTCACGCTCGCGAGCCTGTCGCCCGCGGCCGGGGCTGCGATGGTACCGCTCACGGCAGCATTTCTTGCCCGCCGCCTGGCGCGCCCACCAACGAGAAGGCATATCGATGCATAATAATAACAATATTGTCGCCATCGCCTCGGGCAAGGGCGGGGTTGGAAAGACCTGGTTCGCGATTGCGCTGGCACGCGCGCTGGCCGGCACCGGCCACCGGGTGCTGCTGTTCGACGGCGATCTGGGGCTGGCCAATATCGACGTTCAGCTCGGCCTGCATCCGCGTCACGACATCGCTGACATTCTGGCCGGGCGGGTGGCGCCGGAGGACGCGGTGCTGCGCCACGAGGGGGGGTTCGACATCCTTGCCGGCCGCTCGGGCAACGCGGCGCTGGCATCGCTGCCGGAGACGATGCTGACGGCCCTCGCCACCATCCCCGGCCTTATCGGGGTTCATTATGATATCGTTCTGTTAGATCTCGCCGCTGGGGTGGACGCGACGATGCGCAGGCTCGCGGCGGTGGCGGGTGGAATGCTGCTGCTCGCGACCGCGGAGCCGACGAGCCTGACCGATGCCTACGCAGTGTTGAAGCGGCTCGCGCGCGAGTGCCCCGCGCTGGAGCCGGCGTTCGTCGTCAACATGGCGGGCAGCGTCGCCGCCGGGCGGGCGACGCACGCAACACTGGCGCGCGCCGCGGCGCAGTTTCTCGGCCGAACGCCAAAGCTTGCCGGCATTATCCGCCGCGATCCCGCGGTGCCGGCGGCGATCCGTCGCCAGAGCCTGCCGCCGCCGGGCTCGCCCGCGTGCGAGGACGCGGCGGCGCTGGCCAATGCCTGGTTTGGCGCGCCGCAGCCGGTCGCGCGATCAGGCCGGCGGCAGGAAATCCACCTCGCAGGTGGCTGAGATGCGCACCACCTCCGCGGGGTCCGACAGGTTGTTGAGGCGTGTGAACAGCTCGTGCAGCTTGCGGGCCGGAGAGACCCAGAACAGCGCGCGGACGGTCTGCAAGCCGACATTCTTGTAGCCGTGCGGAATGCCGCGCGGCATGCGCACCATGGCACCGGTGCCGGCGCGATGAAGGCTGCCGGCCAGGGTGAGTTCCATCTCGCCGCGCAGGATATAGATGAACTCGTCCTGCGTGGGGTGGATGTGTGGCGGAACAAAGGTTCCGGGCTCGCCCATCACCTCAAAGGCGAAGGATGCATCGCAGCTTTCCTTGGGGTGATAGGTTTGTCCCAGGATGTTCCAGACCACGCCGCCATCGCCCTCGCCGGCCGGCGTGATGCCGGGGTTGAGCTCTGCCATGTTGTTCTCCCTTTTGTTCCGGCGTGCAGAATAGCAGCGCAACCCATTTTGGCGAGGCGGCGGCGCCCGCCGAGCGGGCCATGCAACACGCGTCACAGATGCAGATACCGCCCCAGCACCCCTGGCGCCGCCTCCAGCGCCATGCCGTCGCCGGCCCAGACCGTGCGCCCCTTCTCGATCACCACATGCCGGTCCGCGAGGCGGCGCAGGGCCTCCAGCGTCTTGTCGATCACCAGGATGCCGAGCCCGGATTGCTTCAGTGTCCGCAGCACCGCCCAGATTTCGTTGCGGATCAGCGGTGCGAGGCCCTCCGTCGCCTCGTCGAGGATCAGCAGCCGCGGGTTGGTCATCAGCGCGCGCCCGATCGCCAGCATCTGCTGCTCGCCACCGGACAGCAGCCTGCCGGCGTGGCGCCGCCGCTCGGCGAGGCGAGGGAACAGCGACTCCACCCGTGCGCGCGTCCAAGGGCCCGGCCGGGCGGTGGCGAGCAGGTTTTCCTCGACGCTGAGAGTGGGGAAAATCTGCCGCCCCTCCGGCACCAGGCCGAGCCCGGCGCGCGCGATGGCGAAGGGCGGCATGGCGCCGAGGTCGCGCCCGTCGAGCAGCAGCCGCCCGCCACGGCGTGGCAACATTCCCATCAGCGTGCGCACCGTGGTGGTCTTGCCCATGCCGTTACGGCCGAGCAGGCTCACCACCTCGCCCTCGGCGAGGTCGAGCGAGATGCCGAACAGCACCTGCGTCTCGCCATAGCCGCCTTCGAGATCTTCGACGCGCAGGTGCATGCTCTAGAAATCCTCCCCGAGATAGGCCGCCCGCACCGCCTCGTCGGCACGCACCTCGTCCGGTCGGCCGCTGGCGATCACGCGGCCCTCCGCCAGCACCGTCAGCCGGTCGGCGAGCGCGAACACCGCCTCCATGTCGTGCTCGACGAGCAGGATCGCAGCCCCGCCCTTCATGCCCCGCAACAGGGCGATGAGGCGGCGCGCCTCCTCCGGCCCGCTGCCGGCAAGCGGCTCATCGAGCAGCATCGCGACGGGGTCGGCGGCCACCGCCATCGCGAGCTCGAGCTGGCGTTTCTCGCCATGGCTCAGCCGGCCGGCGAAGCGATCGGCGCGATCGGCGATCTCCATGCGCTCCAGCGCCGCCATGCCGCAGCGGTTCGCCACCGCATCACCATCGGCGCGGCCCCACGGGCGCATCGCCCGACCCGCGCGCGCCTGCGCCGAAAGTGCCACGTTCTCAAGCACGGAAAGCTCCGGCAGCACGGAGGTGATCTGGAAGCTGCGGACCAGCCCCGCGCGGGCCCGCGCCTGGGGGCTCGCGCGGGTGATGTCGCGGCCGCACAGCCGGATCTGGCCGCGGTCGGGCCGCAGCACGCCCGAGAGCTGGTGGATCAGCGTCGTCTTGCCGGCGCCGTTGGGCCCGATGACGGCGTGCACCTCGCCCGCCGCGAGACTGAGCGAGACCTCGCGCGTCACCTGCAGCGCGCCGAAGCTCTTGCTCAGGCCCACGGCTTCGAGCACCTCAGCCACGGCGCGACCCGATACTCGCGAGCCCGCCGCGCAGCCCGAGTGCGGCCAGAATCAGCACCGGGCCGAAGATCAGCGGCCAGTGCCCGGTGAAGCGACCCAGCCCTTCCTCCAGCAGCACCACGACACCGGCGCCGAGCACCGCCCCCGAGAGCGAGCCTGCGCCACCCAGCAGCACCATCACCATCAGTTCCGCCGAGCGCTGCCAGGCGCCATAGGCGGGGGAAATGAAATCAGCCTCGTTGGCGAGCAGCACGCCGGCGACGGCCGCGATCAGGGAAGCGACCAGCATCGCGCCGAGCCGCACCCGCAGCGGGTCGATCCCCATCGCCTGCGCCCGCTGCTCGTTCTGCCGCAGTGCCACGAGCGACCGGCCGAACGGGGTTGCCAGCAGCGCACGACACAGCAGATAGCTCGCGACCAGCACCACCAGCGCCGAGAGGTAGAAGGGCAGCCCGTCGCGCAGCACCCGGATGCCGAACAGGCGGGTGCGGCTGCCCAGCGGATAGCCATCGTTGCCGCCATAGTCGGAAAGCGATCCGGTGGCGAAATATACCATCTGCGCGAAGGCCAGCGTGATCATGATGAAATTGACCCCGCGCGTGCGCAGCGCGATGACGCCGGTGAGCAGCGCGTAGACCCCGGCCAGCGCGAAGGCCAGCGCCAGCACCGCCGGCAGGGAATCGACCCCCGCCTTGTCGAGCGCCGCCACGGCATAGGCTCCCAGCAGCAGCGGCGCCGCATGGCCGAAGCTGACCAGGCCGCCGGCGCCGAGAATGAGGTCGAGCGAGACCGCCGCGGTCGCGAACACCATGATGCGGGCACCGAGCAGCATCGCATAGCCGGCGTTGTGCCCAAGCGGCAGCAGCGGGATCGCCAGGAAGGCTGCCAGCAGCGCGAGCGGCAGGCGCCAGCTGCGTAGGAACGCGCCGCTCATGCCCGCGCCCCGAACAGGCCCGAGGGCCGCACCGCCAACACCGCCGCCATGAATAGGTAGATCAGCATCGAGGACAGCGCCGGCCCCACGCGCGCGCCCGCCTCGGGCGACAGCAGCGCCAGTGCGACGCTGGTCACCAGCGAGCGGCCCAGCGTGTCCACCAGCCCGACCAGCAGGGCTGCGACAAAGGCGCCGCGTACCGAGCCGACGCCGCCCACCACGATGACGACAAAGGCAAGGATCAGAAGGTTGTCGCCCATCCCCGCCTCCACCGATATCAGCGGGGCGGCGAGCACGCCCGCGAACCCCGCCAGCATCGCGCCGATGCCGAAGACCAGGCGGAACATGCGGTGAATATCGACGCCGAGCGCGTTGACCATGGCCGCGTTGGCGGCGCCGGCGCGCAACTGCATCCCCACCCGCGTCCGCCCGATGACCAGCGCCATCCCGCCCGCGACCGCGAGCCCGACCACGATCAGCATGATGCGATAGACCGGGTAGCCCATGCCCGAGATGAGCGGCACGCTGCCGGACAGCAGTCTCGGCACCGGCAATTGCAGCGGTGAGACGCCCCAGATGATGCGCACCAGCTCGCCGATGGTCAGGATCAGTCCGAACGTGGCCAGCACCTGGTCGAGATGGCCGCGCGCCATCAGCCGGCGGAAGATCACCGCCTCAAGCAGCAGCCCCAGCGCGCCGGTGGCCAGCGAGGCACCGACCAGAGCGGCCAGGAACGAGCCCGTCGCCGCGTCGATCGAGACGGCGATATAGGCGCCGACCATGTACTGCACGCCGTGCGCAAGGTTGATGAAATCCATCACCCCGAACACCAGCGTCAGGCCGGCAGCGATCAGGAACAGCGTGAGCCCGAGCTGCACGCCGTTCAACGCCTGGATCAGCAGCAGCGTCATGCGGCTTGCGCCGCCGCGATCACTTCATCTTGCACTGGCTGGCGAACGGATCGACCGCGTTAGTAAGGACCTTCTTGACGATGCTGGTCTGCAGCTTGCCGTCGGCACCCTTCACCACCCGGGTCAGGTAGAAATCCTCGATCGGGTAGTGGTTGTGGCCGAAGCGGAAATTGCCCCGCACCGACTTGAAATCCGCCTTTGCCATCGCGGCCGCGACCTTGTTGGCATCGCTCGCCCCACCGGCCTGGCGCACCGCGGCGTTGATCAGGCTCGCCGTGTCATAGGACTGCGCGGCATAAGTTGCCGGAACGTAATGATACTTCGCCTCGAACGCCGCGACGAAGGCCTTGTTGGTCGGGTTGTTGAGGTCGGGCGCCCAGTCCGCCCCGCCATAGAGGCCGAGTGCCGCATCGCCCTCCGCCGGCAGCACGCTCTCGTCGGCGGTGAAGGCAGACAGGAACGGGATATGGTTCATCCCCGCGGCGTGGAACTGCTTGACGAAATTGATGCCGAGCCCGCCCGGCAGGAACGCGTAGATCGCATCCGGCTTGGCCTGAGCGATCTTCGCCAGCTCCGACTGGAAATCCATCGACGTCAGCGGCACGTAATCCTCGGCGACGATCTTGCCCTTGTAGAGCGACTTGAACCCGGCCAGCGCCTCGTGCCCGGCCTGGTAGTCCGGCGCCAGCAGGAACATGCGCTTATAGCCGGCATTGGTGGCGTATTGGCCGCTCACCGAGTGCGGCTGACCGTTCTCATAGGAGGTAGAGAAGAAATGCGGGTTGCAGCCCTTGCCCGCGAGATAGGACCAGCCGGCATTGGGGCTGATGAAGATGGCGCCCGACTTGATCACCGGCTTGAAGATCGCCGCCTCGACGATGGTGAAGATCGGCCCGACGACGAAGTTGATGTGGCGGCTTTCGAGCACCGCGCGCAGCTTGGTCAACGCCACGTCGGGCTTCAGCTCGTCGTCGATCACCGTCACATGGACCTTCTCGCCGCCAAGCTTGTCGCCGAGCTGCTGCAGGCGCAGCGCGAACCCGTCGTAAAGCTGCTTGCCGAGCGTCGCCGCCGGCCCCGAGAGGGTGGCGATAAAGGCGACGTTGACGTCGGCGGCCCGCGCGGCACCGCCGGGCGCGAGCCCGAGCAACGCGGCGCCGAGCGCCAGACTTGCGGCCGAAATTCGCGTCATGATCGCCCCCCGGAGCTTGCTGATACGTCCCGGCGACATTTTAGACATAAAGCATTTCGCGCGGAAAGGGATTTGCGCGGCCCGCCGCGAGCGGCTTACGTGCGGCGTGTCCAGGGGAGTGCCGCGACCGTGCCCACCGCCGCCATGCTATTGCTCGAAGGCCTCCACGAGGCCGGCGTTGACTACATCTTCGCCAATCTCGGCAGCGACCACCCCGGGATCATCGAGGCGGTCGCCGCGGCGCAGGCCATGGGCAAGCCGGTGCCACGCATCATCACCAGTCCCAACGAGATGGTGGCGCTGTCCATCGCGCACGGCTACGCGCAGAGTGGCGGGCGGGCGCAGTGCGTGCTGGTCCATGTCGAGTGCGGCACCCAGGCGCTGGCCGGCGCGGTGCACAACGCGGCGCGCGGGCGCATCCCGGCCATCATCGTCGCCGGTGCCTCGCCGATGACGCAGGACGGCGAGCTGCCGGGCAGCCGCAACGAGTTCATCCAGTGGATCCAGGACGTTCACGACCAGCGCGGCCTGGTGCGCGGCTATATGCGCTACGACACCGAAATCCGCTCCGGGCGAAACGTCAAGCAGTTCCTGGCCCGCGCCCTGCAGTTCGCCACCAGCGAGCCGCGCGGCCCGGTCTATCTCATGGCCGCCCGCGAAGTGCTGGAGGAGGAGGTGCCGCCAGTCGCCATCGACTGGTCCCGCTGGAAGCCCACCGCACCGGCCTGCCTGTCGCCGGCGGACGCGGTGATGGTCGCCGAGGCACTGGCCGGCGCGCGCCACCCGCTGATCGTTACCTCCTATGCCGGGCGCGATCCGCGGGCGGTCGCCCCCCTCGTGCGCCTCGCGGATCGGCTCGCCATCGCGGTGCACGACAGCGTGCCGAGCGCCATGAACTTCCCTGCCGACAACCCGATGCATCAGGGCTGCCAGTGGAACGAGCCGGTGCAGAACCCGGCGCTGGCTGAGGCCGATGTCGTGCTGGTACTGGACAGCGACGTCCCGTGGATCGCGAAGCACAACCGGCCGCGCCCGGATGCGCGTATCCTGCATATCGACACGGATGTTCTGAAACAGGCGATGCCGCTGTGGTATATGAACGCCCATCGCGCCTGGCAGGCGAATGCGCGCGAGGCCCTGGGGCAGATCAACGCGGCCCTCGACGCGATCACGCTGGATGCGGATGCGATCGCCGCGCGCCATCGCCGCCTCGCGGCCCGCCACACCGAGCGCATGGCCAGGCTGCTGGCCGCCGAGCAGCCGCAGCCCGGCACGATCACGCCGCAGCATCTCACCGCCGCCATCCGCGCACGTGCCGATGCGGAAACGATCGTGCTGAACGAAGGCATCTCGAACTACACCGTGATCGCCGACCACATGATGCGCACCCACCCCGGCAGCATCCACGCGAGCGGCGGCGGCTCGCTCGGCTGGAACGGCGGGGCCGCGATCGGCGCCAAGCTCGCCAACCCCGATGCGACGGTGATGGCGCTGGGCGGCGACGGTTCCTACATGTTCAGCGTGCCATCCACGGTGCACTGGATGGCGCGGCATTATGCCACTCCGTTCCTGCAGGTGGTCTACAACAATCGCGGTTGGAAGAGCCCCAAGCTTTCCATGCTCGGCGTGCATCCGCACGGTCATGCGAGCCGTGCCAATGATATCGGCGTCGCCTTCGATCCGCCGCCGGACTATGCCGGCATTGCCGCGGCCGCCGGCGGTGCCTTCGCGCGCACCGTCAAGCGGCCGGAGGAACTCGACGCGGCGCTCGATGCCGCGATGCATGCCGTGCGCGTGGAAAAGCGCGCCGCCGTGCTCGACGTGTGGCTGGCGCCGCTGTGACGGAGAGCTAACCCCGCGTGATCGCCTGGTGAGCTGCGATCACCGCCGTGTCGACCATGCCGCGGACGGAGGAATCCATCGGTACGATCTGCACCGGATGTTCGAGCCCCATGATGATCGGGCCCAGTGTCATCACGCCGCTCAGGCGCGGTGCAAGCTGCGCCACGATATGGGCCGAGTGCAGCCCCGGCATCACCAGCACGTTGGCCGGCCCGGTCAGCCGGCAGAACGGATAGATGGCGCGGAATTGCGGCTCGAGCGCCACTTCCGGGCTCATTTCGCCATCATACTGAAAATCCACCACCTCGCTGTCTAGCAGGGCCACCGCCTCGCGCATCGTCGCACCGAGCGCGTTCATCGGGTTGCCGAAGGTCGAGTGGGACAGCAGCGCCACGCGGGGCTCGTGCCCGAGGCTGCGCGCCGCCGCCGCGGCGCCGCGGGTGATCGCCACCAGCTCGCGCGCCGTCGGCCGCTCATGCATCAGCGTATCGGCGAGGAAGATCGTGCGCCCCCGCTCGCCCAGCATCAGCGTCATCCCGAAGGCGACGCTCTTCGGCGCCTCGCCGATCGCGTGGCGCACGTCATCGAGCGAGACCGCCGCCGAGCGCGTAAGCCCGGTCACCAGCGCGTCCGCGTCGCCTGTCGCGACCATGCAGGCGGCGAAGATGTTGCGGTCCTGGTTGACCATGCGCTGGCAGTCGCGCGCGAGATAGCCCTTGCGCTGCAACCGCGCGTAAAGAAACTCCGCGTATTTGCGGTTATTGTGCGAGAGCCTGGCGTTGTGCACCTCGATGCCGCTGGCCGCACCGAGGCCGAGGCTCGCCATGGTGGCGCGCACCCGTTCCTCGCGCCCGATCAGCACCGGCGTGCCATAGCCCGCGTTGCGATACTGCACCGCGGCGCGCACGCTCTTTTCCTCCTCGCCCTCGGCGAAGACCACTCGCCGGGGCGATTGCTTCACCCGCTCGCTGATCGCATCGAGCGCGTTGGCGGTGGCGTCGAGCCGGCCGGAAAGCTCGCGGCGATAGCGCGCGAGATCGGCGAGCGGGCGGCGCGCGACGCCGCTGTCCATCGCCGCCTTGGCAACCGCCGGCGGCACACAGGTGATCAACCGCGGATCGAACGCATTCGGAATGATATACTCGGGCCCGAATTGCAGCCGCCGCCCGCCGCCGGCCGCGTTTACCTCGTCGGGCACATCCTCGCGCGCCAGCATCGCCAGCGCCTCGGCCGCCGCGATCTTCATCGCCTCGTTGATGGTGCGCGCCCGCACGTCGAGCGCGCCGCGGAAGATGTAGGGAAAGCCCAGCACGTTGTTGACCTGGTTCGGGTAGTCGCTGCGCCCGGTCGCGATGATCGCGTGCGGCGAGGCGGCACGCGCTTCCTCGGGCGTGATCTCCGGGTCGGGGTTGGCCATCGCGAAGATGATCGGCTGGTCGGCCATGGCGCCGACCATCTCCTGGGTCAGCGCGCCCTTGACCGAGAGGCCGAAGAACACATCCGCCCCCTCCAGCGCCTGCGCCAGCGTGCGTGCACGCGTTTCCACGGCGTGGGCACTCTTCCACTGGTTCATGCCCTCGCTGCGGCCGCGATAGACCACGCCCTTGGTGTCAGCGAGCATCACGTGCTCCGGGCGCATGCCCATCGCCTTGAGCAGTTCCGCGCAGGCGATCGCCGCCGCGCCGGCACCGTTGATCACCAGCCGCGTGGCGGCGATGTCGCGCCCCGTCAGGTGGCAGGCATTGATCAGTCCCGCCGCGGCGACGATCGCGGTGCCGTGCTGGTCGTCGTGGAACACCGGAATGTCCATCAGCTCGCGGAGCTTTTCCTCGATGATGAAGCATTCCGGCGCCTTGATGTCTTCGAGGTTGATGCCACCGAAGCTAGGGCCGAGATAGCGCACGGCGTTGATCAGTTGCTCGCTGTCCTCGGTGTCGATGCACAGATCGATACCGTCGACATCGGCGAAGCGCTTGAACAGCGCGACCTTGCCCTCCATCACCGGCTTGGCCGCCAGCGCCCCCAGATTGCCGAGCCCCAGCACCGCGGTGCCGTTCGACACCACGGCCACCATGTTGCCCTTGCTGGTATAGTCGTAGGCCAGCGCGGCATCGCGCGCGATATGCAGGCAGGGTTCCGCCACCCCCGGCGAATAGGCGAGCGACAGGTCGCGCGCGGTGGTCAGCGGTTTGGTCAGGCGGGTGGCGAGCTTGCCCGCCGGCGCCTCGGCGTGCATCGCCAGCGCCTCCTCGCCGCTGACGCGCGCGGTCCGGGCATCGCCATCGTGCAGACTGCCATCGGCCATTGGATCGTCCCCCATATCGTTATCGCCTATTGTGACCGGCTTGGCACCGGCCGCAAGTCAGGCGTTTCGCATCTGCGGCGATACCGCTATGCGATAGCCATGGATCGGCCTTCCCAACCAGCGGCGGTGCCGCCGGCGGCGACCCCCGCCATGGCGCAGTGGTTCGCGGCCAAGGCGGCCCAGCCGGACGCGCTCGTTTTTTTTCGCATGGGCGATTTCTACGAGCTGTTCTTCGCCGACGCAGAGGCGGCGGCCGCGGCGCTCGACATCGCCCTTACCCATCGCGGCACGCATGACGGCAAGCCGATCCCGATGTGCGGTGTCCCGGTGCATGCCGCGGAAATCTATCTTCAGCGGCTGATCCGCCGTGGCTTTCGTGTCGCCGTCGCCGAGCAGATGGAGCCGTCCGGCAAGGGTCGCGCCCCGATCCGCCGCGAGGTGGTGCGCCTGGTCACCCCGGGCACGCTGACGGAGGACACGCTGCTGGAGGCCGCCCGGCCCAACTGGCTGCTCGCCCTCGTTCCGGTGCCGGGTGCGGTGGGTGCGGCCTGGCTCGACATCTCGACCGGCCAATTCGAGACCACTCACATCGCCTCGGCGGGCGAGCAGGCGCCACGGCTCGGCGAGTTGCCGGCCCGGCTTGATCCCGCCGAAATCCTGGCGCCGGACACGCTGGGGCTGGATGCCTTCGCCTCCCGCCGCGCGCCGCCCGGCACGATCCCCGATGCCGCCACCGCGCGCCGGCGGGTCGCGGCCGCCTATGGTGTTGCCAGTCTCGACGCCTTCGCCAGCTTTACCGATGCCGAGGCGCAGGCGGCATGCGTGGCGCTCGACTATGTCCGCGCCACCCAGTCCGGCCGGCTGCCCCGGCTGTCGCGCCCGACGCCTTGCGGCGACCGGCTGCGGCTCGACATGGATGCCGCAACGGCCGCGAGCCTTGAGATTCTGCGCGCGCGCGACGGCGGGACGGCGCACGCGCTGCTCGCCACGATCCGCCGTACCCGCACCGCCGCCGGTGCCCGCCTGCTGGAATCGTGGCTTGCCGCGCCGCTCGCCGAAGCCGCGCCGATCCTCGCCCGCCAGCAGGCCTGGTGCTGGCTGCTCGCGGCACCGGAGGCGGCGCGAAGCCTGCGCGAGGCGCTACGCTTGGCGCCCGACATCACCCGCGCGCTCTCGCGCCTCTCCCTCGGCCGTGGCTCACCGCGCGATCTGCTGGCCATCCGCGACGGTATCCGCGCCGCCCATGCGGCAGCCGGGGCCCTGGCCGGCGCGCCGGGGCTGCTGGGTGACGCGCGTGTTGCGATGCGCATTGGCGAGACGCTGCACGACCTTCTGGCCGACGCCCTCGCCGAACCGGCGCCACCGCGGCTCGAGCCCGGCGCCATCGCCCAGGGCTTCGACGGCGAGCTCGATGCCGAGCGCCGGCTACGTGATGATTCGCGCCGCGTCATCGCCGGCATGCAGACGGAACTGGCGCAGCGCTACGGCGTCGCCGCCCTCAAGATCCGCCACCATGCCCAGCTCGGCTACGTCATCGAGGTGCCGGCCGCGACGACCGAGAAGCTGCGCGGCTTCCCGGAACTGACGCTGCGCCAGGGCATGGCGAATGGTGCCCGCTTCACCGCGCCGGAGCTGACCGAGCTCGACCGGCGGGTGGCCGAGGCCGAGGCGCGCGCCACGGCGCGGGAGGCGCTGATTTTCCGCACCCTGGTGGAGGCGACGCTCGCCGCCCAGGACGCGCTCGCCGCCTGTGCCGCAGCCCTGGCCGAGGCGGATGCGCTGCAATCGGCCGCGAGCCTGGCGGAATCCGGCACCTGGTGCTGCCCCGAGATCACCACCGACACGGCGTTGCGCATCGAGGCCGGGCGTCACCCGGTGGTGGAGGCGGCGCTGGCGGCGAACCGCGCCGCTTTCGTGCCCAATGATTGCGACCTCTCGCCGGGGCGGCGCGTGCTGCTGCTGACCGGCCCCAACATGGCCGGCAAATCGACCTTTCTGCGGCAGAACGCGCTCGCCGTGGTGCTGGCGCAGGCGGGCATGCCGGTGCCGGCGAAGGCCGCGCGCATCGGCCTGGTGGACCGGCTGTTCTCGCGCGTCGGTGCGGCGGACGACCTGGCACGCGGGCGCAGCACCTTCATGGTGGAGATGATCGAGACCGCCGCGTTCCTGCACCAGGCCGGCCCGCGGAGTCTGGTCATCGTCGATGAAATCGGCCGTGGCACCGCGACGCTCGACGGGCTCGCCATCGCCTGGGCGGTGCTGGAGGCGCTGCATCACCATGCCCGCTGCCGCACCATCTTCGCCACCCATTTCCACGAACTGGCACAGCTCGGCGCGGAGCTTGCGGAGCTGTCGGCGCATGCGATGCGGGTGCGGGAATGGAAGGGCGAGGTGGTGTTTCTGCACGAGGTCGCGGCGGGTGCCGCCGGCCGATCCTGGGGGGTGCAGGTCGCGCGCCTCGCCGGCGTGCCGGAGGCCGTCCTGCGGCGGGCGGGCGAGATCCTGGCGGCACTGGAGGCGCGCGCCGGCAGGCTGACGGAGGCGGCCGCCCTGCCGCTTTTCGCCGCCGCCGGCCCGCCCGGTTCACCGGCCGTCGCAGGGCCGGCCGAGCCGCCCTCGCGAGCCCCGGCGGAGGCGCTGATGGAGGCGTTGGCCGGTATCGATCCCGACCGGCTTTCGCCACGCGAAGCGCTGGATGCGCTCTATCGCTTGAAATCCTTCGCGGGCACAGGCGAAAATAGCGGATCGAACAGAACCTGATGTCTCAACCACCCAACCGCACGCCCAGCGCGCAAGCCACGCCAGCCCCGACCGTCGGCGTCCCACACGTGGCTGCTCCAGCCATAGGTGACCCGGCGATGGGTGACCCGGCCGTGGGCGCCGGGGACCGGAATGTCGCAGAGCAGCTTGCGCACGCGGCGGAGCGGGTGCGCGTGCAGTTCGCCGAGGCCACGGCACCGGCGCCGGACGGCGCGCCCCCGCCGCGCGACAGCGTGCTCGCCGCGTTCCGCCGCCAGCTCGCCCATATCCAGGCCGAGGTCCGCGAGACCTTCGAGGTCGGCAGCATCACCGGCCTCGCCGCCGCGCGCCAGCTCGCCCGCCTGCATGACGAGCTGATCCGCTCGCTGTTTGACTATGCCCTGGCGCAGCGGCCCCCGGGCGGCCCCGCGATCGCCATGACGCTGGCCGCGACCGGCGGCTTCGGCCGCGGCGTGCTGGCGCCGTTCAGCGATATCGACCTGCTGTTCCTCACCGCGACGGCGCCGCGCGAGGAGACCAACGGCGTGGTCTCGTTTGTGCTTTATTTCCTCTGGGATCTCGGCCTGCGGGTGGGGCACGCCACCCGCTCCATTGCCGATTGCATCGCCGAGGCGCGCGCCGACACCACGATCGGCACCTCCCTGCTCGACGCGCGGCTGCTCGCCGGGGACGCCGCGATCTTCGCCGAGTTCGCGCGCGCGTTCGCCGCTTCCTGCGCCGAGGACGGTGCCGCCGGCTACATCGCCGCCAAGCAGGCCGAACGCGCGGTGCGCCACCGCCGCTATGGCGACTCCCCGTTCGTCGTCGAGCCCAACATCAAGGAAGGCCGCGGCGGCCTGCGCGACCTGCAGACGCTGTACTGGCTGGCGCGCTATGCATTCGGCCGGCACGATTTCGCCAGCCTTGCCGAACCCAGCGGTCCGGGCGGCGGCCTGCTGACCCAGGTCGAGTTGCGTCAGGCGCGGCGTGCCTGGGATTTTCTGTGGACCCTGCGCTTTCACCTGCACTATGTGGCCGGCCGCGCGGAGGAACGCCTGACCTTCGACCTCCAGCCCGTGGTCGGCGCGCGCATGGGCTATACGCGTCACGGCCGCCAGGACGGCGTCGAACGTTTCATGCGCCACTATTTCCTCACCGCGCGCGAGGTCACGCGGCTGACCCACGTGTTCGAGCCGGCGCTGATCCGTGCTGCCCTCGGCCCGCCCGCCACCGCCGGGCGCACTGACGCCGACCTCGCGGAGGCCGGGTTCGTGCTCGCCGATGGGCGGATCATGCCGGCGGATGCACGCGATTTCGCCGAACGGCCGGTGCAGATGCTGCGCATGCTGCGCCTTGCGCGCGACCGGCGGCTGGAGCTGCACCCGCTGGCCATGCGCGCGCTGATCCGCCACGAACGCCGGGCGCTCGATCTGCGCGGCGACCCGGAGGCGGCGGCGATTTTCCTCGATCTGCTCTGCGGGCGCGGCGGGCCGCACGGCAACCCGGATGGTGCCTACTGGCTCGGCGTGATGAACGAGGCGGGGCTGATCGGCCGTCTGCTCGCGGACTGGGCACGCATCGTCGGGCAGATGCAGTTCGACACCTACCACATCTTCACCGTCGACGAGCATACGATCGAGGCGGTACGCGTGCTCAACAAGCTCGAACACGGCGAGCTCTCGGATGTCGCGCCCGTCGCCTCCGGCCTGGTCGATCACGTGCAGTCGCGCCGCGCGCTCTATGTCGCGATGTTGCTGCACGACATCGCGAAGGGCCGCGGCGGCGACCATTCCGAGATCGGTGCGGAACTGGCGCTCACCATCGGGCCCGCGCTCGGCCTCTCGGCGGAGGAAACCGAGATGGTTTCCTGGCTGGTTCTGCATCACCTGCTGATGAGCCAGACTGCCTTCAAGCGCGATATCGACGATCCCAAGACCATCCTCGATCTGGTCGAGACCGTGCAGTCGCCGGAACGGCTGAAGCTGCTGCTGATCCTGACCGTCGCCGACATGCGTGCGGTCTCACCCAAGGTGTGGAACGGCTGGAAGGCGACGCTGCTGCGCGAGCTTTACAGCCGCGTCGCCGAGGTGCTGGCCGGCGGGCTCTCAACCGGCGAGCGCGATATCCGTGTTGCCCGCGCCAAGGAGGCCGCGGCCCTGCTGCTGCCCGACTGGTCGGCCGAGGAAATCGCGAGCTTTCATGCACTGGGCTATCCCGGCTACTGGCTTGGTTTCGATCCCGAAACACATACCCGCCACGCCCGCCTGATCCACGACGCCGAGGCCCGCGGCCTGCCGCTGACGGTCGAGACCCAGCCGCTGCCCGCCCGCGCGGTGACGGAAGTCACGGTCTACGCCGCCGACCACGCGGGGCTGTTCAGCAAGATCGCGGGTGGTCTCGCGGTCGCCGGCGCCTCGATCGTGGACGCGCGCATCCATACGCTGACCAACGGCATGGCGCTCGACACGTTCTGGATCCAGGACGCTGCCGGCGGCGCGTTTGACGCGCCCTCGCGCCTCGCGCGGCTCGCCGTGCTGATCGAGCAGGCGCTATCCGGGCGGCTGCGCTTCGCCGCGGAAATCCGCCGTGTCTCGAGCGCGCTGCTCGGCCGGCGGGTGCGCGCGATCCATGTGCCGCCACGCGTTGTCATCGACAACCACGCCTCCAACACCCATACCGTCGTCGAGGTGAACGGCCGCGACCGGCCGGGCCTTCTGCACGACGTGACCACCGCGATAAGCCACGCGGGTCTGCAAATTGCTTCCGCACACGTTACGACCTATGGCGTGCGCGCGGTCGACGTGTTTTACGTCAAGGACGTGTTCGGCCTGAAGATCGAGAACGAGCGCCGCCTCGAAACGCTGCGGGAGGCACTGCTCGGCGCTCTCGAGGGCCCGGAGGAGAATGGCCATGCGCACCCCGTCCCGCGTCGTCGCCGTCGCGCTGGCGCAGCCTAGAAGAACGGTTGCCACGGCGTTTCTGCTCGCGATGCCGCTGTTCCTCGCCGCCGCGGCGCCGGCCGCGCCACCCTGGGTCATGACGTTGCAACAGGTCGGGCCCACCGGGACTGCCGTCGGCACGCCGATCCGGATGCCCTGCCCGAGCGCCGGCTGCGAGACGTCGTTTCAGCTCGTGATCGGCAAGCAGAGCGACACCTTCCACCTTCAGGTCTCCTACGTCGCCACCGGCGCCTACCTGACGATCGTTCAGCGCAGCCCGAATATTCGTGCCGTGATGGATTTCAACACCGGCTACCTGGGCCCGATCTTCGCGCCGCTGCATTTTCCGACAAAGAACACGCGGTTGGTGAAGCTCGTTGTCGCGGGCAGTAGCGATGCGTCGAACCCGGTCCTCGCGAGCGGACCGGTGTTCAACGCCAAGATGCGGCCGGACGCCTATCTGCGCGTTGTTTTCCAGAAGCCGCCTGCCAGCGGCAGGTAGGCCGTCGCGCTGCGATCAGCGCTTGTCGTCGTCGGTGCGTCGCCAGGCCCGGATCTGTGTGCCGATGCGATGGCGCATGAGGAACGCGCCGATGACCGCCAGGATAGCGACGACCCAAAGCGCCTCCAGCGATCCGCTGCCGTTATCCGGGCTGATGCCGAACCAGGTTTCGAAAAAATCCATGGAACCCCTCCCCGTCTGTAAGAAAACCTTCGACCACTATCGCCACCCTGTCCAGAGCCCGCGGCGCATGGACCCAGGATGTCGTCGCCGTAAGCTCCGTGCGAGGCGCAGATCAGCATTGACCCCCATCCGGCTTTCTGCTTGGATTTTGTGCAGCCGACGCGACCGCACGCCAGCGGCGGGGGAATGCCCCTGATTGGTGTGTGCGAACGACGAAGCGGCACAACGAATGCATGGGGGCTATCATGGATGAAACCGGGCTGCGGCGTCTGATCAGCAACGTGAAGCGTGGGCGCCTGTCGCGCCGAGGCTTCATTCAGCGCATGGCAGCTGTCGGCATTGCGGCGCCCATAGCCAACCAGCTTCTCTCACTGAGCGGCGTGGCGATGGCGGCGACGCCGTTCACCTACAAGCCGACCAAGCGCGGCGGCGGCGGCACGTTGAAGGTGCTGTGGTGGCAGGCGCCGACCCTGCTCAACCCGCATTTCGCCACCGGCACCAAGGACCAGGACGGCAGCCGCATCTTCTATCAGCCGCTGGCCGGCTGGGACGTGGACGGTAACCTGGTGCCGCAGCTTGCTGCCGAGATCCCGAGCCTGGAGAATGGCGGCGTCGCCAAGGACGGCAAATTCGTCACCTGGAAGCTCAAGAGGGGCGTGAAGTGGCACGACGGCAAGCCCTTCACCGCCGACGACGTGGTGTTCAACTGGGAGTACGCGAGCAACCCGGCGACGGCGGCGGTCACATCCGGCAGCTATACCTATAACAAGGCGATCAAGGTTGACGACTACACGGTGCGGGTGGAGTTCAACAATCCAACGCCATTCTGGGCGGATCCGTTCGTCGGCCCGAACGGGATGATCATCCCGAAGCATATTTTCGAGCCCTATATCGGCGCCAAGGCGCACGCCGCCCCCGCGAACCTCACGCCGGTCGGGACGGGTCCCTACAAGTTCAAGAGCTTCAGGCCCGGCGAATACGTCTCGGGCGTCATAAACATGGACTATCACGAGCCGAACAAGCCGTATTTCGATGCGATCGAAATGAAGGGCGGTGGCGATGCGACGTCCGCGGCACGCGCGGTGCTGGAAACCGGGCAATATGACTACGCCTGGAACCTGCAGGTCGAGTGGACGGTGCTGACCCATCTCCAGAAGGGCGGCAAAGGCAAGATCAATCTGGTGCCGAGCGGCAATGTCGAGCATATCCAGCTCAACAACACGGACCCAAACAAGGTCGTCGACGGCCAGCGCTCCTCGTTGAAGGCGCCGCACCCGACGCTGACGGACCCCGCGGTGCGCCAGGCCCTGGCGCTGCTGATCGACAAGGCGGCGGTGCAGAAATACATCTACGGCCCCGAGGCGGTCGCGACGCCCAACTATATCAACTCGCCGCCGCGCTATGTCTCGAAGAACACCCACTCCGAGTTCAACATCGCGAAAGCGAACGCGATCCTGGACAAAGCCGGCTACAAGAAGGGCTCCGACGGCATTCGTGCCAAGGGCGGCCACAAGCTAAAATACGTGTTCCAGACCTCGATCAACGGGCCGCGCCAGAAGAACCAGGAGATCGTCAAGCAGGACTGCGCCAAGGCCGGCATCGATATCGTCATCAAGGCGATCCCCGCCACGGTCTACTTCAGTTCGGATGTCAGTAACCCGGACACTTATCCGAAATTTTATGCCGATCTGCAGATGTACACGACCGGGCCAAATTATCCCGACCCGTGGCAGTGGATGCAAGCCTTCGTCTCCACCCAGGCGGCGCAGAAATCCAACAACTGGGAGGGCCGCAACATCACGCGCTGGCAAAGCCCGGCCTACGACAAGCTGTATAACGCGGCAGGCGCCGAGATGGACCCGGTGAAGCGCACAGCGATGCTGATCAAGATGAACGACATGGTGGTGGACAACGTCGTCGTCATTCCTGAGTTGCATCGTTTCGGCACCTCCGCACAGGTAAAATCCCTCACCTCGCGCCTCAGCGCCTGGGACGACGACATGTGGGATGTCGCCAGCTGGTACAAAAGCTAACGTGACGGGCGCGCGGCACGGCTGACCTCGAGACCTCATGTCGCGCGCCTATCTCTTCCGTCGCACCCTGATCGCGATCCCGAGCTTGCTCGGGATCAGCGCGATCATCTTCGCCATTCTGGCAGCGGCACCTGGCGACCCGTTCGGGCAACTCGTCACCAACCCGAACGTGCCGCCGGCGGTGATCGCGCAACTGCGCGCGAGTCTCGGCCTCAACCAGCCGATCTGGCTGCGCTATATTCATTGGCTGATTACGATGCTGCATGGCGAATGGGGCTTCTCATTCGCCAGCCGCATGGATGTGGCAACGCTGATCATGCAGCGCCTTCCGGTCACGCTGGCGGTGCTGGGTTCGGCGGAGCTTCTGGCGATCCTGATTGCGGTGCCGGTTGGCATTCTCGCGGCGGCGAAGCCGTACTCTATCTTCGATCAGATCGCCAGCACGGGGGCCTATATCGGGGTTGCGATGCCGACCTTCTTCACCGGCATCCTGCTGATCTTCTTCCTCAGCGTCCGGCTGCACCTGCTGCCCTTCGTTTTCGAGGACCATGTTTCGGGCACCGGCTGGGTCTGGCTGTGGAAGGAGCTGAAACAATCCATCATGCCGATTCTCGTGCTGGCGCTGTTTCAGGGGGCGCCGCTGGTCCGCTTCGTGCGCTCCTCGATGCTCGACGTGATCCGGCTCGATTATGTGACGACCGCGAGGGCCAAAGGCATTGGCCGCAAGCGGGTGCTGATGCGCCACGTCGTGCGCAACGGGCTGACCCCGGTAGTGACCCTGGTGGCATTGCAGTTGCCCGGCGTCTTCGGTGGCGCCATCGTCACCGAGCAGATTTTTCGGGTGCCGGGCATGGGGTCGTTGCTGATCTCCGCCCTGCTCGAGAACGACACGCCGGTGATCATGGCGATCACCTTTGTGTTTGCGATTCTGGTGATCCTGTTCAACCTCCTTGCGGACCTGCTCTATGGCTGGCTCGACCCCCGCATCAATCTCCGCTGACCTGCCGGGCGCGGCGGTGGCTGCACAGCCCCCGCCGATCTCGCGCGGGCTCGATGCATGGCGACGTTTCCGCCGGCATCGGCTGGCCGTCGTCGGCTTGATCGTGCTCGGTGTGATCGTCCTCGGTGTCGTGCTTGGTTCGCTGTTCTGGCCGATTCCGATGTCGTCCATCGACTTTGCCTCAACCCTGGCGCCGCCCTCGCTGGCGCATCCGTTCGGCACCGATGATCTCGGTCACGACCTGCTGGCGCGTATGATTTTCGGCGGTCGCATTTCGCTCGCGGTGGGTCTCGCCGCCATGATCGTGGCGGTTGGCGTGGGCGTGCTGGTGGGCGCGGTGGCCGGCACCGCGGGCGGGAAGATCGATGCGCTGCTGATGTGGCTCACGGACCTGTTTCTTGCCTTGCCGCAACTGCCGCTGCTGCTGCTGATCATCTACCTGTTCCGCAACTCGCTGGAGCGGGCTTTCGGCGAGGAGGGCGGCATTTTTCTGATTGTCGTCGTCGTCATTGGCGCGCTGCGCTGGATGTCGATCGCCCGGCTGGTGCGCGCCCAGTTCTTCTCGCTCCGCGAGAAGGAGTTTGTGGAAGCGGCCCGGGCGCTCGGCGCATCGCGGCTGCGCGAAATCGTCCATCATCTTCTGCCGAACACGCTCGGCCCGATCATCGTCGCGGCCACGATCGAGATCGCCAACGCGATCATCGCGGAATCCACGCTGTCCTTCCTGGGCCTCGGCTTTCCGCCGAATATCCCAACCTGGGGACGCATGCTGTACGACGGCCGAAACTATCTCGACCTCGCACCGCAATGGGCGATCTTCCCGGGGATGGCGATTTTCCTCACCGTGCTCGCCATCAGCTTCGTCGGCGACGGGCTGCGCGACGCGTTCGATTCACGGCGAGTTCTCTGAGGCAGCATGGCCGAAACGATCCTCGACATCCGCGACCTGCGAACCTGGTTCAAAACCGACGAGGGGATGGTGCGCGCGGTGGATGGCGTCAGCATGCGCATCGCCGCCGGCGAAACGCTGGCCGTGGTCGGTGAATCCGGCTGCGGCAAGTCGGTCACCGCGAAGAGCGTGCTGCACCTGCTCGACATGCCGCCCGGCCGTTTCGAGGGCGGGCAGATTCTCTGGCGCGGCCGCGATCTCATCCCGCTCTCCGACCAGGACATGGACAGTGTGCGGGCCAAAGAGATCGCGATGGTCTTCCAGGAGCCGATGACCTCGCTCAACCCCGTCTATACCGTGGGAGACCAGATTGCCGAGTCGCTGCGCACGCATGAAAAGCTGAGCCGCAGCGCTGCCCTGCAGCGCGCCGAGGAGATGCTGGGCCTGGTGCAGATCCCCAACCCGGCGCGGCGCGTGCATGACTATCCGCACCAGTTCTCGGGTGGCATGCGCCAGCGCGTGATGATCGCGATGGCGCTTGCCTGCCGGCCGCAATTGCTGATTGCCGACGAGCCGACGACGGCCCTCGACGTCACCATCCAGGCCCAGATCCTGGAATTGCTCGCCGACATGAAGGCGCGCTTCGGCATGGCGATCATGCTCATCACCCACGCCATGGGCGTCGTCGCCGAACAGGCGCAGCGCGTGGTGGTGATGTATGCGGGCAAGGTGGTGGAGGAGGCGCCGGTCGGGGAGTTGTTTGCCAACCCGCGCCATCCCTACACGCAAGGCCTGATCCGCTCCATTCCGCGCATGGACGCCAACCGCCATGACCAGCGACGGCTTGAGCAGATTCCAGGCACGGTGCCGAATCTGCTCTACCCTCCACCCGGCTGTCGCTTCGCCGCGCGATGCAGTTTTGTCACGCCGCAATGCACGCAGGCCGAGCCGCCGCTGCGCGAACTGGGGGCCGGTCACAAGGTGGCATGCGTGCTGTGAGCGACGCACCACTCCTGCGGGTCCAGGACCTGCGCAAACACTTCCCGATCACCGGCGGCGTGCTCGCGCGCGAGATTGGCCGGGTCCACGCCGTGGACGGCGTGAGCTTCGACATCGAGGCAGGCGAAACGCTGGGGCTGGTCGGCGAATCGGGCTGCGGTAAATCCACCACGGGCCGCTGCATCCTGCGCCTGATCGAGCCCAGCGGCGGTGAGGTGACGTTTCGCGGTCAGGACGTTCGGCTGCTCGATCGCTCGGCGCTGCGCGCGCTCCGGCGCGACATGCAGATTATCTTTCAGGACCCGTTTGCCTCGCTCAATCCGCGCCATACCGTGGCGGGCATCATCGGCGAGGCGCTGGAGATTCACGGTCTCGCCAAGGGCCGCGCCAATCGTGAGGCCCGCATCGTCGAGTTGCTGGAAACGGTCGGTCTGCGCGCGGACCATATGCGTCGCTTCCCGCACGAGTTTTCCGGCGGCCAGCGTCAGCGCATCGGCATTGCCCGCGCCCTGGCCGTCGAGCCGCGACTGATTGTCTGCGACGAGCCGGTCTCGGCACTCGACGTCTCCATCCAGGCGCAGGTGATCAACCTGCTCGAGGATCTGCAGGAACGCTTCGACCTCACCTACCTGTTCATCGCCCACGATCTCTCAGTGGTCGAGCATATCAGCGACCGGGTCGCAGTGATGTATCTCGGCCGCGTGATGGAAATCGCACCTTCCCGCGAACTCTACGACAACCCGCGCCATCCCTATACCGAGGCGCTGCTCTCCGCGGTTCCGATTCCGGACCCGACGGTCAAGCGCCAGCGCATCATGCTGCAGGGTGACGTGCCAAGCCCGATCAAACCGCCGAGCGGCTGCCACTTCCACCCGCGCTGCCCGATCGCGGAAAAGCACTGCCGCGAGGAAGCGCCGGCCCTGCGGCAATCAACCTCGGGCCACTGGGTCGCCTGTCACCTGAGGAGTTAAGACAGGCGGGGTTGAGGCGGGCGGAGTCGAGGCGCGCGAGGCTGCGGGCAGCGAACCTGCCGGTTCACCGCCCGCCTCGATCAAGTATCAGACCGCGATCTGCGCGACCCCCGCCGCTTTTGCGTTGAGGGCTGCAATCGGTCCCGTCACGATCGCGTCGAGCGCCTTGAGCTGCGTCTCAACCCGCCCGATTACCTCGCCCGCCACCTCGGCGGCCTGCGTCGTGGGCCGCGTATCAGCGACCGCGACCGTTTCCAGCAACTTGCCGAGCGTGTCGTTGAGGCCCGCGGGAGAGCGCAGATGGTCACGCGGTGTCGCCCGATTGACGTCGACGAGCATGCCCTCGACCGCCAGCAGTTTGGCCGAGATGTCCGCGGCCTCCGTCGCGATCGCACCACCGGCCCGCTCGCCGAGGGAAGCGAGCTGTTGCTTCATCCGCCGGATCCGGTTCACCGCCTCGTTGAGCCGCGACAGGCACTGCGTGACGCGCGACAGCAGGTCGAACTGTGCCGCGTAATCCGCCGCCGTCGCGGAGTAGCGCGGGTCCTTCACGATGGTGAGCGGTGCCGTGTGCGTCTTGCCGCCGGCCGTCAGTGCCACCGTGTAGCCGCCTGGCACCACCGTCGGCCCCGGCGTCGCGTCCTTGTCCGTCGCCAGCGGCCGGGTCGATGTTTTGGCGAGCGCGGCGTCGAGCTTCGACGGCCCCTTGCCCTTGAGGTCCCAGACGAAGCGATTGAGGCCGGGCTTCGTCCCCGGGCGCTTGGCCACCCCCAACCCCTTATCGTCGCTAGCGAAACGAATGATCTCCTCGCCCTTGGCGTCGCGGATGGCGACCACCACGGGGCCCTGCGTCTTGTCGTCGAGCCAGTAATGCAGGATGGCGCCGTTGGGCGGATTTTCGCCGACATCGAGGTATTCGCGTCGCTCGGTTCCGTCCGGGCGGTCGGTGCTGCGGATGCCGCCGTTGATGCCGAAGGCGAGGCCGAACGAAACCGGCTTGCGCACGCCGCCCAGCGCGCGGAAATGTAACCGTGTGCGGATGGTGGTGCGTGGCGGCAGCATCTGCGTGCCGGTGCCGGCCAGCGCGCGCAGCGGCGAGATATCGTCAAGGATCCAGAACGAGCGCCCATGCGTGCCGGCGATCAGGTCCGTATCCTTGATCTTGAGGTCATAGACCGGCACGACGGGGAAGCCGCCGCCCATGCGCTGCCAGTGTGCGCCGTCATCGAGCGACAGGAACACGCCGGTCTCGGTGCCGACGAACAGCAGCCCCTTGCGCACGGGGTCGGCGCGCACGACGCGGGTGATCTCGTGCTGCGGGAAGTCGCCGTTGATCGACTCCCAGGTCTTGCCACCGTCACGGGTGCGGAACAGATACGGCCGGTAGTCCGACAGCTTATAGCGCGTGGCGGCGACATAGATTGTGTCCGCGTCGTGCGCCGAAACCTCGACGCAGCCGACATAGGCAAGCTCCGGCAGCGCCTTCGGCGTGACGTTGGTCCAGCTCTTGCCGTCATCGCGCGTGACGTGCACCAGACCGTCATCGGTGGAGGCCCAGATCTCGCCGCGGCGATGCGGGCTCTCGACCACCGAGGCGCAAGTCGCATGCACCTCCGCCCCGGCGCTCTCGCGCGTCACCTCGCCGCCGGAATGTCCCTGCCGCGATTTGTCGTTGAGGCTGAGATCGGGGGAAATCACCTCCCAGCTCTGCCCCTCGTCGCGGGTGCGGAAGACGTGGTTGCCGCCGGCGTAAAGGATGTTGCTGTCATGAGGTGAGAACACGATCGGGTAGGTCCAGGCGAACCGGTATTTCAGGTCGCGCGGCGCGATGCCGGTGGACTCGTCGGGCCAGACATTGACCAGACGGATCTCGCCGGTGCGCTGGTCATAGCGCTGGAGCGCGCCCATGCCGCCGACAGAGGAGCCGATGGCGCCACCGAAGACGATCTCGGGCTTGTCCGGGTTGACGGCGATGAACCCGCTCTCGCCGGTACCGGGATAGAAGCAGTCACCCAGCGTGATGGCACCCCAGATCGCCGCCGAGGGGGTGGCGATCGCCGAGTTGTCCTGCTGCGTGCCATAGACCGTGTATGGGTATCTCGTATCGGTATCGATCCGATAGAACTGGCTGGTCTTCTGGTTGTAGATCGAGGACCAGGTGAGCCCGCCGTTGAACGAGACGCAGGCGCCGCCGTCATTGCCCTCGATCATCCGCGCGGGGTCCACGGGGTCGATCCACAGATCGTGGTTGTCGCCATGCGGCGTCATGATCTCGGTCCACTCGGCGCCGCCGTCGGTGGATTTCCACATCTGCAGGTTGGTCACATAGACGGTGTCCGGGTGCACGGTGTCGGCGAAGACATGGGTGTAGTACCAGGGCCGGTGCATCAGGTCGCGGCTGTTGCAGGCGAGCGTCCAGCGCGCGCCGTAATCGTCCGACCGATAGAGCCCGGTCTTGTCACCCACGGCCTCGACCAGCGCCCAGACGCGACCCGCCTGCGCCGGCGAGACAGCGACGCCGATCTTGCCCAGCATCCCATCGGGCAGCCCCGGCGCCGTCGTGATCTCCTCCCACGTGTCGCCGCCGTCGGTGGAACGAAACAGGCCGCAGCCCGGGCCACCGCTCGAAATATTCCAGAAATTACGGCGCGTCTGCCAGATGGTCGCGAACAGGATGCGGGGATTGGCCGTGTCCATCGCGATGTCGATCGCACCGGAATCGGCGTTGCGATACAGCACCCGCTCCCAGGTTTCGCCGCCATCCTTTGAGCGATAGACACCGCGTTCCTCGCTCGGCCCGAAGATGTCGCCGAGGGCCGCGACATAGAGCAGGTCCGGGTCATGCGGGTGCACGACGATGCGCCCGATATGCTTGCTGCCCTTGAGCCCGATCGGCTTCCAGGTCTCGCCGGCATCGCTCGAACGATACATGCCGTCGCCGTAGGAGACATCGAGGCGGATCGTGGTCTCGCCAGTGCCGGCATAAACCACGTTGGAATCGGCACGCGCAACGGCGAGCGCGCCGATCGCGGCGGTGCCAAGGAACCCGTCCGTCATGCAGCGCCAATAGACGCCGGCATCGACGGTCTTCCAGACCCCGCCGGCGCAGGCACCGAAGTAGAACACCATCGGGTCGTTGGCGTCGCCCGCCACCGCCACCACGCGCCCGCCGCGCGGCGGGCCGATGCATCGCCAGGTCAGCGCTTCGAGTTTCGCCGGTTCGGGCGCGCGGGCGAGGTCGGTCATGGGCGTGTCTGCTCCACCTGTGTTTTGTCCGACGCTAACCGCTTCCCATCGCGATGCAACCTTGCCCAACGCATGGCTCGGCGCTACAAGACGCGTAAGCCAAAACGTTTCGGATGCCGCCAAGGCGTCCAGCCTCAGGGAGGATCATGACACTCGCGCGCATCGCGGCCCGGCTCGGCCTGTCGATCACCACCGTCTCCCGCGCGCTCGCGGGCTATGACGACGTGGCGACGGGCACCCGCTCACGCGTGGCGGCCGAGGCGCGGCGGATCGGCTATCGGCCCAACCCCACCGCGCGCCGGTTGCAGAGCGGGCGGACAGACGGCGTGGGAATCGTGCTGCCCACCGGCCCCGGCCAGTTCGACGATCCGTTCTTCCTGCGCCTGCTGGCCGCGATCGGCCCGCGACTGCGCGACGCGGGACTGGATCTGCTGGTGACCACCGCGCGGCCGGGTGCAGAGGAACTGGAAGCCTACCGACATCTCGTCGAGGGCCGTCGCGTCGATGGGATGCTGCTCGCCCGCACCCGCGTCCACGATCCGCGCATCGCCTATCTGCAGCGACAGGGCATGGCCTTCGTGGCCCATGGCCGCTCCATTGCCCGGGCACCCTTCGCGCATGTCGATATCGACAGCGAGGCCGCGTTTCATGACGCGGCCAGGCGCCTGATCGGCCTCGGCCATACGCGCATCGGCCTCATCGGCGCGCCGGCGGAGTTCATGTTCGCGCGCCTGCGCCACGCCGGCTGGCGCCGGGCACTGGCGGCGGCAGGGCTTGCCGCGCGCCATCACATGGCCGCCGAGCCCACGGAGGAAAACGGCGACATCATCGCGCGCCGGATGCTGGCCGCGCCGATGCCGCCCACCGCGCTGCTCTGCGCCACCGACCGGCTCGCGGTTGGCGCGCTGCACGGGCTTGGCGCGCTGGGCCTGCGCGCCGGCCGCGATATCTCCGTGATCGGGTACGACGACCTGCCGCAGGCCACCTATACCGACCCGCCGCTCACCACCATCGCGCAGCCGATCGACGAGGCGGCGCGGCTGCTCGTGGACATGCTGGTGTCGCTGCGCCAGGGCACCGCGCCCGCGACGCTGCAACGCATCCTGCCCGCGCACTTCGTCCCGCGCAGCTCGGACGGACCGGCTCCGCGACGAAACACGAATATCGCAACAAAAACCCTGGGAGGAATTGATGACGCCGACACGCCTCTTCCTTAGGCTCGCGCCGGCCTGCGCCGTCGCGGCCTTCGCCCTTGCCGCGCCCCGCCCGGCCATGGCGGCCAAGCCGGTCTGGCTTTCAACGCAGCTCCGCCCGGTCGAGGAGGCGCAGCGGGTGCGCACCGTCATCCTCAAGGACTCGCCGGTGAAGGCGGATTTCATCGCCGACCAGCCAGCTTCGTTCACGGTGCGGGTCGAAGCAGAGGCCAAGACGGGTCACCATGTCGTGAGCCTGCTCGGCGCGCTGCATGGCGAGCTCGAACCCTTCGTGCCGCTCGGGCTGTTACAGCCGCTCGACAGCCTGGTGCCCACGCTCGCGGCCGACAAGATCCCGGCCTCGCTGATGGCGCTCGGCAAGTTCGGCACGCAGCACCAGTATTACATCCCCTGGATGCAGGCGACCTATATCATGGCGGCCAACCGCAAAGCGCTGCCCTATCTGCCCAAGCGTGCCAATCTCGACCACCTCACCTATGGCCAGCTCGCGCAATGGGCGGCGGCGATCCACAAGGCGACGGGAAGGCGCCTGCTCGGCTTCCCCGCTGGACCCAGCGGGCTGATGCACCGCTTCTTCGAGGGGTATCTCTACCCCGCCTACACCGGCGGCCTGGTTACCACTTTTGAATCGCCCGCGGCGGTGAAGATGTGGGAGTCGTTCCGCACGTTGTGGAAGCAGGTGAACCCGAACTCCACCAGTTATGGCTTCATGCAGGAGCCGCTGCTGTCCGGCGATGTGTGGATCGCGTTCGACCATGTCGCGCGCCTGCAGGACGCGTTCCGCAAGCGGCCGCAGGATTTCGTTGCGTTCCCGGCACCATCCGGCCCGATGGGTCTGGCGTATATGCCGGTCGTCGCCGGGCTCGCCATCCCCAAGGGTGCGCCGCACCCGAAGCAGGCGGCGGCACTGATCCAGTATCTCTCCAGGCCCGCAACGCAGATCCTCACGCTCAAGACATCGAGCTTCTTCCCCGCGGACGCGGTGCAGACGCCGGCTGATCTCGAACCGGGCCTGAAGGCGGAGGGTGACGCGGTCGCCAAGATGCTCGCGGCGCCGAACGCGAAGCCGGCATTGCTGCCGGTCGGGCTCGGCGCCAAGGGCGGCGAGTTCGACAAGATCTTCCTCGACACGTTCCAGCTCATCGTGCTGCGAGGCCAATCGCCGGCCGCGGTGCTGAAGCGGGAGGGCAGCGCGATGCAGCGTATCCTGAACGAGGAGCATGCCAAATGCTGGGCGCCGGACCCGCCCAGCACCGGCACCTGCCAGGTTCACTGACGTAGCCTCGCCGCCCGCACCGCCCGGTGCGGGCGGCGACCGCCACCTTCCATTGCCCTCCAGCAAGGCGCCTCATGCGCACGCGTGTCCTGCCCTATCTGCTGATCGCCCCCGCCTCGCTGCTGCTCGCGGTGCTGTTTCTTTGGCCGCTGGCGCAGACGGCGCTGCTCGCGTTCCGCGCGCCCGGTCCGCTCGGCACCAATGTCTGGAGTCTGGCGCATATCACGCGCATGACCGGCGACTTCGACTTCCATGACGCCCTGTTCAACACGCTGGAACTCGTCATCGTCGTCGTCCCGCTGCAACTCGTCCTGGCCCTCGGCATGGCGAGCATGTTGCGCCATGTCCGCACCGGTCGCAGCCTCGTGCTCTGGATCTGGTCGATCCCGCTCGGCATTTCCGATCTCGCCGCGGGGCTGGTCTGGCTCGCCATCCTCTCGGAGCGTGGCTATCTCAACACCGTGCTGCACGCGCTCGGTATCATCTCCGGCCCGCGCTCCTGGCTCACCTATGAAACACCGGGCGTGCTGTTCGCAGCGGTGGTGGCAACCGAGATCTGGCGGGCGACCGCCATCGTGCTGGTGATCCTGGTCGCCGGGCTCGACATGATCCCGCGCGAATACGCCGAGGCCGCGGAAGTGTTCGGCGCGACGCCATGGCAGCGTTTCCGGCGCGTCACGCTGCCGCTGCTGCGCCCCTCGATCCAGACGGCGCTGATCCTGCGCACCGTGCTCGCCTTCGAGATGTTCGCAACCGTGGTGGCGATCGGCGGCCGCAATTTCCCGGTCCTCGCGAGCAAGGCCTATGACTGGCAGTATGTCGATCAGAACACCGGTGTCGCAGCTTCCTATGCGCTGGTCATCATGGCCTGCGCGATCGGGGCGACGCTGATCTATCTGCGCTTGCTGCGCTCGCCGGAGCATGGGCGATGACGCCGCGCCGTCTCCTGTTCATCGCCGGCCTGGCCACGCTCTGCGCCTGGGTGCTGGTGCCGCTCTACCTCATCGCGCTGGCGGCGACCGGCGGGCGCGCTGTGGTCGATGCCTGGCCGAAACCATTTCTGCCCACCGGCACGCTCACGGCCACGCTGGCGCCGATCGTCAAATTCCTTGAGATCTCGGGCGTCTGGTCGGCGCTGCTGACCTCCGTCGAGACCGCCGCGGTCTGCGTCATCATCTCGCTCGCACTCGGCCTGCCAGCCGGCTACGCGCTGGCACGCTTCTCCTTCCGCGGCTCAGTGCTGTTCCGGGTTTTGGTGCTGATGACCCGCGCCTTCCCCGTCGCCATCCTCGCCTTGCCGCTGGCCGTGACGTTCATCCGCCTCAGCCTCTACGACACACCGTGGGGCGTCGGGCTGATGCACACGGCGCTTGCGCTGCCGTTCACCATTCTCGTCTCTGCGAGCCTGTTCCAGGCTATCCCCGCGGAGCTGGAGGAAGCGTCGTGGGTGTTCGGCTGCTCGCGGCTCGGCGCCTTCCGCCGCGTGGTGATGCCGCTGGCCCTGCCCGGCATCACCGCCGCCGCCACCTTCGCCTTCGTGCTGTCCTGGAACGAGGTGTTCGCCGCCAGCGTGCTGACGGTGCGCCACCGCACGCTGACCGCGTATCTGCTCGCGATTCTGCCAGAGAGCCCGCTCGACGTGCAGTTCACCGGCGCGTTCCTGCTGGTCATTCCCTCTGTCTTTTTCATCTTCCTCGTCCGCCGCCGCCTGTTCTCGATCTGGGGCATCGCCAACCGCTGATCCGACGTTGACCACGGACCACAACGGAACCGCATCATGGCCGAAATCATCATCGATGGCGTGCAGAAACGCTTTGGCGCCACCGTCGCCCTGGCTTCGGTGTCGCTTGCCGTGTCGGATCGGGAGTTCGTCGCCCTTCTCGGCCCGTCCGGCTGCGGCAAGACGACATTGCTGCGCATCGTCGCAGGGCTGGAGACGCAGAGCCAGGGTCGCGTGTTGATCGGCGGCAGGGACGTCTCGGCGCTGCCGCCGCGCGCACGTGGCATCGCCATGGTGTTCCAGAACTACGCGGTGTTTCCGCACATGAACGTGCGCGCCAATATCGGCTTTGGCCTGCGCATGACCGGCGCCGACCGCACCCGCATCGCGCGCCAGGTGGAACGCACCGCGGCTCTGCTGCATCTGGAGCCACTGCTCGACCGCTACCCGGCGCAGCTCTCGGGCGGGCAGCGCCAGCGCGTCGCGGTCGCCCGCGCGCTCGCCGTCGAGCCGCAAGTGCTGCTGATGGACGAACCGCTTTCCAACCTCGACGCGCTGCTGCGCCTTGAGATGCGCGCTGAGCTGAAGGCGATCCTGCAGGCCGCCGGCACCACCACGCTCTACGTCACCCACGACCAGACGGAGGCGATGGGCCTCGCCGACCGCATCGCCATCCTCGAGGGCGGACATATCGTGCAGACCGATCAGCCGGCGACGCTCTATCGCAACCCGGCGACACGTTTCGTCGGTGGCTTCATCGGCAGCCCGCCGATGAATTTCCTGTCGGTCGAGGCAGCGGGCGGCTATGTCGGCCTCGGCACGCTGCGCCTCGCCTGCCCGCGCGCCAACGGTCCCGTTCTGCTCGGCCTGCGCCCGGAGGACGCGACGATCGGTGAGGCGGGGATGGCCCTCGAACTCGCGGTCATCGAGCCGATGGGCTCGCACGCGCTGCTCACCGGACGCGTCGGCGGGCAGATGATGCGCGTGGTGGCACCACCCGACACCGCCGCCAGGCCCGGCGATACGTTGCACCTGCGTCCCGATCCAGCACGCATCGCCTGGATGGACGCCACGACCGGAGAAGCAATTACCGCATGATGACCGATATCGCAGCCGCCCGCGCGGTACTCGCCGCCAACGACCGCGGTGGCTACACCGTGCCCACCGCGCGCCTCTATCCGTTCCAGTGGAACTGGGATTCCGCTTTCGTCGCCATGGGCTGGGCACGTTTCGATGCCGCGCGCGCCTGGCGGGAGATCGAACGACTGCTGGAGGGTCAGTGGGCGGACGGGCGCATCCCGCACATCATTTTCCACGCGCCTGCCGAGACCTATTTCCCGGGCCCCGATGTCTGGGGCACGCGGCACACGCCGCCAACCTCCGGCATCGTGCAGCCGCCGGTGCTCGCCTCGGCCGTTCGCAGGGTGCTGGCCGCCGACCCCGACCGCAGCCGCGCCAGGACCCGCGCCGCCGCGGTCATTCCAGCGCTGGTTCGCAACCATCGCTGGTGGCACGCCGCACGCGACCCCGATGCCTCGGGCCTGGTCGCGATCCTGCACCCGTGGGAGAGCGGCATGGACAACTCGCCCGCCTGGGACAGTGCTCTCGCTCGCGTTCCCACCACCACCACAACGACCATCGTCCGGCGCGACACCGGCCATGTCGATCCTTCGATGCGTCCGCGTACCGAGGACTATCAACGCTTCATCCACCTCGTGGACACGTATCGCGCCACGGGCTGGGACGCCACGCGGATGTATGCGGCAGCGCCGTTTCGCGTCGCCGATGTCGCGACCAACGCCATCCTGCTGCGCGCGGAACGCGATCTCCTGGCCCTCGCGGAATCGGAGGCACCAGGCGAATGCGCGGTGATCGCCACCCGCATCGCGCGCATGGCGAAGGCATTGGGCGCGCAGTGGAGCGCGGCGCGCGGCGTTTTCCTCTCCCGCGACCTGATCGCCGACGTGCCGCTCGACGTCGCGGTCTCCGCGGGCTTCCTGCCGCTCTGGGCCGGGGTCGGCGACGCGGCGAACCTTGCCGCCACGCTCGCGCGCTGGCTCACAAGGGCGCGCTACGCCGTGCCTTCGACCGATCCCGCCGAGCCCGGCTTCGAGCCGCTGCGCTACTGGCGCGGTCCGGTCTGGGCTATCGTCAACTGGATGATCGCCGAGGGCTTCGCTGCCGCGGGCCAGACCGCCAGTGCGGAACGTATTCGAAACGACACCCGCGCGCTGATCGGCGAGGCGGGCTTCGCCGAATATTTCGACCCGCTCACGGGCCAGGGTGCCGGCGGAGACAGCTTCTCGTGGACCGCCGCCATCGCGCTGCTGCTTGGGTAGCCCGGGAGACGCCTTCGCGCCCTCCATCACGCTCCCTGTCGAACCAGGGCCGATGGCACGTCAGTGCACGGCCACGATCTCCGGCAGCGCCGGCCCCAAGCTGAAAGCCAGCCGCCCGAGCGTTGCCGGTCCGCGAGCGGGATAGATCGGCACGAGGCGTCGCCCGGGTATCGCGAGCACCAGCCGGCGGGGAGCATCCGTCCCGGTTTGGCCTGTCGATTGCACGGAAACCAGCAGCCGCGCGCCCAGGCGCCGGACATGGATTTCGACACCCTGCGCCGGCACCTTGCCGTCCAGCACCGCGACCGGCGCCGCCAGCAGCCCCGCGACATCGCCGAGCGGCAGCAGCTTCATCCCCGCGAGCAGCGGCATGGCCCGTTGCCGACCATGGCCGCTATACACGCCCGGCACGATATCCGCCGCCACCTTGCCGCCATGGCTCGCGAACCGCCGTATCGCCGCCCCCGCCGCGCGCGACAGGGCCAGGACGTGCGGCATCGCCAGTACCCGCAAGCCATGCAATCCGCCATGCGCCACCATCGCATCGGTCAGCATGACCGGCCGCAGCCCGCGTGCCGCGAGGCCGTGCAGCAACCGCATCATCGCGCGCCGCGCGGGCGTGGCATCCGCATCCTCGTCGCCGGAGGTGCGCTGCGCCCAATCCCCCTTCGCGCCACGTCGCGCCAGCAGCCAGGCGAGTCGAAAACTCTCCTGCGAGACCAGGATACCGACCGGTGCCGTCGGCTCCACTGCCGCAATCAGCCGCCGGCCCAGCGCGCCACCCAGTGCGCGCAGGCTCGGTGCGAGCAGGCGTCCGCGAACTGTGGGTTTGCCACTCGCCGCGACAATCGGCGGATCGTCCCAGATGATCACGCCCCGTGTGCCGCGCAGCGCCTCTCGCCACAGCAGCCGCAGCTCGTCGCGCCCAGCGAAGGTGGTGGTCAGCAGCACGGCATGCGAGGCGAAGCCGTGCACCGTCGCGAGCGCGCCGAAGAAATCATAGACCTCGAAGACATCGGCGCTGCCGGCCAGTCGTGCCCAGTCGTAGCCGCCCCACCCCGTGGGCTGCGTACCCTCGAGCGCCGAGCGCGCGCCGGGGTTGGCCGCATGCACCGCCGCCGTGCCGCGCGCCACCGCTGCCGCGAACCGTGCATCCATGAACGCCTTGAAGTCAGACCAGGCGGTGTCATTGCCATCCGTGCGCCGCAGCGCCGCGTCCGTCAGCTCCGGCCGAACCTCGGACCAGCGCGCATAGCGTGCGCCCCAGGCGCGATCGAGCGCCGCGAGGTTCCCGTAACGATACCGCAACCATTGTCGAAAGATCGCGAGGCTCGATGCCGCGATATCGAAATCCCAGGCCGAGGCCAGGTCGGCGATACCCGGTTCATCGGCCAGATTGTAAAACAGCGGCGTGGCACCGAAGACGCCGACGGTCACCGCGAGGCGCCGCGCGATGCGGCGCTGCCAGACCGGGTTCTCCAGCCCCGGATGGCGGATGAACAGCGCCGGATCCCGCGGCGAAACCCGCCGCAGCGCCCGCAGCTTGTCCATCTCCCAGATCGGCGAATGTCCCGGGAGATAGCGGTGATAGGGGCTGTAATAGTCGGTGGCGATGTTCTCGACATAAAAGCCCAGCCCCGCCGCGACGAGCGGTGCCGCCTCGCGCCGCAGCGCCTGCGCGTCCACGGGGTCGGCGCGGCTCGCGATGATCCGCCCATCCGTAACGCCCAGCGCCTTCGCCGCCGTGAGCGCCGCCGCGTCGCCCCCGCCGCGCCATAAAACGATGTGAAAGGACGTCCACGGCGCCGGCCCCGCCCCGCCGATGAGCAGCGCCGCGAGAAGCAGGCTGGCCCGCCATCTCACCGCGCAAGAAGGCTTGGCAGGAATACCAGCGTCGCCACCAGCGTGCAGAACAGGCTGACCAGGAGCAGCACGCCCATGCTCGCCGTCCCCGGATGTGCGCTCGCGGCGAGCGAGCCGAACGCCGTGCCCGTGGTCAGCGCCGAGAACAGGACAGCGCGCGCCGTCGCCGTGCCGAGGAAATGTCGGGCGCCGCCGCGATGGTTGCTGACGAAATACACGTTGAACGACACCCCGACGCCCAGCAGCAGCGGCAGCGCGATGATGTTGGCGAAGTTGATCGGCAGCGGCACCGCCACGATCGCGATCGCCGTCATCAGGGCGGAGAGCAGCAACGGTGCCAGCACCCGCGCCACATCATCGGCGCGTCGCAGCACCAGCGCCAGCAGGATCGTGATCGCGATCAGTGCCCCGATCGCTGCGGTGCGGAACGCGCCCACGATGGTCCGTCCGCTATCCACGATGACGACCGCCGAGCCGATCGCGTTTGGTGCGACGGAGCGGACGGCATCGACGAACCGACGCAACCCCGAGGGCTGCCGCGCGGCCGGGCTTGCCACCGCCTCCACCCGCACGCGCCCGTCGGGCAGGCGCCATCCTTGGCTGATGGAGCTGGGCAGGTTCACCAGCGTCACCGGCTCGGCGCCCAGCCCCGCGCGCAGATCGCCGAGGGCGGCAGGCAGAAACCGCGTCAGCGCGTCGTTGGCGGCAAACAGCGTCGCATCGGGCGCCCGCTCCAGCTTCGCGAGATCGTCGCCGATCAAGGCCAACGTCGAAGCAGGCGTCACCTCGTGTTTCTGCACCACCCGCGCGATCGCCATCGCCGCGGTGCGCGCGGCGAGCCGGATATCGCTCGCCCGCACCGGTGCCGCGGGGCTCGGCGGTGACAGGCTCGGCATCAGCAGCGTCGCCGCGTCCTGAATCAGCGCCAGCTTCTGCGCCTGGTGCACGGGCACGAAGCTCGACAGCGTGCGTACCTGCGCGACCTGCGGCAGGGCGGAGAGTCGTTTTGCTGTCGCATCGGCGGCCGCCGCGTTGGGCGCGATCACCTCGGCCGTATAGGGCGTGGTGATCGGGGAGGACATCAGCGACCGCAACGTGCGCATCGCCTCGGTGTTCGGATTCTGCGTGTGCAGCGGGTCGCCGTCGAAGGGGATGTGCGGCAACAACGCCACGCCAAGCACCGCGATCGCCGCGAAGCCCGCCAGCACCGGCCGGCGATAGGCCGCCAGCCCATCCTCCAGCCGCGCCGCCCAGGCGAACCCGACCTCCTCGCCCTCCGGTCGCGGCCGCGTCAGCGCCAGCATCGCCGGCAGCACCGTCAACGAGCAGACGAGCGCGATCACCATGCCGGCCCCGGCGATCAGCCCCAGCTCGGCCACGCCCGCGAAATCGGTCGGCACGAAGGACAGGAAACCCACCGCCGTCGCCAGCGCCGCCATCCCGATCGCCGGCCCGGCGTGGTAACCGGTCGCCATCATCGCGATCTTCGGTTCGGGATAGAGGTGCAATTGCTCGCGAAACCGCACGCAGAACTGGATCGCGAAATCCACCGCGATGCCGACGAACAGCACCGCGAACGCCACCGAGACCAGGTTGAGCGTGCCCACGGCCAGTGCGGCGAACCCGGTGGTCAGCGCCAGGCCGACCACCAGTGTCACCACGATCGGCACCACCAGCCGCCAGGAGCGCGCGGCGAGAAACAGCCACACCAGCACCAGCAGCCCGGTGATGAGCAGCGCCTCGCCGGCACCCTTCCGCACGCTCGCGAACTGCTCGTCATCGAGCGGCACGGAGCCGGTCAGCGCCACACTCGCGCGCCCCGCCTTCACCGCCGGCAGCCGCGCGATCGCCGCGCGGACGGCGTCGGTCGCGACGCGGCCCGGCTCCAGCGCGTGGTGGTTGAGCACCGGTGTGATCAGCACGAAACGCTGCGGCCCCGCCAGCGCCGCGAGCTTGCCCGCAAGCAGATTCTGCCACGATAGCGGCGCCGCATGCCCGGCCAGCGCCGCCTGCAACGTGGCGTGGAACGCTGCCAAAGCCGGCTGCATCGGCCCGGTCGCCGCACCGTGCTCGACCCCCACCGCGACCAGGGTCAGTGCCGCGAACAGGCCGCGCGCCGAGGGGTCCGCGGCGAGCTGGCCCAGGAAGGGCTGCGCGTCGATGGTGCGGTTCAGCAGGGATTTCAGTTGCGCGGTGTCGAGAAACAGCATCCCGGTCCGGCGGAACCACGCGCCGGCATCCGGCCGCCGTACCGCGCGGATCGAGGGCACATGCGCGACCGCCGCCGCAAGCTGCGCGGCGGTGGCGTCCGCCTCCTCCGGTGTAGCGCCGCGCACCACCGCGACGATGAGGTTGTTATCCCGCGGAAACGCCTTGTCGTAGGCGATCTCGCGCTGCCGCCACGGCAGGGAGGGGGCGAACATGTTGCCCGTGTTGGTGTCGATGCCGAGCCGCAGCCAGGAAACCGCCAGCGCCAGCAGGGTGAGGACAAGGGCGGCGAGGAGCACCCGGCCGGCCCGTTGCCGGCACGCCTCGACGAGGTGCGCCAGTCGCAGGGGAAAGGTCATGGCGCGCGCATAGACCATGATCCGCGTCGGGCAAACCATCATTCCTCCATGCCATGGACCCGGCTTTGACCTCGGCCGCATCAGACGGCATGAAGCGCGCAACCCGGAGGAAACCCGATGTCCCTGTCACCCCGCACCCGCCCGCCGTTTCGGGCCGACCATGTCGGCAGCCTGTTGCGCCCGCCGGCCCTGCGCGAAGCACGCGCGAGGCACGCCGCCGGCAGCCTGCCCGCGGCGGAGCTGCGCGCGATCGAGGATCGCCTGATCGCCGAGGCCATCGTCCGGCAGGAATCGCTCGGCCTGCGCGCCGCGACTGACGGCGAGTTCCGCCGCGCCTACTGGCACTACGACTTCGTGGCCGGCCTGGGGGGCACGGAGCTTTATGTCCCGGAGCAGCACATCGAGTTCAAGGGCGGCGTGAAGCTGCCGCACATGCTGCGCGTCAACGGCCGCATCGCCTGGACGCAGCCGACCTTCATCGAGGATTTCCGCTTCGTCGCCGGCCACGTGACAACGGCTGCGGCCAAGCAGACCATCCCCGCGCCCTCGGTCGTGCATTTCCGCGGCGGACGCCATTCCATCGACCGCAGCATCTATCCGGAGATGGACGCGTTTTTCGACGATCTCGGCCGCGCCTATCACCACGCGGTGCAGGCTTTCGCCGGCGCCGGCTGCCGCTATCTGCAACTCGACGAGGTCAACATCGCCTATCTCTGCGACCCCGAGCAGATCGCGGCCCTCAAGGCGCGCGGCGACTACGTGGACAACCTACTGGGCATCTACGCCGATCTCATCAATCGCGCCATCGCCGGCCGGCCTGCCGACATGGTGGTCTCGATGCATCTCTGCCGCGGCAATTTCCGCTCCACCTTCGTCGCCACCGGCGGCTATGAGCCGGTGGCGGAGGCGCTGTTCAACCAGATCGGCGTGGATGCCTATTTCATGGAGTGGGACAACGAGCGCGCCGGCGGGTTCGAGCCGCTGCGCTTCGTGCCGCGCGGCAACAAGATCGTCGTGCTCGGCCTGGTCACCACCAAGACCGGTGCGCTGGAGGCAAAGGACGAGCTGAAACGGCGCATCGAGGCGGCCAGCCGGTATGTGCCGCTGGAGCAGCTCGCGCTGTCGCCGCAATGCGGGTTCGCCAGCACCGAGGAGGGCAACCTGCTGACCGTCGACGAGCAGTGGCGCAAGCTCGAACTCTGCGTCGAGGTGGCGCGCGACGTCTGGGGCTCCGTCTAGGGCCCGCGCGCCGGTCCGCGTGAAGGTTCTCGAGGTCACCAACGTCGATTTCGCGCTGCGCCAGTTCATCCTGCCGCTGATGCGCGGCGTGCGCGAGCGTGGGCACGAGGTCGTGGGCGTCTGCGCCGAGGGCAACCTGCTGGAGCCGATCCGCGCCGAGGGGCTGCGCGTCGAGACGGTGCCAATGTCGCGCAGCCTCTCACCGGTCGCCCAGTTCCGCGCCTTCGTGGCACTGCTGGCGCTGATGCGGCGGGAGAAGCCGGATCTCGTGCATGCGCACATGCCGATCAGCGGCTTTCTCGCGCGCATCGCGGCCCGCGCCGCGGGCGTGCCGCGCATCGCCTACACGTGCCATGGCTACCTGTTCAATCAGCCGGGTCCGTGGTGGCGGCGGCGCCTCGCGATCGCGCTGGAGTGGATCGCGGGGCGAGTCACCGACGTCTATCTCAACGTCTCGGCGGCGGAGGTCGAGGATGCGCGGCGCCTGGGCCTGGCGCGCCACCCCGTCGCCATCGGCAATGGCCGCGACCCCGGGCGCTTCCGCCCGGACGCCGAGGCCCGTGCCCGCATCCGGGCGGGGCTCGGCACATCGCCGGAGCGGGTTGTGGTGGTGATCGTCTCCCGCCTGGTGCGCGCCAAGGGCATTCCCGAACTCCTCGCGGCGGTTGCGGCGACGGATGCGGAACTGTGGGTGGTGGGCGAGCGCCTCGCCTCCGACCATGACGATTCCGTGGAGCCGGAATTCGCCGCCAGCACCCTGGGGCCCCGCCTCAAGCGCCTCGGCTATCGCGAGGACATCCCGGCGATCCTCGCCGCTGCCGATCTCTTCGCGCTGCCCAGCCATTTCGAGGGACTGCCGATGTCGATCGTGGAGGCGATGCTCGTCGGCCTGCCGGTGGTCGCCTCGGACCTGCGCGGCGTGCGCGAGCAGGTGGTGGACGGCGAGACCGGGTTGCTGTTTCCCGCCCGGGATGTCGCTTCCCTCACCGCGGCCCTGCACCGCCTGGTGACGGACCCGGAACGGCGTCGCGCCATGGGTGAGGCCGGCCGGGCGCGCGCTCTGGAGCATTTCGACGAACGCAAGATCATGGCCCGCACGCTCGACCTGCTGGGATTGTAGCCCGGCCGCTATCCACACGATGCCGCCGGGCCAGATCGCGCGGCGTCTCGCGTCTCACGACCGGCAGGCAATTGCGCTGCGCCGCGCCGCGCGCTACGCGACAAACATGTCCGACATCATCCCGATCCGCCGTGCCCTGATCTCGGTCTCCGACAAGACCGGGCTGCTGCCCCTGGCGCAGGCGCTGGCCGCGGCCGGCGTCGAGATCCTGTCCACCGGCGGCACCGCGAGGGCGCTGCGTGAGGCGGGGGTGACGGTGAAGGAGGTTTCCGACCACACCGGCTTCCCCGAGATTCTCGACGGGCGGGTCAAGACGCTGGTGCCGCAGATCCATGGCGGGCTGCTCGGCCGGCGCGACGAGCCCGAGCATGTCCGTCAGATGCAGGAGAACGCCATCGCGCCGATCGACCTGCTGGTGGTCAATCTCTACCCGTTCGAGGAAACCGTCGCGAAAGGGGCGGACTTCGCTACCTGCATCGAGAACATCGATATCGGCGGCCCGGCGCTGATCCGCGCTGCGGCCAAGAACCACGACTTCGTGACGGTGCTGACCAGCCCGGAGCAGTACGCGACCGTGCAGGCCGAGATTGCCGCGCGCGGCGGCACCGGGCCTGCGCTGCGCCGCACCCTCGCGGCCGCGGCCTATGCCCGCACGGCCGCTTATGACGCGGCGGTTGCCGCCTGGTTCGCGAGCCATCTCGGCGAGGCCTATCCGGCACGGCTGACGGTCTCCGGCACGCGCCGCCAGCTTCTGCGCTATGGCGAGAACCCACACCAGACCGCGGCCTTCTACGCCACCGGCAACCGGCCGGGTGTTGCCACCGCGCGGCAGGTGCAGGGCAAAGAGTTGTCCTACAACAACCTCAACGACACCGACGCCGCCATCGAGTGCGCCGCCGAGTTCGATGCGCCCACCATTGTGATCGTGAAGCATGCCAACCCCTGCGGCGTTGCCTCGGCGACGGATCTGCACGCGGCGTGGAAGCTGGCGCTTCGTTGCGATCCCGTCTCGGCCTTCGGCGGCATCGTCGCGGCCAACCGGACGCTCGACGAGGAAACCGCCGCCGCCATTGCCGCCATCTTCACCGAGGTGATCGTCGCCCCCGATGCGACGGAGGGCGCGCGCGCGGTGCTGGCGCGGAAGAAAAACCTCCGCCTGCTGCTCACCGGCAGCATGCCGGACCCGGCGACCCCCGGCCTTTCCTATCGCAGCCTCGCGGGCGGCTTCCTCGCGCAGTCGCGCGATGCCGGGCATGTGGACCAGGCGGCGCTGCAGACGGTGACGACGCGCCAGCCCTCGGCCGGCGAACTCACCGACCTGCTGTTCGCCTTCCATGTCTGCAAGCACGTGAAATCCAACGCCATCGTCTATGCCCGCGATGCGGCGACGGTGGGCATCGGCGCGGGGCAGATGAGCCGTGTCGATTCCGCCCGCATCGCCGCGTGGAAGGCGCAGGAAGCGGCCACCGCCGCGGGTCTGGCAGAATCGCTCGCGCGCGGCAGCGTCGCCGCCTCCGATGCGTTCTTCCCCTTTGCCGATGGCCTCGAAGCGCTTGCCGCCGCCGGCGCGACAGCGGTGATCCAGCCGGGCGGCTCGCTGCGTGACCCCGAGGTGATCGAGGCCGCCAATCGCGCGGGCCTGGCCATGGTCTTCACCGGCATGCGCCACTTCCGTCACTGAGCGCACGGACCCGGTCACCGTCGCGTGCGCGTCACCGTCATCGGCGCCGGGATCATCGGGCTCACCACCGCCTGGTGGCTGGCCCGCGACGGCCATGCGGTGACGGTGCTCGACGAGGCCGCGCAACCGGGCAGCGGTGCCAGTTTCGCCAACGGTGCGCAGCTTTCCTACAGCTACGTCGCGCCCCTCGCCGAGCCCGAGGTGCTCCGCCATTTGCCGAAATGGTTGCTGGATCGCAACGGGCCGCTGCGCTTCGTGCCTCGCGCCGAGCCCGCGCAATGGGCGTGGCTGTGGCATTTCCTCGCCGCCTGCAATGCCGGGGCGGCGGCACGTGGCACGGCGAGCCTGCTGCGCCTCGCCTTCACCAGCCGCGACGCACTGGCTGCGATGCTGGCGGCAACGCCGATGGTGTTCGACCATGCGCAGAACGGCAAGCTGGTCGTGCAATCGAGTATGGAGGCGATGCGCGGCGCCGAGGCGCAGATGCGGTTGCAGGCCACCATGGGCTGCGAGCAGCAGGCGCTGACTGCCGAGGAATGTCTCGCCCTCGAACCGGGTCTTGTCTCGATCCGCCAGCGCCTGGTGGGCGGCATCCTCACGCCGTCGGAGGAAGTGGGTGACTGCCGCAAGCTGTGTCTGGAACTCGCCCGTGTGCTCGCGGCGCCGCCCTTCGGCGTGACGCTGCGGCTCGGCACCCGGGTGGAGCGCCTGGTCGTCGAGGCGGGTCGGCTGCGCGCGGTGCGCACGACGCAGGGCGAGCACGAGGCGGAGCTGACGGTGCTTGCCGCCGGCGTCGCATCGCATGCGCTCGGCCGTTCCGCAGGCGTCATTGTTCCCGTTCAGGCAATTCGCGGCTATTCCATCACCGCGCCCATCCGCGCCAGCAATCGCGGCCCACGCCACAGCATCACGGATTCGGCGCGCAAGACCGTCTATGCGCCGCTTGGCACCACACTGCGCGTCGCGGGCTTTGCCGAGATCGGCACGCGCGGACCGACGCCGGGCCGCACCGAGGCGCTGGCGCGAGAGACCGATGGCGTGTTCCCTGGCGCCTGCGACACCGCGGCCGCCAGCACCTGGAGCGGCCTGCGCCCGGCGACCCCGACCTCGCTGCCGGTGATCGGGCTCACGCGCATCGCCGGGCTCGCCGTGAATGCCGGCCAGGGGGCGCTCGGCTTCACGCTGGCCGCCGGCAGCGCGCGCCTGCTCGCGGATCTCGTCGGCGGTCGTCCGCCGGCCGTGGACCCGGCGCCGTTCAGACCCTAGAATTTCAGTGGAATTCTGAGATTGCGAGGCGCTCGCATCGCCCCGCTGCGCCCTTGATGCGCGAGCGTTTCGGCCGCATTTAGAGTTCGATCCTGGGAGTCCGGCATGCGCAATTTCGACGAGCTGTCCGAACGCGAGATCCTGGCTCTGGCCATTGCCGGCGAGGAGGAGGACGCACGTATCTACATGGATTTCGCGGATGGCCTGCGCGAGAACTATCCCGGCTCCGCGCGCGTCTTCACCGAGATGGCGACCGAGGAGAACGAGCATCGCCGCCGTCTGCTCGACCTCTACATGCATAAATTCGGCGAGCACATTCCGCTCGTCCGCCGCCAGGACGTCCGCGGCTTCGTCGCCCGCCGCCCGCTCTGGCAGCTTCGCCCGCTGCCGCTCGACAAGGTGCGCGAGCAGGCCGAGCTGATGGAGCTGGAAACCGCGCGCTTCTACCGCCGCGCCGCCTCGCGCAGCACCGACGCCTCGATCCGCAAGCTGCTCGGCGACCTCGCCGCGACCGAGGAATCGCACGAGCACATGGCCGAGAAGCTGGTGGCGGAAAACCTCACGCCCGACGTGCGCCACGCCGAGGACGAGGCGGCGCGGCGCATGTTCGTGCTGCGCGTGATCCAGCCCGGCCTCGCGGGGCTGATGGACGGCTCGGTCTCGACCCTCGCGCCAGTCTTTGCCGCCGCCTTCGCCACCCATTCGTCGTGGGAGGCGTTCCTCGTCGGCCTCGCGGCGACCATCGGCGCCGGCATCTCCATGGGCTTTGCGGAGGCGCTGTCGGATAATGGCAGCCTCACCGGGCGCGGCGCGCCCTGGGTACGCGGGCTGATCTGCGGGCTGATGACGGCCGCCGGCGGCATCGGCCACACGCTACCGTTCCTGATCCCGAGTTTTGCCACCGCAACCGTCGTCGCCATCATCGTCGTGGTGATCGAGCTCGCCATCATCTCCTGGGTGCGCTGGAAATACATGGACACATCCCCGCTATCGGCCGCGATGCAGGTGGGCTTCGGCGGCGCGCTGGTGTTCGCGACCGGCATCCTCATCGGCGCCGGCTAGGCCCGGCGGCGGGCGCGGCGTGGGGCTGCTGCTGCACGTCTTCCCGGGCTTCACCACCGGCGGCGCGCAACGCCGCTTCGTCGCGATCGCCAACCGCTGGGGACGGGATTTCCGCCACGCCATCGTCGCCATGGACGGCGTGACCGACGCGCGCCACCTGCTCGACCCCGGGCTCGACATCGTCTTCCCGGCTGTCACGATACCCAAAGGGGATGCGCTGGCGGCGCTGCGCGCCATGCGGCGGCTGCTGCGCGAGCTGAACCCGGCGACCTTGGTCACCAGCAACTGGGGCACGATCGAGTGGGCGATCGCCAACCGCCTGCCGCACCGGCCGCATCTGCACATGGAGGATGGGTTCGGCCCCGAAGAGCGCGACCGCCAATTGCCTCGCCGCGCCCTTGCGCGCCGCCTGCTGCTGCGCCGCGCCAGGCTCCTGGTGCCCTCCCGCAACCTCGAGCGCATCGCGCGGAGGGAATGGCGGCTCGACCCGCTCTATGTCGCCAACGGCGTAAACCTCGCCCATTTCACGCCCACCGCGCGCGGGGGCTCCGTCCCGGTCGTCGGCACCGTCGCCGGGCTGCGGCCGGAGAAGAACCTGGCCCGTCTGCTGCACGCCAGCGCCATCGCGGCGCGCACCGTGCCGCATCGCCTGCTCATCGTCGGCGACGGGCCGGAGCGCGGCGCGCTGGAGGCGCTCGCGCGGCAGCTTGCGCTCGATGCCGCGTTCGCCGGCCCGATCGCCGACCCCGCGCCGCTCTATGCGCGCATGGATGTTTTCGCCCTGTCGTCAGACACCGAGCAGATGCCGCTCTCGGTGCTGGAGGCGATGGCCGCCGGGCTGCCGGTCGCCTCCACCGATGTGGGCGACGTCACGGACATGGTGGCGGAGGCCAACCGCCGCTTTCTCACCCCGCGCGCGCCAGAGCCGCTGGCCGCGGCGCTCACGGGCCTGCTTGCCGATCCCGCCCTGCGCGCGACCCTGGGTGCGGCCAACCGCGACCGCGCCGAGGCCGCCTATGACCAGGAGGCGATGTTCGCCACCCATGCCGCGCTCTGGCGCGACCCCACGGCGCGCGTTTAGACGTTCTGAAAATAGTTTTCGTTATATCTTGAATAGCGATATATCGGTTTTATATCGTAGCCATGCAAAACACACACAGACACGGCTTCTGCCGACGTTTCGCCCGCTCCGAGCACGCCCTTGAGGAGCAACATGAGCACCGCCACGGACACGGCCCGCATCGCCACGGTTTCGGCGGTCGCCGCCGGCCCTTCGACCATGGGGAACTGCGGCTGCTGGCATTGTCCATGATCGCCGCCGAGCCGCGCCACGGCTACGAGCTGATGAAAGGCGTCGAGGAGCGGTTAGGCGGCACCTACAGCCCCAGCCCCGGCGTGATCTACCCCACGCTCGCCTGGCTGGAGGACATGGGGTTCGTGGCCCTCGACACCGCGGAGGCCGGCCGCAAACGCTACCGCATCACCGCCGAGGGCGAGGCGTTTATCGCGGCCAACCGCTCGGCGCTGGAGGCGCTGGAGGCCAGGCTCGGCAGCGGCGGCGCGGGCCGCCCGGGCATTCCCGCCCCGGTGCTACGGGCGATGGAAAACCTCAAGCTCGCCATGCGGCTGCGCCTGGCGCGCGGGCCGCTGACGCCCGAGGCCGCCACGGCGATTGCCGCCGCGCTCGACACCGCGGTGCAAGAGGTCGAGCGAAGCTGACCGGCGCGCCCGCCCAGCCGGGTCGGGCGCCCTTGCCCGATTCGGCGTGGTCTACGCCGCCTTTGCCACTGCGCGCCAGATCTGCTCGGGCGTTGCCGGCATGTCGACATGGGTGATGCCGAGCGGCGAGAGCGCATCGACCACCGCGTTGATCACCGCCGGCGGGCTGCCAACGGCGCCCGCCTCGCCCGCGCCCTTCACGCCGAGCGGGTTGGTACCGCACGGCACCTCGATGAGATCGACCTCGATATCCGGCAGGTCGTCGGCGCGCGGCACCGCGTAGTCCATGAAGCTGCCGGAGAGGAGCTGGCCGGAGGATGGGTCGTAGGCGGTCCGCTCCAGCACCGCCTGGCCGAACCCCTGGGCGACGCCGCCATGGACCTGGCCACGCACGATCAGCGGATTCACCGCCTTGCCCACGTCGTCGGTCACGGAATAGCGCACCACGTCGATCACCCCGGTCTCGGGGTCGATCTCCACCTCCGCGATGTGGCAGCCATTCGGGAAGGTGTGGCTCTTGATCTCCGCCACCTCCGCGGCGTCGAGCGTGGTCACGTCCTCACCCTTCGCCGCCCGCGCGCGCTGCTGTGCGGCGAGCTCCATGATGCCGATGCCACGGTCGGTGCCGACGATGCCGAACCGTCCGGCCTCGAAAACGATGTCGGCCGGTGCGGCCTCCAGCGATTCGGAGGCGGCCTTGCGCCCACGTTCGATCACCGTGGTCGCCGTCGCCAGGATCGCCTGACCCTCGGAATAGAGGCTGCGCGCGCCGCCGGTGCCACCGCCCACGGGGATCGTGTCGGTGTCGCCCTGGCGCACCCGCACCTTCTCGCCCGGCACGCCGAGTTGGTCGACGGTGAGCTGCACATAGGCGGTTTCGTGGCCCTGGCCGGTGGACTGGGTGCCGACATAGACATCGACGAAACCATCCTCGGCGAAACGAATCTCCGCCCGCTCGGTCGGCGCGCCGCCGGTCGCCTCCAGATAATACGCCATGCCGATCCCGCGCCGCTTGCCGCGCCGGGCCGCCTCCGTCCGCCGCTTCTCGAACCCAGCCCAGTCCACGGTCTTGGTCGCGTGGTCCAGCACGATGCGGAAATCGCCGGAATCGTAGATTTTGCCCATCGGCGTGCGGTGCGGCATGCGGTCCGGGGTCACCATGTTGCGCCGGCGCAGCTCCACGCGATCGATGCCGAGCTCGCGGGCCACGGCGTCGACCAGCCGCTCAACGACATAGTTCGCCTCCGGCCGCCCGGCGCCGCGATAGGCATCGACCGGCACGGTGTTGGTGAACAGGCCGATGACGTTGGCATAGACCGCGCGGAACCCATAGACGCTGGCCAGCACGCCGGTGCCCGCGCCGGTCGGGATGAAGGGCGCGTAGTTGGAGAGATAGGCGCCCATGTTGGCGATGTTACGGGTGCGCAACGCCAGGAATGTCCCGTCCTTGTCGACGGCGATCTCGCCCAGGGTGATGTTGTCCCGCCCCTGGGTGTCGGAGAGAAACGCCTCCGAGCGTTCGGACGCCCATTTCACCGGCCGGCCGAGCTTGCGCGCGGCGTAGCAGGTCAGCACCTGCTCCGGGTACAGGAACAGCTTCATGCCGAACCCGCCGCCGACATCCGGTGTGATGACGCGGAATTTGTCCGGATCGACCTTGAAGATCGCGCCGGCGAGAAAATTCTTGATGCTCCAGCCGCCCTGCGTGTTGGTGCGCAGCGTCCAGCGCCCGCTGGCCGCGTCGTAGGCGGCGAGTGCGGCGCGCGCCTCCATCGAGTTCACGACGATGCGGTTGTTCACCACGGTCAGCCGCGTGACATGCGCCGCCTGGGCGAACTGAGCCTCCACCGCCGCCTTGTCGCCGATCTCCCAGTCAAAGCAGATGTTGCGCGGCGCCTCGGGCCACACCTGCGGCTGGCCAGGATCCATCGCGGTCGCGAGGTCGGTGGCCGAGGGGCGGATGTCGTAATCAACGACGATCGCCTCGGCCGCGTCGCGCGCCTGCTTGACCGTCTGCGCGACGACGAAGGCAACCGGAGTTCCGACATGATGCACCGCGGTGCGCGCCAGCACCGGCCGCTCCGGCGACACCTGGTCGGTGCCGTCGCGGTTCTTCACCTTGGCGGCGCAGGGCAGGGTGCCGATATCGTCGGCGTCGAGATCGGCCGCGACATAGACCGCGAGCACACCGGGCATCGTCTTCGCCGTCGCCGTATCGACCGCCACGATCGCGGCGGCCGCGTGCGGGCTGCGCAGCACCACGCCATGCACCGTGCCCGGAAGCTGGATGTCATCCGTGTAGCTGCCCGCCCCCTTCAGCAGGCGAGGGTCCTCGACGCGGCGGACAGGCTGGGCAAGACCGAACTTTTCCACGGGCATTCTCCGGCGATGGGTCACCCATAGTCTAGTCACGGGGCGGCAAACGCCAACCCCCCTCGCTCACCTCCTTGACCGCCTCGTTGGGCGTTTCAGCGCCGCCGGCCCGAGAAACGCCCCTTGATCCGCTCCCGCAGCGATTGCACCGAGACGTAGAGCATCGGGATCACGAAAATACCGAGGCTGGTGGCGCCGATCATGCCAGCGAAAACCGGCGTGCCGACGGCGCGGCGTGACAGCATCGCCGCCCCCGTGGCCGTTACCAGCGGCAACAGCCCGAGCACAAAGGCGATCGAGGTCATGACCACGGCGCGGAACCGCATGCGCGCACCCATCACCGCGGCATCGCGGATCGACATCCCCTCCTCACGCCGCTCCTTGGCGAACTCGACGATCAGGATGCCGTTCTTTGCCGCCAGCGCGATCAGTACCACGAGCCCGATCTGCCCGTAGAGGTCGAGCGAGACATGCGCGATGGTGATGCCGACGAAGGCCCCGAGCACGCCGATGGCAACCGAGAGCAGCACCGGGATCGGGATCATCCAGCTCTCGTAGAGCGCCACCAGGAACAGGTAGGCGAACAGCACCGAGAGTGCGAGGATCGGCCCGGTCTGCCCCTGCGAGTGAGCCTCCTGATACGAGGTGCCGGTCCACTCGAAGCCATAGCCGGGCGGCAATGTCCGGTTCGAGATCGCGGCCATGGTGGCGAGCGCCGTACCGGAGGAGACCCCCGGCGCGGGGGAGCCGCTGATCGAGATCGAGCGATAATTGTCATACCGCGTGATCACCTGCGGCCCGAGCACGAAATGCGCGGTTGCCAACGCCCGCAATGGCACCATCGTTCCGGTGCTGTTGCGCACATAGATGCGCCACAGCGCGCTGGCATCGGCGCGGTCGGCCTGGTCGCCCTCGATGTTGACCTGCCAGGTTCGCCCGTAGAGGTTGAAGTCATTGACATAGGTGCCGCCCAGCGTCGCCTGCAGCGTGCTGAAAATATCGGCGACGTTGACCCCCAGCGCCTCCGCCTTGGCGCGGTCGATATTGAGGTAGAGCGAGGGCGTGGTGGCGCTGTAGGTCGAGAACACCCGCGTGAGCTGGTGGTTTGAATTCGCGGCACCGAGCAGCCCCTGCATCGCGCTCGCCATCGCCACCGGGCTCTGCCCTTCGAGCGCCTGCAACTGATACTCGAACCCGCCCGAGGTGGAGAGCCCGATGATCGGTGGCAGGTTGAAGGGAAAGATCTCGGCCGAAGGTATCTGTGACACCGCGCCGAACACCCGCCCGATCACCGCCTGGGCGCGATCGGCCGCCGCCGTGCGGTCCGCGAACGGCTTGAGGCCCGCGACGATGAACGCGGCGTTGCTCTCGGCGCCGCCGTCGAGCAGCGAGAATCCGACGATCGAGAGCGTTCTCGCGACCTGCGGCTGGGCGCGCAGAATCGCCTCGACCCGAGCCGCCACCGCCTGCGTGCGCGCGACCGAGGCGCCATCCGGCAGCTGCACGTTCACAAAAAACGCGCCCTGGTCCTCGGATGGCAGGAATCCGGTCGGCGTGATCCTGGACAGCGACCAGATGCCGAACCCGGCCGCGGCCACGGCCACGATGCCGAGAATGGAGACCCGCACCAGCCGACGCACCACCGCGGCATAGCCGTTTCGCACCTTGTCGATGCCGCGCCCGAGCCGTTGCATCGGTCCGCGCGACGAGCCCCCCGGCCGCAGGAACACCGCGCACAGCGCCGGCGACAGCGTCAGCGCGTTGGTTGCCGAGATCAGCATCGCGATGGTGATGGTGATCGCGAATTGCCGAAACAGCTCGCCCGAGACACCAGGGATGAACGCGATCGGCACGAACACCGACAGCAGCACCAGGCTGATCGCGATCACCGGGCCGGTGATCTGGCGCATCGCCTTCTTGGTCGCCTCGGCCGGGGTCAGCTCCGGCTCTTCCTCCATCACGCGCTCGACGTTCTCGACGACCACGATCGCATCATCGACGACGACACCGATGGCAAGCACGAGGGCGAGCAGGGAGACGGTGTTGGCGGAAAATCCGATCAGCAGCAGCACCGCGAACGTGCCGATCAGGCTCACCGGCACCGCGACGGCGGGGATGATGGTGGCGCGCAGCTTGCCCAGGAACAGAAACACCACCAGCACCACCAGCACGAACGCCTCGCCGAGCGTGGTGATGACCTCGTGAATCGTGTCGCCCACGAAGGTCGAGCTGTCGTAGAAGGTGATGCGCTTGAGCCCGGGCGGGAAGCGTGACTGCAGCCCGTTCAGCGTCCGTTCCACGGCGGCCGAGGTGGCGACCGCGTTCGCCCCCGGCGCGAGGTAGATGCCGATGGAAACCGCCGGCTGGCCGTCATAGCGCGACAGCGTCGCCTCGCTCTGCGCGCCAAGCTCGACGCGTGCCACGTCCTTCACCCGCAGCATCGAGCCATCGGGGTTGGCGCGCAGGATGATGTCGCCGAACTGCTTGGGCGTGGTGAGGCGGCCCTGCGTCTGCAGGTTGTACTGGAACTGCACGCCCTGGCTGATCGGCCGTGCGCCGATCTGGCCCACCGCCGCCTGCTGGTTCTGCGCCTGGATCGCCGTGATCACGTCCTGCGGCGTGAGCCCGAGCTGCACCAGCCGCGAGGTGCGGAACCAGATGCGCATGGAATAATTCTGCGCACCGAACAGGAAGGCCTGGCCCACGCCCGGCGTGCGGGACAGCGCGTCGAGCACGTTGATGGTGACGTAGTTGCTGATGAACAGCGGCGTCAGCTTGCCGCCCGGCGAGTAGAACTGCACGAATTTCAGGATCGCGGAGCTTTGCTTCTGAACCGTCACACCTTCGCGCTGCACTTCCTGCGGCAGCCGCGACAGCACCGCCTGGACGCGGTTGTTGACGTTGACCGTATCGATATCGGGGTTGGTCCCCAGCGCGAAGCTGACGGTGAGGTTGTAGGTGCCGTCATTGCCGCTGGTGGATTTCATGTACAGCATCTTGTCGACGCCGTTGATCTGCGCCTCCAGCGGCTGCGCGACCGTGCTCTCCACCACCGCGGCCGAGGCGCCAGGATAGCTGGTTGAAACCTTCACCTGCGGCGGCACGATGTCCGGGAACTGCGCCACGGGGATGCGCGTGAGCGCGATGCCGCCCGCAAGCGTGATCAGGATCGCGATGACGACCGCGAGCCGCGGCCGATCGATGAAAATGCCGGAGATCACCTGGCGGACCGCTTCAGGGCTTGGCCGGCGCGGGCGGCGCGAACGGGTGCGGGTTGACCACGATCCCCGGCCGGACGCGCTGCAGCCCGTCCACCACCACCTCCTCGCCCGGCTTCAGCCCGGTGGCGATGGCCGCGACGGTGTCGGTGGATTGCCCCAGCGTTACCCGCCGGATTGAGACATGTTTCGTTGCATCAACGACATAGACGAAGCTGCCAAGCTGGTCGGACAGCACCGCCTGGCGAGGCACGCCGAGCACCGTCACCGGCTGCACGCCCTCGACCAGCACCGAAACGAACTCCCCGTTCGCCAGTTCCCGATTGCCGGGGTCGTTCGGCCTGGCCCCGGGGAGCAGCGGGTTCGGGATGCTCGCACGCATCATCAGCGTGTCCGTGGTCGGCGAGACGGTGGGGTCGATGTAGTTCACCGTTCCGACCTCGTTGTAGAGCTTGCCGTCGGGCAGGCGCAGGCGCACCCGTACCGCCTTGAACCCGCCCTGCTTCGCGTATTTGTCGCGCAGGTCCAGCGCCTCGCGCGTCGCCACGGGGAACAGCACATACATCGGGTCCTGGCTGACGATGGTCGCCAGCGCGCCGGAGGTGGGGCTCACCACGTTCCCCACCGAGATGTTGCTGCGGCTGATCTTGCCGGCGATCGGCGCGCGGATTTCCGTGTAGCCGAGGTTGATATCGGCGGCCTGCAGGTTGGCCTCGGCGCTGGCGAGCTGGGCTGCTTGGCTCTGCTGGGCGGCGAGCGCGTCATCCACCGTCGAGCGCTGCCCCGCCGGCGTGCCGAGCAGCGCCTGCGCGCGCCGCAGCGTCAGCGTGGCGTTAGCGAGCAGCGCCCGGTTCTGCGCCACCGTCGCCCGCGCCGCCGCGACACTGGCCTCGAACGGGCCGCGCTCCAGCGTGTAGAGCAACTGGCCCTTGCGGACCTCGGCGCCCTCGGTGAACCGCCGCGCGGTGAGGAATGCCGTCACCCGCGCCACCAACGCCACGGTCCGGACGGCCTGCACGCGGCCGACGAAACGGCTGGTCTCCGTCACCTGCTCGGGCCGCGCCGCGAAAACCCCCACCGCCGGCGGGCCACCGGGGCCGAATTGCGCGTGGGCCGCCTGGACACACCCCAGGAAAATGGCACCGAAAAGCACCGGCGCAAGGAAGGAAAGCCGCATCGAGACCCTCTTGTTGGGGGGAAAACGTCCGCGCAGATATGGCATGCATTGCCGCACTTGCGAGATTTTTCTGCCGCGCTCAAGTTTCTGCACCTACCACACGGTCACCATCGGAGGGAAAAGTCCATGGCAGAGCACGTCACGGTCTGCGAGGTCGGCCCGCGCGACGGCCTGCAGATGGCCAGCACGATGATGGCCACCCCCGCCAAGATCGCCTGGATCCGTGCCATCGCCGCCGCCGGTGTGCGCGAGATCGAGGTCGGCAGCTTCGTTCCCCCCAAGCTGATCCCGCAGATGGCCGACACCGCGGAGGTGGTGCGCGCCACGATCGACCTGCCGGGGGTCACCATCGTCGCACTCGCGCCGAACCTGCGCGGCGCCATGGGCGCCTACGAGGCCGGGGCGCACCGTGTCAGCATCCCGGTTTCGGTCAGCGAGGGCCACAGCCGCGCCAACCTCAACCGCTCGCCGATGGAGCAGGCAGCCGAAGTCGGGCGCATCGTCCAGTGGGTGCGCGCCCAGCCGCGCCGCATGGAGGTGGAAGCCGCCTGCTCGACGGCGTTTGGCTGCTCCATCGACGGCGTCGTGCCGGAGGCGGCCGTGCTGCGCGTCGCCGAGGCACTGGCCGCGCACGCGCCGGACTCACTCGCCCTCGCCGACACCGTGGGCTACGCCAACCCGGCCCAGGTGAAATCCCTCGTCCGCGCCACGCGCGCCGCGGTCGGGCGCGTCTTCACCGGCCTGCATCTGCACGACACGATGGGGCTCGGCCTCGCCAACGCGCTCGCGGGGCTGGAGGAAGGCATCCGCGATTTCGACGCCGCGCTAGCCGGCCTCGGCGGCTGCCCCTTCGCACCCGGCGCCTCCGGCAACATCGTGACCGAGGACCTCGTGTTCATGCTCGAGAGCATGGGCTTCGCGACCGGCATCGACCTCGCGAAGCTGCTGGCTGCCCGCCGCCCGCTGCACGAGGGCCTGCCGGCGGAGCCGATGCACAGCCAGGTTGCCAAGGCCGGTATCCCGAAGACGTTCCGCGCGGCCGCCTGATCGCCATGGACCTGCCGCTCCAGGGGATTCGCATCGTCGAGTTCGTGCACATGATCATGGGGCCGACCACAGGCCTGGTGCTCGGCGATCTCGGCGCCGACGTGATCAAGGTGGAACCCTTCCCAGCCGGCGACAACACGCGCCGCCTGACCGGCGCCGGCGCCGGTTTCTTCACGTTGATGAACCGCAACAAGCGCAGCATCGCCGTCGATATGAAGCAGCCGGCGGGGCTGGCGCTGGTCAAGCGCCTCGTCGCCACCGCCGACGCGGTGGTGGAAAATTTCCGCCCCGGCGCGATGGACAAGCTCGGCCTCGGCGCCGCGGCGCTGATGGCGGAAAACCCGCGCCTGATCTACTGTTCCTGCAAAGGCTTCCTGCCCGGCCCCTATGATCATCGCGTCGCTCTCGACGAGGTGGTGCAGATGATGGGCGGGCTTGCCTACATGACCGGCTTCCGCGACCGGCCGCTGCGCGCGGGCAGCTCGGTCAACGACATCATGGGCGGCATGTTCGGCGCCATCGGCATCCTCGCCGCCATCGAGGAGCGGCACCGCACTGGGCGCGGCCGTCACATCCAGTCCGGCCTGTTCGAGAACAACACGCTGCTAGTCGCCCAGCACATGGCGCAATACGCGATCACCGGCCAGGAGGCGCCGCCGATGACCGACCGCCGCCCCGCCTGGCCGATCTACGACATCTTCGAGACCAGCGACGGCAGGCTGTTCATCGGTGTCGTAACGGATACGCAATGGGTCATCTTCTGCGAGGCGTTCGGCCTGCCGGAGCTTGCCAACGATCCGGCGCTCGCCAGTTCCGCCCAGCGCGTCGCGGCCCGCGACCGCACGCTGCCGCGCGTCGCCGAGGCGCTGAAGCGCTACACGACGAAGGACCTCGCCGAACGCTGCGAAAAACTCGGCCTGCCCTTCGCGCCGATCACCCGGCCGGTGGAGTTGTTCGACGACCCGCACCTCAATGCGGCCGGGGGCCTGGTGCCGGTGACGCTGCCGGACGGCCGCACCAGCAAGCTCCCGGCGCTGCCCGTTGCCATTGACGGCAAGCGCCCCGGCCTCAGGCGCGACATTCCCGCGATCGGCCAGCAATCGGACGAGATCGCGCGGGAGCTCGGATTTTCCGACGCCGAGATCGCGACGCTGCGGGAGGGAAAGACCATCGGATAGCGGCCCAACGCCGCCAGGAATTCTCTTACGAAAACAAAACGACCTTCCCCACCGGTGCGTCCAGCACCTCGCCGTCGCGCATCACCACGTTCCCGCGTACGACGGTTGCCACCGGCCAGCCCCTGACGCGCATGCCCGCGAACGGTGTCCAGCCGCAGGGCGAGGCAATCCAGTTTTCCTCGATCACCCGCTCGGCGCCCATGTCCACCAGCGTGAAGTCGCCGTCGTAGCCCGCTGCGAGCCGGCCCTTGCCGATGGCGCCATAAACTCGCGCGGGGCCGGCGCACATCAGGTCCACCATGCGTTCCAGCGACAACCGGCCCGCGTTCACGTGGTCGAGCATCACCGGCAGCAGCGTCTGCACGCCGGTCAGGCCGGCCGCGGTGTCGGGCCAGGGCTTGGCCTTTGCCTCCCGGCTGTGCGGCGCATGGTCGGAGCCGATGCAGTCGACGGTGCCGTCCGCGATGGCGGCCCACGCCGCCTCCCAGTGCCGGCGGTCACGGATCGGCGGGTTCATCACCGCGTAGGCGCCAAGCCGCTCATAGGCATCGGGTGCCATCTGCGTGAGGTGGTTGACCAGCACCTCCACCGTCGCGACCTCGCGGTAGTCGCGCAGATAGGCGAGCTCCTCCGCGGTTGAGACGTGCAGGATATGCGCCGGCCGGCCGGTGCGCATCGCCAGCGCCATCAGCCGCCTGGTGCCGAGAAACGCACACTCCACGTCCCGCCACTCGGCGTGCATCGCGTAGGGCTGGCCATGGTGGAACATCGCACGGCGCTCGCGCAGGCGATATTCGTCCTCGCTGTGATAGGCGATGCGCCGCCGCCCGCTGCGCATCACCCGCTCCAGGCTCTCGTCGTCCTCGACCAGCAGGTCGCCGGTCGAGGAGCCGGCGAATACCTTGATGGCGCACACGCCAGGCTCGGCCTCGAGCGTGCCGAGATCGGCGATGTTGGTCTTGGTGGCGCCCGCGTAGAGCCCGATGTCGCACCAGGAATTCCGGCCAGCGTAGTCGCGCTTCCTGGCCAGCGTCGCGGCATCCGTCGCGGCCGGCGAGGTGTTCGGCATGTCGAACACGCAGGCGATGCCGCCCAGCACGGCGGCCCTCGTGCCAAGCGGGATGTTCTCGATCGCCGCACCGCCGGCCTCGCCCGTGCCGGGGTCGCGCAGATGCACGTGCGGGTCGATCAGCCCCGGCAGCACCATCAGCCCCGTGGCATCGATCGTTTCGCGGGCCTCGCCGCCATGAAAGCCCGCGATGTGCCCGTGCCGCACCGCGACGTCGGTTCGCACGCGCCCCCAGGGTGTCAGGCAGGTGCCGTTTTTGATAACGAGATCGAACGGGTTCATCGTGTTGCCAGCGCTCATCGTGTTGCCAGTGCCTCGAACACATCACCCTCCGGCTTCAGTCCCTGGACATGGGTCCGGTGCCACAGCGCGTAGAACAGCAGCACCCAGGCGAGGTATCCCGAATGGCGCTTGCCGCTGCAACGGCGGAACAGCGCCTCCACCCGCCCGGGGTCCGCGACCTCACGCACACCCTCCTGCGCGGCCACCAGCCGGCCCAGCCGTTCGCCCTGGCCGGCGATCCAGGTACCCATCGGCACCGTGAAGCCCTGCTTCGGCCCGAACGGGTTGGCGGCCGGGCAGTTCTTCTCCAGCCATCTGCGCAGCAGCCACTTGCCCATGCGCTTGCGGATCTTGAGCCCGTCCGGCAGCCGCCACACGACATCGGCCACACCCTGGTCGAGCAGCGGCGTGCGCCCCTCCACCGCATGCGCCATCAGGCAGCGATCGAGCTTCAGCAGCAGGTCGTGCGGCAGCCAGTCCTCGATGTCGGTTGCCTGGGCGGCCATCAGCCGCGTGCGGCCAGGCGTCGCGGAACGCGCCTCCGCCGCCGCCTGGCCGTCGCGCCAGTGGCGCGGCTGCTGCCGAAGTACCTGGATACGGTCGAAATTGCCGCGCGCGCGCATCACCCGCCCGCCGAGCCACCACGGCCGCATGGCGCTCCGATAGCGCCCGTAGCCGGCGAAGATCTCGTCACCGCCCTCGCCGGAGAGCACCACCTTCACCTCCTGGCGCGCGCGCTGGGCAAGAAACCAGGTGGGAATGATCGCGTAATCCGCCGTCGGATCGTCCATGCAGGCGACGATCTCCGGCAGATGGCGCCAGACCATCGCCTCGGTCACATCGAGCGTCTCGTGCCGGGCGCCGAGCGAGGCCGCGACCCGCCGCGCCGCCTCGCGCTCATCGGCCGCGCCGGGGGCCGCGAAGCCTGCGGTGAAGGCGAGCACCGGCCGGTCGTTCAGGCGCGCCATCAGCGTCAGCACCGTCGCGGAATCGATGCCGCCGGAGAGGAACATGCCATAGGGCACGTCGCTGCGCTGGTGCAGGCCCACGCTTTCCTCAAGCGCGCGGTCGAGCCGGGTCAGCGCCGCGTCCTCGGAAATCGTCTCCGGCCCGCCCTCCGGCAGCGCCACCACGCGGCGGCGATCAATGATCCGCCCCTCCGCCACCTGCACCGTCTCGCCCGGCAGCAGGCGGCAGATGCCGGGGAAAATGGTCTCGGCCCCGGTCGTGTACTGCATCTGCAGCAGCTCATCGCGCGCCGCCGGCCGCACGCCGCGTGAAACCAGTCCCGCGGCGATCAGCGCCTGCGCCTCGGAGGCGAAGGCCAGTCCCTGCGCCGTCTGCGCGTAATAGAGCGGCTTGATGCCCCAGCGGTCGCGCGAGATCGCGACGCGCCGTGCCGCGCGGTCGTGGATGGCGATCGCGAACATGCCGCGCAGCGCGCGCCCGTAATCCGGCCCGTCGCGCAGATAGAGATGCAGCGGCGGTTCGCAGTCGCTCATCGAGGCGAAGTTGATGCCCGGCATCGCCGCGCGCAGCTCGCGATAGTTATAGATCTCGCCATTGGCCACCAGGGCGGCGGTGCCGGCGAAGAAGGGCTGGTCGCCGGTCACCAGGTCGATGATGGCAAGCCGGTTCTGCGCGATGCCCACCCGTCCGGAGATGGTCTGCCCGCCCGCATCCGGCCCTCGATGCGCCATCGCCGCGATGATGTTGGCGAGGATTGCGGCGTCCGGCTGCGGCGCGCCGGCGCCGGCGATCAGGCCCGCGATGCCGCACATGGTCGTGTCTCATGCCTCATGCGCCGGCTCTAGCATCGAGCCCGGCGCTTGTCTCGGCCCGGTTCGCGTCGTTGTTCCGGTTGGGTGGGTCGCGTCCGATGCATCGAGTTGCCGGAGCTTGTCGTTCGGCGGTCGCGACGCCAAGTTAATCGGCATGCTCGTGCACCTGCCGGATCGCGCCGTGCTTGCCGTCACCGGCGAGGACCGCACCGCCTACCTCCAGGGCCTGGTCAGCGCCGACGTGACGCGCGCGGCCCCCGGGCGCTGCCTGTGGTCCGCCCTGCTGACGCCGCAGGGCAAGTATCTCGCGGATTTTTTTATCCACGCGACGGAGGAGGCGCTGCTGCTGGACGTGGCGGCGGCCCAGGCGGAGGCGCTGCGTTCGCGGCTGCTGCGTTTTCGGCTGCGCAGCAGGATCGCCATCGAGCCCGCCCCACTCGCCGTCCATGTCGCCTGGCCGGAGGCACCGGCGGGCGCGGTGGCGGACCCGCGTCTGGCCGAAGCCGGGTTCCGTCTGCTCGCGCCATCGCCGCAGGGCAACGGCAGCGTGGCGGACTGGGAGCGGCACCGGATTCCGCTCGGCCTGCCGGAACCCTGCGATCATGACCCGGAGAAAACCGTGCTGCTGGAGGCCGGCTTTGACGAGCTCGGTGCCATCGCCTGGGACAAGGGCTGCTGGATGGGCCAGGAGCTGACCGCCCGCACCCGCTATCGCGGCCTGGTGAAGCGCCGGCTTGTGCCGGTGGCCGTCGCGGGCGTGCTGCCGCCGCCGGGCACCAGGGTGCTGGACGCGGCCGGGGCGGAGGCGGGGACGGTGCGCTCGGGCATCGACCAGATGGCGCTTGCCACGCTGCGGCTGGACGCGCTGGGCGACACGCTCAGCGCCGGGGAGGCCGTGCTCACGCCACGCCTGCCCGCCTGGATGCATCTGCCTGAAACCGCCGGAGCACCCGCATGAGCGAACAGACCAACGCCTGGGAATCCCGCTACCGTGAGGGCCGAACCGGCTGGCAGCGCGAAGGCGTTTCCCCCGGTCTGCTGACCTGGCTCGCGGATGGGACGCTGAAACCCTGCCGCATCGTGGTCCCGGGCGCCGGGCGCAGCCACGAGCCGCTGCACCTCGCCCAGGCCGGGTTTCACGTCACGACGCTCGATATCGCGCCCACCGCGACCGCGCACCAGCACGCAGCGCTGGCGCCGCGGGGCGGCGTGGCGCTGGAGGGGGATGTGCTGAGCTTCCTCCCCGGCGAGCCGTTCGACGCGATCTATGAGCAGACCTGCCTCTGCGCCCTGCCGCCGGAGCGGCTCGGCGCCTACGCGGCGCAGCTCGGGCGCTGGCTGCGGCCGGGTGGCGTGCTGGCGGCGCTGTTCATGCAGACCGGGCGCGAGGGTGGACCGCCATTCGACTGCAAGCTGCCGGCCATGCGCGCCCTGCTGCCGGAAGGGACGTGGCACTGGCCGACGCAAACCTGGCCGGAGGTGCGGCATCACGACGGCCTGTTCGAGATTCCGCTGGCGCTGACCCGCGCCTGAGCGCTCCCGCGGGTTTTTCCCCACAGGCTTTCCTGCAGGCGGACGACCTCGGTCGAATTGACAATAATGATGACGATCATCATTATCCGGGAGTGCGCGTCACCACTTCCACCCACCAGGACCACACGGCCGCGATTCTTGCTGCCGCCGAGCACCTGTTTCGCGCACGCGGTTTCGGCGGCGTCGGAGTTGCGGAGGTCGCACGTGCCGCGGGCCTGACGCATGGCGCGGTGTACAGCCGTTTCCCCGGCAAGGCGGCACTCGCCGCCGCCGCCCTGCGCAGCGCCCTGTTGCGCGCCGCCGGCGGTTGGCACGACCGCGCGGCGCGTGCGCGGAAAGCCGGGCGCGACCCGTTCGTAGCCCTGATCGACGCCTATCTGCGGCCCGCCCATCGCGACAACCCTGCCGAGGGCTGCCCGATCGCAACCCTGGGGCCCGAGGCGGCGCGCGAGCCCGGCCCGCTCGCGGACGCGCTGGCGGAGGGCACGGCAGCGCTGGCCGCAGAACTCGCCGGCTCGCTGCCGGAGGCGATGCCGCCTGAGGCCCGGGCGCGTGCCGCCGCCGCCGCCCTCGCCGCCATGAATGGCGGGTTGGTTCTGGCGCGCGCCCTCCGTCACGACCAGGGTGCGTCCGACGCGGCGCTGGCGGCGGCACGCGCGCTCGCCCACACCGCCGCCCATCTCTGACCGGCCTTTCCCGTTCCCACACTGGCTCATTCTCGCGTCAAGGAAACCAGTATGTTCGCTTCCCGCCTCGCCCCCGTGCTGGCTCGCCATGGCATCCACTACGGCTGGGTCATGGCCGCCATCACCTTCCTCACCACACTGTCCACGGCGGCCGCGCTGGGCATGCCGGGCATTCTGATCGTGCCGCTGCGCCATGAATTCGGCTGGGACACCGCCGCCGTCTCGGGGCCGCTGGCGCTGCGCCTGGTGCTGTTCGGCGTCACCGCGCCCTTCGCCGCGGCACTGATCGGGCGCTATGGCATTCGCGCCGTGGTGACGGCGGCGGTCACGCTGATCGTCGTCGGCGTGGCGATCGCCAGCCGGATGACGGCGCTGTGGCAGCTCTGGCTCGCCTGGGGGGTGCTGGTCGGCGTCGCCACCGGCATGACCGCGATGGTGCTGGCAGCGAGCGTGGTCTCCCGCTGGTTCGACATCAGGCGCGGCTTGGTTCTCGGCCTGCTGACCGCCGCGAACGCCACCGGGCAGCTGATTTTCCTGCCCGTTGCCGCCTGGATCGCGGACCATGTCGGCTGGCGCGAGGCGCTGCTGCCGGCAACCCTCGCCTGCGTCGTCTGCCTGGCGTTGGTGGTGCTGTTCGGTACCGACCATCCCGCTAGCCTGGGCCTGCCGGCCTATGGCGCGCGCGAGGTGCGGCCACCGCCACCACCGCGAGAGGGCGCGGTGCGCGCGAGTTTCGCGGCGCTGTCCGAGGCCTCCACCCGGCCGCTGTTCTGGGTGCTGTTCGCCACCTTCTTCGTCTGCGGGTTTTCCACCAACGGGCTGGTGCAGACGCATTTCGTGCCGCTCTGCCACGATTTCGGCATGACCGATGTGGCGGCGGCGGGCGTGCTCGCGATGATGGGCGCGTTCGACTTCGTCGGCACCATCGCCAGCGGCTGGCTTTCCGACCGCGTGGACAACCGGGTGCTGCTGTTCTGGTATTATGGGCTGCGCGGACTGTCGCTGCTGATGCTGCCGTTCCTGAACTTCACCGTCGTGGGCCTGTCCGCCTTCGCGGTGTTCTACGGGCTCGACTGGATCGCGACCGTTCCGCCGACGGTGCGGCTGGCGGGCCAGGTGCTGGACCGCGAGCGCGGGCCGCTGGTGTTCGGCTGGGCCTTCGCCGCGCATCAGCTGGGCGCTGCGACGGCGGCGATCGGCGCCGGCATCGCGCGCGACGCCCTCGGCACCTACCTCCCGGCCTTCGCCGCGGCGGGCATGGCGTGCCTGCTCGCGGCCCTGGCCGCCCTCGCTTCTCGCCGGCGGCAGCGCATCGCCGTATCCTAGGCCGCATGACCGCGAGCAGGCGCTTCACCGAGTTCCTCGCCGAGCAACTGGCGCCGCTTGGCCACGTCTCGATGCGGCGGATGTTCGGCATGACAGGGCTGTTTCGCGACGGTGTGCTGTTCGCCCTGGCCGGCGAGGACGCTCTGTTCCTGCGGGTGGATGACGCCAACCGAGCGATGTTCGCCGCGGCGGCGCCGGTGGAACCCCTGAGCTACGTCCGACAGGGAAAGCGGATCGAGCTTGCCTATTGGCGCACGCCGGAGCAGCTGTTCGATGAGCAGGAGGAGCTCGTTGCCTGGGCTCGCGCAGCGCTTGGCGCCGCGCATGGGGTCGCGGCGGCACGCAAGGCACGATCGCGATCGCGCCAGAGACCCGATATCTGACCGAAACGATTCCGCCGGCGCCTGAACCGCCCGCCTCCCGCCGCGCCCGCCGCCTCGCAGCGCGCTAGAGCGTGATCATCTTACACTGAAGCATATCCTGTGTGGCTGAAGTAGTTTGCGCACTCGGTTGGGGAGAACTGGCTGAGGAGTTCGCCGATGCAGTGCCAGACGTCGACGATGGATCGCTCGTT
>JAJXXT010000035.1 GCA_021780935.1 Pseudomonadota bacterium
CGGCGGCGATGCGGGCGGCGTCGCGCGCGCTGGTGCGGCTGGCGCCGGGGGCCGGCTCACCCGCCGGTGCCACGGATGCGGCGAGCGAACCGGCGCTGGCAGCGCTGGCACGCGCGGAGGAGGCACTGGCGGAGGCAGAGGCGCTGCTCACGCGCCTGGCCGAAGATAGCGAGGCCGATCCGCGGCTGCTGGAGCGCACCGAGGAGCGGCTGTTCGCGCTTAGGGCACTGGCGCGCAAACACGGGGTGGCCGTCGCCGAGCTTGCAGCACTGCGCGCGAGCCTCGCGGCACGGCTCGCGGCATTGCATTCCGGAGCGGCGGAGGTGGCGGGACGGCAACGCGCGCTCGACGCCGCCGCTGTGGCACGGCGGCAGGCGTTTGCCGCACTTTCGGCGGCGCGGGCGGAGGCGGCGAAGAAACTCGACCGCGCCATCGCGAAGCAATTGCCGCCGCTCAAGCTCGACCGAACTCGTTTTGTAAGCGATATCGTACCGCTTGGCGAAGCATCCTGGACGGCGGCGGGAGCGGAGGGGGTACGGTTTCTGGTGGCGACCAATCCCGGGCAGGAGCCGGGACCGCTCGCGCGCGTCGCCTCGGGCGGGGAGATGTCGCGCCTGATGCTGGCGCTGAAAGTGGTGCTGGCCGGCGCCTCGCCGGTGCCGACGCTGATCTTCGACGAGGTGGATTCCGGCATCGGCGGCGCCACGGCGGCGGCGGTGGGCGAGCGGCTGGCGGCGATCGCGGGGGATGTGCAGGTGCTGCTGGTGACACATTCGCCGCAGGTGGCGGCGCGCGGAGCGGCGCATCTGCTTGTGGCGAAGGAGACCGGGCGGCGCGCGCGCACCGTGGTGGAAAAGCTGGCCGGCGAGGCGCGGCGCGAGGAGATTGCGCGGATGCTGGCCGGCAGCCGGGTGACGCAGGCAGCACGCGACGCGGCGGAGGCGCTGCTTTCGGCATGAGGAAAGCGGACCGGGCGAGCGAGGCGGGCGGCAGGAGCGAGGGAGGGCTGAAGTCGGCCGAGGCGCTGAGCGAGGCGGAGGCGAAATTCGAGCTCGGCTTTCTTGGCCCCGAAATCGCGCGGCACGACCGCGCCTACCACGAGCAGGACGCGCCGCTGATCACCGACGCGGAATACGATGCGTTGCGCCGTCGCAACGATGCCATCGAGGCGCGGTTTCCGCACCTGGTGCGGCCCGATTCGCCCTCGCGACGGGTTGGCAGCGCGCCGGCTGCGGGGTTTGCCAAGGTCGTGCACGGGGTCGCGATGCTCTCGCTCGGCAACGCGTTCGCGCCCGAGGACTTTGTCGAGTTCTGTGACCGGGCAAGACGTTTTTTGGGCAGCGACGACAAATTCGCGATGGTGGGCGAACCGAAGATCGACGGGCTCTCGCTATCGCTGACCTATGAGGATGGGGTGCTGGTGCGCGCCGGCACGCGCGGCGACGGCAGTGAGGGGGAGGATGTCACCGCCAATGTGCGCACCATCGCCGCGATCCCGGCACGGCTGCGGGGCGAGGCGCCGGCGCGCATCGAAATCCGCGGCGAGGTGTTCATGACCAAGGCGGATTTCCTGACGCTGAACGCGACCCAGCTTGCGGCGGGCGGCAAGGCGTTCGCCAATCCCCGCAACGCCGCCGCGGGCTCGCTGCGCCAGCTCGACCCCGCGGTGACCGCGGCACGCCCGCTCTCGTTCTTCGCCTATGCGATGGGCGAGGCGAGCGCGCCGGTGGCGACGACGCATGCGGCCTATCTGGCGCGGCTGGCGGCCTGGGGGTTCACGGTGAACCCGCTGTCACGGCGTCTCGACAGCGAAACGGAGGCGCCGGCGTTTCAGGCGCAGATGGCCGAGCAGCGCGCTGGCCTCGCCTATGACATCGATGGCGTGGTCTACAAGATCGACGACCTGGCGTTGCAGGCACGGCTCGGGTTCGTGGGGCGGGAGCCGCGCTGGGCGATCGCGTGGAAGTTCCCTGCCGAGCAGGCGACGACACGACTGCTCGATATTCAGATCCAGGTGGGGCGGACCGGGGCGCTGACGCCGGTGGCGATCCTGGAGCCGGTGAATGTCGGCGGCGTGCTGGTGGCGCGCGCGACGCTGCACAACGAGGACGAGATCCGCCGGCTCGATGTGCGGGTCGGCGATACGGTACGCATCCAGCGCGCCGGCGACGTGATCCCCCAGGTGCTGGGGATCGTGCCCGGGGCGCGGCCGAACGATACGCAGGCGTTTCAGTTCCCGCGCCGCTGCCCGGTCTGCGGCAGCCATGCCGTGCGCGCCGAGGGCGAGGTGGTGTGGCGGTGTTCCGGCGGGCTGACCTGCCCCGCGCAGGTGGAGGAACGGCTGATCCATTTCGCCTCGCGCGGCGCGTTCGACATCGAGGGGCTGGGTGAGAAATCGGTGCGCGAGTTTCATGCGCTGGGCTGGATCCGCGCGCCTGCCGACGTGTTCAGGCTGCCGGCGCGCGAGGCCGAGATCGCGGCGCTGGAGGGCTGGGGCGCGCAGTCGGCGGCGAACCTGGTGCGCGCCATCGGTGAGCGACGGCGCATCGGGCTCGCGCGCTTCATCTATGCGCTCGGCATCAGGCGGATCGGTGTTGCGAATGCGCGGCTGCTGGCGCGGCATTTCGGCGCGCTCGAGGCGTTTCTCGCGGCAATGCGCGAGGCGGTGAACCCGGGATCCGAGGCGCGGGCGGCGGTGGTCAGCATCATCGGCATCGGGCCCGCGATTGCCGCGGAACTCGCGGAGTTTTTTGGCGAGGAGCGCAATCTCGCCGCGGTGCGCGAGCTGGCGGCGGCGCTGACGCTGGAGGACGAGCAGAAGGCGGGCGGCGGGGTGCTCGCGGGCAAGACCGTGGTGTTCACCGGCACGCTGCCGACACTGGCACGGCCGGAGGCGAAGGCGCTGGCGGAACGGCACGGGGCGAAGGTGACGGACAGCGTCTCGAAACGAACCGATTATGTGGTGGTGGGCGCCGATGCCGGGAGCAAGGCACGCAAGGCGGCCGAGCTTGGCGTGCTTGTGCTCGACGAGGATGGTTTCCGGGCGCTGCTGGACGAGGCGGGCACGCCATGACCATCCGCGCGTTTGTCATGGGCCACCCGATCGCGCATTCGCGCTCGCCGATGCTGCACGGCTACTGGCTGAAACGTTACGGGATCGATGGCAGTTACCAGCGGCTTGATATCGCGCCCGCGGAACTCGGTGCGTTCTTTGCCGGCATGCGGGCGGCGGGCTGGGCCGGCGGCAACGTCACGGTGCCGCACAAGACCGCGGCGATCGCGCATGTCGGGCGGCTCGACGCGGCCGCGACCGCGATCGGGGCGGTGAACACGCTGTGGTACGAGGGCGGGGCGCTGGTCGGCGGCAACACGGATGCTGCCGGGTTCATCGGCAATCTCGACGAGCGGGCGGCCGGGTGGGACGCGCGGGGCGGGCGGGCGGCGCTGCTGGGCGCGGGTGGCGCGGCGCGGGCGGCGATTTATGGGCTGCGGCAGCGCGGCTTCAGTGTCGGCGTGTTCAACCGCACGCGGGCGAACGCCGAGGCGCTGGCAGCGCTGTTTGGCGCCGGGGTGGTCGCGCACGGATGGGAGGAGCTGGCGGAATGGCTGCCGGCGACCGACCTGCTGGTGAACGCGACCAGCCTCGGCATGACCGGCCAGCCGCCGAACGCGCTGGACCTCACGGCCCTGCCCGCCCATGCGGTGGTGCATGACGTGGTTTATGCGCCGCTGGAGACCGGGCTGCTGCGGGTGGCGGCCGCGCGCGGGTTGCACACCGTGGACGGGCTCGGCATGTTGCTGCATCAGGCGGTGGCCGGATTCGCGCATTGGTTCGGCATCGTGCCGGAGGTGACGGACGAGCTGCGCGCCATGCTGGAGGCCGATATCCGGGCGAGAACGCCGGCCTGACGGCCTTGCTGGCGGGCCTGTAGCGGCGGGAGCTTGTTCGTGTGTGCCGCAATCGCCGGTTGAAGTGCCCTGCCGCGCCACCACGGAAAGGGTGACAAAACTTCACAAACAAGGCAGTCTGCGCTGATTCGGCGTCGATTCGCGCCGGCCAAGAGGGACCCGCCGGCGACGGTGGAGAAACAGTGTGTCGGACATCAAGGAAAGCACCTCCCGCCCGGCGGCGACCAGCATCCGGGTGCTGATGATCGAGGACCAGCCGAGTTTCGCGGAGATCGTCCGCGCGTATCTGCTGCAGGCGGGGATGGAGGTGGAATGGGCGGCCAACGGCGCGGAGGCGCATACCAAGCGCGCCGCGTTCAAGCCCGAGATCATGCTGGTGGACCTCGAACTGCCGGATGTCAGCGGGTTCGAGCTGGTCAGCGCCTATGCCGGGCGCTCGGAGTGCGGGATCATCGTCGTTACCGCCAACGGTGAGGAGGCGGCGCGGATCGCCGGGCTCGATTCCGGGGCTGATGATTATTTCGTGAAGTCGGGGCCGACGCGCGAGCTCGCGGCGCGCATCCATGCGCTGCACCGCCGGCTGAACAAGCCGCCGGGGGAACGGGCGGGCCGGATCTTTGTGGACGTGCCCGGGCGGCTGGTGACCGGCGAGAGCGGCAAGCAGGAGCGGCTGACCGAGGCGGAGATGGTCGCGCTGGAGACCATGCTGGACGCCGCGGGGGCGGCGGTGTCGCGCGACTGGCTCTCCAAGGTGGCGCTGCGGCGGCCGATGCATATGGACGACCGCGCCGTGGATCAACTGGTTTTGAAGCTGCGGCGCAAGCTTTCCTCGGTGGGGGCGCCGGACCGGCTGATCATGTCCTCACGCAATCAGGGTTACATCATCGCCGAGCCCACCCGGTTCCGCCGTATCGGACCCGGCGGAGCGTAACGGCGCGGCGACGCGGGATCGCTGCCGGTCTATCGCTGGGCGTCTAACGCTGGGCGTCTATCGCGGAGGATTTGGGGCTCAGCCGAGTGCCGCACAGCGCGCCGCGAGCCAGGTGCGGTCGTCGGGGGCGAGGCTGGGGCCGACCTCGGCCAGGACGCGTGCGTGATAGGCATCGATCCAGCCGCGTTCGTCAGGGGTCAGCATGCCGGGCACCATCAGGCTGCGCGCATAGGGCGCGAGGGTGAGCGTCTCGAAGGCGAGGAACGGTCTGGTGGCCTGGGGGAAGGCCGCCGGCGTCACCAGCAGCAGGTTCTCGATGCGGATGCCGTAGCGTCCGGGCGCGTAGAACCCGGGCTCGTCGGAGAGGATCATGCCCGCCGCGATCGGCACCGGCCTGGCGGCCCGGCTGATGCCCACCGGCCCCTCGTGCACCGAGAGATAGCTGCCGACGCCGTGGCCCGTGCCGTGGTCGTAGTCCTGGCCCGCCCGCCACAGGGCGGCTCGGGCGATGGCGTCGAGATGCGGGCCGGCGACACCCTGGGGGAAGGCGAGCATGGCGAGGGCGACGTGGCCCTTGAGCACGCGGGTGTAGCTCTCGGCGATGTCGGCGGGCGGCGTGGCGGGACCGGTCCAGACGGTGCGGGTGACGTCGGTGGTGCCCTCGGGATATTGCGCGCCGGAATCGATGAGGAAAATCTCGCCGGGGTTGAGCGGGCGATCGCTTTCGGGCGTGGCGCGGTAGTGGATGACGGCCCCGTGCGGCCCGGCGCCGGCGATGGCGGGAAAACTCTCGCCGCGAAAGCCTTCGCCCTCGGCCCGCAGCGCGAGCAGCTTGGCGACCGCTGACAACTCCGTCTCGCGGCCGGCCGCGGTCTCCAGCCAGCGCAGGAAGCGGCAGACGGCGACCGCGTCGCGGCGATGGGCGATGCGCGCGCCGGCCATCTCCACCTCGTTCTTGCAGGCCTTGAGCAGGATGCAGGGGTCCGTGCCCGGTGCCACGACGGCGCCGGCCTGGCGCAGCGTGGCGGCGAACCAGGCGGGGGTGGCGGCGGCATCGACGCGCACGCGTTTGCCGGCCAGCGACGCGAGGGCCACCGGCAGCGCCGAACGCTCGGCGATCGAGACGGCGTTGCCCCAGAGGGCGGCGAGCGGCGCCGGGATTTTCTGGCGCGGCATGAACAATTCCACCGCGGCATCGGCGTGCAGCAGCGCGAAGCCGAGGCCGAAGGGCGTGTAGGGCACGTCGTCGCCGCGGAAATTGAGCAGCCAGGCGAGGCTCGCGGGGTCGGAGATGACGGCGGCGTGCTCGCCGGCCTCGCGCAGCCGTGCCGCCGCCTCCTCGCGCTTGGCGGACGAGGTCTTGCCGGCGAAGGCCAGCGGATGGTCGGCGATCGGGCCGAGCGGCGGCGCCGGCCGGTCGTGCCAGATCGCGTCGACGGGGTTGTTCTCCACGGCCACGAGGGTGACGCCGGCCTGGGTGTAGCGGGCGAGCGTCTCCTCGGCGAACAGCCAGGGGTCGTAGCCGATGCGCGCGCCAGGCGCCTCGGCGGCGAGCCAGGCCTGCGGCGGCTGCTCGATCAGGTGGCGGCGCTGCCACAGCGCGGGGTCGGTCTGCGCCTCGGCCTGGAGAGCGTAGCGGCCGTCGGTGAACAGCGCCGCGCGGTCGGCGAGGACGATGGCGAGGCCGGCGCTGCCGGTAAAGCCGCTGATCCAGGCCAGGCGCTCGGCGTTGGCGGGGACGTATTCGCCCAGATGCTCATCGGCGCGGGGGATGAGAAACCCGTCGAGGCTGCGCTGGGCCAGGGCCGCGCGCAGGGCGATGAGGCGGTCGGCCGAATTCAACGTGTTGGATGCCATTTTCCAATCCTCAACTTTATGTCAGACATGCGTCAACTTCATGACTTGTTAAGTGACCAGGCGTTTGGCGCATGGCTGAGGCTCTCAGGCGCCGCTACTCGCCACGTCGGCGAGCGCTCATATTGCACTGCACAAAGACCGCGTGACGAACGGCAGATCAGCCCGACGCCCGCCACGGCCTATCAGACCTGGATGCAGACCATGACCGCCCGAGTTGCCAAGGAAGAGATCGCGATCCTGATGCCGACGCGCCTCACCCACTACTTCACCGATGACACGCAGAACCTGCCGGAGGGTGCGTCCGAGACCGGGGAGATGTCGGTCTTCGCGCGGGTCGCCGCCGCCGTGGCGGCGCTGCGCGAGCGCCTGGCCGCCCGGCGTGCCCGAAGCGCCGCCGTGACCGAGCTTGCCCGCCTGTCCGACCACGAGCTGTCGGATATCGGGCTGGTGCGCTCCGACCTGCTGCGGGTGAACGACCCCGGCTTCGTCGCCTCGCACAACGCCGAGCGTGCCGCGGCCTCCGTCTATGGCTTGCAGACGGTGCACGCGCGCGGCTGAACCGCCGCGAGCCGACGCGGCGGGCTGACCACGCCCGCGTGCAGGTTCATGCATGCCCGGTGATCTCCACCGGCGCGCAAGCCGCCCTCACGAGATTTCTGCGTGGCTTTACCAAGACCAGAGTCGTCCAACGGCCCTGGTCTTGGCGCTGCCTCAACACCAGGCCTTGGGAGCGGTGCGCGGCGAGCACCATGCGCGCCTGATCGACCGTGAGGCCCGCCAGAATCGCGAACCCGCCCGGCGCCAGGCGGCGGGCCAGCGGGCGCGCCATGCGGCAGAGCGGACGCGCCAGGATATTCGCGAACACCAGATCGAACGGCGCGCCATCACGGATCCGCGCCTCACGAATGGCTGGGGCATGCCAGCCATCACCCTGTGCCGCGCGCACGCGGGTGCGGTTGCGCCGCGCGTTGTCGCGTGCCGAGCGGACCGCCCAGGGGTCGTTGTCGGTGGCAAGGACGCGCCGGCGCAGCAGCGCCGAGGCGGCCATGGCCAGAACGCCGGAACCGGTACCGAGATCGAGGATGCGGCCGCGCCAGCGAAACGGGCGCAGCCTGGGGGCCAGCGATTGCAGCGCCAGCAGGCAGCCGCGCGTTGAGCCGTGCTCGCCAGAGCCGAAGGCGATGCCGGCATCGAGGACCAGGGTGATGGCGCCCGGGGGGCGGGCCGGCGGCAGATGCGTGCCGCGCAGGGCGAAGCGCCCAATGCGCTGCTCCGGGAAGCCGGCATAGACGCGGGCGAGCCAGCCGCCGGTCTCGGTCGCCCGGCGGTGCAGCCGGGCGGTGACGCCGCTGGCGGCGCCGGCGAGCGCCAGGGCGAGATCGAGCATTCCGTCCCCTGCCCCGGCATCCTTCACGCCCTCGACGCGCCACAGGCCACGCGCCTCGTCGTGGAACAGGCCGACGCTGCGGCAGGTGCCGGCGAGGGCCACCTCGTAGGCGTCGCGGGCTGGCTCCGGCACATCGACGAAGACGGTCTCCAGTTGTCCGGCGGGGCCCTTCATGACGGCCGCCCCGCATGGGGGACGTTCATGTGCGGGCCACGAAGCGGTCGAGCACGCGCTTGCTGCCGGCCTTCTCGAAATCGATGTCGAGCCGGTCGTCCTCGGCCGCGGTGACGGTGCCGTAGCCGAATTTCTCATGAAAGACGCGGGTGCCGACGGCGATGCTGTCCTCGCGCTTCGGCCGTGGCGAGGCCTCCCACGCGGCGGCGATGCGGGGGCGAGCGGCGAAGACCGGGAAGCTCGGGGCCACGGCGCGCCGGTCCGGCTGACCTTCAAGCGTCACGTGTTCCGCCGGCAGCTCATCGAGGAAACGGCTGGGCATCGAGACCTGCCAGTTGGCGTAGATGCGGCGGTTGGCGGCGTGCGAGACGATGGCGCGGCGGCGGGCACGGGTGAGGCCGACATAGGCGAGGCGGCGTTCCTCCTCGAGGCCCTTGGCGCCGCTTTCGTCCATGGTGCGCTGGCTGGGGAAGATGCCGTCCTCCCAGCCGGGGAGGAAAACCGTGTCGAATTCGAGGCCCTTGGCGGCGTGCAGCGTCATCAGGTTGACGCGGTCGCCGGCGGCGTTCTCCTCGTTCTCCATCACCAGCGAAACATGGTCGAGAAAGGCCGGCAGCGTGTCGAAATCGGCCAGCGCGCGGACGAACTCCTTGAGGTTTTCGAGCCTGCCAGGCGCCTCGGGCGAGGTATCGGCCTGCCACATGCCGGTGTAGCCGCTGGCGTCGAGCATGGTCTCGACGGTCGCGACATGGCCGTCGCGCGGCAGCATGTCGCGCCAGGCGTTGAAGCCCGCGAGCAGCTCGCGCAGCGCGTCGCGCGGCCGGCCGCGCAGGCCGCCCTCGGCG
>JAJXXT010000157.1 GCA_021780935.1 Pseudomonadota bacterium
CCGATCAGGTCGTCGAAGCGCTGCGGGCGGTATTTGCGCGCCAGCACCCGGTAGGGCGCGGCGGCGGGCGGCGGGGCGTCGCCGAACAGGCCCATCCCCTCCTGCGACGGCCCCCCCTGCGACGGCGTGCCGTGCGGCGGATCCCCTGCCGGCGCGGCATCGGGTGTCGGCTCGTCACCGAACAGCGAACCGCCCATCAGGAGCTCCGGTGCTGCGGATCGGGGGCCATGCCGGGAGAGAGCGCTCCGTCGCCGTTGGGAAACACGGGGTCGCGGTGGGGGTCGCGGTGGAAGGCCGGACAGCGACCCGGGCGGAAACTCGTTGCGGCTGCTTCCTTCCGGACCTGACCGGGTTGGCGAGGCGCTCGTCCGCCGCCGACCTTCCGAGGGGTGTTTAGCACGCGGCGGCCCCGACTCAAGCGCGGCGGATCGAGCCTGGCCGGGATCGAGAGTTGCCCGGTGGCGGGCGTGCGTGGCAGCTTGCCCGCGTGCTGCTGATCGAAGCCTCCCGCGCCAATGTCTACACCGGCAACCGGCTCGACCGCGTCTCCGCGCGGCGCGAGGACGCGGCCTGGGTGGCCGCCGCGCTCGCCGACCCCGCGAGCCTGTTCGTCCCGGTCTGGCGCGCGCGCAATCTGCTGCGCGGGGTCGCCGAGGGGCGGCCGGAGGCGGTCCTGGTGGACGCCGGAGCGGCGGCGGAGCTGGGGCTCACGGTGGGCGGCTGGGCCCTGCTCGGCATCGACGACGCCGGGCGGGCGGTGTTCGCCGCCGACCTCAGCGCGGTCGAGGATCCGGCCGAGCTGCTGGCGGCCGAGATCGGCAGCTTCACCGATCTGCGCGCCGTCGCCGGGCTGCTCGCGGGACCCGAGGCGGCGCTGCTCGCGCATGCGCGCGCGCTGATGCACTGGCGCGGCCGGCACGGCTTCTGCGGCGTCTGCGGCGGCGTCTGCGAGCCGGTGAGCGCGGGGCACGTCATGCGCTGCACCGGCTGCGGCGCCAGCCATTTCCCGCGCACCGATCCGGCGGTGATCATGCTGGTGACGGATGGCGAGCGGGCGCTGCTCGGCCACTCCCAGCGCTTCCCCAACGCGACCATGTATTCGACCCTGGCCGGCTTCGTGGAACCGGGCGAGAGCCTGGAGGAAGCGGTGGCGCGCGAAGTGCTGGAGGAGGCCGGCATCCGCGTCGGCCGCGTGCGCTACCATTCGAGCCAGCCCTGGCCCTTCCCCTCCTCCATCATGCTCGGCTTCTATGCCGAGGCGCTGTCGCATGCGATCACCATCGACCCCGAGGAGCTGAGCGACGCGCGCTGGTTCACCCGCGCCGAGCTGCGCGACCACGCCGCCCGGGGCTTCACCCTGCCGCGCGCCGACAGCATCGCGCGACGCCTGATCGAGGACTGGATCGCCGCCCCATGAAAACGCTTCCCCTCCTGGTGGTGCTGGCATCGCCGTTGCTGCTCGCGCGCTGCGCGCCGCCGCCCGACCTCGCCACGCCGCAGGGCCAGTGCCAGGCCCAGGCCAACGAAAACCCCGACGTGCGCCAGCTCGCCGCCGAGACGTCCGGCGGCTCCCCGACGCAGCAGGCGACGGCGCTGCGCGAACTGCCGCTCGCGCGCCGCCGGGCCTATATCGCCTGCCTGCAGGCGCGCGGCCTCGCACCCAAGGGCGGGGTCGAGCCGGTGCGCTAGAGCAACCTGCGGCTCACAGGTTCCCGGGCGCCGCGCTTTCGAGATCGAACGCCGCCGCCATCAGCGCCCGGGTGTAGGGGTGCTGCGGCGCACCGATGATCGCCTCCACCGGCCCCGCCTCGACGATCCGGCCGGCGCGCATCACCGCCACGCGATGCGCCATCGCGCGCACGACACGCAGGTCGTGGCTGATGAACAGATAGGCGAGCCCGTGGTCGCGCTGAAGCCGTTGCAGCAACGTTACGATCTGCGCCTGCACCGACATGTCGAGCGCGCTGGTCGGCTCGTCGAGCACCACGAAGCTCGGGCTCAGCACCATCGCGCGCGCGATGGCGATGCGCTGGCGCTGCCCGCCGGAGAACTCGTGCGGGTAGCGATCGAGCGCATCGCCGCCGAGCCCCACCTCCTCCAGCACCGCGGCGACACGCTGCTCGCGCTGCGCGCGCGTCATCGCCGGCGCGTGCACGCCCAGCCCCTCGGCGACGATCTCGCCCACCGGCAGCCGCGGCGACAGGCTGCCGAACGGGTCCTGGAAGACGATCTGCATCCGCGCCCGCAGGCGCCGCATCGCCGGCGCGGGCAGGGTCAGCACGTCCTTGCCGGCGAAGGCGACATGCCCGCTCGCGGCGGCGAGGCGCAGCAGGGCGTAGCCGGCGGTCGATTTGCCCGAACCGCTCTCGCCCACCAGCGCCAGCGTCTCGCCCACCCGCAGCGAGAGCGAAATGCCATCGACGGCCCGCACCGCGCCCACCGCACGGCGCAGCACGCCGCGGCGGATCGGGAAATGCACCTTGAGCTCGCGCGCTTCGAGCAGCACCGGCGCATCCGCCGCGACCGGCGGCGGGCGGCCGCGCGGCTCCGCCTCGATCAGCGCGCGGGTGTAGGGATGTTGCGGTCGGGCAAAGATATCGGCGGTGCAGCCGGCCTCGACGATCGCCCCCTCCTTCATCACGCAGACGCGATCGGCGTGGCGGCGCACGATGGCGAGGTCGTGGGTGATGAGCAGCAGCGCCAGGCCGCGCGCGCGTTTCTCGGCGGCCAGCAGCGAGAGGATCTGCGCCTGGACGGAAACATCCAGCGCGGTGGTCGGCTCGTCGGCGATGAGCAGCGGCGGATCGTTGGCGAGCGCCATCGCGATCATCACGCGCTGCCGCTGCCCGCCGGAAAGCTGGTGCGGGCGCGCGTCGAGCCGGCTCTCGGCGTCGTGGAAGCCGACCTCGTCGAGCAGCGCGGCGGCGCGCCGGCGCGCGGCGGCCATGGAAATCGGCCGGTGCAGCCGCATCGCCTCGGCGATCTGCTTGCCGATGCGCGTGAGCGGATTGAGGCTGGTCATCGGCTCCTGGAAAATCATCCCGCCGACGCCGCCGCGCAGCCGGCGCAGCAGCTTCTCCGGCGCGCCGAGCGTCTCGGTGCCATCGAGCCGCACCCTGCCGCTCGCGACCGCGCCATGCGGCAGCAGGCCGAGCAGCGACAGCGCGGTCAGCGATTTGCCGGAGCCGCTCTCGCCGACGATGGCAAGCGTCTCGCCGCGATCGAGGCTGAAGGAGACGTCGCGCACCACCCGCCTCGGCCCGAACGCAACGCCGAGGCGCTCGACGGCCAGCAGCGTCACGACAGCGTCTTCCTCGGATCGAACGCGTCGCGCACCGCCTCGCCGATGAAGATCAGCAGCGCGAGCGTGGTGCCGAGGACGAGAAAGGCGGTGATGCCGAGCCACGGCGCCTGCAGGTTGTTCTTGCCCTGCGCCACCAGCTCGCCGAGCGAGGGCGAGCCGGGCGGCATGCCGAAGCCGAGGAAATCGAGGCTCGCCAGCAGCGTCACCGAGCCGGAGAGATTGAACGGCAGGAAGGTCAGGGTCGCGACCATCGCGTTGGGCAGGATGTGGCGCCACATCACCGCGATGTCGCCGACGCCGAGCGCCTTGGCGGCGCGCACGTATTCGAGGTTGCGCCCGCGCAGGAACTCGGCGCGCACCACGCCGGTCAGGCTCATCCACTGGAACAGGAGCAGAAAGATCAGCAGCGTCCAGAACCCGGGCGTGATGATCGAGCCCAGGATGATGAGCAGGTAGAGCTGCGGCATGCCGGACCAGATCTCGATGAAGCGCTGGAACAGCAGATCCGTAAGCCCGCCGCGATAGCCCTGGATGGCGCCGGCGGCGATGCCGACCACCGAGGAGACGAAGGTGAGCGCGAAGCCGAACAGGATCGAGATGCGAAACCCGTAGATCACCCGCGCGAGCACGTCGCGCGCCTGGTCGTCGGTGCCGAGCGGGTTGCGCCAGGTCGGCGGCGAGGGCGCGGGCGAGGGGAGGTTCTTGACGATCGTGTCGTATCGATAACGGATCGGCGGCCAGACGATCCAGCCATGCGCCTCGATCGCGTGGACCACCGCGGGGTCGGTGAAATCCGCCTCGGTCGGCAGGAAGTCGGGGCCGAAACGATCCTCGCTCACGCCGTGCAGAACCGGAAACATCAAGGTGCCGCGATAGTCGACGACGAGCGGGCGGTCGTTGGCGATGAGCTCGGCGAACAGGCTGATGACGAAGAGCGCGGTGAAGATGATGAGCGACCAGTAGCCGCGCCGGTTGGCACGAAACAGCGCGACGCGGCGGCGGGTGATCGGCGAGAGCGTCATGCCGGCGGCGCGACGACGCCGCCCCATCCCGCCGCCCGCCGCATCGGCGCGCCCAGCATGGCCCCGGCGCTCATGACCGCGTCTCGAAATCGATGCGCGGGTCGACGACGGTGTAGAGCAGGTCGCCCACGATCTGCATCGCCAGGCTGACCAGCGTGTAGACCCAGAGCGTGCCGAACATCACCGGATAATCGCGCTGCAGTGCCGCCTCGTAGCCGAGCAGGCCGAGCCCGTTGAGCGAGAAGACGATCTCGATCAGCAGCTGCGAGGTGAACAGAATGCCGATGAAGGCGGAGGGGAAGCCGGCGACGATCAGCAGCATCGCGTTGCGGAACACGTGACCATAGAGCACGCGCGCGGGTGCTGCCCCCTTGGCGCGCGCGGTCATCACGTATTGCTTGCCGATCTCCTCGATGAAGCAGTTCTTGGTGAGCAGCGTCAGGGTCGCGAAGCCGCCGACGACGATGGCAATCGTCGGCAGCACCATGTGCCAGAGATAGTCGAGCGCGCGCGCGGCGAAGCCCCAGTGGGAGGCGCCCTCGCTCGCCAGCCCGCGCAACGGAAAGATCTCGAGGAAGCTGCCGCCGGCAAACAGCACGACGAGCAGGATCGCGAACAGGAAGCCGGGCACGGCGTAGCCCACCAGGATCGCCGCCGAGGACAGCACGTCGAAGCGGCTGCCGTCGCGCACCGCCTTGGCGATGCCGAGCGGAATCGACACCGCATAGATGATCAGTGTCGACCACAGGCCGAGCGAGATCGAGACCGGCAGCCGCTCCTCGATCAGTTGCAGAACCGATTTGTCGCGAAAGAAGCTCTTGCCGAGATCGAAGGTGAGGTAGCCCTTCACCATCAGCAGGAAGCGTTCGAGCGGCGGCTTGTCGAAGCCGAACATGCGGCGGATGTCGGCGACCAGATGCGGATCGAGCCCGCGCTCGCCGCGGTAGATTCCGCCGCTGCCGCTCGGCGCCTCCGAGCCGGCGGCGCCGAGGGTTCCCATCACGTTGGCGTGGCCCTTGAGCTGGGCGAGCATCATCTCGACCGGGCCGCCCGGCGCGAGCTGCACGATGGCGAAATTGATGGCGATGATGCCGAACAGGGTCGGGACCATCAGCGCCAGGCGGCGGATCAGATAAGCGCCCATCGGGGCGTCAGCGGCGCCGTTTCGCGGCCAGCGCGGCGGCGCGGGCCGGGTCTTCCCACCAGGCATTGATCTCGACCCCGGTGCGCACCGGCGGCGCGGGATGGCCGAGCTTGTCCCACCAGGCCGCCCACACTTTGTCGAGATACCAGTTCGGCACCATGTACCAGCCCCGGAGCAGGACGCGGTCGAGCGAACGCGCCGCGGTGACGAGGCGGGCGCGGTCGGGCGCGGTCACGATGTCGTGCACCAGCGCGTCCACCGCGGGACTGCACACGCCCATCAGGTTGCCGCTGCCGATCTGCCTGGCGCTGGCGCAGCTCCAGTCGTCGAGCTGCTCGTTGCCGGGGCTGTCGGATTGCGGGATCACCGTGATCGTCATGTCGTAATCGAAATTGTTCATCCGCTCCTGATATTGCGCGGGATCGACGATGCGCACGCGCGCCTCGATGCCCAGATGCGAAAGCTGGGTCGCGTAGGGCACCAGCACCCGCTGGAACACCGGCGCGTCGGCCAGGATCTCGAAACGCATCGGCTGGCCCGCGGCGTTGACCAGCTTGCGGTCGTGCACGTGCCAGCCCGCCGCCTCGAGCAGCCGCAGCGCCGCGCGCAGCTCGGGCAGGTCGTTGCCGGAGGCGTCGGTGACGGGCAGCGTGAACGGCCGGTCGAAGACGGCGGCGGGCAGGATCGCCTTCCACGGGTCGAGCAGCTTGCGCTCGGCCGGCGAGGGCAGGCCGGAGGAGGCGAACTCGCTGCCCTGGAAATAGCTCGTGGTGCGACGGTAGAGCCCGTAGAACAGTGTCTTGTTGGTCCACTGGAAATCGAAGGCGAGCGCCATCGCCTCGCGCACGCGCGGATCGGCGAAGATGGGCCGGCGCGTGTTCATCGCGAAACCCTGCATGCCGACCGGCAGGTGCATGGGGAAGGCGCGTTTCTTCACCAGCCCCTGGCGCAGCGCGGGGAAGTCGTAGCCGGTGGCCCAGGTCTTCGATATGTTCTCGCGGCGGAACGTGATCTGCCCGGCCTTGAACGCCTCGAAGGCGACCGTCGGATCGCGGAAGAACTCGGTGCGGCGGCGGTCGAAATTGTACAGCCCCTTGCCCGTCGGCCGGTCCTTCGCCCACCAGTTGCGCACCCGTGAGAGCACCAGGGTACGGCCGAAATCCGCCTTCTCGACCCGGTAGGGACCCGAGCCGAGCGGCGCCTCGGTGAGCGGCGCGGCGAAATCGCGCCCCGCCCACCAGTGCATCGGCAGCACCGGCATCTGCCCCAGGATCGCCGGCAGCTCGCGATTGCGGGCGGTGCGGAACAGGAACGTCACCGTCTTCGGCCCGTCCACACGCACCGATGCGACATCGGCATAATATTGCCGGTAGAACGGCTTGCCTTTGGTGAGCAGCGTGCTGAAGGTCCAGGCCACGTCCGCCGCCGTCACCGGCGTGCCGTCGTTGAAGCGCGCCGCGTCGCGCAGCACGAAGGTCGCGGACCGGTGGTCCGGCGCCACCGTCATCGAGCGGGCGAGATGCGCGTAGGAGACGTCGGCCTCATCGGGATCGGGCGCGAGCAGGCTGTCCCAGACGAGCGAGACGTCGTCGGGCGCGGTGCCGCGGACGATGAACGGATTGAGGCTGTCGAAGGAGCCGATCGCGGCAAGCACGATCTCGCCGCCCTTCGGCGCGGCGGGGTTGACGTAGGGGAAATGGTCGAAGTCGGGCGGCAGCGCGGGCTTGCCGAGCAGCGCATAGCCCGGCGTGGGCGAGGCGGCCCGTGCCCGCGGCGCCAGTGCCGGGGCCGCCACCAGGCTCACCGCCGCCGCGAGCGCCATGCTGGCCGCGAATCTGCTCACACTGGTCTCCCGCTCCCCGGTGGCGACCTAGGGATACCGCCCGGCGTCGCGGGTCAAGAGAGCGGCGCGGACAGGGGTTCGTCCCGGCGTCATCCGGCGAGGCAGGCGGCGGCCGCCTCGAGCAGCGCAGGGTCGCCCACCGCCAGCGCGTCGCCGGCGGATTCCGCGGTCAGCCGGCGCCCGGACCAGTCGCGCAGCAGGCCGCCCGCGCCCTCGATCACCGGACCGAGCGCCGCCCAGTCCCAGAGCTTGAGGTCGCGCTCGGCGATGACGTCGATCTGCCCCAGCGCCAGGAGGCCGAAGCCGTAACAATCGCCGCCCCAGGTGACGCGCCGCGCCGCGGCGGCAAGGCGGGCGAAGCGCGGCGCCGCGTCGCCCAGCATCTCGGGCGAGGTGCAGGAGAGCTCCGCCGCGGCGAGGCTGGCGCAGCGCCGGGTGCCGACGCGCCCCGCCGGGCCGCGGAAACGGGTGCGTTCGCCCGCGACCCCGACCCAGCGCTCGCCGGTGATCGGCTGGTCGATCACGCCCAGCACCGGCTCGCCCTCCTCGAGCAGCGCGATCAGCGTGCCGAAGAGCGGCCGGCCGGTGATGAAGGCACGGGTGCCGTCGATCGGGTCGAGCACCCAGCGCAGGCCGGCGCCGGGGCGGTCGAGTCCGAACTCCTCGCCCATCACCCCCGCCTGCGGCGTGCGTTCGGCGAGCAGCGCGCGCATCGCCTGTTCGGCGGCGCGGTCGGCGATGGTCACGGGGCTGGCGTCGCCCTTGATCTCGGCGGCGATGTCGGCGCGGAACAGCGGGCGAATGACGGCGCCGGCGACATCCGCCGCGGCCTCCGCGATGGCGGCCAGCGCCGCAAGCCGGCCGGCATCCATCACCGCCTCGTCACTTCGGCAGCGGCGCGGGCGTGTCGGCCAGGGTGCGCAGATAGGCGACGACGTCGGCGCGCTGCTGCTCGTTGCTGATGCCGGCGAAGGCCATGTGCGTCCCCGGCACTTCCTTCATCGGCGCGGCGAGCCAGGTGCTGAGGGCGTCATAGGTCCAGGTGCCGGTCATCTTGGCCTTGAACGGGGCGCTGTAGGCAAAGCCCGGCGCGGCGGCCTGTTTGCGGCCGACGATGTCCCAGAGATTGGGCCCGACCAGCGCCTTGCCGCCCTTGTTCAGGGTATGGCAGGCGGCGCAGATGCCATGCACCACGCCGGCGCCCTTGCTCGGGTCGGCCTTGGCGACCAGCGCGCCGAAACCGGCCGCGCCGGCTGCCGCTTTGGCGGCGGGCGCGGTCGCAGCCGGCGTCGCCGCGGGCTGGGCGGCGGCCGG
>JAJXXT010000150.1 GCA_021780935.1 Pseudomonadota bacterium
CCCTCGAGCAGGCGCAGCAGCACCGCCTTTCCTTCCGGGCGCGACAGGTCGAGACCGATCGAGCGTTTGTTGCGGTTGACGCCGATGAAGTAGCTCGCGTCGTCGCCGTCGAAGGGCGGGCCCCACTCGCGGGTCTCGTCGCCCTGCGGCGGCTCGATCTTGATGACGTCGGCACCGTGATCAGAGAGGATCATCGTGCAGTAGGGGCCGCCGAGCACACGGGTGAGGTCGATCACCCTGAGCCCGGCCAGCGCGCCGGCGGTAGCCGCAAGGCCCTTGCCCCGCGTGGCGGGAGTCGCGGTGTCGTTCATGCGGCTTCCTCCTTGCCACCGTTTTCCTTCGCTCCCCGTCCCCAGACACGGCGGCAGAAATCGGGATAGGTCTCGATCATCGCGTCGCAGACAGGACCGGCGAGGATCGTGGCTTGCGCCTCGGTTGGGCCGGCGGTGTTCGCGATCCCCGCGGGTTCGTCGTAGTCGAAGCCGGTTGCCGCGCGCACGGTCTCGCGCGTCTCGCCCGGATGCAGCGAGGCAAGTGCAAACCGTGCCCTTCCGGGATCGAAACGGAAGACGCAGCGCCCGGTGACCAGCGCCTGCGCGTGACCGCGGCGAAACGTCCCCGCGGGCGAGACGCCGGGGGCGGAGATGTGCTCCACGCGTGGAACGAGCACGCGCCGGGAATGTTCCTCGCGGAACAGGATCGTGCGGTGGACCGTGAGATACATGAAGGCGGAGCCGAAGCTGCCGGGAAAGCGCACGGCGGTGCCTGGCCACGCGCCGGTGCCGATGAGATTGATGTTGGCCTGGCCGTCGATCTGCCCGCCGCCGAGAAAGAAGAGGTCGATCCGTCCCTGGCCCGCGAGGTCGAACAGCTCGCGCGTGCCTTCGGTGAACGGGTTGCCCCGCGGGCGATGCAGCAGTGCGAGGCGGATGTCGGCCCCCTGCATTTTCGCCAGCCAGCAGGCGGCGGCGGGAATGGGGGAGGCGGCGCCGACGGCGACATGGCGCGCCGGATGCGCGGCGGGGTCCGTGATCAGCCGCGCGATCGCGGCGATCAGCAGCAGCTCGTTGGACGTCCCGCTCATTCCGCCGCCAAAATCGTCACCGAGGGGTCGCCTGGGGCGTTGACGAAGCGGGCGCAATACTCGGCGAAGCCTGCCTCGGTGCGCGCCAGCTTTGCGTACAGCGCGATGTGTGCGGCGTCGTAGCCGTATTCATCGAGCAGGCCGATCGGCCAGGCGCCGTGCTCGGCGACCGCGATCGCCGTGACGTAAACCCCGGAAATGACGCCCGGGGCGAGACGCTCATCGTCGAGCATGTTGCCGGGCACGCGTCGCTCGACGGTGACGAGGCTCTGCTGCGAGGCGTGGGCGAGGGTGGCGAGTTCGCGCCGGCGCCCGACCCAGACATTGCCCTCCTCGTCCGCCATGGCGGCGTGGAACGCCGCGAGTTCAGGTGCGAGCGCCGGCAGCAGCAGGATCGGGTCGCCTCCGCCCGCGCCGGGCGACTGAAACGGGTTGTCAATGATTTTCCAGTCCGGGCGATGGGCGACGAGGTCGCTGCCGAGCACCCCGCGCAGCGGCATGAAGGGTACGCCCTTTTCGGCCGCTTGCAGGCGCGTGTGCATGGCCGGGCAGGTCGCGTCCACGACGCGCAGCCGCCCAGCGGCCAGCGCCGCGGTGAAGCGGGGCGCCATGCCCGCTTCCCCCAGTGTGACCGCGGAGGTCTCGATCTCGGCGACGCAGCCGGCGCCGATGAGGAGGTCGGTGGCGTAGCCGCAGACCGGCACGCCGATGAGGCGCAGGTCGCGCACGCCGCGGCGCACCAGCGCGCGGGCGAACGCTCCGGGCGAAAGCGAGTTGTCGGGCACCAGGGCGAGCTGGGCGCCGTCCGGCACCAGGGCGGCGAGGGCGTCTAGGTCCATCGGCGTTCCTCCAGCCTTGGTTGTAACACCGGCGGAAGGATAAAAAAGGTCGGGGCGAGGCCGGCCCTTAGATGTAATGTTCCTTCAGGGGCGTGAAGCCGTTGAAGGCCTGGCTCGCATATGTCGTCACGTAGGCGCCGGTGGCGTGCAGCTCCACCCGATCGCCCGTGGTGAGCGCCAGCGGCAGCCGGTAGTTGGATTTCTCGTAGAGAATATCGGCGCCGTCGCAGGTGGGGCCGGCGATCGAGACGGGGCCGGTCGCGGTGCCGTCATGCGGTGTGGCGATGCGGTACTTGATCGCCTCGCCTTCGGTCTCGGCCAGGCCCCCGAAGCGGCCGATGTCGAGATAGACCCAGCGCACCGGGTCCGCGGGATCGCGCTGGCTGACCAGCACCACCTCGGACGCGACGACGCCGGCATCGCCGACGATGCAGCGGCCAGGCTCGATGACGATGTCGGGCAGCGCGTTGCCGAAGGCGCGTGCCAGCGCCGCGCCGATCGCGTCGGCGAAGGCGGCGATCCCCGGCACCTCGTCGCGGTAGCGGGTGGGAAAACCGCCGCCGAGATTCATCATCCGCAGCTTCACGCCCGCGTCGTGCAGATCGGTGAACAGCATCGCCACCTTGGCGATCGCCGCCTCGTAGCTTGCCGTCGACGTCTGCTGGCTGCCGACATGGAAGGACAGGCCCATCGGGTCGAGGCCCAGCCCGCGCGCCTGCAGCATCAGCTCGCGGGCTCGTTCCACCGTCGTGCCGAACTTGCGCGAAAGCGGCCAGTCGGCGCCGGCATTGGCGACCATGATGCGGCAATAGACCGCCGCCCCCGGCGCGTGGCGAGCGAGCTTCGCCAGCTCCTCCGCCGAGTCGAACGCGTACATGCCGACCCCGTGCGCATACGCCCGGGCGATGGCGCCGGCCTTCTTGATGGTGTTGCCGAAGCTGATCGCCTCGGCCTGGGCGCCGGCGGCGAGGCAGGATTCGATCTCCTCGATGCTCGCCGCGTCGAAGCAGCTGCCGAGGCGCACCAGCCGCTCGAGGACCGGCGCGGCCGGATTGGCCTTGACCGCGTAGTAGATCCGCGCGACCGGCAAGGCGCGTTGCAGCGCGCGGAAATTCTCTTCCGCCTGATCGACGTCGAACACCAGGCACGGCGTCGCCGGCTGATGCTCGGCAAGGAAACGGGCGATTTTCAGGGTCATCGCGCGTGGCCTCCAGGTGAGAGGCCCGCCTTTCCAAGGCGACGGGCCCAGATTGCGAAACGGTCGAACGAACCAGCGACCAAACGATTGCCAGAACGCTTGACGTCGTTGCGTAACCCGAGGGCCAGAGGCACGTGCGCGCTGCGTGGAGGCGCCAAATAGGATCGACATCCCCACCTTGCAAGCCTTTTCTCGGCGCGACTCTCCCGGGGGGGGAATTCCTGCTAGCGGTTGGGTGCATGGCGCCGGCTCGGCGTGCACGCCATGGAGCCTCCCCCAGGCTCTGGATCGGGGGCTCTGGATCGGGGGCGCTGGATCGGCGGCGGGAGAGCGGCGAGGACGACGCAGGAAGCGATGACACCAGATGCAGCCCGACCATGGCCGGTCCTCGCGGCGCGCGTCGCGCGGGTGCTGGGCGCGCGGGTGCTCGCGCATCGCACGTCCCTGGTCGCCGCGGGCTGCGCCTTTTACGCCACGCTGGCGCTGTTCCCGGCGCTGGCGATGCTCGTCTCCATCTATGGCCTGGTCTTCGACATCCGCACCGTGGCGCCGCAGCTCGAAACGCTGCAGGCGTTCCTGCCGCCGCCCGCCTACGCGATGATCGCGCAGGAGCTTGGCGTGCTGGTCTCGCATCGCAGTGCCTCGCTCTCGCTCGGCGTCGCGATCTCGGCGCTGTTCACTGTCTGGAGTGCGACGACCGGCACCAGCTCGCTGATGACGGCCCTCAACTTCGCCTATGACGCGTCCGAACGCCGCTCGGCGCTGCGCGTGCTGGCGATCGCCGGGGCGATGACCCTGCTCGCCGTGATCGGCGCGGTGCTGGGGCTCGCGCTGATGGTGGCGCTGCCGGCGGCCGCTCAGCGGCTGGGCATCCCGGGCGACACGCGCACCCTGATCCATATCGCCTCGCTCGTGCTGACGGCGGCCTTCGTCGCCTCCGTCCTGGGCGCGCTGTATCGCTTCGGGCCGAGCCACCGCCCGAGCGGGCGGCGCCATATCCTGCCCGGTGCGCTGGCGGCGACCGCGGGCTGGATGGCGGCGACCGCGATCTTCTCCACGTATGTGGCGCAGTTGGCGCGGTTCGACGCGACCTACGGCCCGCTCGCGGCGGTTGCCGGCATCATGCTGTGGTTCTGGGTCTCCGCCTTCGCCGCCCTGGCTGGCGGCGAGCTGAACGCGGCCCTGGAACGCGAGGTCAGCGGATCAGGCCGGTCAGCGGACTCGACGGATCGGCCCCCATCCGCCGCGGCATCCGCCCCGCCAGGTGGCTGAGCCGGCCGGCTTCCACAGCCGCCTTCATGGCGCGCGCCATCATCACCGGGTCGCGGGCATGGGCGATGGCGGAGTTGAGCAGCACGGCGTCGCAGCCGAGTTCCATCGCGATCGCCGCGTCGGAGGCGGTGCCGACCCCGGCGTCGACCAGAAGCGGCACCTTCGCCTGCTCGATCAGCATCGCGATCATCGCCGGGTTCTGCAGGCCCAGCCCGGAGCCGATCGGCGCACCGAGCGGCATGATGGCGACACAGCCCATCTCCTCCAGCCGTTTCGCCGCGACCGGGTCGTCGGCGCAGTAGACCATCACCTCGAACCCGTCTGCGATCAGCACCTTCGCGGCCTCGAGCGTCGCCGCCATGTCCGGATAGAGATGCGGCGGCGGGCCGAGGACTTCGAGTTTGACCAGGTTCCACCCCCCCGCCTCGCGCGCGAGCCGCAGCGTGCGCACCGCGTCCTCGGCGGTGTGGCAGCCGGCGGTATTGGGCAGGTAGGTGTAGCGCTTCGGATCGACGAAATCCTGCAGCATCGGCGCCTTGGGGTCGGAGAGGTTCACGCGCCGCACCGCGACGGTGACGATCTCCGCCCCCGAGGCCTCGATCGCCGCCGCCGTTTCCTCGAGCGACTTGTATTTGCCGGTGCCGACGATGAGGCGCGAGCGGAAACGCCGCCCGGCAACACTCCAGGTATCGGTGGATGCCGCAGTCCCGTCCATCAGCCGCCTCCGATGAAGTGAACGATTTCGACCGCGTCCCCGGATTCGAGCCTGGTCCCGGCGTAGTGCGCGCGGCGGACGATCGCCTTGTTGCGCTCGACCGCGACCTTGCGCGCATCGAGGCCGAGGCGTTCGAGCAGATCCGCGACGCTGAGCGGGCCATCGAAGGCGCGCGCCTCCCCGTTGAGGCCGATCGCCAGCCGGGTCACCGTATCCATGGCGGCAATATGGGCGGGACTATGGGGATCCGCCAAGGGGGAGCGGCTGCCGCGCGGTGACGATGGCAGGTCAGCGCAGTTGGCGCGGGGCGCGCGCCATGCTACCGCGCGCCCATGGCAGAGCGACCTCTGATCTATGTGCTGAACGGGCCCAACCTCAACCTGCTGGGCCAGCGGGAGCCGAAGCTCTATGGCCGCGCCACCCTCGACGACGTCGAGGCGCTGTGCGCGGAGCGGGCGGACCAGTGCGGCGTCGCGATCGAGTTTCGCCAGACCAACCACGAAGGCGAGCTGGTCACCTGGGTGCAGGAGGCCCGCGTGATGGCGCAGGGCATCGTCATCAACCCGGCGGCCTTCACCACCACCTCGATCGCGCTGCTGGACGCGCTGCTGGCGTGCGACATGCCGGTGATCGAGGTGCACATCACCAACATCCACCGCCGCGAGGAGTTCCGGCAGCACTCCTATGTCTCCAAGGCGGCGACGGGTGTGATCGCGGGCCTGGGCGTCACCGGCTATGCCCTGGCGATCGAGGCGCTGTCGGAGCTGCTGGAGGACGAGGAATGAAGGTTCCGGCATTCGACGCGGACGCGGTGCGCGCCCTGGCTGCGATCCTGACCGAGACCGGCCTCACCGAGATCGAGGTCGAGGGCGAGGCCGGCCGTGTGCGGGTGGCGCGCGCGCCGACGCCGGTGGTCGCCTCGATGGCCGGCTCGGCGGCGCCGCTGGCCGCTGCGGCCCCCGTGCCGGCGGCCGCACCCGGCGTGGCGGACGATGCCGCGCATCCTGGCGCGGTGCGCAGCCCGATGGTGGGCGTCGTTTACCTCTCGCCGGAGCCGGGAGCCACGCCCTACGTCGCGGCCGGGCAGAGCGTCTCGGCGGGGCAGACGCTGCTCCTGATCGAGGCGATGAAGACCTTCAATCAGATCAAGGCGCCCCGCGCCGGCACCGTGACGCGGGTGCTGGTCGTCTCCGGCTCGCCCGTCGAGTATGATCAGCCACTGCTGATCATCGAATAGGCGCGTGTTCCAGAAGATCCTCATCGCCAATCGCGGCGAGATCGCGCTGCGCATCCAGCGCGCCTGCCGCGAGATGGGCATCCCGACCGTGGCCGTGCATTCGACGGCAGACGCCGCGGCGATGCATGTCCGCCTCGCCGACGAGAGCGTGTGCATCGGCCCGCCGCCGCCGCGTGACTCCTATCTGAACATTCCCTCGATCCTTTCCGCCGCCGCGATCACCGGCGCCGATGCGATCCATCCCGGCTACGGCTTCCTCTCCGAGAACGCCGAGTTCGCCGACATGGTGGAAGCGCACGGGCTTGCCTTCATCGGCCCCTCGGCGGGGCATATCCGCATGATGGGCGACAAGATCGCGGCCAAGACCGCCATGGCGGGTTTGGGCGTCCCGCTGGTGCCCGGCTCGGAGGGCGAGCTGACGAGCCTGGAGGAAGCGCGCCGCGTCGCCGGGCATATCGGCTACCCGGTCCTGATCAAGGCGGCGGCGGGCGGCGGCGGGCGCGGCATGAAAGTGGCGACCGGCCCCGAGGGGCTGGAGGAGGCGTGGCGGCTGGCGCGCACCGAGGCGGCTGCGGCGTTCGGCAACGATGCCGTCTACCTCGAGAAATATCTCGACCGCCCGCGGCACATCGAGCTGCAGATCCTCGCCGACGGGCAAGGCCAGGTGGTGCATTTCGGCGAGCGCGACTGCAGCCTGCAGCGGCGCCATCAGAAGCTGGTGGAGGAGGCGGGCTCGCCCGCGCTCAATGCCGCGGCGCGCGACGCGCTGGGTGCGACGGCGACCGCGGCGCTGCAGCAGCTCGGCTACCGCAATGCGGGGACGCTGGAGTTCCTCTGGCAGGACGGGCAGTTCGCCTTCATCGAGATGAACACGCGCCTGCAGGTCGAGCATCCGGTGACCGAGATGGTCTGCGGCATCGACCTGGTGAAGGAGCAGATCCGCATCGCCGCCGGGGCCGAGCTGGGCTACGGCCAGGCCGATGTGCGGTTCTCCGGCCACGCGATCGAATGCCGTGTGACCGCGGAGGACCCCGAGACCTTCGCCCCGTCCGCCGGGCGCGTGACGGCGTTTCACGCACCCGGCGGCCTGGGCGTTCGCGTCGATTCGGCGCTCTATGCCGGGGCTGCCGTGCCGCCATGGTACGACAGCATGGTGGCCAAGCTGATCGTGCACGCGCCGACGCGTGCCGAGGCGATCGCGCGGCTGCGCCGGGCCTTGGCGGAGTTCGCCGTGATCGGCATCAAGACCACGCTGCCGCTGCACGAGCGCATCGCTGCCCACCCCGATTTCGCCGTTGGCGACTATACCATCCACTGGCTGGAGCGACTGGTCGCTGCCGGCTGACAGGGAGGGCACAGCATGAGCGGGGCCCCGCCGCGCCGGCGCCGCGATGGCCGCATCGACATCATGCGGGGTGCAGCTCTGCTGATGATCTTCGTCGATCATATCGGCGATAACCTGGTCGGCAACATAACGCTGCGCAACTGGGGTTTTTCCGACGCCGCCGAGGTGTTCGTGATCCTGGCCGGGCTCTCGAGCATGATCGCCTATGGGCGGATCTTCGAGGAGCAGGGGTTGCGGTCCGGTGTCGTGCGCGTGGCGCTGCGCTGCCTGCACCTCTACGCGGCGGAAGTGCTGCTGCTGCTGGCCACGTTCGTGATCGTGGCGGTCTGGGCGCATTATTTCGGCACCGAGTTCCTTGGCATCGAGCCATCGCGGCCGGCTGGGCTGCACGGCATCCGCCGCGCCGTTCGGCTCGCGCAATTGCCGACGTTTCTCGACATCCTGCCGCTGTACATCGTGCTGCTCGGCTGCTTCCCGCTGATGCAGGCGCTGTGGCGGCTGTCGCCGGCGGCGCTGCTGCTGCCCTCGCTCGCGCTGTGGCGCGCGGCGCAGGTCTATCCCTGGCTCAATGTCCATACCGTGCCGTCGGGCGGCGGCTGGTTCTTCAACCCGTTTGCCTGGCAGTTCCTGTTCGCGGTGGGCATGGCGCTCGCGGTGCAGCACCGCCAGCGCGGCTTCTCGCTGCCGCGGTGGTGGTCGCTGCGCGCCGTGGCCGGCGCTTTCCTGCTCTACGCGCTGCTGGCCTCCGCACCGTGGCGCGAATGGGGCTGGTCGGACTGGCAGCCGTTCGTCGTCGCCGCGCCGGACAAGAGCACGCTCGATCCGCGGCGCATCCTCGACGTCGTGGCGATGATCTTCCTCGAGATCGGAA
>JAJXXT010000024.1 GCA_021780935.1 Pseudomonadota bacterium
GGGAAACTCTCCTCAAAACCAGGTCTCCCTGAGGGCCGTGATAGACCATCACGTTGATAGGCCAGGTGTGGAAGCGCGGTAACGCGTGGAGCTAACTGGTCCTAATCGCCCGATAGGCTTGAGATCACCCCACCCTGCGCACAAGCCATTCCGGCTTGGCAAAGATCAGTGTCTCGAAACAGCACACAAACCAGAACCAACTCACAGTCCCGCGCACGCGGGATTGGACGACCTGGTGGCTTTAGCGGGGGGGCCGCACCCGATCCCATACCGAACTCGGCCGTGAAAACCCCCAGCGCCCATGATACTGCGTCTCAAGGCGCGGGAAAGTCGGTCGCTGCCAGGTCTTCCAATCCCACGTGCGCTTTGCCTTTCCGCGGGATGGAGCAGCCCGGTAGCTCGTCAGGCTCATAACCTGAAGGTCGTTGGTTCAAATCCAACTCCCGCAACCAAATTATCCAGAAATATCAAGGCGCGTAGCGAAAGCTGGGCGCCTTTTGCGTCTCTAAACCCCCTCAAATTCCTCAGCACACTCTTAGCACACTTTCCGTCTCGACAGGCCGGCGCTCCCGCCCATAGCCTGAAAGAGCGTGAATCGGTCGCGACTTCATCGATTCCAGCCGCAGACGACACGCACGCAGGGAAACCCGAACCAAGGAATCGTACGTCCCGGAGGTGCCCATGACCGAGAACCGACTCACGCTGTTCAACGGCAAGGTTCACCTCTACCGCCGTCCGCGCAGCAGCCTCTGGCAGTGCTCGGCGACCGTCGATGGCAGGCAACACCGCACCAGTACGGGCGAGGAGAATGCCGCGCTCGCCAAGGCCAAGGCCGAGGACTGGTATCTTCGTCTCCGCGGCCTCGCCGCCGCCGAGCGATTTGCCGAGCATCCCAAGACGAAGAAGAACGAGCGGACCTTCGCTCAGGCTGCCAAAGCATTCGAGGACGAATACGAGACCATCACCGAAGGCCAGCGCAGCCCCAAATGGGTGCAAGGCCACAGGGACCGCCTTCGCCTACACCTGCTTCCGTATTTCGGAGAGCTTGGACTGTCGGAGGTTACGTCGGCCAAGGTCCAAGCCTACCGCGCCAAGCGGATGAAGGATGTGCGTCCGGTTTCCGTCGCGCCCGACGGCGACGGCGTGGCCAAGAAAGCCTTCAAGCCGCCGGCGCGGAACACATTGCACAATGAGATCGTCACGCTTCGCCTCGTGCTGAAGACCGCCGTGCGCGAGGGCTGGCTCGAGCATCTCCCGGATCTTTCGCCGCCCTATAAGACCCAGGGCAAGGTCGTTCACCGTCCCTGGTTCAGCCCGGCGGAATACAAGCAGCTCTACGAGGCGACGCGCGACCATCAACGCCAACGCGCCGGTAGCTTCCATCACTGGGACGCCGAACAGCTCCACGACTATGTGCTGTTCATGGCGAACACCGGCCTTCGTCCAGACGAAGCAAAAAACCTCCGGCACCGCGACGTCACCGTTGTCGCCGACCCAGCGGTCGGCGACCGCATCCTCGAAATCATCATCGAGGCAGGCGGCAAAGTCGGTGCCGGCAACTGTAAAAGCACACCAGGCGCCGTGCGCCCCTACGAACGGTTGCGCGATCGACCGCGACCGCCAGAGCGCTCGCAGACTGATCGCGCACGGCGCGCGCGTGGTGAAGATCTCAGCAAGCCCGCGCCGTCTTTCGTATCCAAGTCGCCGGAACCAAACGACCTCGTGTTCCCCGGTGACCACATCAAGATGTTCAACAACCTGCTGCGGCGCACGAAGTTGAAGTTCGATCGCGACGGCAACGCGCGAACCGCCTACAGCTTGCGCCACACCTATATCTGCATGCGCCTCATGGAAGGCGCGGACATCTACCAAATCGCAAAAAACTGCCGCACGAGCGTCGAGATGATCGAGCGCTTCTACGCGCGGCACATCCAAACATCGCTCGATACCACGCAGATCAACGTCATGCGCCCGAAGACGCGACGAAAGAAGAATGACGATGCGCCCAAGCGTTCGACATAGCGCTGCCGCACCGGCTCTCGCAGGTGCGCCTCCGTCGGCCCCCGACTGTTGCGGGGGCGGCGCACGCTGGCAGACGCGGCCTGCCGTCAATCCCCGGCCCGCTCCGTTCGCTCGCCAACGCCGCCATGAGGATCGAACTCCGGTCGCTCCCGTGTTGGGGATGACGGCGGACGGCCTCTGCCGTCTGCCCCTGCGCCTCCTGCCCCCGCTTCGGGGGTAACGCAAAATCAGAGGCACACATGCTCTTCTTCACAGCCGAACAGCGGCAGCAGCTTCTCACCAACGGCCAAATCAACATCGAACGCCGCGAGGCAGGGCTTCCTGGCGAGGATTTCCGGCCGGTGGTGAAGCTCTTTACGCCAGACGCCGGTTGCACCTGGCTCCTGACCGAGATCAATCCGCGCGATCAGGACATCGCTTTTGGTCTTTGCGATCTCGGTCAAGGCGATCCCGAACTCGGCACGGTCTCCCTCGCCGAGCTCGCGGAAGTGCGCGGCTGGACGAAACTTCCGGTCGAGCGCGACCTTACGTTCGTCGCCGACAGGACACTCTCAGCCTATGCCGCTGATGCAAGGCTTCTCGGGCGTATCGCCGCTTAACTGAGCCCGATCGTCCATTACCCTCGATGCTCCCCGATTTTCTCCGCGTCGTTCAGCGGCGCGGCAGCGCGCCCCTTGGGGGTAGCGCTAGGCGGGGTTCAGCCTCGCCCTCTCCGGCCGAAGGGCCGTTCTTGGGGGGAGCGTCAGGGAAGGCGAGCGATTCGGCGATCGTCCCTTGTTTGACGTGAGTCAGCGGCATCGATGCCTTAACCGTGCTTTCCTGATCATATTCCGCATTCGGAAGCACTCGGGGATGTCATGCCAGACGACGAAAGGCTCTACGACGTCATCCGCCTCCTCAACCAATACAGCGCGCGTCCGCCGCTCAAATTTCCCAATGAGGCTGAGATTCCGGCGGTCGCCAAGCAGATCCTGAAGGCAATCGACGGCCCGAGATCGCTCTGGAAGAAATGGAGCGCAGAGCGCGAAGAGCTTGCCAATCGGGCGGTCGATGTATGGGTTCCACTCGACGATCTTCGTGAAAACCTCAACAGGCTTCCAGGTGATTCACTCACGCCGGTCGATGTCGCGCAGCGACTCGATGCGCTTCGTAATGAATATGGCGGGTGGCGACGTGGCCCCGACGTGGAATTGAAGGATGCCTCATACGCCGCCTATGCCGAGGAGAAATCGAAGGGCACGGAGTTCATCGCGATTTTGGGGTGGCTGGAGGAGTGGACCTGGGGTGCTGAGGAGCGCCTTCGGCGTAAGCGCGATGAGGAACACAGGAAGCGAACCGAGCAGGACAAGCGCAATGCCGAGGCCCGCTTACGCTCTGGAGCGGATTGCCCGTGGACCGCGGCGACAGGAATTGCCGATCTTCACTGCCGTAAGAATGGCCGGTTGTTTCGCTTGAAGCCATTGGAGAAGGGTGCGTCGCCACTTGCTCCCACCGTCGAGGTTTGGGAGGTCAAGTCGCTGGAAGACAAGCGGGGCGTCCCTATCGGCCGCTATCGCACCCGCGGCGACGCGTCGAAGGCGGTGCTGGAGGTCGCGTACCAGCCCGGCTGGCAATAGAACCCGCGGGCGGCCGATCGCGCCAAGCACGCCGATCGGGCCGATCATCATCATCAGGACGATGATTGCGGCCATCGTCAGGACGACGACGATGAACAGCAGCAGCACCGCCGCTATCTCCTCCCAATAATCAGCGCCGCCTAGCCTACTCCCGCCGCCACATGGCGACGGTGAGCTTCGCCATCCACGACGGTAGTGAAGCCCTTACGGAGGCGAGCGGGTCGCTTCTTGGCATCGTTGAGCCCCGGGGCGTCTAAGTTCGGCCCAGAAAAGGTCCTCTAGCCGGGAGCATCCCGCGCACAGTTTGGGAGATCCCGAGGGGCTCTCTCGGACGCTAGGCTTTCGTTCGTCGTCTCTCGTTGGCGAGCGTGGCCAGCCTGTCTCGAGCCCCCCTGATGATCGACGTGGCAAGCCTCTCCGGGAACTTCGGTGGCAGGCTAGAGAGCGCGGTTTCGATGGCGAGCGGCCCCTCGGCAATCAGTTCGTCGAAGATCTCGGCGACGGCGCTTTCCGGGAAGCCGCACAGAGCTGCGGTCTGGAGATAATGCCGGGGTTGGACGGCATATTCCGCATAGTGCCGGCTCTTGCCGACCGCCATCGAGAGCCGCATGCGACCGCGCGAGAGCTGGCGCGCATCCGCGAGCGGCTGCGTCGACAACACATCGTAGAGCGGAGCAAGGGCGAAGCGTCCGCCAGGCGCAAGCCTGAGGCTAAAGTTCTTGGCGTGACCATCGGTCGCGGCAAGGAGCCAAAACACAATCTGCGCCTTGAAAAACCGGCGCTGATCTTCTTCCGGAGCGTCGCTGCCTTTGAGAAGCTGCATGATGGCTCGAATCCCCGGGCCGCCATCAGCTTCATATTTGCGGGTCGGCGGCACGCCGAGCGCCTGGCAGCAATCCTCCTGCGGCACGCGGAGCAGCCGCATGTCTTTCGTCCACAGTCTATCGAAGCGCTCGACGACGAGCACGTTGCCGGCGCCAAAATCTTTGATGTCGGTGCGCGCGGTCGGAAGTCCGAAGGCTTTGACCAGTCGCATGCAGAGATGTTCATTCTCGACGCTTTGCGAAAGGTCCATCCCTCCCGGCACCCTACCGATTTGCGGCTTTAGAATGTGCGTCGTGGGCGTCGTGCCATGCGGCAGATGCCATTTCTTCTTCCAGAACAGGAGTGCCGTCTTTTCCTGCGCGCCTGCGAGCGAGATGCGGAACTCTCTGTCGGCGTCGACACCAAGAGGATTTCGCCCAAGATTTCCCAAGAGTGCGGCGACGTCTTTATCAGATAGGCGCTCGGCCTTGAGTGTGCCGATTGGGTCGGGCGCAGCGCCTTCGGGCAGGAACTGCAAAGCCCCAACGCAATCCCTGCCGATCGCAGCAAGAAGGCTGTACGCATCGGTCCCTTCCGCGTGCGAGCGCTCGGCGACCCGCTTCCGGATATCAGGATGGTCGGGAAGGAGATTGTCGAAGACCGCAATGACGGGCTCGCCGATATAACGATCCTCCCGAAGGGGCAGAGAGAGCGACACAGGGATTGCGTTGGCCCACTCGAGCCATGCGTCCGCGTAGCGGAAATCAATTGCGCCGGTTCGCTCGCGCGTCAGCTTCCCGACCAGCCTTCCGTTCAAAAAGACGTCGAGCGGAAGATGTGCGCGGCGCCGCGCCATCAGGTCGTGTCCTCAAGGAACTCTTCGAGCGATGCCCGCGAGCGCTCCCGAACGACGATCTCGAGATTGAGAGCGGCGAGCGCATCGATGACAGTGCCGAGAGCAGCGTCTCCCCGCTCAAGCGTGGAGATCGTCGCCTGGCGCGTGTTCATGCGGGCGGCCAGCGCGCTTTGCGTCAGGCCTTGCTGCTTCCGGTTGCGCCGGATCGCAGCCCCGAGCTGCCTCGATGTGCGAGCAATGATGTTCATATCCGAAAATATACGCCGATCCGTATTTATTGTCAATATGCGGATGGGCGTATATATCGCTATAATACGCTTTGGCGCATAAGAGGCAAAAATACGCCAAGCCGCATAGCGGTAACCACGGCACCGCCGGCAGCCCCTACGCACTACGGTAGTGCGGCCGCCAGCCGCCGCAATATAATCAAAATTCGCAGGATTTTCCTTCTGTAACCAAATTTCATGGCAAATAACTGGATTTCGCGGGAAGCTTGCCTCCCAGAGCGGTAATTCATCGCCCCAAGAGGTTTCTCGGGGCCAAGGCCGAAACCCATTGTCTTCCAGGGTAGGTAACGGTTTTCGTGACCGGCCGCTCCCGGAAAGAGCGACGCCCACCGGGTATGCTGCCTTGGTCGACCCTTATGGCCTGATCGTCCCCTTGCCGCGCACTCTCTCGGTAATCGGTGCGCATCATCACATGCGCGGAAAAGCGGGCTGGCGCGCCCGCACCACTCCTTCCGCCCCGACCCAATCCGAGCGTGACACGGGAAGCCCGCGGGAGCTTCCCGCCGACTCTCAGCGAGCCGTTCAGCAGTGAGCCAGCGCGCCCCTCGTGGGCAGCGCCAGTCGGCCTGGCCCCGCCACGCCGGGAAGGGGCAGTCTTGTGGTGCGGATAGCAGTCGGATGCTCGTGTTCGCTCTTCGCAGCTCGATTGAGCTGCTCATGTTCGCGCTCAGATCAAAGGGGGCGCATCACTTCGACTGCGTCGCAAATGACGTGACGCCCAGGCGTCGAACCGATGTTGGTGGAGTCACCGCCGAAAGGTGGGCGGAGACCATGCCCGCCGAACGTCATCTGCGTCCTCGTCGTCATCGTCCGTATCGTCGGACTCGATGGTCAGAAGGGTCAGCCGAAATCCCGATTGCTGGCCAAGAATCTGCTCGAAGACTTTGGGCGATCGTCGACCGAAGCGCGAGGACAACCAGACGCCACCATCAACTTCGTGCCAGCCCGTTGCTTTCCCTTCCTCCACAGTAACACGACTTGTTGCCGATCCCGACGGTACCGACGCCCCAATGGTTGCCTCGACAAACGGAAAGGATTTGTGCCGATAAACTCGTAATACTTTTCCGCCCTTCGACACGACCGCAGCGGCAGGCTCGCGGTGAAATTCCACATACCGTCGTGCAGTGGCTTCCTTGCTCATGTCGTAGCGTCGCGACAGTGCGAGAATGTGCTCAACATCCACCACCCGAAACGCCGCCATGTCCTTGCCGAAGTAGGGGCGTGGGAACAGCATCTCCGCCGCAAAACGGTTCGCCTGGACTTCCATTTCCGCGGCTCGGTCGCCAGCTTTGGCGCCAGACATCCTCAGGTCTTTCGTCGTGCAGAGAAATCCTTCGGGGGTCTTCGGTTGATGCCAGGGGAGCAGAAAGTGCGCCAGCTCGTGCCCGATTGTGAAGCGGCGGCGCTGCGGATTGCTTGCGCGGTTGACGAGTATCGAGCCTTCGCTCTTATCGGCGAATGCAATGAGGCCGCCCTCAAAGCCCTCTAGCGCTTCCTCTTTGATCTCGACTATCCCGAGAGCGAGTGCAATCTCGCTGATCGGAACCGGTATCGGCATCACGGGAACCTGCTTCAGGATTCCTGCCGCTAACGCCTCGGGTGTGGCGCAATCCGCTAGCTCCATACGGTCAAGATCCACCCGTGCCCTCCTTCGCCCGGCGCTTTTTCATCGCCTTCATCATGTCTTCGATTACCGCACGATCCGTCGCGCTCAGCGCAGAGTAGTCGCGGTGCATCTTGATGAAGTCGGGATCGACGCCCTCAGTGGTCTCGCCGATGAGCTCCGCGACAGGCACCTCGAAGAGCTCAGCCAGTTTGCGAAGCAACTCAATCGACGGGTTCGCGCTTTTCCCCGTCTCCAACTCCCAAATATGTGCCTTTGATGCACTCACCGCATCGGCGACCTGCTGCAATGATCTTCCACTTCGCAACCGTAGCTCCTTCAACCTCACTGCTAACGACATCGGCCTGCCCCCGTCTCTGTTGTCGCGACCGCGCCCGGTGTTGGGCGTTCGATCTATCAGACGAGATCGTACGACCCATCTTGACGCCCGGCAAGCGTTCGATATATCATACGAGTACGTGACGTCTGAACGAACGTCGATGGTCGGCGCAAGCGGGCGTGGCGCAGCACAAAGGACTACACCTGTGAATCTCACGAAAGACGATCTCGACAAGATCTGGGCCAAGGCCGAGCACTGCGGTGCCGACAACGAGAAGAACGGCTATCGCAAAGACCAGTGCGGAGCGTGGATCAAGCGCTCTGAGTACGGCAATCGGAACAGCCATTACGGCTGGGAGGCTGATCACATCAAGCCGGCGGCAAACGGCGGCAGTGATGCAATCGGCAACCTCCGCCCGCTGCATTGGGAGAACAATGCGGCCAAGAGCGATGGCCGCCTGGTTTGCGTGGTCAAGGCCAACGGAAACCAGAACGCCGCAGCCTAGCCATGAACTATTCTGACCCTCGGTCATTCCGAAAGTAACCGGAATGGCCGAGGGAGATTTACACACCGGGCGTCAGAAGCCCGGCGTTCGATGGCGCCGCGCCAGGACGAAGCGAATGTTGGCGAGCGTCTGCTCGACGATGAGGCGCTCGGGCGAGAGCATCCGGGTTCCGGGCAGGCATTTGCCGACCTGGAAGTAGAGCGCCATCAGCTCGCGGCCGGTGAGGCCCGCCAGTTCGGTCACAGGGATTACGCGCATGGTTTCCTCCATCGTTTGCGGGTCGCGTGATTGCGGCCTTCGCGCCGGACGGAACCCGCGACGGCGGAGGCGGGCGCACCGCTTGCGGCTGGAACGTCAGAGGCAGAGGGCAGCCAAGCCCTTGCGGCCATGAGCCGATCGAACGGCGCGATAGGACTGCGCAGATGAAGGACGCTGATGCGGCCCGCGATGGAGGAGTGCGCGATTCCGCTTGGGTGAGTGAATTGCTAGGGTTGGGCCGGAGCTAACGTTTCGAATGTGGCGCCCGCGGCGGCAATGCCGCGTCGGGCTCTCGCGCGCCAAGCCACTGATTGCGTCTTGGCCCTGCGGGCTTCGATCCCTGGCCCATGGTGCGGCTACGAAGGCGCCGGAAGCGATGAGCGGCGCTCAGGGGCGGCGCTCATCGATGAGCCCTCAAAACGGAATCTGGTCATCTTTATTCCACCTCACCCGACGACGAGGGGTTCCTTTCGCGGCCTTCGCTGGTTGGCGTTGCGACATCTCTTCGGCAATTTCGTCGTAGGACGCCTGAACGATGAGCGCGGTTTCGTGCAGGCGGGCGGCGGCGCGATTGATGCGGCGGCGAAGCTCTGCCGGCGACCCTTTCGACTGTCCCCAGGTGATCTGATAGAGATAGTCGAGGATGGCCTGACGAACCGCGTCGATCTGCCGGAGCGGCGCGTCCTTCGGTAAGGGCAGGTCGAGCGCTTTGGGATCAAACTCGCTCACCGCCGGATTTAGTGCCGCAGCGGTAAGCCAGCCGTCGGTCGCGTTCCCGCGCTCCGGCTCTTCCGGCAGATCTTCGCGGCGGCCCGCGCGTGTCGAGGCCGGCCAGGAAAACACGTCAAGCGGCAGCAGCGCTGCCATCGCTTTCAGGGGCCGCGCATCCACGGCAGCGACGACCCAATCGATCACCGTGCGTCGCGCGTGTTCCTCCGGGCCGGTTGGTGTCGCGGTCGAGGTCAAATGGCCCAACACGATTTCACCGATCTGCCGCTGCAGATCGGCAAGTGTCAGACGCTGCGGCGCTTTCTTGGGCATCGCGTGTCCCCTCTCTGGCCCGCCCACTATAGCGCGACTTAGCGCGATCTCGCCACGGCGCGTGGCCGCGGCGGCTTGGTTGGGGCGCGATACCGAGCGCGTGCTTGCCCCGCTGACGTTGCAGCATCCCCGGTGCCGGTGCTGCGGCCCAGCAGAGAGTGAGAGAGTCCCCTGGGGTGGGTGACGGGCTTGGAGGCCAGAGAGAGGCTCCGGCCGGCCCGTTTCGGAGATCCCCCATGGCCAGTGCCCAACCCAAGATCGTCCTCAGCCAGTCTCAGGACATTCCCTTCAACAAGCTCGTCCTGTCCCAGGCCAACGTCCGCCGCGTCAAAGCCGGTCAGTCGGTCGAGGAACTCGCGGCCGACATCGCCCGTCGCGGCCTTCTCCAAAGCCTCAATGTCAGGCCGGTGCGGGACGCCGAAGGCGCCGAGACCGGCCTCTACGAGATCCCGGCGGGCGGGCGGCGCTATCGCGCCCTCGAACTCCTGGTGAAGCAGCGGCGTCTCAGCAAGACGCAGCCCATCCCCTGCGTCGTGCGCGACGACGGCCTCGCCGAGGAAGACAGCCTTGCCGAGAACGTCCAGCGCGTCGCGCTCCACCCGCTCGACCAGTTTCGCGCCTTTCAGTCGCTCCGCGCGACCGGCATGAGCGAGGAGGACATCGCGGCGCGGTTTTTCGTGACGCCGGCGGTGGTGGCCCAGCGCCTCAAGCTTGCCGCCGTCTCGCCGAAGCTCCTCGACGCCTATGCCGAGGAGGAAATGAACCTCGAGCAGCTCATGGCCTTCACGGTCACCGCCGACCATGACCGCCAGGAGCGCGTCTGGGAGGCGGCACGGCGCTCGCCACTCAAGAGCGCCTATGCGATCCGCCAGCAGCTCACGACGGACGCGGTGCGTGCGTGCGACCGGCGCGCCTCGTTCCTCGGCCTCGAGGCCTATGAGGCCGCGGGCGGCGTCGTCATGCGCGATCTCTTCACCGAGGACGGCGGCGGCTGGCTCGAGGACACGGCGCTCGTCGAACGCCTTTGCCTCGAAAAGCTCACCGCCGCCGCCGAGGCCATCCGCGCCGAGGGCTGGAAATGGATCGAGGTTGCGATCGAGTTTCCATACGGCCACGCCGCGCGGATGCGCCGCCTGCCGGGGCAAGTCGTCGGCCTCACCGAAGACGAGCAGGCGAGGCTCGATGCGGCCCGCGCCGAGTACGACCGGCTCGAAGACCGATATGCCGATGCCGACGAGCTACCCCAGGAGGTCGAGCGCCGTCTCGGGGAGCTCGAAGGCGAGCTTGAGGGCTTCGAGGATCGTCCGCTCATCTATGACGAGGCCGGGAGAACTCGCGCGGGCGTGCTTGTCAGCATCGATGTCGATGGCAGCCTGCGCGTCGAGCGCGGCTATGTACGTCCCGAGGACGAGTTGCCGCGTGGCGGAGCGGACACCGTCGAAGGCGAGGACGGCCAACCGCCCGAGGGCGAGCCTGGTCATGAGCCGGGGGCCACGACGATCACCGTCGCGGGCGCCGACGGCGAAGACGCGCCTGATGAGGATGACGGCCTGAAGCCGCTCTCGGAGCGCCTGGTGATGGAGTTGACCGCCCATCGCACACTCGCGCTCCGCGAAGCGCTGTCGCGCGATGCCGGCATCGCCTTCGTTGCCGTGCTGCATGTGCTCGCGCTTGCCGCCTTCTATCGCTACGCGGCGAGCAGTTGCCTTGAGATCACGGCCAAGAGCGCGAGCTTCGCCGTGCAAGCGCCCGGCCTTGCCGATACGGCCTCGGCCAAGGCAATCGAGGCCGAGCACGAGGCCTGGCTTCGGCGACTGCCCGAAGACCCCGAGGCGCTTTGGGACGCGCTCCTTGCGCTCGATGCGATCAGCCGCGAGCGCCTCTTCGCGCATTGCGCCGCCCTCACGGTCAATGTCGTGCGCGAGGCCTGGAACCGGCGTCAGGCGGCGCTCATCAATGGCGACCGGCTTGCCCGCGCGATCGGCCTCGACATGGCGGCCGCGGGCTGGACGCCGACCGTCGCCAACTATCTCGGGCGTGTCCCCAAGGCGCGCATCCTCGAAGCCGTCTCGGAAGCCAAGGGCGAGGCGGCAGCGCACCTCATCGACCATCTCAAGAAGCCGGAGATGGCCAAGGAGGCCGAGCGCCTCTTGGCCGATACCGGCTGGCTGCCCGAGCCGCTGCGCCTCTCTGAAGGTTCGGACGGAGGCGCCGAGACCGATGCCGAGGAAAGCCAGCGGGCCGCAGGCTTGCCTGCTTTTCTCGACGAGGGAGAAGCCCCGGCCGAACCGCTCGCGGCGGCGGCAGCCTGAGCCCCTGCGGAGCCGCGCGGGCGGCTCCGCTTCACGCCCTTCATCCAACGGAGATCCCATGACCGACCAAGTCGCCAGCTCGGACAACCAGTCCGGCTTCGAGGCCTATATGGCGCAAATGCGCGACCATCAGCGGCGTGTTGCGAGCACAAGACCCGCCAACAAAGACGCTCTCTTCGCGGCGCTTGCCGCAGCCGGAATCGCGACCGTCCGCGTCACCTTCGACGGTTGTGGCGACAGCGGCCAGATCGAATCCCTGACCGCCCATGCGGGCGATGTGGCGAAGGCGCTGCCCGAGGTCACGGTCCAGTTTGTGGTGCTGCAGCAGGGAGGCGATGACATTGATTGCCGCTCGATCACGCTCGCCGAAGCCATCGAGCATCTCGTCTATGACGTACTCGAAGAGAAGCATCCCGGCTGGGAGAATGACGACGGCGCGTTCGGCGAGTTCACGTTCGACGTCGCGAGCCGCTCGATCACGCTCGACTATAACGAGCGGCACATGGAAACCGACTACCACCAGCACGAGCTTTGAGGAGGCGGCGATGGGTCATCCGTATCATCACGCGCTCTCCTCCGTCCGGAAATGGGGCGGCACGCCCGAGGACTATCTGGCGCTTCACCAGTGGTTCGACGAACCCTCCAAGCTCATCGTCGCAGATTTCCGCCATCGCGCTCTGCGACATCACGCGGAGGGCATCTTCATGCTGGAGCGCGTCTTCGGCCCGACGATCACGCTAGCGACGGGCCGCGTCCTGCCGGTGCGCTTCGTCGGCGAACAGCATGTGCGCGAAGACCTCGGTTTCATCCCGAGCTTCGCGGATTGGGTGCGCTCCATCCGCCCGCAGCCCTGGATGGGCCGCGCCGAGCCCATCCACCGCGAAGTCGATCCGTTCGCGACGACCGGCTGAGGCCGGCGCATCCTCGAGAGGAAGAGGATGTTCAGGGAAGGGGAGCCGGGCGGGTCAAGGAGAGAGCGCACCCGCGGGAGTTCCCCCCAACCGCTCTCGGAGCTTTCCTCATGTCCCATGTTTCTTCCGCACCGTTCGATTTCCGCAAACCTGTCGCCTACGATGAGGGTGCGAAGCGCGAGTTTCACCGCCATGCACGTCGCCAGCTTCAGCTTCTCGCCGATGCGCTGGGTCTCCCGCCCGGTTCCTACGACATCCGCAGCAACTTGGGCGGCATTGCGGTCTCCGGCGAGATAATTCTGCACGCTGATCACCTCTACGTGCAGGTGAGCCAATCGGCCATGGGACACGACAGCGGTGTGCTCTTTCGGACCTGCGAAGGGCGAAAGGATTATGTCGGTGGGCGTAATCATTATGCGTCGGTGGTCGTGCTATGAGCGTCGTCAACTCGGCGCAGTTCGGTTCGTTGGCATCACCGCTCACGGCTCAGTAAAAACCGCCTCCGCAAAGTCCCGGCAGTAGTATCGTAATTTCACAACGCGGAAATGAAACTTTACCAATAGTCAAAACTAACTTTTGATAGAATATTATCATCAAGAGATAAAAATAATTCTATTACATCTTCGAGTTATCCAACAATAAGGAGTTATTCATGAGATTCGTTCTAGAGAAGAGAAAATTTAATCCTAATTATTCAAATAAGAATGGGCAAAGCTACCTCCATTTTCTCGCAAATAGCGGACATTTGCCCGGTATCCGCGTACTTTCCTGTGCTGGAGCTGATGTAAATAAGCAAGACGTATACGGGATGACGCCGCTACATTACGCTGCCCTCTCTGGTCAGCGCGCAGCAATCATCGAACTTATCTCGATAGGTGCGCGAAAAGATATCAAGAATAACGACGGCGATACACCCGCCGACATCGCCGGAAAGAAAAATCGGGATGATTGTTTTTCCCTACTAACTCCGTAAAATATTAACAAGAGTTCAGCTTGCCGCCGGCGGTGGCAGCTTCCGATATTCTGGTGGTGGAGGAAGCACAACAGCGTTCTTCTTCAGCTTTCCGTCCCTGATAAGCTTTGACAGCACTCGATCACTTTGTGCCAGAAGCGCTTCGCGATATTGAGCGACTGATTCGTCGTCGGCGCCGGTTTTTTTGTAACTTTCTACTCTTTTCTCTATTAATTCTAGTTGCATCAGCGCATTGTTTATTTTTCTTGCTTTTCTTTCTGTGAATGCTTTCAGTATGTTGTTGAAAGATTCGCAGATGGCCTCTATTGCTCCTCCATGACCCAATAAATCTGATACGCCCTCCGATCCGTATTGAAGAGCAAGCATGGTCATTTTCGGAGGAACGGCAACATATAACCGATGCTCAAGAAAAAACTCATCTGTAATCAAAAACACTTCTGATGCCGACGCCGTTATTGTCGTTATTTTCAATAATTTATTGATTCGAATTAATGTTTCTTCTGAATATTCTGGAATTTCTTGTTGTTTTTTTGAGAGTTGCTCGACGACGTCGAGCAACGCTAAGCAGGAGTATGTTGAATTGAGAGTGGCCAGGAATTCAGTCCACTCCCCAACGCTCCACTCGCCGCCAACTGGCATTCGTAGCACGGCCAAGTCAGTCATAGTGGCACCTCGTTGAGGATCAATGGATCATTATTTCCTAGGGCCGCCATTGACACGCGCGTAAGCCCAATTTGTCCCAATTTCAAGCGCCGTGAGAGCAAACGCCGGTTTCGCTGAGCGCGTGATCCGCTGGATTCAGATGGTTTAGCTGGGGATGAAAGCGAAAGGTTTAGCCGAAATGACGTGAGCCCCGGCGGGTAAAGAGAGAGCGCTGCCCGGGCCGTTCCCTCAACGCTCCCGGAGATCCCACATGCCATCTCGTCCGCCCGCTGCGGCGCATGCCGCGGCGACCCTGCCGCTGTTCGCCCCATCCCAGCATTCCCCCGACCGAACCGCCTCGCTTTTCCGCGCCGCCGGAATCTTTGCCGACCTTCTCGCGCGTGGCCAGGTGCTCGACGCCCGTGTCCTGCGTGAAACCATGCAGGCGGCGTTCGGCGCCACCGACGCCGAAGGGGCCTGGGACTGGAAACTCGCCTACGAGGCGACTGAGGCGGCGCAAATCCTCTTCCTCCGCAAGTTCGCGCCTGAAATGCTGAAGCGCGTCGGATCGCCACCCGCGTTCCTCGCGATGCTCGAAAAGCTCGCAGCATTTCTGCCCTCGCAGACCAGGCGGTCGGAGGATTCCCAGGCCTTCCAGCAATTCTCGACGCCCATCGGTCTTGGCTTCGTTACCGGGACTGCGGCGGCAATCGCTGCGAACGATCTCGTGCTGGAGCCGTCGGCAGGCACTGGGCTTCTGGCCATCTTCGCCGAGATCATGGGCGCGCGGCTTGCTCTCAACGAGCTTGCCGAGTTGCGGGCCGGGCTGCTCCGCCGCCTCTTCCCCGGAAGGTTCGTCACCTCATTCGACGCTGCGCACATCCACGATCACCTCGATCCGGCGGTCCGTCCGACCGTCGTGCTCATGAACCCGCCTTTCAGCGCAACGGCGCATGTCGAGGGGCACGTCGCGGACACCGCCTTACGGCACATCGCGTCCGCACTCGCCCGCCTCGCCGAGGGCGGACGGCTCGTCGCCATCACCGGCGCTAGCCTCTCGCCGGACAACCCGACCTGGCGGGATGCGTTCATCCGCCTTCAAGAGCGTGGCCGCGTCGTCTTCTCAGCCGCGATCGAGGGGCAGGTCTATGCGCGGCACGGCACGACTACTGCGACGCGCCTAACCGTGATCGATCGCGTTCCGGCGGAGGATGCCAAGCGCTTCCCGGACTCTCCGGGCATAGCGCCCGATCCCGCGACCCTACTCCGCTGGGTGATTGCGCAGGTGCCGCAACGTCTCGCCATTGCGGGCTCGTCGCTCGCGCCACTGCCGAAGCTCGTCGCGCCGCGCATATCGGGGACCGCGGTGACCGGCATGCCGCGCAGGGCAGTGTCCCCTGCGCCTCCTCCTTCGACCGCGATCCTGGCTGCTTCGCTCGACTACGAGATTCGCGATTGGGAGCCGGAGAAGGCGGGGCGCATCACCGATGCGCTCTATGAGGGCTACGCGTTGCAATCGATCCGTATCCCGGACGCGCGGCCGCACCCGACGCTTCTGGTGCAATCGGCAGCCATGGCCTCCGTCGCCCCGCCCAAGCCGTGTTACCGCCCGCATCTGCCGCCTAGCGTCGTCACGCAAGGGTTGCTGAGCGACGCGCAGATCGAAAGCGTCGTCTATGCCGGCGAGGCGCATGGCGCGCATCTCGCCGGAAGCTGGAGCGTGGACGAGACCTTCGACACGGTCTCGGCTGCCGCCGACGGCGTTGAAGCCGCCGTGCGCTTCCGCCGCGGATGGTTTCTCGGCGACGGAACCGGCGCAGGAAAGGGCCGCCAGGTCGCAGGCATCCTCCTCGACAATTGGTGCCAGGGACGGCGGCGCGCGCTTTGGGTCTCGAAGTCCGACAAGCTCATCGAGGATGCCCAGCGCGACTGGGCGGCGCTCGGCCAGGAGCGCTTGCTCATCACGCCCTTGAGCCGCTTCAAGCAGGGCGCGCCCATCCGTCTCCCGGAAGGCATTCTCTTCACGACCTACGCGACACTGCGCTCCGAGGGACGGGAGACGAAGGCCTCGCGCCTCAGGCAGATCGTCGACTGGCTTGCGGGCGACGGACAGGCCCGCGACTTCGACGGCGTCATCGTCTTCGACGAATCGCACGCGCTCGCCAACGCCGCCGGCGAAACTTCCGAGCGTGGCGACAAGGGGCCGTCGCAGCAGGGACGGGCGGGGCTTCGCCTCCAGCACGCGCTTCCCAACGCGCGCGTGCTCTATGTGTCGGCGACGGGAGCGACGACCGTCCACAATCTCGCCTATGCGCAGCGCCTCGGCCTCTGGGGCGGCGCGGATTTTCCATTCGCGACGCGGATGGAGTTCGTGCAGGCGATCGAGGCGGGCGGTGTCGCCGCCATGGAGGTGCTGGCGCGTGACCTCAAGGCCCTCGGCCTCTACGCGTCGCGCTCGCTCTCCTACGAAGGCGTCGCGTACGAGCTGATCGAGCACGCGCTCACCCCTGAGCAAACGCGCATCTACGACGCGTATGCAAGCGCGTTCCAGATCATCCACGGGCATCTCGCGGCAGCATTGGAAGCCGCGAACGTCACCGGCTCGAGCGGCACGTTGAACGCGCAGGCCAAGGCCGCCGCGCGCTCGGCTTTTGAGTCCGCCAAGCAGCGCTTCTTCAATCACCTCATCACCGCGATGAAGACGCCGACCGTTATCGCCGCCATCGAGCGCGACCTCGCCGCCGGACACGCGGCGATCGTGCAGATCGTCTCGACCGGCGAGGCGCTCATGGAACGCCGCCTCGCCGACATTCCGACGGAGGAATGGGGGGACGTGTCAGTGGACATCACACCGCGCGAGTACGTCCTCGATTATCTCGCGCATTCTTTCCCGACGCAGCTCTACGAGCCCTTCACCGACAGCGAGGGCAACCTCTCGTCGCGTCCCGTTTTTCGTGATGGCCAGCCGGTGCAGTGCCGCGATGCGGTCGACCGGCGCGACCGGATGATCGAGCATTTGGCGGCCCTGCCGCCGGTGCCAGGCGCGCTCGACCAGATCGTCCAGCGCTTCGGGACGGAGCACGTTGCCGAAGTCACCGGTCGCTCGCGCCGCATCGTGCGCAAGGGTGACCGCCTCGTGGTCGAAAACCGCGCGGGCTCGGCCAATCTTGCCGAAGCCCAAGCCTTCATGGATGACGAGAAACGCATCCTCGTCTTCTCGGACGCGGGCGGTACCGGGCGTTCCTACCATGCCGATCTTTCAGCGAGGAACCAGCGCCTGCGCGTCCATTATCTTCTCGAAGCCGGCTGGAAGGCCGACGCGGCCATCCAGGGCCTCGGGCGCTCCAATCGCACCAACCAGGCGCAACCACCTCTGTTCCGGCCAATCGCGACCAACGTGAAGGCGGAGAAGCGCTTTCTTTCCACCATCGCCCGCCGCCTCGACTCGCTGGGGGCGATCACGCGCGGCCAGCGCCAGACGGGAGGCCAGGGCCTCTTTCGCGCCGACGACAATCTCGAATCCGTCTATGGACGTGCCGCGCTCCGCCAGCTCTACGTCCTGCTCTACAGCGGCAAGATCGAAGGCTGTTCCCTGCAATCCTTCCAGGACGCGACCGGGCTCGCGCTCACCGATCAAGACGGCAGCTTGCGAGAAGACCTGCCGCCGATCACGACCTTCCTCAATCGCTTGCTCGCGCTTACCATCGATTTGCAGAACGTCCTCTTCTCGGCCTTCGAGGATTTGCTCACGGCGAAGATCGAGGGGGCGATTGCCTCCGGCACCTACGACCTCGGCGTCGAGACGCTCCGCGCCGAGAGCCTCGTCGTCACTGAGCGGCGAACGCTTTACACGCATCCCGCCTCCGGTGCGGAAACGCAATTGTTCACCATCACGCGCAAGGACCGCAACCGGCCACTTGCGCTTGAAGATGCGCTCCTGCGAGCGCGCGAGGGCGATGCCCGTCTTCTGCTGAACGCACAATCGGGCCGGGCCGCGCTTCGCGTGCCGGCGGCAAGCGTGATGCTCGACGACGGCAGCATCGAACGCCGCGTTCGACTCATCCGCCCTATGGAGCGTCACGCAATCTCCCTCGACGCCCTCGCCGAAACGCAGTGGCGCGAGGCGGAGCCGGACGCTTTCGCTATGGCCTGGCGGCAGGAAGTCGAAGCTCTACCCGAGTTCACGACGAGCGCGTTTCATATCGTGACCGGCCTGCTGCTCCCGATCTGGCGGCGGTTGCCGGACGAAGGATGCCGGGTCTATCGCCTTCAGACAGATGACGGCGTCCGCGTCATCGGCCGCCTCGTGCCTCCGGCTTGGGTTGCGGAGACCATCGAGACGTCGGCTCCCGCGCTCGCGCCCGCCGATGCCTGGAGCGCCTTGTGCTCGGGGCAGGCCGTGCTCGATCTCGCCGACGGATTGCAGCTTCGTCGCGTCAAGGCGATGGGCGAATACCGCATCGAGCTTCTCGGTTTCACCGACGGCATGGTGGATCGTCTCAAGGCCATGGGCCTCATGGCCGAGATCGTTTCCTGGCGCTTGCGGCTCTACGTGCCCTTGGGATCACAAGGCTTGGCGATCCTCGCCGCGCTCTTCGAGCGCTATCCGCTCGCTCGTGTCGCCAGCCGTCCTGCTGCGTGAGCGGGAGGCTGTCATGTCGAGCCAAGCCGCCGATCTCTCGCGCCGTCTTGCGCGCGAGGCCGAGGCCGTCTGCCGCCACTACCTGCCGCACGGCCGCCGCCAGGGGCGCTACTGGATCGCGGGCGATGCCCGCGACACGCCTGGGCGCAGCCTCTATGTGCGCCTCCACGGCCCCGATGCGGGTTCCGGTGCCGTCGGAAAATGGACGGATGCCGCAACAGGCGAGCATGGCGATTTGCTCGACCTCATCGCCCGCAATCGCGGCCTTACGCGCCTCGCCGATATTCTCGACGAGGCCCGCGCATTTCTCTCCCTGCCGCGTGCTGTGGCGACCGATGGCGAACCTGATGCTAAGGCGCGTTCCTCGACCGAGGCGGCACAGCGTCTCTTTGCGGCCGGGCGATCTCTCGTCGGCACGCCCGCCGAAGCCTACCTCCGGGGGCGCGGCATCACGGCCCCTCTCGATTGGCCGTCGCTCCGCTATCACGCATCGGTCTATTACCGCGCGCGAGAGGGCGCTCCGCGCGAGGCATGGCCCGCGCTTCTTGCCGCCGTGACCGATCTCAACGGCACAATCACGGGTCTCCAGCGCACCTGGCTCGATCCGGCGTATGCGAGCAAAGCACCGATTGCCGATCCCCGCCGCGCCATGGGCTGTCTTCTCCGCAACGGCGTTCGATTTGGACGTGTTCTCGACGTCGTCGTCGCGGGCGAAGGCATCGAGACCATGCTCGCCCTTAAATCCGTCCTGCCGAATCTACCGATGATCGCCGGACTTTCCGCCAATCATCTCGCGGCTCTCGAACTCCCGCCGTCACTGCGTCGGCTCTACATCGCCCGCGATAATGACGCCGCCGGACGTATAGGCGCTGAGCGCTTCGCGCTCCGGGCCGCCACCTTGGGGATCGAGGCGCTCCCGCTCATCCCGAGGTTCGCGGATTTCAACGTGGATCTCGAACAGCTTGGCGCAGGTGCCATGCTGAGGAACGTCATCCCGCAGCTCCATCCCGTTGATCGGGCAAGCCTACTGTCAGGCAGCAGCCCGTTGTGAGCCGCCCATCGGATGCCGCGCAGGTTCGTCGTGTAGAGCGACCGGAAGGGAAGGGGGTACGGTTCCTCTGCTGCCGATAGAGCCGCGCCAGCGGCCTTGAGAGTCCGGATGAGAGTGCCCGAGGCGCCGGGCTCTGCCCTGATCCGGCCCGCAATGGCGCCGGGAGGCTATTTTCCGCCGCCGGCCAGCCGAAAATTGCAAGCCACGCTCTGGAAGGCCGGCTTTGCAGCGCGAAACAAAATAGCCTCCCTCTGCCATCCTCCGCTTCTGCTCCGGTCCTGGCCAGCCCCGCGAGAGCGCGGCGCTGGCTGCGGGTGCGGGCCGTCTCCGCCTCCGGCAGGCCGCGACCTCGTTAAGGCCGCGATCGGCGCGGCCCGTCAGCAGAAAGGATCTTCGATGAACCCCAATACCCTCTTCCCTGAGCCCGACATCGATCCGGGCGACGAGCTGCACAGCGCCTCGCCTACCGCCGAGGTGCTCGACCGCCTCGCCCTCTTCGGCCATCAGCCGCTACCCGGCGAGCCCGACCCCCGGCCGTTGCCGGAGATGGAAATGGCTCACGCGCAACTCACGGCAATGGTCGATGCATTCGCGACGCTCCTTTCCGACACGCGCCTCGAGGACGATCTCCCCGATCTTCTCTGGTCGCTCGTCAATCTCTTCCATCGCAAGACCGAACGCGTCGAGGACGCGCTCGATGACAACGAACAGAGACAGCGCCATAGCCAGGCCGAGCAGAATGGCTCGGAAGTCCGCTCGGTCGAGCTCGAACGCCTGATCGACCAGGGACAGGCCCTCATCGAAAAGCGCAACGCTTTCGAATCCTTCCGCGACTACGCCGCCGATCTGTTCGAAGTCACGACCGGCTCAAGCTGGCGTCCGCGCTCCGGTTCCCTCGTCAATCACCGTACGCTCACCGCAGCGATGATCGACAGCCGCGACTTCATCGCAACGCGCCGCCGCGCCGATAACGAGCTGCTCATCCCTCCCGGCACGCGCATCGCCTTCACGGGAGGTCTCGACTGCAACGATCATCAACGCATCTGGGCAGCGCTCGACAAGGCACACGCCAAGCACCCCGACATGGTCCTCTTGCACGGCGGCAGCCCGCGCGGCGCCGAACGCATCGCCGCCCTTTGGGCCGAAAGCCGCAAGATCGCGCAGATCGTCTTCAAGCCCGATTGGGCCAAGCACCGGAACGCCGCCCCCTTCAAGCGCAACGACCAGCTCCTCGAAGCGATTCCCGCAGGTGTCATCGCCTTTCCGGGATCGGGAATTTCAGCCAACCTCGCAGACAAGGCCCGCAAGCTCGGCATTCCAGTTTGGCACTGCGGCGAGGGCAGCGCGTAACAGGCTATGTGAAAAGCCCTGGCGCCTTTTCCATGGGCACGGCATCGTGGTTACGGCCGACCAGGTTCAATCCCTGCCGGTCGCGCCATCGCCTTGACGTCGATCGTTCTCGCAGGTGTAGCTTCTTCCATGGTCAACAACCCCAACGCCGTCCAAGTCCGAGTATCGCTCGACGACATTGAGCCTGAAGTCTGGCGCCGTCTCGTCGTGCCTATGGATTGGGACCTTCAGCACCTTCACCTGACGATCCAGGCGGCCTTCAATTGGTGGAACTATCACCTTCATGAATTCCGCATTGGCGGGCTGCGCTACGGTGATATCGGAGCGCTTGAGGACAGTTTCTCCGAGGACGATCCGCGCGTGTTCGACGAGCGCAAAGTCCGCTTGCGGGATTTCGTCCGCAACGGAATGAAGTTTTCATACATCTATGATTTTGGTGACGATTGGCATCATACGGTCGAGCTCGAAGACCTGCTTTCTCTCGATGAGACCCCCAAGCATGCTACCTGCCTCGGTGGCGCCCGTGCCCGGCCGCCCGAAGATGTCGGCGGCATTCCTGGTTATGAACAATTCCTGGGGGTAATCGCCGATCCCAGAAATCCTGACCACGCCGAAATCAGGCGTTGGTGCGGCGGACATTTTGATCCTGACTGGTTCGATCTTTCAACCGTCGCCAAGGACGTTCGGAACGCTCTGAAGCCGGACGTCAAGCGTCGCTTGCATCAGCCGAAACCCAAGAAAGCGAAGACACCATCGTAGATATTCGCCCCCGAACGCCTAGTCATATTCGGTCGATCTCCGCCATGGCATCACGACTGCGCCTACGCGCTCATTCGGCGGCGAGATGCGCCAATCTCGACACGAGGCCGGTCACCGCGTTCTTGCCTCGATCGGCTCCTGCAGCACGACGCGCCATTCCCCCGTTTCCGTACCGCCCCATGACCATCGAAGCTTCTCTTTTGGCGTAGCCTGCCACCTTGGCTGTGGCCGCCTCTGGCGGCGGATCGTTCAACGAGAATTTTCCCCTGCCGCTCTGCGGCATTCCTCGCGGTCGCTGCGCTTCAAAATTCCACACCCTCCCGGGTCGTTGATCGATCCGGCCGGCGGTGGCTCTGCCTCGCCCGAGAAGCCGCATGGGGCGGTTTCCCGCAACACGAGAAAGGAGTTCACTATGTCTGTTATCGGAACCTTCACCAAGCAGGACGCGTCGTTTGCGGGCGTGCTCGCGACCCTGACCGTCAAGGCCAAGGTCAACATCACGCCGGTCGAGAAGACCGCCGACAAGGCCCCGGATTTCCGGGTTTATGCCGGCAACGCCGAGCTTGGCGCGGCCTGGTCGGCCACCAGCAAGGAGGGGAAACCCTATCTCTCGGTCAAGCTCGACGATCCGAGCTTCGCCTCCCCAATCCTCTGCCGCCTCGTCGAGACCGAGAAGGGATATTCCCTGGTCTGGACCCGTCAGTGACGGGTCGAATGCGGTCCCGGCTTCTGCCGGGGCCGCCCTTTTATCCAATCCAAGGAGATTTTAGCATGACCAACATCAGCGCTGCGCACCGAAACGCCTTCAACGCCATGTGCTCCGGGCGCTACAAAAACTTCTGCCTGTTTTCCTGCTTCCTTGACGGGGAGCCCGCAGCGGCTATTGCCGCCGTCACCTCTGACGGAGACGGCTTCAAGGTCACGCCGCTTTTCGTTTCGGTCACGCCCGGCATGGATCTTCGCGACCATGACGGTACGCCAGCCGCTCGCGTTATCCCGCCCGGCTAGCCGGGCGACGCGGCTTGGGCTTCGCTGAGAACCGCTGGCCGTATATCTTCTCTGCGACTTCATCGATCCGACGGCGCAGCCACGCCACATGCGCCGCTTCCTCGCGATCGCCTTTGCCTGCCTGCACCGCAACCGCGTTCGCGGCCATAACCGCTATCGCGCACCGACCGATCTTTCCCTCGAAACTCGGCAGTATCGCATTCGCCATGCTCGCTCTCCCTTGACTGCCGCCGCTCGGCCGGCGGGTAAGACACGAACGATCCACGCCAACCTTACGCGCTGGTCGGCACGGCTCACAACGACTCAATGGTTGAGCCCGCACAATAAGGTCGCGTGATCCGTCCTCGAGTAAGCGTGAGCGAAGTCAGACACGGGCGCGCCGGCCAGGCGAGCCGGGCGACACAAGCGCGGCACGCTTCGAGCGATGGCCCTCGCGCGGCGGAACGCCGCCCACGTCGTCACGCAAACCGATGGGCTCTGTCCTCGACATCGTCGCCCGCAGCGCTAACCACGCACGTCCACGACTCCAAGAGTCTCACACTTGAACCCGATCTATTGCCTCGTCGGAGCCGCAGGAAGCCACCCGGCAAGTCGTGCCTTGCTAATCACCGAATTGCCGTCCGGCGGCTTCTTCGGAGACAACGGAATTCCGCTCGCGAGTGGAGGTCACATGGTGTAGAAACAGATAGCCAATCGGGAGTCGGTCCCATTTCACTCTACGACGATCTTTGTGTTGCTTATTTTTCCTGGGAACCGACCCAGGTTGAGATAGATCGTACGTTTCGCAGTATCCCGTTGCGTATTAGGCAGGCAATAGTCGAATACTTGGGGCCGCCCGCACAACCCGGGGCATTACCTACGTTCATATCCGGAAGCCCCACGGCCTATGTGGCGCTCTATCGGACAGCGCTCGATAGCGACGGCGAAAAGAAGTGGGAGGCCTGCGCGGACGATCAGTGTTTGCAGTTGGGCAGCGATGGCATACGCCGGTTCATCATTGGGATCTGCATGGAGAAGAATCCGGGATCCTCGTGGTCGTCTTCGATGCTCTATTCCACGTTCAGCGTGGAGACGATCAGCTTGGAGACCGTTGAGCTTCGTGTTGAGAACCTCGATGCGAAAATCTCGATCAACCTCCGCGACCAAGCCGGCTTTGCGCAGGCAGCAAAGAGAATCATCGACCTGCTCATCGAATTTCTCAAGAGTCCCCCCACGGCGCCGGCTGATCGCTTGCCGATAGGTTTTGCGCTGTCGACACGCTCCCCCCATTGGTGACATCTTCCGGCCTTATGCGGGAAGGCCGAGCATAGCTCCGAGCGGCGGGAGTCGCGTCTCTCAGGTGCAGGGCGAAATACCGGCAGCCTGCCGAAGAGAGACGGAAGTGATCATGGTTGCTCTCCGGGAGGGGAAGCGGAAACGTAGCCAGCGCGTCGGCCAGGGGCGGTTCCGGCGCGTGATGTTCCACTCATGTCTCGACGGTGAAAGCGCCGGGCTCGAGTGTCGCCGCGTGGATACCGGGGGGACGCCTGCCGTTCCTGGCGGGCGCGTCGAGACCCGATCTTGGTCTTGCCAGCTCAGGAGGGAAGGGCGGGGCTCTCTTGGTCTCTCTCTGGGCTGGGATCTCGCCTGCCCAAGCCCGCACGAGGGCCATGTCCCCTTGCTGTCGGTCGCTTTTGACGTTCATGCGTTTCCCGTCATGCGTTCCTCTGCGTGCTGTTCGATCAACGGCAGCAGAGACCATTGCATCATCTCCATCGCGAAACCTGGCGCCTTGGCCTGAAACCCCTGCGGGGGACGCCGTTCAACAAGAATTTTCCCCTGCCGCTCTGCGGCATTCCTCGCGCGCTGCGCTTCGCTCCGCTGCAAAATTCCACACCCTCCGGGTTGTTGAGCAGCGCCGGCCCACGGCGCCGGGCGGTTCGCTGTCGACGACGCATGGTGCGCCGTCACGAAACAGCGAAAGGAACTCAATCATGTCTATCATCGGCAATTTCACGAAGCAGAACGACAGCTATCAGGGCAGCATCGCGACCCTCGCGCTCAAGGCGAAGCTCAGCGTCACGCCCGTCGAGAAGACCAGCGAGAAGGCTCCCGATTATCGGGTCTTCACCGGCAAGACCAAGATCGGCGCCGCCTGGTCGAAGACCAGCAAGGAAGGGAAGGCGTATCTCTCCGTCACCTTCGACGATCCGTCTCTCGCCAGCGGCTTCTTCCACCTGGTTGAGACCGCGAAGGGACACGCGCTCGTCTGGAACCGCCAGTAGCGGCCGACGCGGCCCCGGCTCAGCCGGGGCCGCTTCCCCTCCCGGAGAGCAACCATGCAACCGCACATCCAGCCCGGCGCCGCAAGTCGCGCCCGCATGACAGCGCCCGCCGCAGACCTCGCAACCGCATCACGCCAGAGCTTCCGCCGCGTCGTCACCATCGACGAGAGCTTTTCCTGCCTCGGCCACTCGGACGTGGCCGCGCGCGAACGCCGCACCGCCTTCGAAGAAGGCGCCTGGCACCTCATCGGTGTCCAGGCCGCAGCTCAGGTGGAGCTGCCGGCAGGGGCAAGGATGGTCTCCCGCACCATCACCAGCCCCGGCCGCTTCGGCATCGAGAGCGACGCCGAGGAAGAATTCCTCGATGACGTCTTTGCCGCCGAATGCGACCAGCTCGCATCGCTCCTCGCCGCCCAGGGCATCACGGTCCTCCCGTGATGCCGGACGGGCGAGAGGCGGCCCCGGCCACCGGCCGGGGCCGCTTCTTCTGTGCGAATGCCCAGACGCTGCGCTTGCTCCCCCTTGCGCATGCAAAGGGAGCCGCGCGCTGCGGTCTCTTGGGTGGGCGGTGGGTGCTGAAGGGAGGAGTGGCTAGAGGATGTCAGGGGCGCGTCCGGCCACGCCGGACCGGGCTCTTGCACGCGAAGCCGCCCAACAGCGTCTTGGCCCTGCGGGCTTCGATCCCGCGCGCGGCGGGTAGCCCTCTCCGCCAGCAGGTTGGGCTAGGCCCTATACGGCTCCGGTACCTCAGCCGAAAGGGCTGCCTCGGCGAGACGGGGCGCGATATCGTGGAAGAACGATATCGCGGCGTTGCGGTCCCAAGCCGCATTCGTCGGTACGCTGCTGATATAGACCTTCCGCATGGCGTCTGCGGCGTCCCATTCCTTCGGTTTCTTCTCCATCTCCAATACGCGCGTGACGACAGCGTCAGCGATCTCCGCCGCCAAGTCGGCACTAATTTGTCGGGGCGTCGGGAGCCCCGCCCGTTCGTTGTGCTGGCCGATGGTGTTCCATACGACGAGCCAGATGCTTTGTTTCAATGCGGCATAGGGCTCCGACGCCAGGGGTTGCAGAGCGGGCACGAGGTGGACTCCTTTCGACGGTTTGTGACCCGGCCATTATGGCAACACCTACGGCTTATCGCCGATGGCGACTTTCACCTAAACGTGGCGGGGCTGACCGGCCGTTCCAGGGGCACAAGGTGGAGCCCCGTTTCCGCGCGAACGCCCAGACGCGGCGCCCGCCCACACGCGAACGCCGGGGGCCTCGCGCGGCGATCTCTACCGGTCAGTGATTTCGGGACTACCGGTCCTTGACCCGGTCGATCTTGCCACCGGCGGTATCGACCGCGTCCTTTGCCTCGGCCCAATCGACCTTGCCTTCCCACTGCCGGAGGTAGCGGTTCCAGCGGAAGCCGATCGCCCGCAGTGAGGCTGCGACTTCCGGAGCGATCTTGCCGGGGAAGCGGGCGATGGCGATGACCCGCGTATCCGCCTCTTCCTGGAAGTAGCGCGCCCCCGCCCGCTCCCAAGCCGCCACGGCCTTGGGCTCGGCTTTCGCGTCGGCTGCGATCTTGAGGAAGCGGTCATAGAGCGCTGCCGGCGGCAGCTCGTCGATGCCCGCCTTAACGGCCAGGCCCCCGACCTCGATGAGGTGCCGGGTACGGGCCTTGCGCTGCATGGATTTGAGCCGCGCGGCTTCCTGCTCGGCCCGCGCCTTTCGCGCCGCAGCACGTTGCAGCCGCTCGGCCAGCGACAGTTTCGGCATGCGCACCGCCTCTCTTCCGGCTTCCCGGAAATACCGAATCGCTGCCTGATGATATGGGAACGGCTAAGTAAAAAATCGAGCCCCCGAACGGGGGCGACTTATGCAGCCTGCGTTCATACGCAATATGCATCGTGGCCGATGCGCCTTGCGGAAGTCGTTCCGGCTCCCAATATGTCCTTTATGGCCATAGAGTTCGCCAGGGTCCGCTATGTCACGCGGACGGATGGCGGCAACGCCTGCCGTTCGGCCGCCTACAACGCCCGCTCCGACATACGCTGCGAGCGGACGGCGGAGCGTTTCTTCTTCGCCCACCGCGATCCCGGCCTGCACCACGAGGTCATACTGCCGTATGGCGCAGACGCCCGATTCCGCGATCCCCTGGTGCTCTGGAACGAGGCCCAGGCGATGGAGAAGCGGAAGGACTCCCAGGAGGCCCGGGAGCTGCTCCTGGCCCTTCCGAGCAACCCCGGCCTCGACCTCGACGATTGGAAGACGCTCTGCCGGGAGTTCGCCGAGACCCACTTCGTCAGCAAGGGTGTCGCCGTCCAGCTCGACATCCACGCCCCCCATGACGGGGAGGTCAATGTCCACGCCCACCTGCTGATCACCACCCGCCGGATCGAGGGGAACGCCTTCTCGACGCACAAGGCCCGCGACCTCGATCCCGAAGTGCGGACCATGAAGGGCAGGCAGAAGATCGTCACCGAGGCCGAGCGGTGGGGCGCCGCCTGGCGGGACTTCCAGAACAGCTATTTCGAGCGGCAAGGGCTCGACATCCGGGTGGACGAGACCGGCTTCGCGCCGCAGCGGCACGAGGGGCCGGTGCGCCTTCGGACGGTGCCGGCGCAGTCGAAGGCGCGCCTCGCCGAGACCCGTTCGCTCAACGAGGAAGCGGCGCGCGATCCGGTGCAGGTGCTCGCCAAGCTGACCGAGAACCGTGCGACCTTCACGCCGCTCGATGTCGAGCGGCTCTTGCGCAAGCACATCGCGCTCCCAGCCGACCGCCTGCAAATCCGGGAGGCGGTTCTGGCCCGCCCCGAGGTGGTGCCGCTCTATGAGCTGGAGACCGGCAGCTTCGCCAACCGCTACACCACGAAGGAGGTGAGGGCGGAGGAGCGGGAGACGCTCGACGCCGCCACCCGCATCGCCAAATCCCGCCGCCCGGTCGAGCCTCGGCATGCGCGCACGGTGGCGGCCGAGCGCACGCTCGACGAGGAACAGCAGGCAGCGTTCCTGAAGGCGACCGGCACCGACGGCCTGGTCGTCATCGAGGGGCGGGCCGGGACGGGGAAGAGCTACAGCCTCGCCGCCATCCGCGAGGCGCATGAGCGGAGCGGCTGGTCGGTTGTTGGCCTCGCCCCCATGAACGCGGTGGCGGACGACCTCTGGCGCTCCGGCTTCGACCGCGCCAGCACCGCGCACCGGGAAGTCTGGTGGCAGGAGCGCGGCGGCAATCACCTTCACCCGCGCTGGGATCGACGCACCGCCATCATCGTCGATGAAGCGGCGATGCTGGATACCCTCATCTATGCCCGCCTCATGCGCCAGGCGGCGGAGACGGGCGCCAAGGTCATCCTCGCCGGCGACGACCGCCAGCAGGGAAGCGTGCAGCGCGGCGGCCTCTTCACGCAGTTCAAGGAGCGTCACGGCAGCGTCGTCCTCTCAAGGGTCCGCCGCCAGGAAACCGACTGGCAGCGCGCGGCCTCGGAGGACTTCGCGGAAGGCCGCATCGCCGAGGGGCTGCGCTCCTATGCCGAGCATGGGCACGTGCACTGGTCTGGCACGATCGACGAGAGCCGCGCGCGGCTCCTGTCGGATTGGGATCAGGACAGCCGCGAGCGGCCTCAGGTGGACCGCTTCGTCTATGCCGCAACGAACCACGAAGTGAACCGCGTCAATCGCGCGATCCACGACATCCGCCTCGCGCGCCGCGAGGTCGCAAACGAGATCGAGGCGGACACGGTGCGCGGCAAGATCGCCTTCGGCACCGGCGACCGTATCCAGTTCCACGGCAACGACCGAAAGCGCGGCATCCTCAACGGCGCGACCGGCACCATTACCGGCATCGACGGCACCGTCGTCGGTGTCAGAACCGACAGCGGGCGGGACATTGCCTTCGACGCAGCGACCTTTCGAGAGTTTGGTCTTGGCTATGCGGGCACCGTGTACCGCGGGCAGGGCAAGACCCGAACCGAGGTCTATGCGCTCTATGACAACATCTTCGCCTGGAACGCCAAGACGGCTTATGTCGGGCTGACGCGGCACCGCGACCGCGTCGAGCTTTACGTCTCCCAGGACCTGGCGCCGAGCGAGGCCTCGCTTGCGGCTCAGATGTCCCGGCAGAGCCAAGACCGCGCGAGTGTCGCCTGGGCCACGGAGGCGGAGATCCACGACCTCCGCAAAGGCCGTGGCGAGCGCGAGGGCAGGGAGGCTGGCACCACGCGGACAACGGCCTCGCAACCCTTCCGCACAGCGGAGGCCGAGGCGCTGCGGCGGATCGATCTTCCCGCCTATGCCCGCGGCGTGCACGGGTTCGCGGTCGAGCCGCACCGCTCCGGCATCGAGGGGCGCTTTGTCCTCACGCGCGGCAAAGAAGAGCTGGAGGTTCGCCGCGCCAAGGACGGACATTGGACTTGGCGGAACACGACGAGGACGCGCGGAAGTGTTCCGGAGGTCGGCGATATCTTCGATCTCGCGCGGCGCGAGGGCGCACCCGATCTCAAGGCTGCGCTCGATCAAGTCGCGGCCTATGATGCCGCCATGCGCGAGCCCAACCGCCATCGCCGCGCCGCCGAAGCAAAGGCACGGCCCGAGATAACTCCCGACGCGCCTGCGGCGGGCGTGCCTGCGGCGGGCGACCTTGAGGAACTGCGGCTAGCCAGGCTGGGCGCTGAAGCCGAGCGAGCCCGCGATCTTGCTGGCGCCGAACTCGAAGACCGGCGCGAGGCGGCAGGCGATGCCGAAGAGCGCCGCCAGCAGCTTGGCCGCGAAGAAGCCGCTCGCATCCGGCGTCTCGACGGCGAAGCCATGCGCGCCCGCGACACCGAGCAAGACGGTCTTTCGAAGGTTGCGACCGTCCGCACGGCCGAGGCGGACGCTTGGCTTCAGGCCCGGCAAGCAGAGGTCGCGGCCATCCAGCTCCGTCCTGCGGCACCGGAGCCCGAACGCGCGCCCGAAACCAAGACCGAAGTGCCTCAGCCGGAGCCCAAGCCCGCGTTTGGCGAAGTGGTCGGCATCCCGACACCCGCGCAACTCCGCTACAGCGAAGCGCTCGCGCAGCACTACGACCCGCGCACGCCCATTGCGTCACTGGCACAGGCCAGCCTTGCCGAGGCTGCTGCCTATCAGCGCGACCGGCATGGGCTCGACCAGCGCATCGCCGCCGAAGCCGATCCGGCGCGGCGCGACGCGCTCATGCTCCGCCGCGACATCGAGCATGCGGACCATATGGGCCAAGCCTACGGACGCATCGCCTTCCTCGCGAAGGCAAACGGCGCTGATCCGCGCGAGGATCAAGAGCGTGCCGCCGGATATCGCGAGCAAGGCTCCGAAGCGCGGCGTCTATGGGCCGAGCGTGGCAAGGACCATCCCGATCTCTATCCAGAGCTTCCCTCTGTGCGTGCCCGTGTTTCGGAGCAAAGCAAGCCTGCGCCGCAAGAGCGTCCCGAGCAGGCACGCCCGCGGCAGGATGGCCTGAAGGAGGCGCGCACGCTGGCGCAGGAGCGCGACGCGATGCAGCGCCTCGATCTGCCGGGGTATGCCGCGAGCAAGCACGGCTACGACGTCGAATGGCGGAACCAGGAGCAGACGCGCGCGGTGCTGACGAAGGGCGACGAAGAGCTCCGGGCTACGAAGAGCAAGGACGGCGCGTGGAGCTACGAGAGCCGGAGCCAAGGCGGCGACCGTGGCGACATCATCGACTTCGAGGTTCAGCGCGGCGCCAAGTCGGCATCTAAGGCGCGAGAGAATATCCGGCCCGAGCTTGAACGCGCGGAGCAAGAGCGCGGGCGCCTCGATCCGCAACCTGGTCAGGAGCGTGGTACCGAGCGCGGGCAGACACGCGATGGTGGTGATGGGCCAGAGCGTGATCCGGATGGACGGAGAGGGCGGGGGAGGTGATGATTCGGGCGGGTCGCCGGGATCGTCGATCTCCGGCATTACTATCCCCGAATCGTGATCTCGATCGCTTCTGGCTTAACCCCGAATGTTGCTGCGAGTGCCTTCTTCGCCTCGGGGATCGTTAGTGTTGCTGGGGGCAACTGCCCCGCGTGAGCGGCATTGGGTGCAGGTGGTGGCACCCCATCGTCACCGATGGGGTGAAACTCAACATCATCAATATTGATGTCCAGCTCTGAAAGCGACGTGTAGCGGACCGGGTTTCGCCAATGTTGCCACACGCCAGGTTTGTTGATCAGAGCGTACTCACTGATGCGAATGGTCCACCGCGTCTCCGAGCCAGCCTCGTCAGAGTGTGCGATGCTGGAGATTCTGCCGACAAGAAATGCGGAGCCATGGGGTTCAGTGGCGTCCGAGAATTCATGATTCGGATTATGACGGTTCTGCGTACATACCAGCCATTTGCAAAGCTTTGCTCGTGCCGGGTTCAAAACCCACGCTTGGCTTCCTTTTTCTTCAACAATGCGACTTGGGCTACGCGCAGTGAATACGACAACAGCGTCTTCAGTCTCATCCATGACAAGCCTCCTTGTGTTTGACGGTACCCCGTTTAACACATTGGGAACGCGTTGTCAACGCACTCCAAAAACTATCCAAAAGTATTGCTAACCGCCGGGGCGCGAGAAGCCTCTTTCTCGCAACGATCAGTAGACAGGTGCCAACCTCACCACATCCCGCCGTGGCACCCGCGCGCGCGTGAGGATGGCGAGCGCCGTGTCCGGCTCGACCACGAGCTCGGCGAACTCATCGGGATTCGCGAGCGGCACGGTCGCGACGCGCGAGTGCGGTCGTTCTTGCTGGCCTTGAAGCGTGCCGCGAAACAGCTGGAACGGATTGACCGCACGGAAGAGGTCGCGAAGGCTCCCGCCCTCGCCAAGGCCGATGGTGCTGGCGACGGCGGTCTGCGTTTTCGCTGCCGCGAGCCGCCCCGAGGCACGTTGAGCGGAAACTGCGTCGCGCACCGTGGGCACGCCGGGCAGGGCGTCGAGCGTTGGCTTGAAGGTCGAGCCGAGCCGTGCTGCCACCACCTGTGTCGTGCGGGCCGAACGGTTCTGGAGCGCGACCACGGAACCAAAGAGCGTAAGGAACTGTGCCGCCTCTATCTGGCCGAGGCGCGCCTCGATCCCCTCGACCGTCTGCGTCGAGGCGACGATACCGAGATTCAGGCTGCGAGCGATGCTGAGGATGAGCGCGTCCTGCTTTGTCGTTACCTCTTGCGCTTCGTCCATGATGAGCACGACCGGCGTCTCGCCTTCCTTCATGCCGCGATCGGCGCGGTCGCGGATCGCGGCAAAGATGCGAGCCTTTAGAAGCGCCAGCACGACCGGCCCGGCCTGGCCGTAGCGGTGTGCGGGCGCGAGGATGCCGAGGCGCTTGCCCTTGAGTGCTCCGGTCACGTCCACGTCGCTCCGCCCCGCCATCGTCATCGCCCATTTGAGCGTGTCGGGATGGCCGGTGATCGTCGTGTACCAGGCGCGCAGCGTCGCGAGGATCGAGGACTTCACCTCCTTGTCGAGGTTCGGCCACTCGTCCTTGAAGAAGGCGACGGCTTCCCGCACCAGAGGGGCGGTTGCGTCGATCTCTTCGAGAAGCGCTTCGCCTGGCCCGTCATTGGCCATGCGCCAGATCTTTTCGAGGCTCCAGGTGTCCGCGTCCTGTGCTTTCGCGAGCACCGCCGCGTGGCGCATGAGCCCTGCGGCGGACTCCTCGAAGAATCGGTCCTTCCCCTCGGCGCGTCCAAGCAGGTCGGAAACCGTTGCGACGACCTCCGTCGGCGTCAGACCTTCCACGAGAGACATCGCCTTCCCGGATGGATCGACGATTTCGAGATCAGGGATGAACTTTGCGACTTCGCCCGGCAGCGATCCCTTGCCGTCGAGCACCACGAGGCCGACGCCCGAGAGCGCTCCGAGCTGCTTGCAGAGCGGACGCAGCACGCCTGCCGTCTTGCCGGAGCCGGTGCCGCCGAGGACAAGCAAGTGCTGCATGAGATCGGTGAGGCTCAAGGACATATCGAGACCCGCTGTCGGCGCGAACGCATCGCCTCTTGCAGCAAGCACGCCGGTCGCGCTGCCAAGCTTCAGGATCGGTGAGGTGTCGCGAATGGATTCCACGAGCTGAGCCTTGCGGGCTCCTTCAAGGCGCGCCGCCCATTTGGACGCACCAGCAAGCGACCAGGCCGGGCCTTCCGCTGTTCCTGCCGCCGCCACGTCGAGCAGGCGCGCGCGGATCGCGGCGGGCGGGGGATCGGCAAGGGCCTTGCAAACCGCGATCACCAGGATCGGCAGCAGGGCCACGCCACCCAGCACGCTGAAACCGGTGAGGACGAGGCCGAAAGCGGCTGCGGTGAAGAAGATCGGCTTGCAGCGGTTTACCAGCTCTGTGGAGCGCAGATCGAACTCACCAATCTCGGCGGCAAGCGGACGACCTTCCGCAGTCAGCCACCCATGCCGCCAAGGGTCGGCAAGATCGGGTGGCGTCCCCTCTGGCACCTCACGTAGGCAAATACGCCGCACCAGTCGCTCCGCAGCATCGATGTCGGGCCGCGTTCGCTCGGGTGAAAAGCAGAACGACACGACAACCGGTGCGCCGAAAAGTGCTGCTGCGATCACGCCGGTCGCCGCAAGGATCAAACCCAGTTGCGGTCGCCCTGTCCCGAACGTCACGCCCACGAGGACGAGCGCGATGGTGGCGACCACCAGGCCGAGCCATTCAAGGCGCCACAGCCGCGCCGCAAGCAGATGTCCGAGATAGCGGTGATACAGTTCGCGCGCGAACGCAGCAGGATCATCGGGATCGGTCAAGGGTGGCCAAAGGACAAGCCGGTCGAGACCGCGAGCTTCCTGGAAGAGCCAGCCAGCATAGAGCCGGAGCAACGCGCCCATGACTATCCTCTATGGACGTCTGTAATACGGGTTGGGAACAAAGAGCCTTGAGCCAGGCGGGGCGCCACCGAACGGGCTTCCGCCGAACATCATGCCACGCAAGAACATTGCTGCTCCCGCCAAAAGAAAAATCACCAGGAGTCCGATGACCGCCGCTGGAATGAGCGAGATCAGCGAGCCCGCACGGAACTCGGGCCGTATCGGCTGACGCACCTCAACGATCGAGGCTAGTGCCGCATCGGTGACGGAGGCGGCGGCAGGAGTGTGTCCGCTTGGTGACGGAGCTGCACTGGCCGGAGCCGCTGCCGTCATGGCCGCCGGCGCATTTGCTGCCGTACCGGATACAAATTCACCCGTATTCTTCGGAGGCGGACGTCTGGTCCGATGGTAAGCTGCAATCGCGAGGAAAACGCGCTCCTCGACGAAGAGCCACGCCCGCTCCAGCGCGGACGGGAGCGGTTGAGGATTCCGTCCGCCAGATCCGCTTCCCGATGCATTCCGTTCATCGACCATGCGAGCCCCGCAGGTACTGTGAACAAAGCACGCAATAGCACGCCGTTATAAAGTCCGCGAGAAAAACCAGCACCTTTGACTCGGCGACTACCCAGGCTTGTGAGTTGGACCTTTCGGGTGCGGCTTAGGTCGCGATGATCGTGGGAATGGAGAGGGCCTTCGCTCCGGCTTTGGCCGGACGCTTCCCGATGGTGGATGGCGGGGCGGCTCCGGCAGCGTGACCTTGTCGCGGGCGGTGTCCGCGAAGTCCTGAAGCACATCGACCGCGCGGGCGCGCAATCCGATATCTCGGAATGCTGCATCGAGGCATTCGAGATAGACGGGAGGACAACCCCAGCCGCGCATTCCCGCCGCGGCGAGTTCCTTCAACTCGCGCAATCCCTGATGGCTTTCGACCAGATGCCGGAAGAGCGGCACCCATACGGATCGCTCCGGGATGCGAGGACGCCCGGACGGCGAGACCAATCGGTCGCGAAGAGCGAGTCCACTCGCCGCAAACAAGAGGATCGTCCCGAGTGGTGCAGGTAGAGCTTTTGCTGTTCTATGCTTGGTTGAAACCATGAAGCAATTATAGATTGAATAACATTGTAATATGGTTAATTTCGAAAGTAATTATATAGTGATTACAAGCGTATGCGGCGCGTTGGGCGACCGCGCCTGTCGCGGAGCGGATTTTGTGGTCGGTTCGCGCACACCCGGCTAGCCTGCGTCCCCCCGCGCACAGGAGGATCGCATGCCGACCTTTCGTCTGCCGCTCTCCGGCAATGTCAGCCAGACGATCAATCCCTGGACTTGGCTTTTCAATATGGCGGGTGGTCAGGTCGGGCTTGTCAACATCGACCTCGGACGTTCCGGGAACCCTGCCGTCGAAGAAGAAGTGCTGAGCGATGTGGCGAGCTATGGACGCCAGCTCGGCCGCATCGAGGATGCGCTCGCCGTGCTGGTCAAGCATTTCAAGCCGCAAGGGAGATTGACCAAGGAAGAAAGCGCCGCGCTCGACGCTTTGACCCAGATGACCAAGCAGATTGCCGAGATCAAGACGAAACACACGGCACAATCCAGGGTATAGGCAACGGTGTAGGCGGCGCTACCGACCAATCATCGGGTTCGGATCGAACAGCCCTGTGAACTCGGCATCAGCATAGTAGCGCAGTTTCTCCGCGAGGATCGGCGGGTGGCCGGGCAGCAGGACGAGCTGGCGATTGGCGGGTAGCCGCATGACTTCGTGCGGCATCAGCAGCGGACGCGCGGCCGGACCGTAACTCTCCGATCCCGGACGACCGTTGGGATCGGGGCGTCCCTCATGCCGCACCGTCACCGTGCGCGTGCCGAGGAGCGACGAGAGGTATTTCGCGGTGCCGAGGTCGTTGGTGTTGAAAGCCTGCACCGCCCCGGCATTGGCAAGGAACGAACGCCAACGGCGCGGATAGAGGTCTTCGAGCTGACTCAAATCTTGCAGGATCGGCCAGAGCTTCACGCCAAATCCTGCCGCGAGACCCATCGCCGTCTCGATGGCTTCGAGCCGTCCCAGCGCCGCGAACTCGTCGAGCGCGAAGAGTACCGGATAACGCGGCGGCGTCCGATCATTTGTCGCCGCTGCTAGGCAGAGTGCGATCATGAGTCTTAGCCAGCGCACATGCGTTGCGAGATATTCGGCGGGCAGCACGAGATAAATCGTCGTCGCGCGGCGCTTCAGATCCCCGATGTCGAAATCCGATGCCGCCGTTGCCTCGACCATCGACGGGCTGTCGAAGATGTGAGTCTCCGCCTGCGCCGTCGAGATGACGCCCGAGCGCTCGCGATCGGCCTTTTGCTTGAGGCGGTTTGCGGCCCTGGCCGCAAGGCCGAACGCGCCCGCGTTGTCCGCCATGTCGTCCAAGAGCCAATCGTGGTCCTGTTCCGAGCCCGTCAGCAGCGCGCGCAGCGTGCCGAGTGTGCGGGTGGCGGGTGGCTCGGTCGTGACGATGTGCATCAGCACGCCGCCGATCCACGCCTTCGACTCATTGATGAAGAAGGCATCGTCCTTCGGCCCCGGCATCATGTGCAGCGTGTCGGCGACCAGCGCCACGTCTTCCACGAAAGTCTTTCGCCTTGCATCGAGCCACAGCAGCGGGTTGCAGCGCGACGGCCTGAATCCGGTGATCCCGAGCGGGTCGAGCACATGCACGCCTTGGCCCATCTCGCGCCGCCGCCGCGCCGTCACCGCCGCGTTCTCGCCTTTCGGGTCGATGACGACGGCTGATCCCTCCCACGTCAGCAGGTTGGGGATGATCGAGGACACGCCCTTGCCGGAGCGGTTGGGCGCAAGCGTCAGCAGATGGCGATCCGTCCGGTGGCGGAGCAGCTTGCCGTAGGCACGGCCCAGGATGACGCCATCGCCCGAGAAGAGGTTGGCCCGTTCGAGGTCTTGCCTGGTGGCCCAAGCCGCCGAGCCATAGGCGGTACCACTTTCATGCCGCCAGTGCCGATTGCCGAGATGCTCGACGACGACCCAAACCACCGCAACGGCCGTGCCTGCGATCGTCATCGTCAGCCAGTTGATGTCGATGGGAACGCCCACGCTCGATCTTTCTGGAGCGATTGGGCCTTGTTGATCGGGTCCGGCTGGCCCGGCGCGCCCCCGCGCGGCTTCCATCCGAAGCGCCTGACCTCATCAGCCTAGCGAATGGCCGTAAAACTCCGGTGAAGCTCTGCCTACCGGCGTATGCGGCACCTTTCCGCGCCGCCCTGCCAGGCCTCGATCCCGCGCAGTCCTAGGGCGCACCCCGGCGCTCCGGGTCAAGGCTTTCAGCCGGTCCGCGGTCTCCCCGGCTTTCGCGCTGCGCTTGCTGCAAGCCGGGTGATCCCCCTCCGCGTCCCGCCCCTCCGTTCGCCGAGGCCCCGCGCCCTTCCGGCCTGCATCGAGGCCGCATCGGGCGGCTTCACAGCGGAAAGGGCTTCGACATGAACACCGCCGGTAAGACAGACCTCTACACGCGTATCACCAATCGCATCGTTGCCGATCTCGAACAGGGCGTCCGCCCTTGGTTCAAGCCGTGGAGCGCAGAACACGCGGCCGGGCGCATCACCCGCCCCCTCAGGCACAACGGCACCCCCTATCGCGGCATCAACGTCCTCACGCTCTGGGGCGAGGCTGTCATCGCAGGTTTCGCCTGCCCCATCTGGATGACGTACAAGCAGGCGCAAGAGCTTGGCGGCCAGGTCCGCAAGGGCGAGCACGGCAGCCTCGTTGTCTATGCCGACCGCATCACGCGCACCGAGGAGGCCGATAACGGCGAACTCGCCGAGCACACCATCCCCTTCCTCAAGGGCTACACCGTCTTCAACGTCGAGCAGATCGACGGCCTGCCCGCGCAGTACGCGGCGCCGGCTGCACCCAAGGTCGATCCCGTGACCCGCATCGCTGAGGCCGACGCGTTCTTCACCGCACTCCATGCTGATATCCGCCACGGCGGTGATCGCGCCTACTACGCGCAGCATTCGGATCACGTGCAGATGCCGGCCTTCGAGGCTTTCCGCGATGCCGAGAGCTACTACGCGACACTGGCGCACGAGATGACGCACTGGACCAAGCATTCCTCGCGCCTCGATCGCGAGTTCGGTCGCAAGCGCTGGGGCGACGAGGCCTACGCTGCCGAGGAACTCGTCGCAGAGCTGGGTAGCGCATTCCTCTCAGCCGACCTCGGGCTGACGCCGGAGCCCCGCGAGGACCATGCCGCCTACATCGCGTCCTGGCTCAAGGCGCTCAAGAACGACAAGCGCGCGATCTTCACTGCCGCCGCGCACGCCGAACGCGCCGCGGCGTTCCTGCATGGGTTGCAGATTGGTGCCGCGAGGGAGGAGGCCGCATGAGCGGCCCTCGTTGCAAACAACCCGGACGCTATTTTGCCGTTCGCCTCAGTCATATCGCGCCGACGTTGTGTCCCATGGCCCGTCGAGGATGACCGTTGCGAGAATTACGATAGTCGTGCTACACAATAGATGCCGAATCGTCGCACTGACCAGCGGGCTCAGTTTGAGCGCCAGCCGGACCAGCTGCGGCACGAGTGTGGCGATGAGCCTCGCTTGGCGGGACGATGGCTCGGTGACCTTGGTCGCCGAGATCAAGCCCGGAGACGGTCCGCGCTCCCCGGCAGCAAAGCGCGCGACTGGCGTTCCACCATCTGGTGCCTGTGGGACAGTCGCCGAACTTAAATCTCTGCCGCCGGGCGAGGCCTTGCGAGCACTTGACACGGCTAAAAAGCTGTTATGCTGAAGAGGGGTGTCACTATGCGCAAGGGCGGCAACAAAAACCAGCGGCCAGGTCGAGAATTAGTTTCGGACTGACCGTTGCGACGCTTCTCGTCGCACTGACCAGCGGGCTCAGTTTGAGCGCCAGCCGGAACAGCTGCGGCACGAGTGTGGCGATGAGCCTCGCTTGGCGGGACGATGGCTCGGTGACCTTGGTCGCCGAGATCAAGCCCGGAGACGGTCCTTAGCCGGGGTGAACATGCCCACAGGTCCCAGAGCTACTCGACACAAACGCGACGCCGGACAGACGTTATCACAACGGGTCCGTGCGACGGATACGTTGCTGAAGGCGTGGAACGCGATCCGGCGAAATGGGGAGACGTCGCGAAGCCCTAAAACGCGAGAGGCCACTCGGGCATTTGGTGCCGAGCTCCCCAAAAAAATTCGCCGCATTCAGGAGCGACTCCGACGCCCGCCATACAGCTTCGCGCCGCAGATAGGTGTAGCGCGAAAGAAAGCTAAAGGCACTGGCAAACGACCATTGGTCATAGCCCCTATCGAGGACCGCATCGTGCAGCGGGCGATTTTAGACGTGCTTCAGCAGAGCGACGATCTTCCGCGCGTGCGCGAGATCTTATCTACACCTACCTCGATTGGGGGTATCCCGGGTCGTGGTACAGCGCATGCGATTGACCTTATCGAAAATGCCCGCCGCGCTGGCAACGCAAATTTCGTTGCTGGTTCGGATATTTCCGGCTTCTTTACCCAAATCGACCAAGCGGCGGTCGTCCGCTTCATCCGCGAACAAACCGATGATGACGACTTTGTTGATCTCTTCTCCCGTGCTCTACGCGTGGAGCTGGCGAACGCTAGCGAAATGGATCCTGAGGAGCTGAAGCTCTTCCCGACAGACAGCGTGGGCGTTGCACAAGGATGCCCGCTATCGGCGCTCGCTGGAAATATAGTTCTGAGAGATTTCGATTCTTCTCTAAACGGCCGGAACATCACGTGTATTAGGTATATTGACGATTTTATGTTGCTTGGACGACGAGAAAGCTCCGTAAAGAAGGCGTTTGAGAATGCCTCCAATCAGCTGGCAGCGTTGAGCATGGCTGTTTATCATCCAGCTACTCGGCCGGATAAGGCTTTTCAGGGGAAGCTGGGGGATAACTTCGATTTCCTCGGCTATCAAATTGTGCCGGGGTCATATCCTCCAGCAAAAAAGAACCGAGATCAGGTGCTTGATTCCGTGCGTCAAGAGCTCGACTGCGGGCGCTCTCATATCCTGAAGATCTTACGTGTGGGATCCGAGGGGAAGCCTCTTCAATGCTATGCGCAAACCTTGGACGCTGTTGACGCACTGCTTCGCGCCTGGAGTGGGTCCTTCAGCGCAAGTCGCTCTCTCACGGTTGCACGGGAATTGGATGACGCCGTGAATGCCATGATTAGTGACTTCATCGCATTCTATCGTCAGAAAACCAATGGACGAACGCTAATCGAGAAGCGCCGAGCATTAGGGGTGCATCTTATAGAAGATGACGTAAATTGGCGAGTTGGCTCGTAATATATATTGTAGTATTCCAGTGATACTGGCGTTCAGCTCAGGTTTTGCCCGAAAACCCATAACGCGAGCGATGCCAGGCTAGGTTCGCCCGGTGCTGCGACGTCAGCCCCGCAAGCTGCGGAACGTTGCTTATCCCGAGCGTCAACGCGGAGTCTGGCTTGAGGCGGGTAGACGCGAGTGCCGTTCCGTCGTCGGCGAAGCTGACCAGGCCGGCATCGAATGCTGCGTCCCAGAGCGCCGAGAGAAGCAGACCGTTGTGGACATCCAGCCGCTTCTCGTCGCTTTCGCATTCTGCCCATGGCACAATGTGCGATGCCCGGAGCAGCTCGGGGTCGGTGATTCCTGTGAGAGGGCAGTGGCCACCCCAATACGCGATGAGCGCCTGGCGGAAGACATTTTGCCCGACGCGTTCGACGACGAGCCGCTCGGCTTCGGTTGACCGCGGCATGCCCTGCGAGGCTGTCTGAAACGCGCTCAAGGGCGCGTTCGGCAGGCTGATCCCGAGACGATAAGCACGGTCGAGTGCGCCGTAGAGTTCATGCAGGCTCTCGAACGCATAGGTCGCGACGCCTGGAGCCGAGGGGAGGGAGGTCTGAACCGCGCTCAGCTCAGCACTCACTTCCGGGCGGCTGACGGACAAGAGCCAGGGACCGCTCTTCGAAACTCCGGCGATCCACACCGTTACCTGTGCCGTGGTCGAGCGGAAGCCCAGCCAGCCGTTATCAGCCCCGTGCTCAAGCCGAAAGCCGTTTGCGGCAGCAGCTTTCTGCGCCTCCGTGCGAACCACGAAACCTGGCGGGTCTTCAGGTACGATCATGAAGCGGCCAGCCGCGACTTGGCTGTGGCATCCGCTGCAAGTTCGGGAAGCTCGCCCCGTTCGATGCGATCCCACGCATCGAGTACCAGGCGCGCCGTTCTGTATTCGCCAAAGCGTCGGATTTCGTTGGTCTTCAATACGCGGAATGTTTCGGAGGGATAACCCGGCCCCATCGCATCCTCGGGATCAAGCACGTAGCGGAGTTCGTCGCGGGTGAGGCCGTAGGCGCGGGCAAAGAAGGCGTCGAGCTCGGCGCGGAGATGGGCGCGGCGGTCCTCGTTCCAGGCGAAGGGTTTTCCCTCGTAGCCGAGGTCGCGGGCGAAGGGCGCCATGGCGTGGCTGGTGTAGGTGAGTTCCAGCACGCGCGGAACGATGAAGTTGACATGAACAGCGCGATAAGCGGAGCGGGGAATAACAGGCAGTTGTTCGATAATGTATTTCCTGATATGTGTCCCACCAACCTTCTGCCTCGCTACAAAGTCCAAAGTTAGACAGTTCAAGTTGGCTATAAGGGTTGCTGCATGTTCTGCCCCCGCCTCTGGAAGTAATAGCGAAAGAGTGTCGTCAGTCGCGAACGCTGGAAAGGCTGCCGAAATCATTGTTCGAAGTACATGAGCGCTGGTGATATCACGCCATCCGATGAGCCAGTCGTGCGACCACTTCCGTCCTTGCAAGCGCGCCATAAGTTCTTGCCGACTAACCGATTTGTCAGACACCGGTTGGAAGTCCGGATCAGAGCGTTCGGATAGTCGAAGATCTCGGAACTCCCCTTGAGAAACGTCGAATGTGGCGGCACAGTGGTCGAATTGATCGATCATCTTGCCGCGTAGGACCGGGCATGTCTCCTCTGCTGGCAGGTTCTGAGCAAGGTCGAATAGGTCCATATCGTCTCGGTTTGAGGTCGAGAAGAAGTTCTGAACTATGTCGACTCTTGGCGCGTCGGACCCAGGATTGCCAAGCGTAGGAACGCGTCCATATATTTTTGTAGTCAGATTTGCATCCGATCGAGTTCGGAAGATGGGTGCAGTTTTGGTGGTCGGATTCACGTTCGCGATCTCATTTTCTGAAAGTCGGAACACTCTTTCGGGGTCGCTCAGTTGAGCTGTACTCCGCAAGAAAAATGCGAATTCGGGGGCCGCGGACGTTGCAGACAGTGTGAGGAGGCAAAAGCGGAACGAGTGATGGACCGTGGGGAAGATCCGTTCCTCGTTCTCAAATGATGCCATGCGTTGAAGCCGCTTGCCATCGATGAGGGCAGCGAAGAAGCGTGCGTTAGCCGCGTCCGTCGCGATTCCGGTTGGCACGATGATCCCAGACCGTCCTTGACTATTCGCCAATTTAGAAAAGAGCTCCGCGAATAGCGCATAGGTATTCACTTTGCCTGTAGCCGTCAGGTCGAATCTGCCGGCGGCGCGGGCGAATTCGTTGCCACCCTCAAATCGCCGCTTGTCCGCTTGATAGGTGGCGAAGATTTCGGGTCGTTCCGTCTCTAGTGCGGCGATGGCCCTCTTGCGTGCTGCTCCAGCCAATTCGGCGATCTCCGGTAGCCGCTGAGCGAAATACTCTTCCTCGCCAAGCTGCATCACTTCCCATGGCGGGTTGCCGAGCACGACGTCAAAGCCGCTCGATGCCATGATGTCGGGAAACTCCAGGGGCCAGTGAAATGCATGAGCGGCTCGCGCTGCGTCGATAGCTCGTGCAACCAGAGCCGCGTTCGTCTCCTTGCTAGCCAGGGCACGCCAGACATCGCCCGTCGTCGGGACCATCGGAGATTGGCCGGGATCAGGTGCGCCACCAGCCTTCGGTAGGAGAAATGCCGCAACGTAGAGATCGGCCGCTTCTCTCCAGGCATAGCTTAGCCGATCCGTCTGCGTAGCCTCAAAGCGGCGGCGTTTCTCCGTGATCTGTTCCGGGCTGTCTTCCGGCATGGCGCGCACAACTGCGCGCTCTTCCGCGAGCGGCTTCGCTGGCGGGAGTTTGCCGCCACGGAGGAAAAGATCACTTTGCCCGGCCAGCTCATGCCGGTTGCGCGTCGCGTAGTATTTCGCCGTGCCTTTGTCGTCGCCGGTGAGCGGTTTGTACGCCGCTTCCGGTATGCCTTTGGCCAGCGTGGCCATATCGAACACGCCAAGCAGCGCGTCACCGCAGCGGATGTTAGCATCGAGAAAGCCGAGTGGCTTGCCGGGGTCCACGGTCTCGATCCAGAGCGCGACCTTGGTCAGCTCCACGGCCATCGGATTGCGATCGACACCATGCAGGCAGGCGCGCGTCACATCGCGGAGCGCATGACGATAATCGTCAACCGAGGCAACGCCACCGGACCGAGCTCGGGCAAGTCGTGTTGCGATCCGCCGACCAGCCGCGAGCAGGAAATGCCCAGAACCGCATGCCGGGTCGATCACGGTCACGCCGAGCAATGCCCGTGCGGGGTCGTCGGCTTCGGCCTCTACCTTTTCGAGTACGGGATCGAGCGCGGAATCGAGCAACGTCTGCACCAAGGCGTCCGGCGTGTAGTAGCTGCCGGTTGTCTTGCGAGCGTGGCCCTTCTGTTCGGTTCCTTCTGCGAATTCGAGGACTCGCTCGTCATCCGCGAGTCGAGGTGTCAGTTCCAGGAGACTTTCGTACACGGAGCCGAGTTCCTCGGTTTCCATGTCGCGCCAGTTGACCGGTACAAGACCCGCGTCCTCTCGCAGCCAGGCAAGACGGTAGACGGCCTCCATCAGCGTTCGGTTTGATAGCTGTGCGGACTCAAGCTCTGGCATGACATCCGCGGCGAAGAGACCACCGAGTGCTGGCAAGCCGAGCCGCTTCTCGCCTCGTGCAAGAGCAGCAAACAGGATGACCAGACCTTCCCATTTGTCGTGATGCGCGTCCCACGAGGAGCGCCGCACGGCACGATCGCGCAGCGACGATAAGGAATATCCCCGGGCGTAGAGCTCTCGTACACCGACCGAGGCGTCCGGCGCGTGCAAGAGCCCCCGGTCCTCGGCAGCGAGCAAGAAGATTAGGCGATAGACAAGGCGGAGGAGCTGACCGAAGAAGTCATTGAGAGGGAGCTCGCCGTTGCGCACGCGTCCACGCAACTCCGGGTTGCTCGACAAAAACCCGCTGCCGAGCACCTTGAGGGCTGCCTCAACCCCGTCACGGAGCCGGTCCCGCGCGGCTGTCCCTTCCTTGCTGCCCGCTTCGCGCCAGCGCTCCAGGGCACAATCGGTGGCAGGCGCACCTGGGGCACCGAAACGGCTGACATGGATTAGCAGCCATAGCGTCGCGAAATCCGCGAATGATTCCGCCTCGAAGATCTGGCGTAGATCGGCCTCGATATAGGCAGGGCGGGTGAGGCTCGCGTTATCTCGCAACAGGCGCAGGCGCTCACCGTTGCAGCAAAGGCCCCACAGGGCCTCTTCTTGTGCATTGAGCCAGTCCTGGACCGCCGATGCGGCTGATCGCCTGCGGGTGTCGGTCGGCAGATGGTCGCTCGCCCGGTCGAGAGAATCGGCCGGCGGCACCACGACGATGGGCACTCTGCCGTTCAATCCTTCAAGACTGACGGCGAATGACCGTCCGTTGAGCGAACGAGATCCCGCTCGCGAGAGATCGGTGAAGCCGAAGACATCGCGAAAGAGGCTCTCGACGAAGCCGATCGTCTTTGCCGTCGAGGGCGTTCCCGAGGCATACAGGTCGGTGAACAATGCCTGACCGATCCGGAAATACCGCGCGATCTCGTCGCGAAGCGTGAGCCCTTTCGGAATGCGGTAGTCGGAGTCCTTCTGTTCGTCCGCTCCCTGCGTCGCGACCTTTGCCAGTATGGCTGGCGCGATCAAAGCTCCTTCGACGGTGATGGCGTCAGAAACAAGTGCAAGAGGGCGGTGGGAACGGCGCACGTCTATGCCCCCTGCGGCAAAAGGACATAGAGCCCGATGATGTCCGGCGGCTGAACGGGCTCGACACTCACGCGTGCGACCGAAGCACCCGCAGCTCGGACGCGTGCGTGATCTTGCGCGAGTTTGGCCGCGCGCTCACGAGCATAGGCCGCGATCCCCTCGCTGAAGGCACCGGTTGCCCGCTCCCGCGCCTGACTGAGGATACGTTGGCGCGCACTGGCAGCCAGGTCGCCACTTGCCGGATGTTCGAGAAGAGCAATGGCATCTTCACCGGAGGTCGTGGGCTCACTCGTTGTCCCGTCGAAGCCAAGGGCGCCGGCCTCCTCGACGAGTAACAGGCGTTCGCGGCGGCCGTGGATCGTCAGCTTGAACCGGAGACGAAGCAGGAGGACCGTTGTGACACTCTTCACGCCGGCGGTAGGCCAGACGCCTGCCCGCCCGAGCGCTGTGATGGCCGAGGCACTTGGATCAAGCGAGCCCTCGAAGATTGCTTCGGCAAGGGTAGCCGGGAGCGGATGATTCCGCGTCACGCGCTCGGCACCAGGGGCCGGCGGTTCATCGAAAGATAGCCGAATCGTTCCTTCCAACGCTCGGCCCGCAAGCCGCTCCTTCACGCTCGTCGGCAAAGCGCCCAGATGCGCTTTGACCAGGTTGGAAGAGACCGGATCGAGCGGCGCATCGAGGCGGCTCATGGCTCTCTCCACGAACCGTCGAACTTGCTCAGGGCCACCAAGAAGGTCGCGCCATCGCTGCCACTCCGGCGCCACCTCTTCCGGTTTTAGGGCATTTTGCGCGAAGCGAGCGCGTGAGCGTCGCTCTCCCTCTTCAGCGTTCCGCCACCGCGCTTCCGTCTTCTCGATATCCGAGCCGAAGTCGAAGGTAAGTTGCCGGTTGCGCCCTTTGCGTAACAGCACCGCGTTCATAAGGGCACCCGTGACCGCCACGCGATCATCCGGCAGAGGGACCGTCACGCCCGTAGCCGCCCGAATACGCTCGGCTTTGCGCAGAATGACGTTGAGGACGGCGCCGTCGATCGCACTATCCTGAGAATAGAGCAGGGTCGACCAGACCAGGGGCGAGGTCTGTCCGTATCGATTCACGCGGCCTTCACGTTGCTGATGGCGCGTCGGATTCCAGGACATGTCGTAGTGAACGACCACATCGAACAGGGACTGAAGATTGATCCCTTCCGAAAGGCAGTCTGTTGCCACCAAGAGTCGTTGCTCTGACTCGGCCATACTTTCGACGCGGGTCCGACGGTCGTCAGAGGTGAGCGCGCCGGTCACCGCCTCGATACGAACCTTCGGGAATTCCTCTTTCAATGCGGCTCGCAATGCGGCGGCCACATGGTCGGCCGTGGCAATGAAGCGGCAGAACACGACAGGGTTGGCGCCCTGAGCGATGAGCGGCTTGAGTTCTTTGATTGTCGCTTCAAGCTTTGGGTCAGGCGCCTTGGTCAGACGTTCGGCTTCCTTGACTAACGCGGCGAGGGGGCCGGCTTCCTCCAGGCCAGATGCAGGCTCGACGTCAATCGCATCGGCTTCATCGGCGTCGTCATCGAAAACCTGCTCTTCGAGACGTTCCGGCTCGGATTCAAGGCGATTGCGGAGCGCGCTGAGAGCAGCGGCGGGCGACGAGCCGACGCAGCGCATCAAGGCAAGCGTTCCCCAGAAGGCGAGGCGCTGGCGGCGCTGATCTGAACCCGCGCCCTCAACCACGCCTAAGCAATAGTCGAGCACCGCGTCGTGGAACGCGCGGTGCTCCTCTGTGAACCGGTAGGCGCTCTCCTTTGTTTCATGCCGCGGGAAGACCCGGTCTTCCCCCCACTCGCGACCCGTAATGTCGATTCGCCGACGCTGCACAAAATGACGTGCTAGCCGCGCTCGCGAAGCCTCGTCTTCGAGCGCCACAACGCCAAAGCTGCTGTCGAGCAGGTTAAGGAGTCGGTCGAAGGCATCCTCGTCGCCGCTGTGGGGAGTCGCGGTTAGGAAGAGCATGTGGCGTTCGGAATCCTCAGCCAGTCGCTTCAGCAACTCGAAACGTTGCTGGCGACCTTGATGTGTTCCGACACAAGCGTGGGCTTCGTCCACGATCACGAGCCCGGGGCAGACCCTTGCGAAGCTCTCGCGTCGCTTATCGGCCTTGATGTAATCAAGGCTCACCACGGTGTAGGGATGCGCGTCAAAAAGCGTCTGGGATGCCGGTAGGCCGCGTTCGAGTCGGCTGGCTGACGAGGCGGTTACAGCCACCGCATCGAGGTCAAATTTGGTGGCGAGCTCCCCCGTCCATTGCTCAACCAAGTGGGGCGGGCAGAGAACTGCGAAGCGGTCAACTTCTCCGCGATCAATCAGCTCCCGAAGTATGAGGCCGGCCTCAACGGTCTTGCCGATTCCAACATCGTCAGCGATCAACAGACGCACCACTGGCAGGCGGAGCGCCATGAGAAGCGGAACCAGCTGATACGCTCTCGGTTCAAAGCCCACACGGGCGGCAGAGCGAAATGGCCCCGCTCCACGCCGGAGCGAGAGATGGAGAGCTTCCGAGAGCAGCCGGGCAGCGTCGCTTGTCGCAAGGACGGTGCCATCGCCGATTGCCGGCGCGTCAAACTGTGCGGTCCGGATCGGCTCCCGCTCTAGAGCAGGGAGAAGAATCTGAATATCGCCTTCTGCCCCCGACAGCGGGCGCAGGCTGAGTGCTTCACCGTCCGGCGACGGAAGAGCAACCCATTCCCGGCCACGCGCAAATACAAGATCACCGGGCGAAAATGCCGCGCTCATCGGTCGGTCCCTAGAAGCTCGACGAGTTCTGTCGGTGCTTCATCGCCGGGCTGTTCCGGGAGTCCGACGACAGTGAAACCCTGCGTCTCGGCAGCCGTCATCACTTCTTCGCTGAGCTTTCCGACGTCGGCCGCTACGCGATGGTTAGGCCAGACAAATCGCAGCTCACACCCGGCCAACGACAGAGCATCGCCAACTGGCGCCGGCAGCTTCCATGTTTTGAAGGCATCAATCCAGGGATCAGACCATGCTTGGTCGTGACGGGGTTGCCTGGGCAAGACTTCACTTCGCGCAAGCCGAAGCAGGATCTGAAGCGCCTCGCCGTCCGTCCGATCGATGAATTCCTGATCTGGTTGGTTGTAGTAGGAGAGCAGGCAGCGATAACAGCCCCTGACGCAGTCCGCATCCGGACTGGTCGAGAGCAACGCCATATCGTTTGCGGCAACAGCCTCGTCCACGTTCTGATAGTGCATCAGCCTCAGCGCTTCCCGGGCGACGTCTGCCAGCGCCTTAGGCTCGCTAGTCAGGCGACCGAGCACGCCGGCTCCGCCCTCGGTTGCCTCAAACGCTAGAATCGCTTTGCGACTGTCGCGTGTTGGCACCGGCTCCGTGAGCGTTTCACCTTCTTCAAGCTGAAAGACCAATTCAAGGCCTCGGTTCAGAGCATGCTGAAGCGTCGCCATCGCCTTTGGACTTACGGGCGCGCCCGCGAGACGGATGAGCGCAGCGTTCTTGTTGTCCTGCACGATAGGCACGATCCGCTGCTTGATGGGCTGGTCGGGTGGCGGTGGATTATCTTCGTCGATCTCTCCGCCAACCCAGCGCCCCGTCATCGGGTCGATGCCAAATCCAAGGATGCTCTTCTCTCGTCGTCGGCGAAGCCCCTTATTCAGACGGCTGATTTTTGCGCCAGAGGCATAATCGAGGCGTAGGATGTCTCCCTCTGAGTCGCTCGCGACGGCCGAAGCGGCATCAATCACACCTTCACGCCACGGCCAGGCAAACGTCGTCTGAATCTCGAATCCACGCCGCTGACGGTCCTCGTCATTGGCTGTAATGCGCTCGGCAGGTCGAGTCTCGACGTTGTCAATTCGGAGAACATTTCGGACGGGATGTATGCCCGCCATGGGGGCAGCGCACGCATGGCAGCGCTCTGGTTCGTCCGTCTCGTGCCCGGCGCCACACTCCTCACAAATGAACATCCGGCCGGTTTCGAGCCGGCTTCCGTCGTCAGTTCGAACGCCAGACGGGAGCTTGGCTTTGTAAACCCTATAGGCGCGACCCTCGTGGTAGATGAGGCTTCCGGGGCCGAACTCAGCAATCGCGATGAAGCGTGCTCTTTGGAGGTATGCGGCTTTCGGGCCGCCGCCGCCAACCGCGGGCACGAAAGCATAGAGCGGGAGACGCGGGAAATTGTAGCCGGGGAGAAAACCTTCGGTCGCGAGATACCGGTAGGTATAGAAGTCGGAGCCGCCGGTGGCGTTGCCCCGTTCCAATAGAGCGAGCTGTTCGTATGCCTGAACGTGTTGGCTCTTTGCGTCCTTTCGCTCCGCCGCCGTGATACCGTGTGTCTCGGATTTGCGGTTGGCCTCGATGAGTTGAGCGCGAGCGCCGAGGTAGAGTTGTCGCCAGCGTTCGAACGCTTTTGAAAAGCGGCGTCCGGCGTCGCCGGCAATACCAGACGCGAGTGCAGCCCGATCGGCAGCCCATGGCGCATTTTCCGGAGTAAGTTCATGCTCGATGCTGGCAAGGATGCGCTCCATGCCCGTTGCGGATCGCGCAACGATCTCTGGCGTATCCAACGCTGTCGCGATATCGGCTTGGACCGGGATGGTCTCTTGAGAAAGGTCGAGAACGTGGGGGATGTCCGCGGACAGTTCCTTGCCGGTCTCCGCAAGCCAGACGGCGTGTAGGTGAGCTTCCACTAAATCGCGATTAGCAAGGTCGATCGCAGGAGCGCGAACGTAGCCGTTCACCATCCGCTCTGGCCGCTCAAAATAGTACTGATCGTGAGGGCTTTGCGCGGCACAATAAGTCACGACCATGGCAGCCTGGCCGGAACGGCCGGCGCGCCCGGAGCGCTGCGCGTAGTTAGCCGGCGTCGGCGGTACGTTGCGAAGATAAACAGCGTTCAGCGCGGAGATGTCGACGCCGAGTTCCATCGTGGGCGAGCAGAAGAGCGCTGGCAGAAAAACGTCCGGCTCTCCCGCGTGGCGCATTTCATCCTTGGCTAACTGGACCTTCTTTTGATCCTCTTCACCCCACCGGAAACGCCACTCCCGCCACTCGCGCTGTGTTTGTTCGACTTGGGCGGTATGAGCACGGCTTTCCAATCCGAATAGCCCTTCACCTCCCTCTAAGAGTGCCTTCGCTAGCGTTCGATAGAGTTCGACAAAATACGGATTGGGAGGTCTGCCATCCAATCTCCCGTTTCCAGCAACGAGTCGAAGAGCATTAGCGGCAAGCCGCCACCCGTCGACGTCAAAGCTTGTCGATACCTGGCGCACGAGCTGATAGGTCGAGGCTGCATTGAGCAGTGACCGCAGGACTGCGAGATACGTCTTGCTGTCCAGTCGCTTTCCCCAGAGACGGCGATGCCCGAGGCGCCGAGCTAAGCTGCTTCGCGGACCGGCCCGCACAATGAGGGGCTCGCCCCGCACCCCGGCTTCGGCTTTCTTTGGGGCATCTATAATCAGGGCGGCCGCAACCCGAGGGTTCTCCTGTTGCGAGATCGACCATGGATCGCGCAGGCTTTGCCGCGCAGCGCCTGCTGTTGCTTCGACGGTGATGGGATCGAGGGCGTCCGCGGTTATGGCGAGGCCCTGGCGCATCGCGTCGAGCAAGATGGTCAGCGCCTTCAGCCTAGTTTCTATATCGGCGTTCTTTAGCTCCGGCGGAGCTGCGTCAAAGGCCTCCTCGTCGCCAGCAAGTTCGCCAAGCGAGAGATACGTGGCGCGCACGAGGCCCAGATCTTCGAGGCTGGGGTTGGTGAAGCGCCACCCGCGTCGCTGATCGCTCCACACTCGATAGGACAAGATGCGAGAGAGGGTGCGCTCGGCTTCCATCTGCCCTGCACCTTTGATGTCCGGATCGAGCATCCACTCTGCTCGCCGTTCTCGATTGCTGGCAGTAAAACCGAGCGCAGTTTGAACCTTTCGACCGAATTCGTCCTCTGAAAGTCCCTCTGGGCCGGCCTGCGATACCGCTGCGTAGACGGCCGCCCGGAGGAGAGACACGAACAAGAAGTCGTTGAAGTGCCCCGCCTGAAGCGCCGCGTCTTGCCGGTTATCCGTGAAGCCGAGCAGCTTGCGCTTGTTAGAGGGCGTTCCGCTCGCCGAGTTGTTCATCCATCGCAAAACGCTGGATACAAGAAGAGTCGTCGCCGAGCTCCGTCCTTCCGCAGAGAGTCCGGCGAGCTTATTGATTTCGCGAGCCTGCCCAGGAGGTTGGTCCTTGCACGCGGGGCAGAACCTGAACTTTCCTGGTAGAAACCACGCCTTGCGACCGTTGCTCCCGACAATCCCGCTCGCGTCGATAGTCAGCTCTTGCGCCGCATGAGCTCGCAGGTTGCTTTTGATCCGACCGGCTTGGTCGAGCCAATCCTCCGGATACTCGTTCGGAGTTCCGTCGAAAGTGAAGTCATCGTCGCCTACAGGTACGGGCATGAGATACCCGGCCTGATCCCCACTCTCTTCATCGTCGAGCGGCGGCTCATCGATCGGTCGCGGCACCGCGGTTTGGTGACCCTCCCGAATGCTCAGCACAATCGGGTGGTGTTCTTGGCCACAGTTCCGGCAAAAGAAGGTTGGGTAAAGACGAGTTGTCGGCTCTTCCGGATCAAAGAGCTGACCGTCCAGGGTCACGCGTCGCTGACCGGGTTCGCGCAGCGTCGCGTATAGGCGACCGGCACCGGAGAAAAACTGATGGAGCTTGAATGCGAGGAATGCGCGATCGCCGGCACCACCTCGCTCGTGCGCTGGCTTGCTCATGAGCATGAGCATTGCCTGAAGTCGCCTTTGGCAAAGCGCCAGGTCGCAACCGGTCTCAGCGGCTAGCTTTTCTGCCGCTGCTCGTAGCGTGGTGGGCGGGCGGCGCATGAGTCGCTGACCGTCCTGTAGCCCAACTTCTAGTTCGATCCAGACTGCAAGCGGGTGCGATCGGAGCTGTTCATTGGTGGCCGTCGTTGGAGTCTCAGCCTCGACCGCCGCAGGTAGTTTCGAGCCGACCGATTTCAGTGTCAGTGCGGGGTTAGTTGCGCGTTCAAGGCTCTCGCCAATCACTGCGTCACTCGTAAGAGGAACGCCGAATAGGCGAGACGCAACGCCGGCAACCGTTGCACCAGGGTCCGCGACGGCGTCGTCGCTGACCATCGTGGCGGACGTGCCGATGCATATGGGCGCTCGGTCGCGGCACAGACGGTCCCGCACGCGCCGAACCAGCATCGCGACATCAGCGCCCTGGCGGCCCCTGTATGTATGGAGCTCATCGAGGACCAAGAAGTCGAGATCTTGAGCGTTGCTGATGACCGCCTGATCGAGGTTGTTTTGCCGGGTCATGAGCAGTTCGAGCATCATGAAATTCGTCAATAGGATGTCGGGTTTGAGCTCTCTAATCCGCGCTCTTTCCTCTGGGTCTTCTTGGCCCGTGTAGCGTTCGAATGTGGGCTTATCTTTCTCGGCCAAGCCGGACTGATCGACGTATTTTCTAAGTTCCTCTAGCTGGCTATTGGCCAGAGCATTCATCGGGTAGATCACGATCGCCCGCGTTCGCGGCGCCTCTCCGGCTGCACGGGCTCTGATTGCTGCGTCGATGATCGGCACGAAGAAGCAGAGGGATTTCCCCGAGCCCGTTCCAGTCGTGACGACAAAGCTTTGCCGTGATGAGGCCTTGGCGATTGATTGTGCCTGATGGCGGTAGAGCTGGAGCGGCTTCCCGTCAGCCCGAAACACTAATCCCGTATTGGCATGTAGCGATCCCTCCGACACGAGGGCATCGATTGTCGCGTCGCGCTCAAAGTTTGGATTGAGGCTAATAAGCGGCTCGGGCCAGAATCGCTGCGAGCGGTATATCTCTTCGACCTGCGCCTCGATATCCGTCGCCCGAATTTGGGTAAAGGAACGAGAAAACCTCGAATAATCGTCAACAAGGCGCCGATCGAGGTCAAAGACGTCCACTTAGTTTCTCCCGATTAAGTTTCGCAGAGTATGGCATAAGCGTAATGAATATCAATAAAATATTGATATGAAATATGGGATTTCGGGTGCGTATATTGTTCTGCCGCCTGAATGGGGCGGCGCCGTCGGAAGCGTGCACAAGACCAGAGATTCGACGGCCCTGCTTCGCGGGTCCGAAGACCGGCAAAGCGCTTGTTCGTTCGGTCCGGTCCCCGAATTTCGACAGTAGTCGTAATCCGGATCATGATTCTCGGCCTTCGGCGGCGTGCGTCGCTCGCGCGGCCGGTTGAAGTGAGGCGACGGTAGCTTTGTGGCTGGCCCTCATTCGGTCGCGATTCAGTTGGAGGGGCTCGGCGAATCTCTGACCCAAAGCATCGAAGGTCTTCATGATCCGAGCGTCAAAAAACTCGTCATGCCGCAGACCAGTCTGCGCATAGATGGCAGTTCCCAGTTTTCGGAAGGCTGCCATCAGGAATTTATATTCTGGAAGACGCATGCAGGCCTCGATTATGGACTGCATTGCCCAAAAGCACCCTGCCCAGCACTCTAGGATATCATCCGGAATCTGATCAAAATAGTCCTCGATAATCAGCTTGCGGATCGACGGCGCGTTGCCTCCAAAATACGCAAAGAGGGATTTGCCTAGAAGGCGCGGCCAAGCGGCCTCGATGTCACCAGAGGTTGGGAGCACTTGAAACATGCTTCTCGGCTTTGAGTGACCGTCCCATCCGGCGGCGACGATCACCATCAGCATAGCCCGCAGGCGAAGCAAGTCTATGACCGTCAGCTTGACCTTGGCGGCAACCTGCTGGTGAAGTTTGGTAACCGCGCCAATCAGCTCATCGCGGCTGGCGCGTCGCTGTCGGGCATGACGCTGCGCCATCTGCGTCCCTTGGTCAGGATTTGATGCCGGCGGTTTGCGCGTGTCGAGATTCGGCGTGAAGTCGGAGCCTGCTTCCAGCGCGTTGCTTCCATCCGCGACGTCATCGCCAAGGTCGAAGGCCGCAGCGGCGGCAATGGGCTCGGCGTTTGTGGTGACGTCTGGTGATGGACCGCTCAGAGCGAGAATTCGATTGAGGAAGCCTCGAATATGGGAAAGGCTCGTCCCACTAAGACTATCACGTGACAAGCCGTCCGTATCAGCTCTCAGCTGTCGGCCGGCAACAAAATTTTCGTAGTCCAGGGTCGAATATGCCTCAACCTTGGCGGCAGTTTCCGACGGACGTGTCCCTTTCTGGCGTTTTATCGGCGCTCCTTGGCGAAGAGCCGTCTCGGCCGCTTCAAGCTCGTTGAGCGTTTCCAGGAGCCACAAGCCGACATCAGTTTCACTGTCGAGCATCGTAATCGCGGGGTCGATACGCTTCGTACGTGCATCGCGGACCGCCGCGCGCAACTCGTCACGGATCAGAATGACAGCTGGTGCCGACAAGGTGCCATCCGCATAACGCACGCGCGCGAATGCTGGACGCACCCCGCTAGCGCTAGAGATCCGGTATCGCTGCTCGTCGGCTTCACTGGATAGTAAAGGCTGAAGCGTGAGTGCCATAGCCTCGCCGTCGACATTGAGAAACTCAAGTTGGTTAGTCGCCAGGGTTGCGCCGCCCGGTGGCCACCAGGTCAGGGTCTCAAACAGGCAGGAAAATCGGCCCGGAATCCGCGTGCCAAGCAGTTCAATTGGTATCGGCTCGCCTGGCGACGACCTAGCGATGGCGTCCTTGCTGAGAGGCGTCGAGTTGAGTGCCGTCGCTAGCCCTAATTTCTCGACTGCCGCATTTGGCGGTAGAACACGATAGAGGCATGCTTCCTCATTAGTCCCCGCGTAATTTGCATTACCGAGTGCGGCCGAGGTGCAGTTCGCACTCCCATATAGGACGTGGTCGGCCTGTGCAGTCTGAATGATAATCAGCTTCGCATGAATGAAGCGGCTTTCGTCCGAGGCCTTGAACCTTCGGAGGCTGATCGGGCGCTCCGGATTAATTGCATCTGTTGGAAAGATGTGCCGGCCTTCATCGAGCAGAATGACGGCCTCGGTCGCCCCCGTCGCATCGATGAGATGGTTGATCGAAGCCAAATCTTCATCCCAAAAAGGGCTGAGGAGTATCAGTCGTTCCGGCTTTTCATCGCCGATGCCCGTGAGAAACTGTCGTGCAATTCCTTGTGAACCACCCGCCGTAAGGAACGCCGCGCGGGACCCGTCTTTGAGCGTAACGGTCTCCCGCCGGGGGGCGTCCTCCACGAGCCACGGAGTACGCGCGAGCATCCAGTCGGTTTGCTGTCGAATGCCGGGGTCGCGCATGTTTAGGAATGTTGTGAGGTACTGGAAGGCAGCATTCACAAGCTGGCGCTCGCCTGATTCCTCGGTCGTGCATTCCAGGGTACCGGCAATTTCCAGATTTCCGGCGAGGCCGGCAGATGTGATGTTGCCTGAACTGACAATCAGCCGCCCCTTGGAGCGTCCCAGCTGCAGGGCAATCTTCGGATGAAAGACGCCCTTCGCCGTCGCGCCTGTAACGCTGTAAAGGCGGCCAGCGTGCCGAGGCAGAGACGAGTTGCCGTCCAGGGCCAAGGACAGCATGTGATCATCCGCAATGAGAAGATTGTTGTGGCAGTCAGCGCCGCGCGCGCGTGAAAGGATCACGTGTTCGTAGGCGTCAAAGTCGATGCCGAACGTCGTCACCAGACATGTGTGGAAGCCACTTTCTCCGAAGTACTCGTAGAGCTTCATAGTGAGTCCGCTAAGGCTTTACCTTGCGCTGTGACGCCGCGGCCGTCGATCAGATGAAGGTCTTGGAGGAAGGTGATGGCTGGGCCGAGCCGAGGGTTTGTAAGAACCGGTGTGCTTTGGGCGCGCGGGCGAACGCGGCCATCGTCAACCTCGATAAGGAAGGTGTAGTCATTCTGGTATCTGAACTTGCGATGTGCGACCCAAATGTGGCGCTTGATGACCCGTTCCTCAATGATCCGTGCGACCATACGGGTGAATCGCTCCTCCCTTCTCGCATTGAGGAATGCCGCTTCGGTTACAAGCGAATGAAATCCCTCGCGGTCGAGGTGTCCCAGCTCAGCATGAATGAATGTGCTGACGGCCTCTGTTCGCCTCATGACGACGGCCAACAGTTTTAGCGCGGCCCAAGCCTCCTGCGCCGTTGTCTTATGGCTGACGCCGGCGGTGCCATTGATCGATTCCGTCAGTCGGCGCTCCGCAAATGGGCCACCGCCGTTGGCATTGCCCGCGGGCGGCGTGTCGCTAAGAAAAGCCTGCCATGTCTCTGGCCATGCTGGCGCAGCATCCGAGATAGATGATACGGCATCGGCAAGCAGTCGATTCAGCGTTGTTCCCGCCGGAAAGCGCTCAAGTTCATCAAGGCAAAATTTCAGGAGGGTTGCATAACTGTAGTGGAGCAGGTCATTGGCTTGATAGATAAACCACCGAAGGCGTTGTTGCTCTAAAGCGGGGTCATTGGCCGCGAACTCGTGGCCATCTCGACCCGCCTCCGCGTAAAAGAGCCACCGTGCGCTTGCAACATCGGGTACTTTGTGGAGGTGGTCTGCTGCCCGAAGGAGCAACAGCAGCGTCTGCCGACGAGACAAATCGGCAGGCCGTTGGAGGGGCCCCATCGCGAAAAGGATGTCCTGGTACAATCGGCGCTCGGCGCTCCCGTCCGGGATGGACGACGGTGTTAGGGCGGTAAAGTCGTCAAGATCTTCGCGGGTGACAGATCCGCTCTGAACCGTGTCGAAGAAGCGCTTCGCCAACGGGCCGGCGGATTGTTCAAAGGCCTGTCCCAATCGCTCGCCGAACTCGGGGCTCGGCACAGGGATCTGATGATCCTTCGCCACAGCATAAACTCCGGTCTCGAAGAGCTGACTGGCGTAGGCCGCCCCATATGCGCCCCATGCCTGTTGTAGATAAGGCTGGCCATCGCCGTCCGGGTCGGCATGGCGCGCAAACTCCACGACCGACGCCTGATCGGTCTCCAGCGTTCGCTGTGCCCACAACACGCCAGCCATGCCGCCCTCATCACCGCGCATCTGAGCGGCTAGGGCATAGACGGCTTCAGCGCGCCGCACGAATTTCTGCCATACCCTTGGGTTCGTGTCGCCGATGCGATGAGCATAAATGGATGCAAGCCACGCATAAAGGCCGTAGTAGCGCACCCGCAACGTTACATTGCTGATGCCAGGAACCAAACGTTGATAGAGATTGATGCTGCTGTTCTGCATTCCGAGCGGATCGAGGCCGCTTTTTTTCTTGTATTCTGTCCAGTCGGGGTAAGCGATGGGCTCCGAGGTCATATTACGCTCTGCGGTCAGCATGCTCTTTGGGAACCAACACCCACTCGCATTCGAGAGCTGCGGCGATGGCGACCAAGGTCGAGGCTCGGGGGTCGTGAGAGCCGCTTTCGATGGCTGAGATGTGAGCCTGGGTTCGGCTGGTGCGCCGGCCGAGCTCGGATTGCGTTAGGCGGCGGTCCTTGCGCATGGCTTGCAGAGCGCTGCTCAGCGCGGACAATGCGGGCGAGAGGGGTTGGGAAGCGCGTGCCATGAGCTCCTTCAGGGCAAAAAACTACCAGGAATTATGCATTATGATGGATATTCCTTGACAAATATACAGAATAATGGATATTTCACGCCCATGGCGGCATCGATCAGCACACTTTTTAGCACACCAAATTTCGACAGCTCGTATTCGTGGAATTTATCCTTATTTATCAAGGGCGCGGGGTGGAGCAGCCCGGTAGCTCGTCAGGCTCATAACCTGAAGGTCGTTGGTTCAAATCCAACTCCCGCAACCATCGAAACCGACACTCCCGAGCCGTTTTGGCCGGGAGTGTTCTGTTTTGGGGCTACACATTCGAGGATCGTGCCGGGATTGGGCACGATCACCAGGTTCGGGGATGCGCGCCGGGTTGGTCGGCGGCAGCGCGCGAAACCACCAACGATGCCGACGCCGCACCCGTAAAATTGGGTCCCTTGCCGCGTCTGTGAACATTTCCCACCGCACCGGCGCTACAGCCGGTTCTTGTGGAACCGCCCCCCCTTCATGATCGCCGCGATATGCGCGCCCTGCTCCTGGAACACCCCGAAATCCGCCAGCGGGTCGGAGTCCAGCACCAGCAGGTCGGCATAGGCGCCCGGCCGCAACGTGCCGAGCTTGCCCTCCATGCGGATCACCTCGGCTGCGATCGTCGTCGCGGCCCGGATGACCTCGATCGCCGGCAGCACTTCCCGCCGCAGCAGGAATTCGCGGCTCTGCTCTTCCTGCAACCCGCCGAGCAGGTCGGTGCCATAGGCCACCTTCACTCCGGCGCGCTTGCAGATTTCGAGCGAACGCAGCCCGCCATCAATCACCATCTCGTTCTTCGCCAGCATGTCGCTGTTCATGCCGAATTGCGCTGCGCGTTCCTGCATCGCGTAATAGGTCACGAGGTTGGCAACGAGATACATGCCTTTCTCGGCCATCAGTGCTGCGGACGCGTCATCGATCAGATTGCCATGCTCGATCGTCCGCACCCCGGCCTTCGCCGCGCGCGTGATCGCCGCCGGCGTATAGGCATGCGCGCAGACATAGCGGCCGAAGGCGTGCGCCTCCTCCACCGCCGTTGCGATCTCGTCGGTCGCAAGCTGCAAACTATCGAGCGGGTCATAGGGTGAGGCGACCCCGCCAGACATCATGATCTTGATCTGGTCCGCGCCCTGACGCATCTGCTCGCGCACCGATTGGCGCATCTGCGAAACACCGTCGGCGACCGCCATGCCGAAGCGCATCATGTCGCAGCAATGGCAACGCCGCCCGAACACATCGGTGCGCCGCCTCGGGTCGGAATGCCCGCCCGTGGGCCCGATCGCCTGGCCCGCGATGAACAGCCTCGGCCCCGCGATCGCACCTTCCTCCACCGCCTGGCGCAGTCCCCAGTCGGCGCCGCCGGTGTCGCGCACCGTGGTGAAGCCGCGGTCGAGCATCCCGCGCATCAGCCGCGCCGCCCGAGCGGTGCCCAGTGTCAGCGGCACCTTTTCCAGGTTGGGGATCATCACGTCCGACAGCGTCACATGGACGTGGCAGTCGATCAGCCCCGGCATCACCACGCGCCCGCCGCAATCCAGCACGTTCTCGCCCCCGACCGCCGGTCCCACCTCCACCACGCGGTCACCTTCGAGGCGGATTTGCAGCCCGTCCTGCAATTCGCCGACCTCCGGCTCCAGCAGTCGCAGATTCTTCAGCACCAGACTGTTCATGCCCGACTCCCCCGGCGGCCGCGCGGCGCCGATCGCCGCGTGCGGGGACGACGATGGCAAACCCCTCGCGCCGGGTCCAGCCGGCGCACCTGGGCGTGGCGCATGGGCGCCGCGTATGGGCGCCGGCCGTTCAGCGCCTGTCGGCCTGCCGTATCGCCGCTGGGGGGTGTTGCAGAAGCCGCGTATAGCCGTTGAGTACGTGCTGGCGCATCGCCGCCGCGGCTGCTGCCGGGTCGCGCGTCGTCAGCGCCGCGACGATGGCCCGATGCTCGGTCTGGGAGGCGGCGCTGCCCAGCCCCTCGTTGAAATTACGCCGCCGCAACAGGTGCATGCGGTCCATCGCCTGTCGGTAGAAGTCGGTCAGCGTCGCGTTGCCCGCCAGCACCACCAGCCGATCGTGGAAGGCGATGTTGAGCGGAAAATACCGCGCCATGTCCCCGGTCGCCGCCACCGCCGCCAGCCGCTCCAGCCAATCGCGCAGCTCCTTCGCGATCGCCGGCGTGACGCGTGGCGCCAGCAGCTTCCCGGCCATCTCGTCCAATGTCGCGCGCAGGTCGTAAAGCTCGCGTGCCTCGGGCTCGGCGATCTCGCGCACGAACACGCCGCGATTCTTCTCCAGCCGCACCAGGCCCGCCGCCTCCAGCGCCCGCAGCGCCTCGCGCACCGGCGCCCGGCTCACGCCGAAGCGCTGCGCGTAGTCCACCTCGTTGAGCTTGTCCCCAGCGGTCAGCGCGCCCTGCTTCATCAGTCCGATAATCTCCTCGCGCACCAGATCGGCGACGGAGCGGGTTTGCAGGATCTGCAGTTGCGTCAGCTGTTCCATACGGCGGCGTATGCCAGGGCTTGCATTGCCGTGCCAGATTTGCCTGAATGTCGACAATATACAACCATGGGGAGGGGACGCGTGCCCGACCACGGCTCTGCCGCCAGCACCACCGCACCGCCGCCGGCAACGCTGATCCTCGCGCGTCATCTCGCCGCGGCGGGACCCGAGGCCCTTCCGCCCGCGGTCCGTCACGAGGCGGCACGCACCTTCGTCAACTGGCTCGGCTGTGCCGTCGGTGGCTGCCGGCACCCGGCGGTCGAGATCGCGCTTGCCGCCCTCGCGCCGTTTTCCGGCCCACCATCCGCCGGCGTGCTCGGCCGCCGCGACCGGCTCGACCCGTTGCACGCAAGCCTGGTCAACGGCATCGCCTCGCACGTGTTCGACTTCGACGACACGCATCTGCGCACCGTCATCCACCCCGCAGGCCCGGTCGCCAGCGCCCTGCTCGCGCTGGCCCAGCATCGGCCGATCTCGGGGCCTGAGTTCGTCAACGCCCTGGTGCTCGGCATCGACGTGGAATGCCGCATCGGCAACGCTGTCTTTCCGGAACATTACGATGTCGGCTGGCACATCACGGGCAGCGCCGGCGTCTTCGGAGCCGCGGCCGCCGTGGGTAAGGCGCTGGGGCTGGACGCGGAGCGCATGGCCTGGGCGCTCGGGCTCGCCGCCAGCCAGCCCGTGGGGCTGCGCGAGATGTTCGGCAGTATGACCAAGAGCTTCCATCCCGGCCGCGCCGCACAGAACGGCATGACGGCCGCCCTGCTCGCGGCGAGCGGCTATACCAGCTCCGCCGCGGCGCTGGAGGCGCGGCGCGGCTGGCTCAACGTCCTTAGCACCCGCCACGATACCCGGCAGATCACCGACGAACTCGGCGAGCGCTACGAGATTCTCGGCAATACCTATAAGCCCTTCGCTTGCGGCATCGTCATCCACCCAAGTATCGATGGCAGCCTGCAACTGCGCGCCAGGGGCGTTGATGTCGCCGCCATCCGCGAGGTCGCGCTCGGCGTCCACCCGCTGGTCCTCGAACTCACCGGAAAGCAGGAGCCACGCACCGGCCTGGAGGGCAAGTTCAGCGTCTACCACGCTGTCGCGGCAGCCCTCATCGAGGGTAACGGTGGCGAGGAGCAATTCTCCGATCGCGCGGTGGGCGACCCCGCGATCATTGCCCTGCGCCGGCGCGTGACCGCCAGGATCGACCCCTCGCTGGCGCCCGACGCGGCCCGTGTCGGCATCATTTTCGCCGATGGCACAAGCACGGAGCAGCATGTGGCGCACGCTATCGGCAGCATCGCGCGCCCGATGACCGATGCCGATCTGGAACGGAAATTCATCGGCTTTGCGAGCCCGCATCTGGGCGAGGCGAAGGCACGGCATCTGCTGCACCTCGCCTGGCGGATCGAGGCGTTGGACTCAGCCGCCGCCGTCGCCGAGGCGGCAACGCCCTAGCGGTCCCGCCCTTCCGACGCCATTGCAAAACAAAAACAGGAGAACGTCCATGAACCAGACAACCACGGCCGGGCCGCCCTATTCGATCCTGGCGCGCATCGACCGCCTGCCGCCCTCCCGCCATATGCTCGGCCTCGTCGCGCGCATCGCGTCAGGCGGCTGGTTCGAGTTCTACGAGCTGTTCATGCCGGGCTTCATCTCGCTCGGTCTGGTGAAGGCCGGCATCTTCGTCGCCAAACCCGGCAGCCTGTTCGACACGCATCTCTTCGCGAGTTTCCTCGCGAGCTTCTTCCTCGGCATGTTCATCAGCACCATCGCCTTCAGCTTCGTCTCAGACCTGCTGGGGCGGCGTGTCATCTTCGTCTACTCCATGCTGGTCTACTCCGTGGCCCAGCTCTCGATCGCCTTCCTCTCCGACCCCACGCTCATCGACCTGGCGCGCTTCATCGCCGGGCTCGCGGTCGGCATGCAGCTCATCAACAACGACAGCTACATCACCGAGCTCACCCCGCGCGCCACCCGCGGCCGCTACATGACGGCAGCCTACATCTTCATCCTTTCGGCCATTCCCGTTGCCGCCTTCCTTGCCGCCGCGCTGGTGCCGAATGCGCCGCTCGGCATCGCCGGCTGGCGCTGGGTCGTGGCCATCGGTTCGGTCGGCGGCATCCTGGTGCTGTTCGCGCAGAAGGGCCTGCCGGAATCCCCGCGCTGGCTCGAGGTCCACGGCCGCGACGAGGAAGCGGACCACGTGGTCAGCGCGCTCGAGGCCCGCGTGCGCGCCGAACTCGGCCGCGACCTGCCGGAGCCCAGTGCCGATACGCCCGACGCGGAGGTGGCGCAGGGGCATTGGACGGAGATGTTCTCTGCCTTCTACCTGCCGCGCACCGTCATCATCTCGATCTTCCAGTTCGCTCAGACCATCGCCGTGTTCGGCTTCACGGCCTTCGCGCCGATGCTGCTGGTCAAGCAGGGCTTCACCGTCGTGCAATCGCTCGACTACACCGCGATGATCGTGCTCATCGCTCCTGTCGCCGCCGCCGGCGCCAGCTACTTCTCCGAGCGGATCGAGCGCAAATACCAGCTCGTCGGCAGCGCGCTGCTGATCGGCCTCGCCGGAGCGGTGTTCGCCAACGCCCACAGCGCCGTCATCGCGATCGTCAGCGGCGGCCTGATCGCGCTCGGCAACAACTGGCTGATCGCCATCTTCCACCCCTACGCGGCGGAGCTCTTCCCCACCCGCATCCGTGCCCGCGCCGTCGGCTTCACCTTCTCGTGGAGCCGCATCAGCTCGATCTTCATCGGCTATTGGGTGGCGGACCTGCTGGCCGGCTTCGGGGCGCCCGGCGTTTTCATCATGAGCGGCACGGCGATGGCCGTGATCATCATTGCCGTCGGCATCTTTGGCCCGCGCACCAACGGGCGCAGCCTCGAAACCCTCTCTCCCTGACATACGAAGGAGCTTTGGCACGTGAAGATCGGCATTCTGAATGGGGACGATATCGGCCATGAGATCGTCCCCGCCGCGGTCGAGGTGATGCGGGCTGCCGCGGCCAGGACCGGGCTCGCCATCGAGTGGGAAAACCTGCCCATCGGCCGGCTCGCGTTCGACACGCTGGGCACCACGATGCCGGACGACACGCTGCCGCGGCTCGAGGCGATGGATGGCTGGGTCCTGGGCCCGATCGGCCACATGGCGTACCCAAAGGTGGCGGAGGCGATCAATCCGCACCCGATCCTGCGCAAACATTTCGATCTGTTTGCGAATATCCGACCCGCGAAATCCTACGCGGCACTACCCTGCCTGCATCAGGGCGTCGACCTCGTGATCGTTCGGGAAAACAACGAGGGCTTCCAGCCGGACCGCAACGTCGTCGCCGGCTGCGGTGAGTTTCGGCCGACGCACGACGTCACCATCTCCGTGCGCGTCATCACCCGTGTGGGATCGTCCAAGGTGGCGCGTGCCGCCTTCGAGCTCGCCCGCACCCGGCGCAAACACCTAACCGCCGTACACAAGGACACGGTCTTCAAGCTCGGCTGCGGCATGTTCGCCGAGGAATGCCGCAGGCTCGCCCATGAATACCCGGACGTGACCTACGACGAAGCCATCGTCGATACGTTCGCGATGCGCCTGGTGATGACGCCGCAGCGCTACGACGTGGTGGTCACCACCAACATGTTCGGCGATATTCTCACCGACGAGGCGGCGGGCCTGGTCGGCGGGCTCGGCATGGCCGCCGGGCTCTCCGCCGGGCCGCGTCACGCCATGGCGCAGGCCACGCACGGCTCGGCGCCGGACATTGCCGGGCGCAACATCGCCAACCCCTACGCCATGATCATGTCGGGCAAAATGCTGTTCGACTGGCTCGGCCGCCACCACGATTCAGGGCCGGCACGCGAGGCCGGAGCCATGATCGCTCGCGCCGTCGAGCATGTCATCGAGCATCGCCTGTCGCTCACCCCGGATCTCGGCGGCAGCGGCACGACCGCGGGCATGGCCGCGGCGATCATCGCCCAGCTCGGCGTTTGAGCCCCCTTCCCGCGTCGGGCATGCGCGGGGTCCCTTCCCGTCGGGCGGGGGTGGTTGCACGATCGTGCCGCGCGGCGCGATAAGACGCCGGCTTTCGCCTGTCCGCCCGCCCGACCTCACTCACCGGCCTTCCGTCGCCAGGGCGTTCCGACAGGTGCACCAACACGGAGGAGTAACCCCATGCGCGTCGGCGTCCCCAAGGAAATCAAGGATCGTGAGGATCGCGTCGGCCTGATCCCGTCCTCCGTCTCGGAACTGGTGGTCCACGGCCACGAGGTGCTGGTGCAGGCGGGCGCGGGGCAGGGGTCGGGCATCGCGGACGCCGATTACGCCCGCGCCGGCGCGCGCATCGTCGCGGACGCCGACGCGATCTGGGCCGAGGCCGAGATGGTGGTGAAGGTGAAGGAGCCGCTGGCGTCCGAGCGCCGGAAGCTGCGGCCGGGGCAGGTGCTGTTCACCTATCTGCACCTCGCGCCCGACCCCGAGCAGACCAGGGACCTGGTTGCCTCCGGCGCCACCTGCATCGCCTACGAAACAGTGACGGACGAAGCGGGCGGCCTGCCGCTGCTGATGCCGATGTCCGAGGTCGCCGGCCGCATGGCCGTGCAGGTTGGCGCGCATTGCCTGGAGAACGCCATGGGCGGTCGCGGCGTGCTGCTTGGCGGCGTGCCCGGCGTGCCGCCGGCCGAGGTGGTCATCCTCGGCGGCGGCGTCTCCGGCAGCAACGCCGCGATGATGGCGATCGGCATGGGCGCCGCGGTCACCGTCGTCGATCGTTCGGCCGCCGTCCTGCGCAGTCTCGTCGCCCGCTTCGGCTCGCGCCTGCGGACCGTGTTCTCGACCCGCGACGCGATCCAGGAGCTGGTGGCGCGCGCCGATCTCGTCATCGGCACGGTGCTCATCCCCGGCGCCGCCGCCCCGAAGCTCGTCACCCGCGCCATGCTCGCGACGATGAAAAAGGGGGCGGCGATCGTCGATGTCGCCATCGACCAGGGCGGCTGCACGGAAACCTCGCACGCCACCACACACTCCGCGCCGACCTACATCGTGGACGGTATCGTGCATTATTGCGTCGCCAACATGCCGGGCGGCGTCGCGCGCACCGCCACGTTCGCGCTGAACAACATGACGTTGCCTTTCGTGCTGGCGCTGGCGGACAAGGGCTGGCGCCAGGCGCTGCGGGACGACGCCCATCTTCGCCGCGGTCTCAACGTTCATGCCGGCCAGGTCACCTACCGGGCGGTGGCGGATTCGCTCGGGCTTTCCTGGCAGGACCCGGTGCAGGCCCTCGCGGCCTGACCTCGCGGCGTGATCCAGGGGCGGGGCCGTTCCTGGGCCGCCGCGTGCCCGCCCCGCGATCCACGCATGGCTGCCGGCGCGACCATGAGTGTTTGTTAATCCGACAGCCCTGAAAAAGTCGCGCTGGCGGTCTATGTTGCGTTGCAGCAAATGGAGTGCCCCACCATGTCCGACCGCCCGACGCGCCCGGCGACGCTGCGTTACGACACGACGGCGATTGTCTTTCACTGGCTGACGGCGATTCTGATCGGCACGGTCTACTGCCTCGGCCAGCTTCGCTTCATCGGCGGCCGCGGCAGCGTGCTCAACCACCTCATGGTGAGCTCCCATTACGCGCTCGGGCTGGGCGTCGGTGCGATCATCCTGCTGCGCCTCGCCTGGCGCGCCACCCACAAGGCGCCGGAGCATGAGAAGGGGCTGATGGGGCTGGCCGCCTATGCCGGCCACGTCGTGCTCTACCTGCTGATGATCGCCATCGTCGTGTTCGGCATTCTGCTCAAATGGCAGGGCGGCCACGCCATTCCGGTGTTCGGCCTGTTCCAGGTGCCGCCGCTGATCAACCTGTCGATGATCTCGCGCCGTACGCTGTTCTCGATGCACGCTTTCGCCGCCAACGGCATCGTCATCGTGGTGGGGTTGCACGCCGCGGCCGCGTTGCTGCACCACTATGTGCTGCGCGACGACATCCTGCACCGCATGATCCCGTTCAACTGGCGCCTGCCGCGCTCGCGCCGCATCACCGGCTGGGTGGCACAGGCCCGCCGCGCCCTGCGCGACGCGCGCATCATCTGAGCCGCACCGACGAGACCGCGAGCAGAAGCTCGCCTCGCGGCTACATCGCCATCCGGCGCCGCGCCTCCGCGAGGCAGGCGCTGCGATCGGCTTCCGCTCCCCCCGCCAGCCACCAGGTCTGAACCTCGCGCAGCAGCGCGCCCATCGCCGGCCCGGCGCCCAGGCCCAGCGCTTCCAGGTCGCGCCCGTGCAGCGGAAACGGCTCCACCGACTCCGCCGCCGCCGCCCTGATCACGGCGGCATCGGCGCCGCTGAGCATCAGGCGCCCGAGCACAACCTCCCGTCCCAGCGTCGCGATCGCCGCACGCAGCGTCGCGCGCGCGGGCTCGGGCGCCGGCCCCGCGACCAGTGCCGCCAGCCGCTCACGCTCCGTGCCCGAGAGCCGCAGCCGCGCCGCCACGGCGCGGGATGTGGCGACCGCACCCGCCCCACCGATCAGGCCCGCGAGCCGTACCAGCGCGCAGCCCTCACCCGGCGCCGCGCTCACCGCCTCGGGCAGCACCGCCTCCAGCACGCCGGTGGCCCGCATCAGCGCGAGGGCGGCGGCGGGTGACGGTGCCGCGAGCAGCCCGCGCAACTCCCGCCAGATCCGCTCCACCGCAAGCTGTCCCAGCCCCTTCACGCCATGGCGGATCGCCGCGAGCGTGGCCGCGTCCGGCGCCACCCGCCCGAACCGCGCATAAAAGCGGAAGAAGCGCAGCAGCCGCAGATAATCCTCGCTGATCCGCGCCGCCGGATCGCCCACGAAACGAATTCGCCCGGCCGTGAGATCGTGGCACCCGCCATGGTAGTCGAACACCGTGCCATCGCGGTCCATCGACATCGCGTTGATGGTGAAGTCGCGCCGTGCGGCGTCGGCCGCCCAGTCGGCACCGAACGCCACTGTCGCGTGGCGCCCATCCGTCGCCACATCGCGGCGCAGCGTCGTAACCTCAAAGCCGATCCCCATGGCGATCGCCGTCACCGTCCCGTGCGCCATTCCCGTGGGGGCGGATTTCAGGCCCGCCGCCACCAGCATCCGCACCACCGCCTCCGGCGGCTCGGGCGTCGCGAGATCGACCTCGCCGACCGGCAGCCCGAGCAGGTGGTCGCGCACCGCGCCCCCCACCACGCGCGCCTGCGGCAGCGCGGCCAGCACCGCGGCGAGCGGCTTCGCGTCCAGAAACTCGGGCCTCATCGCTGCGGGTTCCGTGGCATCCCATGCCCAGCGATGATGCGCCCCTGCTCCAGCCGCGCGGGGACATAGCGCTCACCGTTCGGGATCGACCGCGCCTCGCCGTAAATCACCGTCAACGTTCCCAATGCCGCCACCGCCAGCACCGCCGCGGCGACATACCGCCCGGTCGCCACCCGCCCGAGCAACAACCAGGCGAGAAACAGCGCCGTCGGCACCAGGAACAGTCCGAAATCGACCGCGCGCAGCACCGCGCCTATCGCCTCAGCCGTTCGGCGAGCTGCACCAGGATCGCCGCCGTCGCCCCCCAGATGAGGTGGCGCGAATGCGGCCAGACCCAGAATTCGCGCCACTCGCCGAGGCGTTGCATCCGTTGCCGCCGTGGCGCCGCAGGGTCCGTCACCACCGAGAGCGGCAGCACGAACACCTCGTCCACCTCCGCCGGCTGCGGCTGCAACTCGGCCAGCACCCGCTCCGCCACCAGGCCCACGATCGGCACAATCCCGAATCCGGTTCCCGTCGCGTGCGACGCAAGCCGGCCAAGCACCTCGACATGGCGTGGCGCCAGCCCCACTTCCTCCTCCGCCTCGCGCAGCGCCGCCGCCTCCGCCGAGGCGTCGCCGGGGTCGATCCGTCCGCCGGGAAAACTCACCTGCCCCGCGTGGTGCGACAGCCGCTCGTTGCGCTTGGTCAACAGCACGCCTGGCTGCGCTCCGTCCACCATGGCAACCAGCACCGCCGCGGGGATCAGGGCGCCATTCTCGCCCCGCTCCACCCCGGCCGGTTCGATCCGGCTCCGCTCGACTCTGGCGGGCCCGGCCCATGGACCGGCCGCGTCGAGCCGCGCCCGCAGCACCGCCCCGTCGAGCATCCTAGTTCTCGTCCGCTTGGTCCGCCGCCGGCATCTCGCCGAGGGGGAAGAAGCAACCCTCACTCCACACACCGAGCATGTTGCGGCCCAGCACCTCGTGCGGCTCGGCCAGCGCCACCAGCTCGTAATAGACGGCCCGGCAGATCCGGGCCTCCAGCGGGAAGCGCCCGCCGCCGGCCTTCAGATGCAGATAGGGCGTCGGCTCGCAGGTCAGGATATCGTGCGCGACGCGGATCGGATGGTCGCGCCCGGCGCAGACCAGCTTGTCGACATTGGTGCGAAACGTGAGGCACTGGTTGCGCCCGACGCCGTGCCAGTCGAGCTCCACGGCGACGAACGGCGCGTCGTCCACCTCGATGCGCCCGCGCTCGGCCGGCGTCTGCAGCCAGAAGCTCCCATCGGCCTCGCGCCGCAGCACCGAGGCAAACAGGCAGACCAGTTCCTTCCGCCCGATCGGCGAGTTCCGATACAGCCAGGTGCCGTCGCGCGTGATGCGGAAGGGCAGGTCGCCGCACTCGACGGGAAGTCGCGGGGCCGCGCGGCCGGCATCGGTGACCGTGCCACAAGCTCCCGGCCGCAGCGCCGGCAGCGCCGGGCGGGCCGCGCGCCCGGACCCCGTCATCGCCCGCCCTCCCAATGTGCAGTCCCTGCCGCCATGCCGCGCCCGGGCGTCATTGATCCGCTATCCTTCCGTAAGCGACGACAAGCTTCCCTGTCGCCCTCGGATATAGGTAGCATGACAACCCTGGTCAAAGACCCGTGCGCACCGGCGGATCGTCTTCCGGTATAGCTGGCGGGATATACGGCACGCCCCATATCTCCCGGGTGCCCGGAGACGTTCGCATGTCCACCATCATGCCTGGTACCGACCTGCTCGCCGAGGCGGAGGCCTTGTCGCCGGCCATCGCCGCGGTGCGAACCCAGATCGGACGTGCCATCTGGGGCCAGCGCGAGGTGGTGGACCAGGCGCTGATCACCTTGCTTTCCGGCGGCCACATGCTGATTGTCGGCGTCCCCGGCCTCGGCAAGACCCGCCTGGTCGAGACCCTCGCCATCGTGCTCGGGCTTGCCGCAAAGCGCGTGCAATTCACCCCGGACCTGATGCCGGCCGATATCCTGGGCTCGGAAGTCCTGGACGAGCAGGATGGTCGCCGTTCCTTCCGCTTCGTCCCCGGCCCGGTGTTCTGCCAGTTGCTGATGGCCGACGAGATCAACCGCGCCTCGCCGCGAACCCAGTCCGCCCTGCTGCAGGCGATGCAGGAGCGCCGCGTCGCGATCGGCGGCGTGGAGCACCAGCTGCCCGCACCCTTCCACGTGCTCGCCACCCAGAACCCGATCGAGCAGGAGGGCACCTACCCGCTGCCGGAGGCGCAGCTCGACCGTTTCCTCCTCGAAATCCGCATCACCTACCCGGAGCAGACCGACGAGCGCGCGATGCTCATCGCCACCACGGGCGCCGCCGAAGCCCGCCCCGCGCAGGCCATGGACCCGGCGACACTGATGGCCGCCCAGAACCTGATCCGGCGTGTCCCGGTCGGCGAGAGCGTGGTTGACGGCATTCTTTCGATGGTCCGGACCGGCCGGCCGGAGAGTACCGACGACGAGGCCATCCGCCGCCACGTCGCCTGGGGCCCCGGGCCGCGCGCGGCGCAGGCGCTGATGCTTGCCGCCCGCGCCCGCGCCATCCTGGAATCGCGGCTGTCGCCGAGCCTCGACGATGTCGCCGCCCTGGCGCCCGCGGTGCTGCGCCACCGCATGGCGCTCACCTTCGCCGCCCGCGCCGATGGCGTGACGCTGGCGGAGATCATCGCGCGTCTCGTCGCCCGGCTGGGATGAACTCCGCCCGCGCCTCTCCGGGCGCCTCGCGTTCCCAGGCGTTCCGGGGCGAAGCGCTCGGTGCTGGCCTGCCGCCGCTGCTGGTCGCCGCCCTGCACGTCGCCGCCACCGTCGCCCAGGGCGTGCATGGCAGGCGCCGGGTCGGGCATGGCGACAGTTTCTGGCAGTTCCGACCCTACGTCACCGGCGACCAGGTCGCCGCCATCGATTGGCGTCAGACGGCCAAGGGCGACCGTCCCTATGTTCGTGACACGGAGTGGGAGGCGGCGCAGACCGTTCTGCTCTGGCGCAGCAACGCTGCGTCGATGCGCTGGCGCTCCCGCCTCGCCACGGTGGAAAAGGGTGAGCGGGCGGAGTTGCTGCTGCTGGCGCTCGCCTCGCTGCTGCTGCGGGCCGGTGAGCGGGTCGCGCTGCTCGGCCATCGCCCGGTCACCGGCGGCCACGCGCTGGAACGCCTCGCGATGAGCCTGGACCGCGAGGCGGCGGACACGCTGCCCGGTTCCGCTTCCGTGCTGGAAATGCCGCCGCCGCGCCACGCCGCCTGTGTGCTGATCGGCGATTTTCTCGATCCGCTGGAGGAAATCGGGGCCGCCGTCACGCATCTCGCCCAGCGCCATGTGCGCGGCCACATCCTGCAGGTGCTCGACCCGGCGGAGATTCTGCTGCCGTACACCGGCCGCGTGCGCTTCCTCGGCCTCGGCCTGCCCGCGGACACGCTGGTGCCGCGCGTGGAGGGCGTGCGCGAGGCCTATGCCGCCCGTCTCGCCGCGCAGCAGGATGGGCTCGCCGCCATCGCCCATGCCGCCGGCTGGAGCTTTGCCGTCCACCGCACCGACCAGGCGCCGCAACTGGCGCTGCTCGCCCTGCATCAGGCGCTCGCGCCGGGGCGGGGCGGCGGCCCGTGAGAACCGCTCCAGCATGAGCTTCACCACGCCTGGGCTGCTCGTCGCGCTGGCTGCCCTGCCGCTGCTCTGGTGGCTGCTGCGCGTGACCCCGCCGGCACCACGCCAGGAGCGGTTTCCCGCCATCCGCCTGTTGCTCGGGCTCGCGGCGAGGGAGGAAACCCCGGCGCGCACGCCATGGTGGCTGCTCGCCCTGCGTCTGCTCGCCAGCGGGCTCGCGATCGTGGGGCTTGCCGGGCCGGTCCTCAACTCGGGCGGCGGGCTCGCGGGCCGGGGGCCGGTGCTTCTGGTGATCGACAATGGCTGGGCTAGTGCCGCGGACTGGCCGCAGCGGCTTGCCGCGGCCGCGGCCGTCGCCGCGCGCGCCGGACGGGCGGGTCGCAAGATCGCATTGCTCGCCACCGCGCCCGCCGCGGACGGTACGGCCCCCGTCGTGCAACCGCCGGCACCGCTCGTCAGCCTGCGTACCCGCCTCGCGGCGCTGCAACCTCAGCCATGGCCGGTCGACCGGCGCGCGAGTGCCAGGGCGCTTGCCGTCTTCACCGCCGCGGGACGCCACGCGGGGGTGAGCGTCGCCTATGTCGCCGACGGGCTCACCGATGGCCCCCTCGCCGACTGGCGGCGGTTTGCTGCCGCGCTCGCCCGCGCCGGCCCTGTCACCATCCTGCAGGATGCGACCCCGCCCGCCGTGCTGATGCGCCCGCCGCAATCGCGCGCCGGCGCCCTCATCGCCCGCCTCGCCCGCGCGCCGCAGCCGGAGGCAGCGGCCTACGATGTGCTGGCGCAGCAGGGCACCGGGCGCACGCTGGCCCGCGTCACCGCGCATTTCGCACCCGGTGCCGCGACCACGAGTGTGCCCGTCGCGCTGCCGCTTACGTTGCGTAACCGTCTCGACCGTCTGACCCTTGCCGCGGCCGCGACGCCGGGGGCGACACCCGGCACTGTGCTGCGCTCGGCTGGCGGCGTGGCACTGCTCGACGAGCGCTGGCGCCGCCGCCCGGTGGGCCTCGTTGCCGGCAACGCGCTCACCGCCGCCACACCGCTGCTGGGCGAGCTGTACTATCTCCAGCGCGCCATGGCCCCGTTCGCCGACCTGCACACCGGTTCCATCAGGACCCTGCTGGCAAGCCCGCTTTCGGTTCTGGTGCTGGCCGACGTGCCGCTGCCGCCTGGCGCCGATCGCAACGCGGTCGAGCGCTTCGTCAGCCGCGGCGGTCTGCTGCTGCGCTTCGCGGGCCCGGAAATGGCAGCGCATCCGGACCCGTTGCTGCCGGTGAAGCTGCTGCGTGGCGACCGCCGGCTCGGTGGCTCCATGTCATGGACCAGACCACGCGGGCTGCTCGCATTCCCGCCGGATTCGCCCTTCTTCGGCCTGCCTGTACCGAAGGATGTCCGCATCAGCCGTCAGGTCCTGGCGCAGCCGGGGCTGACGCTTGCGCACCACGTCTGGGCCGCGCTCACCGACGGCACACCGCTGGTCACGGCCGCGACGCACGGGCGCGGACGCATCGTTTTGGTGCACACCACCGCCAATGCGAGCTGGTCGGACCTGCCGCTGTCCGGGCTTTTCGTATCGATGCTGCATCGCCTGGTGATGCTTTCCTCGGGCGTTGCCGACGTCGCCGGCAATCAGCGTCTGGCACCGGCCGAAACCCTCTCGGGCGAGGGTGAGCTGGGTCCACCGCCGCCGCTCGCCACGGCCGTCACCGCCGCCGCCATTCCCACAACCTTGGTGTCGCCGCGTCATCCGCCCGGCTTCTACGGTCCAGCCTCGGGCCGTCGCGCCCTGAACCTCGGTGCCGTGATCACACCACCGGCGGACGCGCCAGGCATGGCCGGCGCCCGTGTCCAGCCGCTGGCCGCGCCGCCACGCGCCCGCGCGATCGGTCCCTGGCTGCTGGCACTCGCGGCGCTGCTTCTGGCGATCGACCTCGCGATCGCGCTCGGTTTACGCGGGTTGCTGCGCCCGGCGGCGGCAGCCCTTCTGCTGCTCTCGCTGCCGTTGTCGGCTCATGCCCAATCGGGACCGGCCCAGGCGGCAACCGTTCCACCGCTGCCCACCACCATTCCGCGCGCGGCCCTGCGCACCACGCTCGGCTACATCGTCACCGGCGACGCGCGGCTGGATCAGGTCTCGCGTGAGGGGCTGGCCAGTCTCTCGGCATACGTCACCGCCCATACCGCCGCCCATCTCGCGCGCCCGCAGGCGGTGGTGCCGGGCCGGTCCGATCTCTCATTTTACCCGCTGCTCTACTGGCCGATCACGGCCAGCCAGCCCGATCTCTCGTCCGCAGCGGTTGCCGCACTCAACGCCTACATGGCCTATGGCGGCATCATCCTGATCGACACGCGCGACGGCGCACCCGGCTTCGCGCCCGGCGCCGCGCCGGCGCTGCGGCGTCTCGCGCGCGGCCTCACCATCCCGGCGCTCGCGCCGCTGACCACGGAGCACGTGCTCACCCGCACCTTCTATCTGCTGCGCGAGTTCCCAGGACGTTTCCCGAGTGGAACAGTCTGGGTGCAGCGCGGTCAGGACCGCGCCAATGACAGCGTCTCGCCGGTGGTGATCGGCGGTGGCGACTGGGCCGCGGCCTGGGCCCGCGATTCCTCCGGCCGGTTTCTCTACGCCACCATTCCCGGCGGCAATCGCCAGCGCGTCTTCGCCTATCGTTTCGGTGTCAATCTGGTGATGTACGCGCTCACCGGCAACTACAAGGGCGACCAGGTGCACGTGCCCGCCATCCTGCGCCGGCTCGGTCAATAGGGATGGCCCGATGACCACCTCGCAAGCCATCACATCCCTACGCTTCCTGCCGCTGCTGCCGCTCTGGGCGCTGGTCGCGCTCGGCGTGGTCGCGGCGCTCGTGCTGGCAGTTTCGTTCTGGCGCCGGGCGCGCGGCACGTGGCTGCGGCTGGCCGCCTTCGCCGCCATCATGCTCTGGCTTACCGGCCCTAGCCTCATCACCCAGACGCACCGCAACCTGCCCGATATCGGGCTGATGCTGGTCGACCATTCCGCCAGCATGCGCGTGGGCAACCGCATGGCCCTCGCCCGCGCCGCCGCGGCCAGGCTCACCAGCGAGGCCCGCGCCATCCCCAACCTCGAATGGCGCACCGTCCCCGTCCCCGAGCAAGGCTCGCAAGGCACGCGCCTCATCGCCGCGATGCACCGGGCCCTCGCCGATATTCCGACCGACCGGCTCGCCGGTGTCGTCGCCATCACCGACGGGCAGGCCTCGGACGCCGTGCCGAACCTGCATCTGCCGGCCCCCTTTCATCTGCTGATCCCCGCACGCGGCGAGCAGACGGACCGGCGCATCCGCATCGTCTCCGCGCCCACCTACGGCATCGTCGGCAAGACCGTGCGCATTGATATCGCGATCGAGGACATGGGCCTGCCGGACCGCGGCACCTCCGTCGGCCGCGCCGTGCCGCTTACCATCCGCCGCGATGGCGCGCCGCCCGTGGTGCAGAACGTCGCCGTCGGCCCGACGCACGAGATCGACCTGCCGATCACCGCAGAGGGTCCGACCGTCATTGAGCTCTCGGTGCCGAAGCTGCCCGGCGAGGTGAGCACGATCAACAACCGCACGGTGCTGACGATCAATGGCGTGCGCGACCGGCTGCGCGTGCTGCTGGTCTCGGGCCGCCCGCATCCGGGGGAGCGCACCTGGCGGCGCCTGCTGAAGGCTGACCCATCCGTCGATCTCGTTCACTTCACCATTCTGCGCCCGCCGGCCAAGGCCGATTCCACCCCGCTCAACGAGCTCTCCCTCATCGCCTTCCCGGTCAACGAGCTGTTTCAGGTCAAGATCAGGGATTTCGACCTCATCATCCTGGACCGCTACAAGAATCGCGGCCTGCTGCCGCCGCGCTACATCCAGAACATCGTCGATTATGTGCGCGCGGGTGGCGCGCTTCTGGTCTCCGTCGGGCGCGAGTTTGCCGGCGGCGACAGTCTCGCGGACAGTCCGCTCGGGGCCATCCTGCCGGAACTGCCGGCATCCTTCGGATCCGCCGGCGTCATCAACGCACCCTATCGCCCCTGGGTGACGACGCTCGGCCGGCGCGACCCCGTCACCGCCGGGCTTCCGGGTTGGAACCACGGGCGGCCCGCCTGGGGCCCGTGGTATCGCCGCCTCGCCGCGGTGCGGAACCCGGACGTGCCGAGCGACGTGCTGATGCGCGCGGGGCAGGGCGGGGGACCGCTGCTCGTCACCGCCCATGTCGGGCGCGGCCATGTCGCGATGCTGCTCTCCGACCAGATCTGGCTGTGGTCACGCGGGCATATGGGCGGCGGCCCACAGGCGGAGCTGCTGCGCCGCGTCGCCCACTGGTCGATGGGCGAGCCATCGCTGGCCGAGAACCGGCTCGTCGCGAGTGTCGCGCGTGGCGTGCTGACCGTCTCCCGCCGCAGCCTCGCCGCCACCCCCCCGCCACCCGCCACCGTGACCGGCCCGAACGGCGTCACCCACACTCTGAAACTGGCGCAAGTCCGACCAGGCCTGGCCCGCGCCCGCCTGCCGGCGCCGCAGGTCGGCGTCTGGCGCGTCGACGAGGGTGGGCTTTCCGCCTTTGCCGCCGCCGGCCCCGCCGACCCGCCGGAGTTCGCTGATTTGCGTGCGACCGCGACCATCCTCCGCCCGGCCGTCGCCGCCTCGCATGGCGCCGTGGTCTGGCTCGATCCCAAGGGCGCACCGGCGTTGCGCATGGTCGAGCCCGGCCGCCTCACCAAGGGCGATGGCTGGATCGGCCTGCTGCGCCGGCACGCCCATGTGGTGACGGGGGTGGACGCGGTGAAGCTGCTGCCCGCGTGGGCGGCGCTGACGCTGATCCTCCTGCTTGCCGTGTTCGCCTGGCGGCGCGAAGGTCGCTGAACCCGGCAGAGCAGGGAACCCGGTTGCAGGGGAGTGTGTGCCTTCCAGGACAATGACGGTGGTGATTTCGCCCCTGGCGCGGGCGGCGGCCCGCTGCTGGCGCTGGTGGGATTCGTGGGTCTCACGCTGCTCGTTGGCATCACCGCCGGTGTTGCGACCTCGGCGGGCGTGCGCGTCTGGTATCCGTCGCTTATCGCGCCACCGGGCACGCCGCCCAATGCCGCCTTCCCCGTCGTCTGGACTGCGCTCTATGTCTTGATGGGGGTGGCGGCGTGGCGGATCTGGCAGTTCGCCCCACGTCCCGGCGCCTATGCCTCGCTGCGTCTGTGGGGTTGGCAGCTCCTCGTCAACGCGGCCTGGTCCCCGGCCTTTTTCTCGCTGCACGCGATCGGCGCCGCGCTATGCATCTGCCTCCTGCTGCTGGTCCTGGTGGTCGCGACCGTCGCCGCCTTCGCCCGCCGGGACCGTCTCGCCGGGCTGCTGCTCGCGCCCTATCCGCTCTGGGTCGCCTACGCGATCTGGCTCAACGCCGGCTTCTGGTGGCTCAACGGCAGGCATTTTCCCTGAGGGGCGCGCCCGCCTGGAAGTGGACCGGCTTCGCAGGCGCGGCCGCGGGTGCTAGAATCTCATGATGAAGATGCGTCTTGCCCTGCTGATAGTCGCCCTCGCGGCGCTGCCCGGAATCGCCGCGGCCCAGATCCTGCCGCCGACCAACGGCCAGGTCGGCCCGGCGCAGCACGTGCAGGTCGGGAACAAGCCGGCGCCCGCGCCGCCCGGCCTGCCCGGCGCGCAATCGACCGGCCCGATCGTCGGTGCCCAGCGGGCGGCGCGCGATCTCTCGCCCAACGCGCAGCTTTTTGATGCCATCGACCGTGGCGACATCGCCTCCGCGCGCGACGCGCTGAGCCGGGGTGCGGACCTCAACGCCCGCAACGCGCTGGGCGAGACCCCAATTCAGCTCTCGGTCGACCTCGCGCGCAACGACATCACCTTCCTGTTGCTCTCCGCGCGTGGTGGCGAGCCGGCTCCGGGCGCAAGGCCGCCCGCCAACCCCGTCCACGAGGTCGCTGCCAGCGGCGTGCCGCAGCGCGTTGCCCCCATCGCACCCGCACCGCGTGCGGCGCCGGCCCAACCGCTGCGGCTCTCCAACAATCCCGGTGTGCCGAACCCCTCGGCCGGATTCCTCGGCTTCGGACCGGCCCAGCACTGAACCCGAAAACGGAGTGACCCGCATGACCGAGGTTGACTGGACCCGCTGCACGGGCCCGGAAATCCGTGCCCTGGCCGCCCGTGGCGGAGCGCTGGCCGTGCTCCCCGTCGGCTCCCTGGAACAGCATGGCCCGCATTTGCCGGTGATCACGGACACGCGCACGGCCTGGGAGATTTCCATCCGCGCCGCGCGCCTCGCCGCCGCGACCATGCCGGTGCTGGTCCTGCCCGGCATGTGGACCGGGATGAGCGAACACCACCTGCCGTTTGGTGGCACAATAAGTCTCAATTTCAGTGAATTCCGAGGTGTTCTTTCGGGTGTCGTGCGGAGCCTTCGCGCCATCGGCTTTGCCCGGCTGCTGCTGGTCAACGGCCATGGCGGCAACATCGACCCGCTCGCCGTCGCCGCCCGGGAACTCGCCGTCGAATACGGCCTGCCGGTCGTCGCCACCACGCCCTGGTTCATCGCCGCCGAGGCCGTCGCCGCCGAACTGGAAACGGCGAAGGGCCCGCAGCATGCCTGCGAGGCCGAGACCTCGGTGATGCTCGCGATGATGGGCGACGCGGTGCAGACCGACCGCTTCGAGGAGGCGGTGCGCCAGGCGCCGCCACGCGTGCCGACCCACCCCGGCTTCAGCCGCTTCTGGAGCTTTTCCGAGCGCGCGCCGGCCACCGGCGTGATGGGTGACCCGCGCCCGGCGACGGCGGCCAAGGGCGAACGCATGCTCGACGCCATGGCCGCAGCCCTCGCGGACGCGATGGCCGACCGCGTGCTGTGGCGCGCGCCGGACCCGGTCTGGACCCCCGGCCGCGGCCAGGGCAACACCAACGGCTCAGCACTCGACTAAGCGGGGGCTCGACTGAACGGGGGCTCGACTGAACGGGCGCGCGGCGCGGTTACGCCGCCCGTGCGGCCTCGCTGACCATCGCCGCCGCCACCGCCTCGGCGGCGCGGATACCGTCGATCGCGGCCGAGAGAATGCCGCCGGCGAACCCCGCCCCTTCGCCCGCCGGGAACAGCCCCCGCGTGTTGATGCTCTCGCCGCTCTCACCGCGCGGGATGCGCAGCGGCGAGGAGGTGCGGGTCTCGACCCCCGTCATCACCGCGTCCGCCCGGTCGAACCCGGGAATGCGCTGCGCGAAGGCCGGCAGCGCCTCTCGGATTGCCGCGACCGCGAAATCCGGCAGGCAGGCGGCGAGGTCGGTGGGCGTGACGCCCGGCCGGTAGGACGGCATGACCTCACCGAGCCCGGTCGAGGCGCGGCCGGCCAGAAAATCACCCACCAACTGCGCCGGCGCCCGATACGCCCCGCCGCCGGCCACGAAGGCCAGGCTCTCCCAGTGCCGCTGGAAGCCGATCCCGGCGAGCGGCCCGCCGGGATAATCCGCCGGAGAAATACCGACGACGATCCCGGCATTGGCATTGCGCTCGTTGCGCGAATACTGGCTCATCCCGTTGGTCACCACGCGTCCGGGCTCGGAGGTCGCGGCGACCACCGTGCCGCCGGGGCACATGCAGAAGGAATAGACACCGCGCCCGTTGCTCGCGTGGTGCACCAGCTTGTAGTCGGCGGCACCCAGGATCGGGTTGCCGGCATCGGCGCCAAAGCGTGCGCGGTCGATCATTCCCTGCGGATGCTCGATGCGCACGCCGATCGAGAACGGCTTTGCCGCCAGCGCCACGCCGCGCGCGTCGAGTGTCGCGAACAGGTCGCGCGCGCTGTGGCCGGGCGCCAGCACCACGTGATCGGCCCGCAGCGTCTCGCCGCTCGCCAGCACCAGGCCGCAGAGCCGCCTTTCACCCCCGGTCGCATCGATGGCCAGGTCCTCGACGCGCGTCTCGAACCGGTATTCGCCGCCGAGTTCCTCGATCGCGGCGCGGATTCTCTCCACCATGGAGACCAGGCGGAACGTGCCGATATGCGGCTTGGCGCTGACCAGGATCTCCTCGGGCGCCCCGGCCCGCACGAACTCCTCCAGCACCTTGCGTCCGAGATGGCGCGGATCGCTGACCCCGGAATACAGCTTGCCGTCGGAGAACGTGCCAGCGCCGCCCTCACCGAACTGCACGTTGCTCTCCGGCGTCAGCACGCCGCGTCGCCACAGCGCCCAGGTGTCCCGGGTGCGCTCGCGCACGCTCCGTCCGCGTTCGAGAAGGATCGGCCGAAACCCCGCCTGCGCCAGGATCAGCGCCGCGAACAGCCCGCACGGCCCGGCACCCACGACCACGGGCCGCACCCCGCCCGCAGGTGCCCGGCTGGCGCCGGGATAGCGCATATCCGGCCGCTCCCGGATCTTGTCATCGCGCGGATGCGCCGTCAGGACGCGCGCCGCGGCGGTGCCGGCAAGCTCCACGTCGACGGAGTAGACGAGCCGCACCCGCGCGTGGCCGCGCGCGTCCCACCCACGGCGAAACACGCTGAGCGTCAGCAGGTCGCCGTCAGCGACGCCGAGCCGTGCCAGCACCGCCTCGCGCAGCGCACCCGGCGTGTGGTCGAGCGGCAGGCGCAGTTCGGTCAGACGCAGCCAGGACATGCGCCGGCCTAGCCGCTGGCGCCGTCGATGTCACGCCTCGCTGGCGGTCATACCGTCGCGATGGGTGTTGCTGGCGAACCGACCGCGCCAGGCAGCCGCAGCGGCGGTGCGGTCAGCAGAAACCGGCTGCGCCCCGCCGCGCGCAGCCAGTCCGCCAGAGCCGTCAGATGCCACAACTCGCCGAGATAGACGCCGAGGCGGAACAGGCAATGGGCGTGCAGCGGCAGGGTGGCGCAGACATCCTCGGCGCAGGGCCGCGCGGGGTGCGCCTCCACCGCGTAGTTATCGGCGATCAGCGCCACCACGCCGCTGGCGCCGATCCAGTCGAGCAGCCTGTCATCGCGCCCGTCGAGCATCGGCGCCGAGGCAAACAGCTTCTCCCGGTCCGGCTGCTTGCCCATGCCCAGCAGCATTTCCGCAAAGCCGGTGCGAAACAGCAGGAAATCGCCCGGCTCCACGCTCACGCCGTCCGCGGCCATGATCTGCATCAGCCGCTCATGGCCGACGATCTCAGCCGTTGGCCCGGTATGCGCCAGCAGGTCCACCAGCACGCCGCGCCCCTGCATGCAGGCGACAGCCATGTTCTCGACCCCGAGCCGGTGTGCGCCCGGCGTCCGACCGGTTTCGTGCGCCGTGGTGCCGGTCCAGGCCAGCGGCCCCACGATATCCTCGCCGGCGCGATAACCGTTGTAGAAACGATCCTCCGGCACGCCATCGCCGTCGGCGTCGAACATCTGGCCGACATGGGCGAGGCTGTCCCACTGGGTCGAATATTGCAGCGTCAGCATCACCCGGTCGTCGCAGATCACGTCGGTTGCCGTCGGGTCGTCGCAGCGCAGCGGATAGGTCATGTTCGGCACGCCGTGCTCCCGGCGCGTCGGCTCCAGCACCGGCGGGTTGCGCCGCGGGTTCAGCACGTTGCCGCCGGGGAAATCGAGCGGCAGCGAGAGGCAGAAACTCCGCCCCTCCCGCACTTCCGCAATCCCCTGCAGCACCTTCGCCGGGGTCAGCAGATTGGCCCGGCCAAGCTGGTCGTCCGGTCCCCAATCGCCCCAGGTCGAGTGCTGCGGCCGGCGCGTCCAGCGCGGGTTCGCGTCCATCACGCCGCCTGCGCCAGCGTCGGGGCCACGTCGGCGACCGTCGTGCGGCGCAGCTCGCGCACCTCGTTCGCGGGATAGGCGCGGGCGCGGTGCATCGTCACGCGGTTGTCCCACATCACCACATCATGCAGCGTCCAGCGATCCGCGTGCACGCGCTCGCGCCGGGTCGCGTGTTCGGTCAAATCACGCAACAACATCCGCGCCTCCGGCACCGGCATGCCGCGGATCGCGCCGGCGTGGCTGGCAAGAAACAGCGAGAGCCGCCGCGTGACGGGATGCCGCCGCACCAGGCGCTGCGGCACTGGCTGCCAGCGCGCCCGCTCCGCCTCGGTCCAGTCCTCGAAACCGAGCGAGCCGCGGGAATAGAGCTGGCTGTGCTCGGCGACCAGGTCGCGGATTTCCGCCTGCATCGCCGCATCCAGCGTGTCCCATGCCGCCCGCATGTCGGCGAACTCGGTCTTGCCGCCGCGGCTGGTCAGCACGCGGGCCGAGAGGATGGAATATTTCGCGGGCGTCGGCTTGAAGCTGCTGTCGCTGTGCCAGAGCATGTTGCCTAGCCCGAACAGTCGCCGCCGGTCGTCGCGCGCCAGCACCTCGCCGTTCCTGCCGAGGTTGGAGATGTCGTTGAGATGCGCCTCGGCCAGCCGCCGCTCCGCGCCCTGCGCGATATCGCCGGTCGCCAGCTCCAGCTCGCCGAAGTTTTGTCCAAAGGCGAGCTGCTGCTCGTCGGTGATGGCCTGCGCCGGAAAATGCAGCACCGCATAGCGGTTCATCCCCGCCTCGATCGCGGCCAGCGTCGGCGCATCGAGTTTCCGGCGCAGATCGATGCCGGTCACGACGCCAAAGAAATCCGGCCGCTCCAGCGGGCTCGCGGGACGAATGGCAAGCATGTGCGTCCTCCGTTTTGCGCCGCTTATAGCACGGTCCGCAGGATCTCCCCCAGACGCTCGAAATCCGTCGCCTCGTTGTAGGCCTGGGCGGAGATGCGCAGCCACAGCGCGTCGTCCAGCGCATGCACCGGCGCGTCGCAGCCGGCATCCATCAGCCGTCCGCGCAGCGCCAGCGCCGTTTCATTCGTGCCGACGCCCGGGATACGCACCGCCGCCATGGCGCCGCACACGCCGTTGCCGTGCCCGGTCTCGGTTCCGACACGTTCCGCGAGCCGGGCCGAGGCCGCCGCCGCCATCGCCGCGTTGCGCTGCATCAGCGCCTCGCCACCAAGCGCCGCGTGAAAATCCAGCGCCGCGCCGATCGCCAGATATGCGCTGGGGTCGATCGTGCCGGTCCAGTCGAACTCGGCGAGGAAGCCCTTATCGAGCCCGTGGCTGATCACCGCCGGATGCAATCCCGCCTGCGCCTCAGGCCGCGCATGCAGGAACGCACAGCCTTTTGGCGCAAACAGCCATTTATGCGCGTTGCCGGTGTACCAGTCGGCGCCGATGGCCGCGACATCGAGCGGTATCTGGCCGGGCGCATGCGCGCCATCCACCAGCACGCGCACGCCACGCTCGTGGCACAGCGTCACAAGCTCGCGGATCGGCACGATGACGGCGCTCGGCGAGGTGATGTGGTCGAGCACCGCGAGGCGCGTGCGCGGGCTGATCGCGCCGGCGATGCTGGCCAGGATCGCCGCATCGTCCGGGCGGGGCCAGGGCAGCGCGGCCTCGACCAGCCGCGCGCCGGTCCGCGCCGCGACATGGCGCGCCGTGTTGCGTACAGCGCCATAGACGTGGCTCAGCATCAGGATCTCGTCACCAGGGGCGAAATCCAGCGAGCGCAGCACCGCGTTCGCGCCGGTCGTGGCGTTCGGCACGAAGGCCAGATCCTCCGCCGCCGCGCCGACATGGACGGCAAGCCTGCCCGCCGCCTCGCGCAGCGCGCCCGGCAGCACGCGGTTGAAGAACCGCGAGGTCTGCGCCTCCATCGTCGCACGCCAGCGATCCTGCTCGCCCAGCACCACGCGCGGGGTCGCGCCATAGGAGCCATGGTTGACGGTGCAGGCACCCGGGTCGATCAGGAACGCATCGCGGATGGCCGCACCGAGCGCCGCCATGTTGCCCCGTGCTGCCATGTCGCCCAGCGCTGCCATGTCAGGCCGCCGGTCGCCGGCCGCGCTCGCCCAACTCCTGCTCGACCACGTGCCCCACGCGCAGCACTGTCGGCTCCTGCCAGGCGTGCCCCACCACCTGGACGCCGACCGGCAACCCACCCTCGCCGAACCCGGCGCAGACCGTCAGCGCCGGCAGCCCGGTGAGATTGAACGGCGCCATGAACCCGGGCTTGCCCACTGCCGTCCATTTCGACACCGTCTCGATCTGCGGTGCCTCGGACTGCGCCCCCGCCACCAGCAGCACATCGAGTTCCGCCATCGCCGCGCGCGTCGCCGCCACCAACTCGCGCCGCCGCCGCAACGCCTGAATGTAGTCGGCAGCACTCATCACCGCCCCCATCGCCAGCCGCGAGCGCATGACATCGCCGTATTCATGGAAGCGTTTGGTGATCCAGGGTTCGTGCAGTGTCCACGCCTCGGCATGCAGGATCAGGCTGTTGGCCGACTGGTAGTCGATCAGCGGCGGTAGCGTCACATCGCGCACCGCGGCACCACCGCAGGCGAGCACCCGCGCCGCATCCTCCACGGCCCGCGCACAGGCCGGCGTCACCGGATTGTCCTGCTCATGGAAACGCCTGGCCACGCCCACCCGCAACCCCTGCACGGAGCCCCCGATACCGGCCGAAAAGTCCGGCACCGGAACATCAGCACTGCCGGGGTCGAGCGGATCGTACCCGGCCATCGCCTGCAGCAGCAGCGCGCAATCCTCCGCCGTCCACGCCAGCGGTCCTGCGTGGTCGAGCGAGAATGACAGCGGCAGGATGCCGCGGCGCGAGCACCGCCCGTAGGTCGGCTTGATGCCCGCCACCCCGCACAGCGCCGCCGGCCCGCGGATCGAGCCGCCGGTATCGGAGCCCGTGCCACCCAGGATCATGCCGTCCGCCACCGCGACCCCGGTGCCGGAGGAGGAACCGGAGGGAAAGCGTGCCGGGTCCCAGGGGTTGCGTGCCGGAGGCCAGGGCAGATCGAAGCTCGGTCCGCCGATCGCGAACTCATGCGTCGCGAGCTTGCCCAGCAGCACCGTGCCGGCGCCGGCGAGCATCGCCACGGTCTGTGCGTCGGCCGCTGGCACGTGATCCGACAGCAGCCGCGAATGCGCCGTGGTCGCCAGCCCCGCGGTCTCATAGATGTCCTTGTGGCCGATCGGAATGCCGTCGAGCGGCCCGCGCAGGGTGCGCCGCATCTGCCGCCCTTCCGCCGCGCGTGCCTCCTCCAGCGCGCGCTCCGGTGTGCGCAGGATGAAGGCGTGCAGCACCGGATCGCGCGCCTCGATCCGCGCGAGGCAGGTCTGCGCCAGTTCGACGGGTGAGAGCGTGCGTGCGGCGATCGCGCGCGACGCCGACGCAATGGTCGGCGTCATGCCCTGTCATCCACGCGAAAGACATGGGCGGGTTCGATCTCGCGCGGCCGCATGCCGCTGGCACGGACATTCTCCATCATCGCGGCGAAGGACTGAAACCCGCTTTGAAACAGGTCGCTTATTTCAGCGTCGGAAAGCTCCAGCCCCGCGCGGCGCAGCAGGAAGGCGAACTCGGCTTGGCTCAGGCTCGACATGTCATGGCACCCCCGTTGCGTCCAGCCTGCACGCCGGGCGCGGTCCGCGCAACCGGGATCAGGCGGACGTGAAGCGCGGGCGGCGGGGCTGGCCTGCAACCTCGTCCATGGCGGCAAGCAACGTCGCTGCCGTCTCGTGCCAGGAGGTCGGGCGGAACCGCGCGCGCACCTCCGCCTCCCACGCGGCGAGCCCCTCCCGATCCTCGAGCAGCGTGCGCACCGCCGCCACCGCATCGTGCAGGTTGTCGGGATCGAAATAGCGCGCGAGCGTGCCACCGGCCTCGGGCAGCGAGGAGGTGCGCGCCACCAGGCAGGGCTTGCCATGCGCCAGGGCCTCCGTCACCGGCAGACCCCAACCCTCGTAGAGCGAGGGAAACACCGTGAACAGCGCCCCGGCATAGAGCGAGTTCAGTTCGGCATCGGTCGGTGAGTCCACATGGCGGATCAAACCATCCAGCCAGTCTGCGTTGGCAAGCTGGCCCATCAGGTCGTCCGCCAGCCACCCCACGCGCCCGGCGAACACCAGGGTGGGCACACGCTCGCGCGGCAGGGCGGCGACAAGTTCGCGCCAGACACGGAACAAAATCTGATGGTTCTTGCGCGGCTCGATGGTGGAGACGAACAGCACGTAGCTGCCCGGCGCCGGCAGGTCATCGCGCTCGACCCCAGTCGGTGGCGAGCCGGAAAACCCCGTGCCGATCGGCAGCGCCGTGACGGGCGCGGGCAGCGCGAAGCCCTCCCGCATGGCAAAAATCTCGGTATCACGCGCGGTTGAGCGCGAGATCGCGAACACGCGGTCGGCAAGCGGCAGGCAGGAACGCATCCAGTTGCGGAACGTTCTCACCAGGCTCGAATGGCACCATTCCGGACGCATCACGGGGATCATGTCATAGACCAGCACGCCGACACACGCGCCGCGCCCGCGCACCGCCTCCAACCTCCGCTCATAGAACGGATACCAGGGCGAGCCGAGCAGGAGAAACAGGTCGCCGTCCTTGATCTCGTCGAGCGCGTCATCCGTGCCCGCGGCGCCGGCCGTCGCACCACCGCGCAGGTGCCGACGCAGGTATGGGCCGATGAGCTTCGCGGCCATCCACGCTGCCTCGCTGAAACCCTTCGCGGCATCACGCTGCGCCCGCAATCCGCGCATGAGGGGAAGCTGCACGGTTGCAGGGAAGCGGAACGCAAGGCGTCGCAATCGGCCACGCAACCCGGAATCCGTGGCGGTTTGCACCACCGTGGTGGTGTGCGCGCGTGGCAGGGGCCGGTCCATTCGCCCAAAAGTCGCGCGCACCTGCGCCCATGGGATCTCCGTCAGGCGCGGCGGCGCGCGATGGCGGACGAAGCGAACATCATCGCCGCCGATCGTCACCAGTTCGCGATAGATTTCATAGGCCAGGCGCTGAATCCCCGAGGGCCGCAAACCCGAGTCCGCGTAGGTGGACAGATCCTCGACGTCGACCCAGATGCGGCGGCTCACGCCCGCCGCACCGTGTAGCGACTCTCGAGCGCCGCGACGATTTCGCTGGCATGCGCCGAATCCCGAGCCTCGAACATCACCTCCAGCTGCGCCGCCTGCACCGAGGGCGAGGCGAACAGCCGATGATGCGAAACATCGATGATGTTGCCGCCCGCACCGCCGATGCAGCCGGCAATGTCCGCGAGCACGCCGGGCCGGTCGGGGATTTCCAGGATCAGCCGCGTCAGCCGCCCGTCGCGCAGCAGGTTGCGCAGCAGCACGTTGGCGTGGATGCGGCTGTCGATGTTGCCGCCGCAGACCGGCACCCCCACTTTCCGCCGCGCAAATCGTTCCGGAAAAGCAAGTAACGCGGCGACGCCGGCCGCCCCGGCGCCCTCGGCCACCTGCTTGGCTTCTTCGGCCAGCATCGCGATCGCGGCCTCGACGGCGCGTTCCGGAACCACCAGCACGTCGGCGACATGGGCGCGGATCGCGGCGAACGGCTTCTCGCCCACGTCGCGCACCGCGATGCCCTCGGCGATCGTCGCACCACCGACCGCGACCTTCTGTCCGGCCAGCATCTGCGCCAGGGGTGCATAGGCCGCCACCTCGACGCCGACGATCTCGATACCCGGCTTGATGGCGCATGCGGCAACGGCGCAGCCGGCGATCAACCCGCCACCGCCCACCGGAATCGCCATCATGTCGAGCGTCGGGAAATCGGCCAGGAGCTCCAGCGCCAGGGTGCCCTGACCCGCCATGACCGCCTCGTCGTCATACGGGTGGATGAAGACCAGCCCCGCCTCGGCGGCGAGACTGTGCGCGTGCTCCGCGGCCTCGGCGAGCGTCTCGCCGTGCAGCACCACCCGCGCGCCCCAGCCCGCGGTGCGCACGACCTTGGTCGAGGGCGTGTGCCGCGGCATGACGATCGTGGCCTTGATGCCGAGCAGGCCGGCATGGCGCGCCACCGCCTGGGCGTGATTGCCCGCCGACATCGCAACGACGCCGCGATCGCGCTCCTCGGCCGACAGCAGCGCCAGCCGGTTCGCCGCCCCCCGCTCCTTGAACGCGCCGGTCGCCTGCAGGTTATCGAGCTTGAGCACCACGTCGGCGCCGACATGGCGCGAGATCGCCGCACACGCGACCGCCGGGGTGCGCATCACGCGCCCCTCGATGCGCGCGGCCGCGGCGCGCACATCCGCAAGGGTGATCATCGCCGGCTCAGCGATAATCGACGGCGAGAATTTCGTAGCTGCGATCGCCGCCCGGTGCCGGTACCGAAACGGTGTCGCCAACCGTCCGGCCGATCAGCGCCTTGGCGAGCGGCGAGGAGATGGAGATACGCTTCTCCTTGATGTCGGCTTCGTGCACGCCAACGATCTGGTACAGCGATTCCTGTTCCGTCTCCTCGTCCACCAGGCGGACATGCGCGCCGAATTTCACGTTCTTGCCGGAAAGGCTCGACGGGTCGATCACTTCGGCCGCCGAAACGATCTCCTCAAGCTCGGCGATCCGCCCCTCGATGAAGCTCTGCCGCTCGCGCGCCGCATGGTACTCGGCGTTTTCCGAAAGATCGCCATGGCTGCGCGCCTCCGCGATGGCACGGATAATAGTCGGCCGTTCGACGCTCTTGAGCGTGCGAAGCTCGTCCTCCAGGCGCTGAAGTCCCGGCGCGGTCATGGGAAATTTCTGCACGTCGAACCTCGGCAACTCGCGATTGGTGGCGGGTGTTTCGTTTTATTCCCGGCGTTTCCGACAGCACCGAATGGGCCCGCGACCTTACCCCGCAAGCTGCCAGTGCGTCAGAATGGGCGACGAAAATACGCCTGTAGGGGCGCAACTTCAAGGGTGCCGGTCCGCAGGGCCGCGATGGCGTGCGCCGCGGCGCGTGCCCCGGCCATGGTCGTGTAGTGCGGCACCCCATGGGTCAGGGCGCTGCGGCGGATGTCGAAACTGTCCTCGACCGCCTGTGCACCAGAGGCGGTGTTGACCACGAGCTGCACCTCGCCCGAGCGGATCGCGTCCACGCAATGCGGCCGCCCCTCCAGCACCTTGTTGACCACCTCGGCCTCGATGCCGGCCTCGCCCAGCTTCAGCGCCGTCCCGCGCGTGGCCAGGATGCCAAACCCCATCTCCGCCAGCCGCCGCGCGACGCCCACCGCCGCCGCCTTGTCGGAATCGCGGACCGAAATGAAGGCGCGGCCGCTCTCCGGCAGCTTCACCCCCGCCCCCATCTGGCTCTTGAGGAAGGCGCGCGGGAAACTGGCGTCGAGCCCCATGACCTCGCCGGTCGATTTCATTTCGGGTCCGAGGATCACGTCCACATTGGGAAACCGTGCGAAGGGAAACACCGCCTCCTTGACCGCGACATGGGGGGCGAGCGCCGTCTCATCGAGCGCGAACTCGGAAAGCTTCGCCCCCGCCATCACCCGCGCACCGATCTTGGCGACCGGCAGCCCTGTCGCCTTGGCGACGAAGGGCACGGTGCGCGAGGCACGTGGATTGACCTCGAGCACGAACACCTCATCGCCCTTGATCGCATACTGCACGTTCATCAGCCCGACGATGCCCAGCGCCCTGGCCATCGCCTCGGTCTCCGCCCGCAACTCCGCCACCATGGCCGGCGAGAGCGTGTAGGGCGGCAGCGCGCAGGCGGAATCGCCGGAGTGGATTCCCGCCTCCTCGATGTGCTCCATCACGCCTGCGACATGCACCCGTTCGCCATCGGCGATGCAGTCCACGTCCACCTCGATCGCATCGTTGAGGTAACGATCGATCAGCACCGGGTTGTCGCCCGAGACGCGCACCGCCTCGCGCATGTAGCGCGCCAGGCCGGTGCGGTCATGCACGATCTCCATCGCCCGCCCGCCCAGCACGTAGGACGGCCGGATCACGACGGGGTAGCCGATGCGTTCTGCGATCGCCTCGGCCTCCTCGGTGCTGCGCGCCGTACCATTCTCCGGCTGGCGCAGCCCCAGCGACTGCAATAATTTCTGGAACCGTTCGCGGTCCTCGGCGATATCGATCGCGTCCGCCGAGGTGCCGAGGATCGGGATGCCGGCGCGCGCCAGTGCCTGGGAAAGTTTCAGTGGCGTCTGCCCGCCATACTGCACAATGCAGCCAAGCAATTTTCCCCGAGCCTGCTCCGCCGCGATCAGCGCCGTCACGTCCTCCGCGGTCAGCGGCTCGAAATAGAGCCGGTCGGAGGTGTCATAGTCCGTGGAGACCGTTTCGGGGTTGCAGTTGACCATGATGGTCTCGAATCCGGCGTCGCGCAGCGCATAGGCGGCATGGACGCAGCAATAGTCGAACTCGATCCCCTGGCCGATCCGGTTTGGCCCGCCGCCCAGGATCACGATCTTGTCGCGCGCGGAGGGGTCCGCCTCGCAGACCGGCTCGCCATAGCCGCCCTCATAGGTCGAATACATGTATGGCGTCGCGGAGGCGAACTCGGCGGCACAGGTGTCGATGCGCCGATAGACCGGTCGCACGCCAAGCCGCAGGCGATGTTTCGCAACCGCATCCTCCGTCATTCCGGCGAGCCGCGCCAGTTGCGCGTCGGAGAACCCGAGCGACTTGGCATGGCGCATCGCGCGCGCCTCGCGCGGCAGCCCCGCCGCCGCGATCTCGCGTTCCGCCTCCACGATCGCCTGCAACTGGCGCAGGAACCAGGGGTCGAAACGTGCCGTCTCGTGAATGTCCTCGACGCTGAGCCCGGCGCGCAGTGCCTGGGCCGCCATCAGCAGCCGCTCCGGCCGCGGCGTGGACAGGGCCGCACGAAACGCATCCGCGCCGCCGTCGCCCGGCGGCTCCACCGGGTCGAGCCCGGCCAGCCCCGTCTCCATGCTGCGCAGGCCCTTCTGCAGCGCCTCCGCGAAATTGCGGCCGATCGCCATCGCCTCGCCCACCGACTTCATGGAGGTGGAAAGCAGCGCCGGCGTGCCGGGGAATTTCTCGAAGGTGAAACGGGGAATTTTCACCACCACATAGTCGATCGTCGGCTCGAAACTGGCCGGCGTCGTCCTGGTGATGTCGTTGGCAAGCTCGTCGAGCGTGTATCCGACCGCCAGCTTCGCCGCGATCTTGGCGATCGGGAATCCGGTCGCCTTGGAGGCCAGCGCCGAGGAGCGCGAGACCCGCGGATTCATCTCGATGACCAGCAGCCGGCCGTCCGCGGGATTGACCGCGAACTGCACATTCGAGCCGCCGGTATCGACGCCGATCGCGCGCAGACAGGCGATCGAGGCATCGCGCATGCGCTGATATTCCTTGTCGGTCAGCGTCAGCGCCGGCGCCACGGTCACGGAATCGCCGGTATGGATACCCATCGGATCGACGTTCTCGATCGAGCAGACGATGATGCAGTTGTCCGCCCGGTCGCGGACCACCTCCATCTCGAACTCCTTCCACCCCAGAACGCTTTCCTCAATCAGCACCTCCGTCGTCGGCGAGGCGTCGAGCCCGCCCGCGACGATGCGCTCGAACTCCTCGCGGTTGAACGCGATGCCGCCGCCGGTGCCGCCGAGCGTGAAGGAGGGGCGGATCACCGCGGGCAACCCCACCGCGCTCAACGCCACACGCGCCTCATCGAGCGAATGGGCGATCGCGCTTTTCGGGCTCTCGATGCCGATCGCGGCCATCGCATCGCGGAATTTCAGCCGGTCCTCGGCCCGGTCGATCACCTCGGCACGCGCGCCGATCAGTTCGACTCCGAGACGATCCAGCGTGCCGTCGGCCGCCAGCTTCATCGCGATGTTGAGCGCGGTCTGTCCGCCCATCGTCGGCAGCAGGGCGTCCGGCTTCTCGCGCTCGATGACCCGCGTCACCATCTCGGGCGTGATCGGCTCGACATAGGTTGCATCCGCGAGCCCGGGATCGGTCATGATCGTCGCGGGGTTGGAGTTGACCAGGATCACCCGGTAACCCTCCTCGCGCAGCGCCTTGCAGGCCTGTGCGCCGGAATAGTCGAACTCGCAGGCCTGGCCGATCACGATCGGCCCGGCGCCGATGATCATGATGGACTGGATGTCGGTGCGCTTGGGCATCACTGGCCCTCCATCATGGCGACGAAGCGGGCGAAGAGGGGCCGCGCATCGCTGGGGCCAGGGCTCGCCTCGGGGTGGTACTGCACGGAAAACGCCCGCCGGCCGGGGCAGGCGATGCCCTCGTTGCTGCCGTCGAACAGCGAGACATGGGTCACACTCACCTCCGCCGGCAGGCTCTCGGGGTCAACCGCGAAGCCGTGGTTCTGGCTGGTGATCGCAACCTGGCCGGTGGCCAGCTCCTTGACCGGCTGGTTCGCACCGCGATGCCCGCGCGCCAGCTTGTAGGTCCGCCCGCCGAGCGCCAGTGCCAACAGCTGATGCCCGAGGCAGATGCCGAACACCGGCAGCCCTGCCGCCAGCACGCCCTGGATCGCCGGCACCGCATAGCTGCCGGTCGCCGCGGGGTCGCCTGGCCCGTTGGACAGAAAAACCCCGTCGGGCCGGTGGGCGAGGATCTCTGCGGCCGTCGTGGTCGCCGGCACCACCGTCACCCGGCAGCCCGCCTCCGCCAGGCAGCGCAGGATGTTGCGCTTCGCCCCGTAATCAACCGCCACCACATGCCGGCGCGGCTCGGTCTGCCGCCCATAGCCTTGGCCCCAGGCCCAGCCGGTCTCGTCCCAGGTGTAGCTCTGCGTGCACGACACGTCCCGCGCGAGGTCCATGCCCTCCAACCCCGGCCACGCCGCCGCCGTTGCCGCCAGGGCCGGCAGGTCGAAACGCCCATCGGCCGGGAACGACACGATGCCGCTCGGCGCGCCATGGTCGCGGATGCGCCGGGTCAGCGCCCGCGTGTCCACGCCCGCGATGCCGGCGATGCCGCGTGCTGTCAGCCATTCGTCGAGCCGCGCCGCGGCGCGCCAGTTCGCCGGCGCCGTCGGGTCCTCCTTCACCACCAGGGCGCGCGCCGCGATGTTCGTCGCCTCGATATCCTCGTGGTTCGTTCCCACATTGCCGATATGGGGAAAGGTGAAGGTGATGATCTGCCCGGCATAAGAGGGGTCGGTCAGCGTCTCCTGGTAGCCCGTCATGCCGGTGTTGAAGCAGATTTCGGCGGGCAGCGAGGTGCCGCGCGCCCCGAAGCCACGGCCCCAGAACTCCGTGCCGTCCGCCAGCACCAGCGCCGCGGTGGCGCCGCTCGGTGCCATTTCGCCAGGCTCGGCCGGTGCTGCCGTCTCGCCTTGCAGCTCAGCCATGGACATCCCCGTTGCCTGCGCGATCGACGCCCAATGCCGCGCCGGGATGGCCTCGGCCTGGCGCCATTTGCGGATCGCCTCGCCGCCGACGCCGAGCAGGCGCCCCGCAGCCTCCGCACCCCCGAGTTGCGACAACACGCGGTCCACATGATTTGTCATAGTGTAGAGGGGTAACGCATCCGGACTGCTCTGGGAAGATATTTCCCGGCACATATGACATGCGTCAAGTTGGGAACAAATTTACCGTCGCCCCGCGGTGCAACCTTGCTGGAGTCACGATGTCCTTGCGCGCCGAGTTCACCGAAACCCTGAAATCCGCCATGCGCGCCGGTGACACAGCGCGCGTTTCCACCATCCGGATGATCAATGCCAAGCTCAAGGACGCGGACATTGCCGCCCGCCCCAAGGGCGTCGCCGCGATCCCGGACGACGAGATCCAGGCGATGCTCCGTGGCATGATCAAGTCCCGCCGGGAGAGCGTGGTGCTCTACGAGCAGGGCAACCGCCCGGAGCTCGCGGCCAAGGAGATGGCGGAGATCGCGGTGATCGAGTCGTTCCTGCCCCAGGCCATGGATCAGGCGGCGGTGGAGGCTGCCGTTGCCGCGGCGATCGCCGAGACCGGGGCCGCCTCGGTCAAGGACATGGGCAAGGTCATGGGGCTGCTGAAATCCCGCCACGGTGCCGCGCTCGACATGGCGCTGGCCAACCCGATCGTACGGGCCAAGCTCGCCGGCTGATGGCGCTTCCAGCCCATTTCCTGGAGGAACTGCGCGCGCGCACGCCGATGGCGCCGCTCGTTGCCCGGCGTGTGAAACTCACCCGCGCCGGGCGCAACTGGCAGGGGCTCTGCCCGTTCCATAACGAGAAGACGCCGAGCTTTCATGTCTACGACAACGGCTTCCACTGCTTCGGCTGCGGCGCCAGCGGCGATGCGATCAGCTTCGTCATGCAGACCCAGGGTCTCGACTTCATCGAGGCGGTGACCGCGCTTGCCGGCGAGGCCGGGATGGACGTGCCCGCCCCCACGCCGCGTGCCGCCGAGGAAGCCCGCGCGCGGGCGGATATTTTTTCCGTCCTCGTCGCCGCACAGGAAAGTTTTTCCCGCCGCCTCGGCGCGCCCGAGGGCGCCGCTGGCCGCGCCTACCTGGTCGGGCGTGGGCTGGACGAGGCCGCCTGCCGACGTCACGGCCTCGGCTGGGCACCGGAGGGTCGCGACGCGCTGATCCGCGAGCTGGCGGGGCAGGGGATGGAGCTCGCCCAGCTCGTCGAGGCTGGCCTCGCCCGCGCCGCGGACGACAACCGCCCCGCGGCGGATTTCTTTTTCAGCCGCGTGACCTTCCCGATCCGCGATCGCCGCGGTCGCGTCATCGGTTTCGGCGCCCGCACGCTCGGCGACGGCCAGCCGAAATACCTCAACGGCCCGGAAACACCGGTCTTCGCGAAACGCCGCGCCCTCTACGGCCTGGATCGTGCGCGTGCGGCCATCCACGAAAACAAAAACAACAATATCATCGTCGTGGAGGGATATCTCGATGTTATCACCCTGGCCGAGGCGGGCTTCCCCGGTGCCGTCGCCCCGCTCGGCACGGCGCTGACCGAGGATCACCTCACCGCCCTCTGGCAACTCGCGCCGATGCCGGTGCTCTGCTTCGACGGCGATGCGGCCGGGGCCCGCGCCGCCGCCCGCGCGCTGGAACTGGCGCTGCCGAAACTCCACCCGGACCGCAGCCTGCGCATCGCCCGGCTGGGAGGAAAGAGTGCCAAGGAAGACCCCGACAGCCTGGTCCGCCGAGAGGGTCGCGCCGCGTTCCAGGCGGTCCTGGACGCCGCGCTGCCGGCCGAGGAGGCACTTTACGGTTTCCTCGCCGAGGGCGTGGGCTCAGGTGCCGAGGCGCGGGCGGCGCTGCGCACCCGGCTCGAACAGGCCGCCGCTCGCATCGAGGACCGCAGCCTCGCCGCGGAGTTCCGCCGCGCGCTGCTCGACCGCTACTTCGCCGAGCGTCGCGCCGGGCGGTCGGACCGCCTGCCCAATGAACGCGCCGCCGGCCGGCCGGAAGCCGGGAGGGTGCGATCCGGTATCCGGCCGACGCCGCTCCCGCCGCGTCCGCGTCCCGACCCGGAGGCGGCGCGGCTGGCCCGGGCCGACTGCCTGGCCCTCATCCTTTGCCGCCACCCGCGCCTGTTGCGCAGTGTCGAGGAGGCTTTCGCCGTGCTCGACCTGCCGGCCCCGCATGCCAGGCTGCGCGACGCCATGCTCGGCTGGGCGGATGCCACACATGGTCGTGCAGGCGCTCATCATAAGGAATCGCTTGACACAGAGGAGCTTCTTGCCCACCTGCGGCAGGTTGGATTGGAGTCGGAGCTGCAGCGCGTTCTGGCCACCTCGCTGCGCTGTGCCGCGCCCGACGCCATGCAGGCCGAGGTCGAGGCCGGTTTCTGGCACTTTTTCGGCCTGATGAACCCGGGACGGCTGGAGGCGGAATGGATGGCCGCGACCCGCGAGATGGAGAAACATGTGGATCCAGCGACCCAGCAGCGCCTCATCGCCCTCTCGCTCGCCCGCGCCAGGCTGCGCAGCGGCGACACCGGCCTTGACCCCGACCTGTGACCCCGACTTTTGGCGTATCCTGAACGCCCGTATCCCATCATGACCGCACGACGCCCACCGGAGCCCCGCATGGCCACCAAGCAAGCCGAACCCGCCGCCCAGGAAGCCGACGCCGAAACGACACTGCTGCTCGACGTGCAGTCGGCCAACGTCAAGCGCCTGATCGCCCGCGGCAAGGAGCGCGGCTACATCACCTTCGACGAGCTCAACGCCGTGCTGCCGCAGGACCAGAACTCCTCCGAGCAGATCGAGGACGTGATGGCCCAGTTCTCGGAAATGGGCATCCAGGTCGTTGAGAACGAGGAGCAGGAGGAGGGCGAGCCGGTCGCCAAGGTCGAGAAGGCCGAGACCGAGGAGGAGGAATCCTCGGGCAATGTCGACGAGGAGACCGCCGGACGCACCGACGACCCGGTGCGCATGTATCTGCGCGAAATGGGCAGCGTCGAGCTGCTCTCGCGCGAAGGCGAGATCGCGATCGCCAAGCGCATCGAGGCCGGCCGCGACCAGATGATCGGCGGGCTGTGCGAAAGCCCGCTCACCTTCCGCGCCATCGTCGCATGGCATGACGCGCTCAAGGCCGGGCGCATGCTGTTGCGCGACATCATCGACCTCGAGGCGACCCAGGGCGGCCCGCCGCCAAGCGAGGTCGAGGCCGCCGCCGAGGGCGCCGAGCCTGGTGCGGACAGTGCGGCTCCCGGTGCGGACGCGTTCGATGCGCCGGAAGACGAGGATGAGGCGGACGGCGCCGCGCTCTCGCTCTCCGCACTCGAAGAGAAACTGAAGCCCGAGGTACTCGCCTGCTTCGAGGAGATCGAGGCGCTCTACAAGAAGCTGCACAAGGTCCAGTACCGCCGCCTTGAGACGTTCACCGCCGGCGAGGAGGTGAGCGTCCGCTCCGAGAAGAGTTACGAGCGTCAGCGCGAGGAGCTGGTGCGCCTGGTACAAACGGTTCGGTTGCATAACAACCGCATCGAGGAGCTGGTCTTGCAGCTCAAGCAGCTCAACCAGCGGCTCACCAGCCTGGAGGGCTCGCTGCTGCGCCTCGCCGAGGGCACGAAGGTCGCGCGCGACGACTTCCTCAACCAGTATCGCGGTCACGAGCTCGACCCCAACTGGCTCGACCGTATCGCCAAGCTGCCGGGCAAGTCGTGGAAGGCGCTGGCCGCGAGGCACTCGAACGATATCGCGGCGATCCGCGCCCAGATCGCCTCCGTCGCCACCGATTGCGGCCTGCCGATCAGCGAGTTCCGCCGCGTGTTCGCGACGGTCAGCCGCGGCGAGCGTGATTCGACGCGCGCCAAGAAGGAGATGATCGAGGCCAACCTGCGCCTGGTGATCTCCATCGCCAAGAAATACACCAACCGCGGCCTGCAATTCCTCGATCTGATCCAGGAGGGCAATATCGGCCTGATGAAGGCGGTCGATAAGTTCGAATACCGCCGCGGCTACAAGTTCAGCACCTACGCCACGTGGTGGATCCGCCAGGCGATCACCCGCAGCATCGCGGATCAGGCGCGCACCATCCGCATCCCCGTGCACATGATCGAGACCATCAACAAGCTGGTGCGCACATCGCGCCAGATGCTGCACGAGATCGGCCGCGAACCCGCACCGGAGGAGCTGGCCGAGAAGCTCGGCATGCCGCTCGAGAAGGTGCGCAAGGTGCTCAAGATCGCCAAGGAACCGATCTCGCTCGAAACCCCGATCGGCGACGAGGAAGACAGCCATCTCGGCGACTTCATAGAGGACAAAAACGCCGTGCTGCCGGTGGAGGCCGCGATCCAGGCCAATCTGCGCGAAACCACCACGCGCGTCCTCTCCTCCCTCACGCCGCGCGAGGAACGCGTGCTGCGCATGCGTTTCGGTATCGGCATGAACACCGACCACACGCTGGAGGAAGTGGGGCAGCAGTTCAACGTCACCCGCGAGCGCATCCGCCAGATCGAGGCGAAGGCGCTGCGCAAGCTCAAGCACCCGAGCCGCAGCCGCAAGCTGCGCAGCTTCCTCGACGATTGAACTCGCCGTGTCGGCTGAGGCGCAGAGTGATGTGGACCGCGTCACCGTTACGGTGACGTTCCTGCGGATGGAGGCACCGCCACTGCCGCCCGCACCGCCGCTGCCGCCGGGGGCGGAGGTGTGCCTGCTGCACGATGTCGCGCCGGCGCGCTACCGCGATCTCTACGACACCGTGGGCGAGGCCTATCTCTGGTGGCTGCGACGCGCGATGCCGGAGCGTCAGCTCGCCGCACTCCTGCGCGACCCGCATGTCAGCGTCCGCGTGCTGCTGCTCGATGGTCGGGAGGCCGGGTTCTACGAGCTCGACCGCGGCGCCTGGCCGGCGGTGAATCTGGCCTATTTCGGCCTCATGCCGCACGCGGTCGGCAAGGGTGTCGGCCGAGCCCTGCTGCGCCACGCGGTGGACACCGCCTGGGCCATGGGTCCGCGCGCCGTCAGCGTGAACACCTGCACCGCGGATCACCCCCGCGCCCTGCCGCTCTACCGCGCCGCGGGATTTCGCGTCACGCGCACGGTCGAGGAGGAATGGCCCGTGCCGCGCCGGCTGGGCATGGTCATCCCCGCCCATCTGCGCGGGTGAAGGCGGCGGAGCCCGCCATGCCCCTGACCCTCCCGCCCCTGCGCCTCGGCCAGCCGCGGCAGGAATATGGCATCGTCTCCCCTATCGAGGGGGCGCGCATTCCCTACGCGCTGGTGGAAGGCGACCGTGCCGGCCCTTGCCTGCTGGTGACCGCGGGCATCCATGGCTCGGAATATACCTCGATCGAGGCGGCGCTGCGCCTCGGCCGCCGGTCGGCGTATGGCCTCGCGGGCAGTATCCTGGTTCTGCCCATCATCAACATGGGCGCCCTGCGCAGCCGCGCGATCTATGTCGCACCGGAGGATGGCCGCAATCTCAACCGCATGTTCCCGGGCCGCCCTGACGGCAGCTTCACCGAGCGCCTGGCGCACTGGCTGGTGAGCGAAATCTACCCGCAGGCCGACGCCTATCTCGACCTGCATGGCGGCGACCTCAGCGAGGCGCTGATTCCGTTCTCGCTGTTTCCCCGCGACAGCGTGGCCTCGCGGGAGCTCGCCACCGTTTTCGGCCTGCCTGTCGCCGTGGCTGCGGGTGGCGAGGGATACTCGATCAACGCCGCCGGCCGCCTCGGCAAGCCGAGCGTGCTGGCGGAGGTCGGCGGCAACGGCGTCTGGACCGAGGCCGGCGTCGAACAACTCCTCGCCGGCATGGAGCGCGTCCTCGCCCATCTCGGCATGATCGACACAACACCTCCCGCGGCCGGCCCGGTGAGCGTGGTGACGATGTGGGTGCCGACCGCCGAGGAAGACGGGTTCTGGTATCCGGCGAAGCAGCCTGGCGAGACGGTGCAGGCAGGGGAGCCGATCGGCGAAATCCGCACCATGTTCGGCCACGTCATTGCAACGATCACGGCACCTGACACCGGCACCGTGCTCTACACGCTCAGCAGTCTCTGGGTGAACCAGGGCGAGGCGCTGCTCGGCATCGGCACGACAGCGGAATAATCGTCGCGGTCAGTTCGCCCCGCGTATCGCCTCCACCACCGCGCGCGTCACCTCCTTCGTCGTCGCCTTGCCGCCAAGGTCGGGGGTCAGCACGCCCTCGGCGCACACCCGCTCCACCGCCGCCATCAGGCGCGCCGCCGCCGCGTCCTCGCCGAGATGTTCCAGCATCAGCGAGGCAGTCCAGAAACTCGCCACGGGATTGGCCACGCCCTTGCCGGTGATATCGAAGGCCGAGCCATGGATCGGCTCGAACATCGAGGGTCGCCGCCGCGTCGGATCGACATTGCCCGTCGGCGCGACGCCGAGACTGCCGGCGAGTGCGGCGGCCAGGTCGGAGAGAATGTCCGCGTGCAGGTTGGTCGCCACCACGGTGTCGATGCTCGCCGGGCGCTTGACCATGCGCATCGTCATCGCGTCCACGAGTTCCTTGTCCCATGTCACCTGCGGGAACGACGCCGCGGTTGCCGCCGCGATCTCGTCCCACATCACCATGCCGTGGCGCTGCGCGTTGGACTTGGTCACCACCGTCAGGTGGCGGCGCTGGCGCCGCGCCGCCTGCTCGAAGGCGAAGCGCATGATCCGCTCCACCCCCGCGCGGGTAAACACGGCCACCTCCATGCCCACTTCCTCAGGCAGGCCGCGATGCGCCCGCCCGCCCACGCCGGCATATTCGCCCTCGCTGTTCTCGCGCACGATCAGCCAGTCGAGATCACCGGCCACCGCATGGCGCAGCGGGCTCTCCACGCCGGGCAGGATGCGCGTCGGGCGGATATTGGCGAACTGGTCGAAGCCCTGGCAGATCGCCAGCCGTAACCCCCAGAGCGTGATGTCGTCCGGCAGGTCGGGCGCGCCCACCGCGCCGAAATAGATCGCGTCCATCGTCTCCAGATGCTGCAACCCGTCCGCAGGCATCATCCGCCCGTGCTTCTTGTAATAGGCGCTGCTCCAGTCGAACGGCGTGACATCGAGCCGGAACCCGCCATCGCGCGCCGCCACCGCCTCCAGCGCCTCAAGCCCCGCCGAGATCACTTCCGGCCCGATGCCATCCGCCGGGATCGAAGCAATCCGATGCACGCGAACCATGATTTTCTCCGTTTCGCCGGTTGAAACCTGCCGCTCTTGCGCCGCCCCCGCATGGGGCCGAGACTGATCGCGGAGGATCCGATGCCCGATACCAGCCCCGCCGCCGCTGCCGCAACCACGCTGCCGCTCGCCAATATCACGGTGCTCGATCTCACGCTCGCGCGTGCCGGACCAACCTGCGTGCGCCACCTCGCGGACTGGGGGGCGGATGTCATCCGCGTCGAGCCCCCCGGCAGCGGCGGCGAGGAAATCTCCGGCGACCGCCATGGGTTCGACTTCCAGAATCTGCACCGCAACAAGCGCGCGATCATGCTCGACCTGAAGTCGGCTGATGGGCACGCGCTGTTCATGAAGCTGGTGGCGAAGGCCGACGTCATCGTCGAGAACATGCGCGCCAACGTGAAGCATCGCCTCAAGATCGCGTGGGAGGACGTGCACGCGGTCAACCCTCGCCTGGTCTACGGCAGCATCAGCGGCTTCGGCCAGGACGGGCCCTATGCGGTGCGCGCCGGCGTGGACCAGATCGCCCAGGGTCTCGGCGGTCTGATGTCGATCACCGGCGAGCCAGGCCGTGGGCCGATGCGCGTCGGCATCCCCATCGACGACCTCGTTTCCGGCAGCCTGCTCGCCTTCGGTATCATGACGGCGCTCTATGAACGCGAGCGTACAGGGGTGGGCCGCTGGGTGCACACCTCGCTGCTGGAGACGCAGGTTTTTCTGCTGGATTTCCAGGCGGCGCGCTGGCTGATGGCCGGCGAGGTCGCGGGGCAGGCCGGCAACGACCACCCCACCGGCATCCCCACCGGCGTCTTTCCCACCGCGGACGGGCACATCAACATCGCCGCGTCCGGTCCGCGGCTGTTTGCCCGCTTCGCCGAGACCATCGGCAAGCCGGAATGGCTGCAAATCCCGGAATGGCAGAGCGGCCGGGGCCGCAGCGACCACCGCAAGGAGATCAACGCCGCCATTGCCGAGATCACCAGGACGAAGCCCTCCGACCACTGGATAGAGCTGTTCGAGCAGGCCGGCATTCCCTGCGGCCCGATCAACACCATCGACAAGGTCTTCGCCGATCCGCAAGTGCAGCATCTGGGCATGGCGACACCGATGCAGCACCCCGTGCTCGGAACCGAGAACGTGGTGGCCTCGCCGCTCAACATGACGGGGATCAGGAAGTCGGTCCGCTCACCCACCCCCGACCCGGGCGAGCACACGGATGCCATCCTGCGATCGCTCGGCCTCACTGCCGCCGACATCGCCGACCTGCGCACCAAGGGAGCCGTGAAATGAACGACGCTGTCGCCAGCAAAAGCTTTGCCGAGGGCAAGATGCTCGCCGCCGTCGAGGGCGGTGTCGGTCTCGTCACCTTCAACCAACCGGAGAAGCGCAACGCCATGTCGGTGGCGATGTGGCAGGGCCTCGGCGACATCCTCGACGAATTCGCGGCCGATGACAGCGTGCGCGTCGTCATCCTCACCGGCGCGGGCCACAAGGCATTCGTTTCGGGCGCTGATATCAGCCAGTTCGAGAAGGCGCGCAGCAACGCCGACGCCCAGCGCGAATACGACCGGCTGACCAGCGCCGGGCGCGACAAGCTCGCCAGCTTCTCCAAGCCCACCATCGCGCGCATCCGCGGCTTCTGCCTCGGCGGCGGGCTTGGCATCGCGATGATGGCGGACTTGCGTATCGCCGCCCATGACAGCGCCTTTGGCATCCCCGCCGCCCGGCTCGGCATCGCCTATGGTCCGGACATGACCCGCCGGCTGGTCGATCTCGTGGGTCCCGCCCATGCCCGCATGCTGCTCTACACCGGTGCGCGCATCGACGCGGAGGAGGCGCAGCGCATCGGCCTCGTCAACCGCACCGTGAAAGACGACGAGTTGTCGGACGTCGTGCTCGAACTCGCGGGCCAGTTGGCCGACAACGCGCCCCTGTCGCTGCGGGCTGCCAAGGTGATGGTCGAGCAGGTGACGCGCGACGAAAGTCGACGCGACCGGATCGCCATGGACGCCGCCATGCAGGCCTGTTTCGACAGCGAGGATTACCGCGAGGGCCGGACGGCGTTCATGGAAAAGCGCCGCCCCGTCTTCAAAGGACGCTGACGTCAAAGGGCGCCGGCGCGTGCCCTCTTCCGGTCGGCACGGCGGCGCGCTACCATCATGACAGACTCCGGTGGCCCGAAAGGGCTGAAACGGGAACGCGGAAGGGAAACCAGGCCGCGGCTGCCCCCGCAACTGTGAGCGGCGAAGTCCCCGCCAACACGCCATTGCCGTTCGCGGCGAGAAGGCGGCGGGGAAGCCCATTCCACCAGGGAACGGGCTGGCGCCGCGAGCCAGGAGACCGGCCGGAGCCGAGATCGCACGCGCGCACCGGGCGGGGAGCACCGGCGCAACGGGAAAGCCCCGCATGCATGCATCGCCCTGACAATCGCGGGGGCAACCCCGTTGCCGGAGTGCGAGACATGAGTCGTTATCGTTCCTTAATCGCAACAACAATCGTGGCGGCCATGGGCGTGGTGCCCGCCGCCGCGCAAACCGCGCCGCAAAACCAGGCGGCGCTGCAACTGCCGGAAACCGTCGTCACCGCGACACGCGTGCCGACACTGATCGACCAGATCCCCGCCGGGGTCACGGTCATCACCCAAAAGCAGTTCACCCAGTCGGGGGCGACGACACTGACGGATGCGCTGTCCCTGGTTCCCGGCCTCGTCGTCGTGCCCTCGGGCGGGCCGGGCGGTAACGCCAGCGTCTTCATCCGCGGCACCAATTCGGACCACGTGCTGGTGCTGCGCGACGGCGTGCCGATCAACGATCCCTCCGATCCCGGTGCCGCCTTTAATTTCGGTGTCGATACGCTCGCCGGCGTGAGTCGCATCGAGGTCGTGCGCGGCCCGATGTCCTCCCTCTACGGCTCCGGTGCCATCGGCGGCGTCATCAACATCATCACCAGGCCGGGCAGCGGCCCGGCCCATGGCACGGTCACGCTCGGCGCAGGCCTTCCGGCCGCCGGCGAGGCCGCGGCCACCGTCTCCGGCAGCAAGGGTGCCTGGGACTACAACCTCGGCGCCCAGGCGCTGGACACCACGTTTGGTGATTCGGTACCGAAACGTGAATCCGTCTATGGCGGCGTGCGAGAGTTCTTCCGCAGCGACACCGGCTCGCTCGAACTCGGCTACACGCCGATCGAGGGCACACGGTTTTTCCTTGGTCTGAACGGCCGTACCTCCACCTTTCCGCTGAAGGAGCATGGCTTCCCCACCTACGACTCCCAATCCTATCGCGGCTACGACAACGCATGGAACGGACGCATCGGCGTCACGACCACGCTGTTCGGCTTCTGGGACAGCGCGCTGACCCTCGCGCACCTGCAAACGGACCGCCATTATCTCCAGCCGCTGGAGGCGCCGGACCCAAACGCCGCCTCCGGTGACAGCCGCTATCACGGAGCGCGAGATATCCTCTCGTGGAACAACACGCTGCACGTGATCCCGGATGGGCCGTTCACCAACACGTCGTTTCTGTTCGGCTACGAGCACCGGCAGGACAGCTCCAACTCCCGCCTCGCGCTGGTCACCGCCGGCGTGCCCTATGACAGCACCGTGCGGGCCTCTGCCACCTCCGATGCGGGCCATGCGGGGGTGCAGGGTACGCTCTGGCACCGGCTCACGCTGACGGCGGATATTCGCGGCGAGGGCGCGCGATACGGCGGCGATGCGGTGACCTGGCGAGCCGGCGCGGTGCTGGCCCTGCCCGAATTGCTGTCGCGCGTGCACGCGGCCTATGGCACCGCGTTCCGCGCGCCCTCGCTCTACGACCTCTTCGGGCAGGACAATTTCGGCTATGTGGGAAATCCGGCGCTGCGCCCGGAACGCAGCCAGGGCTATGAGATCGGCTGGGCGACGGACCTGCCGCTGCTCGGCCGGCCGAAAGGTCTCTCGCTTGATGTCACCTATTTCCAGAACGACATCAACGATCTGATCCAGACCGTCTACAACGCCGACTTCACTGCCTCGACACAGCAGAACGTCGCGCGCGCCCTCACTCGCGGTGTGGAGGTCACGCTCACCGCCCGGCCTGCCGTCTGGCTCACCACCGACCTTACCTACACCTACACCGACGCCCGCAACCTCGCCACGCACACCGCGCTGCTGCGCCGGCCGAAGAACCGCGGCACGATCGACGCGCGCATCCAGCCCATCCCCGCCCTGGTTATCGTGCCGCAGCTTGTGCTCACCAGTGCTTTCGACGACTTCCTTGAGAATGACAGCGGCTTTCCCATCGGCACGGGTCTCTCGCCCGGCGGCGCCTATGCCAATCTCGCTGTCAACTACCGGCTGCGACCCCGGCTGACGCTGTTCGCCGACGGGCATAACCTTTTCAACGCCCGTTTCGAGCCGGCGAACGGCTACGTCATGCCCGGCGCCTCGGTGCTGATGGGCGTGCGTGCGGGGTTCTGAGACGGCGGGCCTGGGGCGGGGGCGCTATCCTCCGCCCCATGATCCGCCACCGCACCATCGCCGCACTCGGCGGCATGTTTCATGTCGCCGAAGCAGGCGAGGGGCCACCGATCCTGCTGCTGCACGGATGGCCGGAGTTCTGGCTCACCTGGGCGCCGGTGATGCAGCGCCTCGCCGATCGCTTCCGCCTCATCGCGCGTTGCGGGGGCGTCGGCCATGATGTCGGCGGTGCCCTCATCCCCGACCTCGCTCGCCGTGCCCCCGCCCGGTTTTCCGGCCTGTTTCTCTTCGATTTCGTTCATCCCGGCATCGGCGCGCATGGGTGCGCCCGACCGCTTCTCGGAAATCTGGTATCAGTCCTTCCACCACATGCCGATGGTGCCCATGCTCGTCGGCGCCGGACCGCGCGCCCTCGCCATCGCCGGGTTCTTCGCCGCCCGAACCTGACCCCCCTATCGGTTGGCTCCCGGCACCCACAGCACGTCGCCGCCGGCGCGCGCGTTCAGCACCCGCGACAGCACGAACAGATGGTCCGAGGCACGGTTCAACAGCCGCAACACGGCCGGGTTCAGGCCTTCGCCCCGCAACACCACCGCCCGCCGTTCGGCGCGGCGCAGCAGCGTGCGCGCCACATGCGCCTGTGCCGCCGCCGGTGTGCCGCCGGGCAGCACGAAGCTGGTCAGCGGCGCCAGCCCCGCATTCATCGCCGCGATCTCCGCCTCCAGCCGGGATGAGGGCGCGTCCGTCACCCGCAGCCGGTCGCCCGCCGCGCCAGGCACGGCGAGATCGGCGCCGATGTCGAACAAATCGTTCTGAAGCCGTTCCAGCATCGTGACCGTCGCGGCGTCTTCGCCGACCAGGCAGCGCAGCACGCCGAGCGCCGCATTGGCCTCATCGACCGCGCCGATCGCCTCGATCCGCGCCGTCTCCTTTCCCACCCGCGCCCCGTCACCGAGCGAGGTCTCGCCCGCATCGCCGCCCCGCGTCACCACGCGATCGATCCTCACCATCACGCCCCCTACGGTCCAAACGTGACCGCGATTTTGTAGATGCTCGAAACCGGCATGCCGCCACGGGTTGCCGGGCTGAAGTGCCAGGTTCGCAGCCGCGCGATGGCGGCCTGATCGAGCAGCGGATAGCCGGAGCTGCGCACCACGTCGATATGATTCACGAACCCGTCCGCCGCGATATGCAGAATGAGCGCGACGGTTCCGGTCTCGCCCCGTCGCGCCGCCGCCGGCGGATAGGCTGGCGCCAGGTTGCCTTTGTCGGGCTGCGTTGTCACTTCGACGGACTTGTTCGGATTGTTCGGGACGATGACCGATGGCCCGCCAAGACTGCCGAACTCCATGGGCAGGCTGGGCTTGGCCGGCGGTGCAGCGGGCGGCTTCCTTGGCTCGGGCTGCTTTGCCGCCAGCTTTGCCGGGCGTGGCGCCGCCGGCATCGGCGCTCGCATCGCGGTCGCTGGCTGGCGCATCGGCGGTGGGGCCGGTGGCACGGGTATCGGGCTCTTCGCCGCCGCCGGCTGCGGCGGGTTCCGTCGTGCCCGCTGCGCCGGGCGCGGTGGCGCGGGACGGGGCGCTCGCCCGCCACGCGCCCGCTGGGTGCCTTGTCCCTGGGTCAGCAGCACCTGCACCACCGCCTGGTTCGCCGGCAATTGCGGCGCCGGCACCACAGGCCGCCACAGGATCGCGAACAGCACCGCGGCATGAACCAGAACGGAAAGTGCGGCCGCCAGCGTCATCCGCGGTGACCGGGTTCGCTGGCTGGTCATTCGATGCTGATCGGCAATAAGCGTGGCGTGGGATCATGGCCCACGCGCATCCCGAAAGCCGAGGCCGCCGCCGCCAGCACCGCTGCCGGTGCTCCATCCGCGACAATGGCGCCTTGCTGCATCACCACCACACGCGCGGCATGGCGCATCGCCAGCTCCACCGCGTGCAGCACCACCACCACGGCCGCCCCTGCCGCCGCCTGCCGCCGCAACACGCGCATCAGCGCCTCGGCCGCCGCGGGGTCGAGGTCGGACGTCGGTTCGTCCAGCAACATCGTCTTGGCCTCGCCCGCCAGCACCCGCGCCAGCATCGCCCGCCGAGCCTCGCCGCCGGATATCCGATCAACCCGCGCGCCCGCCAGCGCGGACATTCCCACCGCCTCCAGCGCCCGCGCCACGGCGCCGCCATCGTGCCCGTGCGGCAGGCGGCCGAGTTCCGCCACCTGTGTCACCGTCATGCCCCAGGTCGCGCGCGCGCCCTGCTCCAGCCAGGCGACCTCGCGCGGGTCGTGCTTCGGCATGCCGGGCAGCAACCCCGCCAGCGCCAGCAGAAGCGTCGATTTTCCTGCCCCGTTCGGGCCCACGACGGCACAAACCTCGCCGGGCCTCGGGGCAAAACTGACCCGTTCAAGCACCGTGCGTCTGCCACGGGAGATCGTCACGTTATCAAGACGAATCATCGCCGCGCCAGCACCACCAGGAACGGCGCGCCGAGCAACGCCGTCAACACGCCAAGTCGTGGTTCTGCGTGCAACGGCAGCAGCATCGGCGCCAACCGTGCCAGCAGATCGGCCGCCAGCAGCAGGCACGCGCCGCCCAGCAACGACGGCCACAGCAGCGCGCCAGGTCGCTCCCCAACCACCGGTCGCAGCAGGTTCGGAACGATCAGCCCCACAAAGCCGATACCGCCCGCAACCGCCGCGCCGGCGCCCACGGCAAGGGCCACGCCCACCGCCGCCAGCCGCCATGTCGTTGCGGCATCGAAGCCAAGGCTCGCCGCCGTGGTTTCGCCCAGCGTCAGCGCATCGAGCCGCCTGCCCAGCCGCAGCTGCAGCGCGCAGCCGATCGCCACCGGCACCGCCGCGAGGATCGCCTCTACCGGCGTCTTGTCCGCAACCCCTCCCATCAGCCAATCTCCCAGTTCCGCCAGCGCGAACGGGTTGGGTGCCAGCGCCATCGTCAGCGCCAGCAGGGCAGAGGCGATCGAGGCGAGTGCCACGCCCGCGAGGATGAAGGCGAGCCCGGTGCCGGCCCGTGCCGCGAAGCCGAACAGCACCACGCCGCCCACCGCCGCCCCGGCCAGCCCCGCCAGCGGCAGCGCCACCGGAGTCATGGCGGCCAAACCCCAATAAAACGCAATGGCCCCGCCCAGGCTCGCGCAGCCGCCAATGCCGAGCAGGCCGGGGTCGGCCAGGCGGTTGCCCATCGCCCCCTGCAACACCGCGCCGGAAAGCCCGAGCCCGGCCCCCACCGACAGCGCGAGCACCGTGCGTGGCACGCGCAGCAGCCACAGGATCGATGCCGGCGACACCCCAAGTCCCGCGCCGCCGACCAGCAGGCTCGCGGCGCCGAGAAGCACCAGCAATGATGCAAGACGTATCGTCACCGCAACAAGGTCACCGCGTCGGCGCTCCACGGCCCCGGGCAGGCGACCAGCCGCGCCGGCACCGTGACCCGCGGGATCGCCGCGAGCACCGGGTGCGCCAACACCGCGTTGGCCAGCGAGGGGTAGCGCGGCATCGCCGGCACGACCAGCAGTCCTGGCGCGCGCGCGACCAAGGCCTCCAATCCATCCACATGTGTCATCGGCCGATAGCCGGCGTGGCGCAGCACCGCGCCCTCGATCGTGTCGTTGCCCGCCGCCACCAGCCGCGGTTCAAGCCAGACCGCCGAGCCGCGCGGTCCGGAACGTTTTCGCAGCACCTGGTCCATCGCCGCGAGCACCGCCGCCCCGCGCGCCGGCACCCGCAGCAGCCGCGCGATCTGTCGCCACTGCGCCCGCACACCGGCGAAGTCGCGCGGCTCGCCAAAAATCGCGACGCGCGCGCCGGCTTCCCGCAGCGCAGCGAGCGCCGCCTGTGCCCCGTACCGTCCGGCGAGGATCAGTGCCGGGTGCAAGGCCAGCACCGTCTCCGCGTCGGCCCGCACCACCGGCACCTGCGCCGCCGCCGCCGCGACAACGGACAGCGACGGATCGCGCGCCAGAAAACTCACCGCTTCTGCCCGCTGTGGCGCCAGCGTCAGCAATGCCTCGTCGGTGCAGAGGTTTAGCGACACCACGTCGCGAGCGGCCAGCGCCACTGCGGGCAGCCCGGAGACAACCAGCGCCAGCAACAGCATTTTCATGAGACTGCGATTCCCGGATGTTTGGCCTTCTCCTCCGGTTCCACGTGGATCGTCACACGCAACCCCGCCACCGTCTCGCGCAACGCGGCCTCCATGCGGTCGCAGATCCGATGCGCCTGCGAAACGCTCATCCCTCCGGGCACCACCAGGTGAAACTCCATGAACGCGGTCCTCCCCGCCTGGCGTACCCGCAGATCATGCACCTCGAACACGTCGGATTTTGTGCCGTCCGCCTCATCCTCGAGGATGGCCGCAAGCACCGCGCGGATGCGTGCGCGCTCCTCCTCGGCGGGTGCCGCGTCGAGCAGCCCGCCAACGCTCTGCCCGATCAGGTGAAAGCCGGAGGCCAGAACCATCACGGCCGCCAGCGCGCCCACCAGCGGGTCGAGCCACTGCAAGCCCGTCGCCACCACCAGCGCCACGCCCGCAAACACGCCGAGCGAAGTCAGGACGTCGGTGAAAATGTGCTGGCCGTCGGCGACCAGCGCCGGGGAGCGCATGAGCCGACCGTTGCGGATCAGCAATCGTGACCACGCCGCGTTCACCACGCTGGCCATGGCGATGAGCAGCAACCCAAGCCCCGGGCGGTGCAGCGGCACCGGATTGCGCCACACCACCCAGGCATGGCGGAGGATCAGCAGCGCGGTCAGAACGATCAGCACGCCCTCGATGACGGCCGCGAAGAACTCCGCCTTTCCGTGTCCGTAATTATGACCGGCATCGGCGGGGCGCTGCGCCCATAGGACGGTGGCGACCGTCATCACCGCCGTTGCCACATTCACCGTGCTCTCCGCCGCGTCGGAAAACAGCGCGGAGCCGCCGGTGATGCCCCAGGCCACGAATTTCAGCGCAAGCACCGCGGCTCCTACGCCAATGCTCCCCCAGGCAAAGCTCTGCACGCGCATCGCCATCACCTCAGCCGGGCGGGGCGATGAACAACATACCGCGCTGGGCCGAAAACCAGACGCGGTGGCGCGACAGGAACGGCTGTCCCAGCACAAGATCGGGCGTGCCAGGGCGCCGTGCCGTTACCACCATATCCACCCCGTGCAGCGTTTCGCGACCGACTTCCAGCGTGGCAAACCGCGCGACGAAAGCGTGCGTAAGCAGGGGCCCGACGCCCCGCAGCACGCGGCCGGGCAACCGATGACGACGAGCGACGGCTATCCCTCGTGCATCGGTGAACAGGACATTTTCTTGCGATCCGCTGTCGATCATCGCCTGAAAGGGCCGCCCGTCCAGCTTGACCGATATCACGAAAACGCCGTTCAGGGAGCGCGCGGGAATGCGCTGCATCCCCGGCCATTGCGGCGGGCTCGCGGCGCAGGCCTGGCCGGCGTAGAACGCGGCGCGGCCCGCCGCCATGTCGAGGTCGAGATCATAATGATCGATTACCGAGACGCCAAACAATCCATCGATCGTCGCACCGCCCGCCGGCGGCAGGTTCTGGGTCATCACCCCGGCCGGCACGCCCTGCAGCACGCTCGGGCCCAGCGATACCCGGTCCAGTCTGACCCCGAAGGCCGCGACGGTGCCGCCGATGCCGGTTGCGGTGCCCCGGAACCGAGGGTCCGCTTGCACGCCCAGAGCCCGCGCGCCGCTCGGGGTCAGGAACACGCCCTGGGCGCCGGTGTCCAGCAGCATCGTCGCATCTCGGCCATCGATGCGCACGTGCACCACCGGCAGCGATATCCCCGCCGCCATCGGCAGTTCGGCCACTTTATGCAGCGTGCATGTCTGCCCCGTGGCGCAGGCGCCCAGCGCCAGCAAACCCAGCAGCAACAGGGACCGTGCGGCGCCCCGTCGATATGCCCGTTGCGTCATCTCTTGCTCCCTCGGCGCGGCAGGGGGAATCTAGCCGCTTCAATCCGCGCGGCCAAATGCCGCCATACGCCGTGGGGGGCCGTCATGCGCGTTTTTGTCACTGGTGCCAGCGGCTATATCGGCGGCGCCATCGCCGTGACGCTGGTCCGCGCCGGGCACCGTGTCCGCGGCCTGGTGCGCAACCCCGCCCGGGCCGACGCCGTGGCCGCCTGCGGCATCACGCCGGTCATCGGGGCACTCGACCACACGGATCTGCTGGCCGCGGAGGCGCGGGCGGCCGAGGCCACGATCAACGCCGCGGACAGTGACCATGCGGGGGCCATTGCGGCCCTGCTGTCGGCCTGCGCCGGCCGCCAGCTGCTGCACACCAGCGGCATCTCCCTGCTTTCCGACGATGCCGAGGGGCAAGTCAGCGAGGTGGTCCATGACGAGACCACCACGCCGGCCACCCACCCGGACAAGGCGGCGCGCGCCGCGATCGATGCCTCGGTCCTGGCCGCGGCGGCCGGTGGGGAGGCCTTCGCCGTCATTCGCAACCCGCTCATCCACGGCGACGCGCTCGGCCCGCAGGCCGCGAGCGTGCAGCTTCCCGCCCTGGCCGCGACGGCGCTCCGCCTCGGCCGCCCGCGCCATGTCGGGCCCGGCCGCAATGTCTGGTCGCACGCGGCGCTGTCCGACATCGCGGCGCTCTACCGGCTTTTGCTGGCGCGCGGCGAGCGCGGTCTGTTCTACGCCGAGGCCGGCGAAGCCGATTTCGCGACGCTTACCGGCGCCATCGCCAAGGCATTGGGTCAGGAATCGCCGCTGCCCTGGAGCATGGCGCAGGCCGCCGCCGAATGGGGCGAGCAACGCGCGCGCCACACCTATGGTTCCAATTGCCGCGTGCGCGCCCGCCGCGCCCGCGCGCTGGGCTGGCAACCCAGAGGCGAGTCACCCGAAGCCTGGCTCATGCGTACCCTTACACCGCGAAGGGGAGGGGGCTCGACGCCTTCCCTCAGACCGAAAAATACTTGGCCCTCGGATTGAGGATCACCAGCGCGCTGGTGCTCTGCTCGGGGTGCAACTGCCACTCGTCGGACAGCGAGACGCCGATACGCTCGGCCGCCAGCAGCCGCAGAATCGGCCCCTGGTCCTCCAGCCTCGGGCATGCCGGATAGCCGAACGAGTAGCGCGAGCCGCGATAGCCCTGCGCCAGCATCTTCTCGATGTCGCGATCGTCCTCCGCCGCGAAACCGCACTCGGCGCGGATGCGCTTGTGCACGTATTCCGCCATGGCCTCGGCCATCTCGACCGACAGGCCGTGCAGATAGAGATAGTCCTGATAACGGTTTTCCTCGAACCAGGCGCGCGCGGTGTCGCTCGCCTTCTGCCCCACGGTCACCACCTGCAACCCCACCACGTCGCGCTCCGCATCGTCCACGTCGCGCACGAAATCGGCGATGCACTCGCCATCCTCGCGCGGCTGCCGCGGCAGGTTGAAGCGTGCCACCTCGGTCTCACCATCGGCTGCGAACAGGATCAGGTCGTTGCCCTGCCCCGCGGCCTTCCAGTAGCCATAGCTCGCCTGCGGCCGCAGGATATCGCCCTCCTCGCACAGGGCGAGCATCCGCCGCATCACCGGCCGCAGTTCCTGGCGCGCCCAGCCCAGGAAATCATCCAGCGAGCGGCCGGCTTTGCGGAAACCCCACTGGAATTGATAAAGTGAACGCTCGTTCAGGAATGGCACGATCGCCTTCGGCGCCGCCTCCACAACGCGCGCGCCCCAGAAGGGTGGTTCGACCGGCGCCGCCTCGCGCGTGATCCGCCGCCGCCTCTCGCGCACCACGGCCAGGTCCACCGGCCGGAACGCCGATGCCTGTGCCTCGCCCAGCGTCCGCTGCGTGTTGCGGGCCTTGCCGCTGCGCCGCGCCTGCACCGCCGCGAGATAATCGTCAAAGCCGTTGCCCGTTACCTTGTCCATCAGCGTGAGGCCATCGAACGCGTCGCGCGCATAAGCCACCCGACCGCAACCGTAGGACTGCACACACTGGTCCTCGACATAGTTGCGGGTCAGCGCGGCACCACCGAGGATAACCGGAATCTCCAGGCCCTGCCGCGACATTTCCTCAAGGTTCTCGCGCATCACCACGGTGGACTTCACCAGCAGCCCGCTCATGCCGATGGCATGCGCCCGGTGCTCAGCGACCGCGCTCAGCATGTCCGAAAGCGGCACCTTGATGCCGAGGTTCACCACTCGATAGCCGTTGTTGGTCAGAATGATATCGACCAGGTTCTTGCCGATGTCGTGCACATCGCCCTTGACCGTCGCCAGAACGATGGTACCGCGCTGCTGGCCCTCCATGCGCTCCATGTACGGCTCGAGATAGGCAACCGCCGCCTTCATCGTCTCGGCCGATTGCAGCACGAACGGCAGCTGCATCTTTCCCGCGCCGAACAGCTCGCCCACGGTCTTCATGCCGTCCAGAAGAATCTCGTTGATGATGGCAAGCGGTCCGTGTTCGCGCAGGGCCGCATCGAGATCCTCGGCAAGCCCCTTGCGGTCGCCGTCCACGATCCGCTCGCGCAGCCGCCCCTCGACCGTCTCGGCTCGCTTTCTGGTGGCGGATTCTGCCGATTTCCGTTCGGCGAAGACCTCAAGCAGGCGCTGGAGCGGGTCATAATCCTCCCGTCTGCGATCGAAGATCAGGTCCTCGCAGACCTGCACCTCCTCCGGCGGAATCTGGTGCAGCGGGCGGATCTTGGAGACATGCAGGATCGCCCCCGTCATTCCGGCCCGCACCGCATGGTCGAGAAAGACCGAGTTCAGCACCGCGCGCGCCGCGGGGTTGAGGCCGAAGGAGATGTTGGACAGACCCAGCATGATCTGCACCTCCGGAAACGCCTCGCGGATCAGCCTTATGCCCTGCAGGGTCCACTCACCCAGTTTGCGGTCATCCTCGTTGCCGGTCGCGATCGTGAAGGTAAGGGGGTCGATCAGCAGGTCGCTGTCCGCCAGCCCCCGCGCCCGGCAGAACGCGACCAGGCGGCTCGTTACCGCGAGCTTCGCCTCGGCGGTCTTGGCCATACCGGTCTCGTCGATGGTCAGCGCGATCACCGCCGCGCCGAATTTCTTCGCCAGCAACAGCCGCTGATGCGCGGCGGCCTCGCCATCCTCGAAGTTGATCGAGTTGATGATCGGCTTGCCGCCATGCAGCTTCAGCGTATTTTCGATCACCTCGGTCTCGGTGCTGTCGATCACCAGCGGGGCGGCAACCGAGGTGGTGAAGCGCCGCACCACCTCATCCATCTCCGCCCGCTCGTCCCGGCCGACGAACGCCGTGCAGATATCGAGCGCGTTGGACCCCTCGCCGAGCTGCGCGCGGCCCATTGCGACACAACCGTCCCAGTCGCCCGCCGCCTGCAACTCCCGCCACTTCTTGGAGCCATTGGCGTTGCATCGTTCGCCAATCGAAAAGACCGCGTTCTCCTGGCGCAACGCCACCGCGCCGTAGAGGCTGGCGACGGAGGGAACCCACACCGCCTTGCGCTCCATTGGTGTCGGCCGGCGCTCGCCGCACGCGCCCAGCATCGCGTCCAGGGCGCTGATATGCCGCTCATCGGTGCCGCAGCAGCCGCCGATCAGGTTCACGCCATCCTCGGCGACAAAGCGCTTGAGCCAAATCGCAAGTTCCGCCGGCGCCAGCGGATAATGCTGCCTGCCGTCCACCAGTTCCGGCAGCCCGGCATTCGGCATGATCGAGATCAGCCCAGGCCAGTTGCCGGAAATCCAGCGCAGGTGCTCGGCCATTTCCTGCGGGCCGGTCGCGCAGTTGAGCCCGAGCAGCGGGATATCGAGTGCCTGCACCACCGCCGCCGCGGCCGCGATGTCGGGCCCCACCAGCAATGTTCCCGTCGTCTCCACGGTGACCTGCACGAACAGCGGCACGGTGCGCCCGGTGGCCTGGCACGCCGCCTTCGCCCCGTTCACCGCGGCCTTGATCTGCAACGTGTCCTGGCAGGTCTCGATCAGGATCGCATCGACGCCGCCCTCGATCAGTCCGCGCGACTGGAGCGCCAGTGCCGCCTCCAGCGCGTCATAGCCGATATGCCCGAGGCTCGGCAGCTTGGTGCCCGGCCCGATCGATCCAAGAACATAACGGTCACGCCCATCGGCGAACATCGCCGCCGCCTCGCGCGCCAGCTCCGCCGACCGCTTGCTGATCTCATGCGCGTGTTCGGCAAGCCCGAACTCGCCGAGCGTGATCGGTGAGGCACCGAAACTGTTGGTCTCCACCATGTCGGCACCGGCCGCGAAATAGCCGCGATGGATGTCGCGCACGAGGTCGGGCCGAGACAGCACGAGAATATCGGAGCAATTCTCATGCCCCCACCAGTCGCGTTCGAGGTCGAGCGGCATCTGCTGCAGCCGCGCGCCCATGCCGCCATCGGCCAGCAGCACGCGTGCCCGCAGCGCCTCCAGGATCGGTGTCATCGTCTCTCTGTCCCCTGCGCCTCGACGGCTGGCACCGCCCCCGCTCGTCCGGTTGCTGGCTTGCGCCGAGCCACCCAGATGCGGGTCTCGAACCGGCCCTGCACCACACTTGGCTTTTCCATCATCAGCGCGCCTTCCGGCAGCATGGCGGCGATGGCGTCGTCGTCGAATCCCAGCCAATGATGCCCCTGCGCAGCAAACCCCTGGTGGCGATGCCGCGCGAGGTCGACCACGATCAACGTGCCGCCTGGTGCCAGCACCCGCACCGCCTCGGCCAGCGCCTTGGCGGGCTCCGTCGCGTAGTGCAGCACCATCTGTAACAGAACGGCATCGAAATGGCCGTCCGGCAGTTCGAGCCGGTACATGTCGCCGAGCCGGACCGAAGCGTGCCGCAGCGCCGGCTGCTGTGCGAGGCGCGTGCGCGCCAGCGCCAGCATCGCGCGCGAGGCATCGATCCCCAGCATCGTCCCCGCCCGTGCGGCGATCACCTCCAGCATGCGCCCGGTGCCGGTGCCGATGTCGAGCAGCCGCCCGAGCCGCGCCGGCAGCCGGGAAAGCACGGCCTGCTCGATTTCGGCATGCGCGAGGCCGAGCGCGCCCATCTCATCCCAGTTCGCGCCCTGCATGCGGAACAGCTCCGTTGCCTCCCGCGCCCGCTCGGCCATCACCCGCTGCGCCGCGCGCCGGTCCGCCGCCACCGCTTCGTCGGCGCTGGCGATCCGCGCCGCGAGTTCCTGCGCCAGCCCCGTGGGTGCGAGGCGAAAGAACACGTTCTTGCTTTCACGCCGCCGTTCCAGCAGCCCCGCCTCCACCATCACGCCGAGATGGCGTGAGACGCGCGGCTGGGACTGGCCGAGCACCTCGGCGAAATCCGCCACGCAGAGGTCGCAGCCGGCGGCCAGTGCCAGGATACGCAGCCGCGTCGGGTCCGCGGCGGCGCGGAGTTGGGCAAGCATCGCTTCCATGCATGCTTATAGACATGCACATATAAACATGTCTATATGTGTTTGTGTGTCAGAGTCGTCTTTCCCTTCGTGCCGGCACGGCCGCCGGGCCGGGCGAGGTGCTGGTTTCCGGCCCGTTCCACCCCGCGGGCTGCGCCTGCTGCGGCGTGCGCTCGCCGTTGGCCGTCCTCGGCCGGGTCTGGCGAGATCACGCGATGGGCAAGAAGGTCACCGGCGCCGTCGTGGTGATGGACCCCGATGCGCTCGCCCGGGCCTACGCCACGGACAGCCTCGCCCAGGCGCGCTTCACACTCGTGACTTGCGGGGCTGGCGGATAAACACGCCAACCACGTAAGGTCGTCGCCGAACTCAACGTGTGATTGTTGTTGGTTCGGGACGCACGTTATCGTTGTGGCAATGCCGCCGTCCACGCGTCCGGGTCGGCCGAATGGCATCAGAAGTAAGTCGATCCATTATTGGAATATTTCGGTTATATCGCGTAAAAAACAAGTCTATCGGTCATAAAAGACTCCTGGACAGGTCGATTACGTCGATTAGACTGCGGTCGGGAAATTAAAACGGGGATCGCAGCGAATGTCAGGTGTGATCGGCGCGTCGACCACAGCCGTGGTCATGACCAATACCATCGGCTCGACGTCGGTCACTATCGCCTCCGGCGTGACCATCGCCGGCTCCGGGACCTACGGGGTTGGCCTTTACAGCCAGTATATCCTCAGCCCGGACAACACCCAGGGCCCCAAGGCGCGGGTTGTCAGCCGCACGCTGACGCCCACGGCAGTTTTTTCCGAAAACATCGTCAACAACGGAAATATCTACAGCGGTGCGACCAGCAGCGGTATTGTGTTGGTCCAGGGGGGGACTCACTCTTGGCGACCCGCTTACACGGTCCCCGACTCGCCGAATCCAGATTATCGAAAATATTCCTACGTTACGGCGTCGTCCACGATCACCAACTCCGGCACGATCAAGGGCGGCGGCTTCGGTATCGATATTGGTTTCTCCAACCCCACCACGGATCCGGCTCGTGGCTCCTCGATTCTGATCAACAACCCTGGCGCGCTGATCGAGGGCGGCATCGCGACAAACCTCGTGGTGGAAGGCGGACTGGCCGCGGTCGATATCGGCCGCAACGGTTATAATGCCAGCATCGTCAACGCGGGCACGATCATCGGGCTTGCCGGCTATGGCGAGGCCGTCGCGTTCGGCGGCTCGCTGACCAACCTCTCGACGGGGACGATTTCGGCGGCGCATGGCGCCGCGATCCTGTCCCAATCTTATCCCTCCTACGTCTATAACGCCGGCCACGTGGGCGGAAATATCGGGCTCTACGGCGGCGGCACCATCATCAACCACGTCGGCGCCACGATCACGAACGGCGTCAATGACCGGCAGGGTTCGCTCACTGTCAACAACGCCGGCTATATCGGCTCTCAGAATATCGGCGTGAACGCCAACAGTCTGAGTCTCGTCAACACCGGCGCTATTCTAGCCTCAGGAAATAACGGAGGCTTCGCTGTTGTTGCCAACCTCAACAGCACGATCAACAACCTGGGGTCGATGGGCGGTACTGGCTTCCACGAAGGGGTCTATATCGGCAATGCAGGGACCTCCACGCTCGTCAACGCGGCGCACGCCACCATCAACGGCAACGCAGAGTATGGCCTGGAGGTCAGCGGCAACAACGCCGCCTCCATCAACAACGCGGGTCTCCTCTGGGGGACGGTTCGCTTCAACGGCGGCACCGCATCCAGCACGCTGATCAACAGCGGCACCATCGTCGCCAGTTACTATGCCGGCGGCGCCCAAACCCCCCTGAACGGCGAGGCGCTGCAGCTCAAGGGTTCCGGCACCACCACCATCCTCAACCAGTCCGGTGGCATCATCACCAGCGGCACCGCCAACGGCGGCGCGGACTACGGCATCGGTGTCGATGGCGTGCATCACGCGCTCATCACCAATGATGGGCTCATCGCCGGTGATGTTGTCTTCAACGCCGGCACGGTCTCCAGCACGCTGGTCAATGCCGGCGTCATCGGCACCAGCGCGTCAAGCTATGCAGTTTCGTTTGCCGCCGGCTCGCAGGACCGGCTGATCGTGGATCCGGGATCCACCTTCATCGGCACCATCGATGGCGGCAACACGCTCGGCAGCACCGCCATCTCGACCCTGGAGTTCGGTGCCGGCGGCGGCACGCTGGCCGGCTTCGGCACCAGCGTCTTCGACTTCGGGCAGATCAGCATCGATCCCGGCGCAAGCTGGCAGCTCGTTGGCTCCGCCGCCGCGTTCCAGGGCGAGACCATCACCGGCCTCGGCACCGCGACCGCGATCGAGCTGGCCGGCACCGTCGAGCATTTTTCCTCCTTTACCGCCAACAACCTGGCACTGGACGGCGGCACCACACTGACCATCCTGGGTAGCTACGCGCCCGGTCAGATCAGCGTCACCAACGACGGCACCAACACGTTCATCACCGCGTGTTTTGCGACCGGTACGCGGATCGCAACATCGCACGGTGCCGTCGCCGTCGAGGCGCTGCGCGAGGGCGACCTGGTGGTTACCGCGTCCGGCCGCCTGGCGCCGGTGCGCTGGCTCGGCCATCGGCATACGCGCCTCGCACGCCACCCGAATCCGCACGACGTGATGCCGGTGCGCATCCGCGCCGGCGCGCTATCCGAAGGCGCGCCCAGCCACGATCTCGTCCTGTCACCGGACCATGCGGTCCTCATCGATGGGCGGCTCGTTCCCGCGCGCCATCTGGTCAATGGTGTCTCGGTCGTCCAGGAGACGCGCGAGGCCGTGACCTACTGGCACGTAGAACTGGATCGCCACGACGTGATCATCGCCGAGGGCATGGCCTGCGAATCCTATCTCGACACCGGCAACCGCGCCGCTTTCGAGAACGCGGACGGGCCCGCCGAGCTCCACCCGGATTTCGCGCGGCGCGTCTGGGCCGCCGAGGGATGCGCTCCGATCCTCACCGATCCGGCGCAGGCCACGCTACGCGCGCTGCACACCCGCCTGCTCGCCCGCGCTCATTCGGGTGCGGCTCAACTGGGAGGTGCGGGCCCTCGCAACGCCACGAGGATCGCCTCGCGCACCGCCTGATCCTGCGCCGCGACCGCACCGGCCAGCGCCCGCAGCCGGCGCTGCGCATCGTGCACCTGGTCGAGCAGCGACATCACCACCGGTAGCGCGTCGGCATCGATCTCAAGCTCGTAACGCAGCGTGCAAAGCAGCCGCACGCGCCCACAGGCTTCGTCCGAAAATCCCAGCTCGCCTGCGCCCGACACCTCAGCCGAAGCCTCCGCCACCACCAGTTCCTGCTCGATCCATGCCATCAGATCCTGGCGGCGCAGCGGCGCCAGCCGGGACAGCAACTCCTCGATGCCGATCATCGCAGCATCTCCTCGCGGGGATTCTCCTTGTGCTCGGGCTCCCAGGTCCCGAGGAAATCGGCAAGCGCCTTTTCCTCGCCCCGCGGCAGCACGATCTTCAGCGAAACGAACTGATGTCCGCGCTGCCCGCTCTTGCGGTCCACCACGCCGCGCTCGCGCAGCCGCAGTGTCGTACCGGCGTTGGACCCCTTCGGCACGGCGAGTGCCACGGGCCCGTCGATGGTCGGCACCTCGATGCGCGCACCGAGCACCGCCTCGCGCAGCGTCACCGGCACCTCGACCAGAATATCGTTGTCCTTGCGACGAAAAAACGCATGCGGCTCGACCTTGAGCTCGACATAGGCATCCCCCGCCGGCCCGCCACCATAGCCCGGCATGCCCTGGCCGCGCAGCCGCAGCATCTGCCCGTCCGCGGAACCGGCGGGAATGGTCACCTGCAGGGTCTTGCCGTCGGGCAGGTTGAGCGTTCGCACGCTGCCGCGCGCGGCGTCGAGAAACGCCAGCCGCAGCTCATAGTTCACATCCTGCCCGCGCGCTCGGAAGGCGGCGCCATCAGACCCGCTGGCGTTCCGCTGGCCGAACGCACGTGAGAGAAAATCGGCCAGCTCCTCGTCGCTGGCAAACCCGTCCTGCGCCGCGTGTGGTCCGTCAGACGTTCCGCGCCCGCCCGCCGTCTCCCGATAAAACGGCCGCGGCCGCTCGGCGCCGCCGGCGTCGATCTCACCGGCGTCGAACCGTCGCCGCTTTTCTTTGTCGCGCAGCAGATCGGCCGCGGCGGAAACCTCCTTGAACCTGGCCTCCGCCGCCTTGTCGCCCGGATGCAGGTCCGGGTGATAGCGGCGCGCGAGCTTCTTGAAGGCGGCGCTGATCTCCTCCTCCGTCGCCGTCCTCGCGACCCCCAGCACCTCATAGGGGTCGTTCATGCCGGCAGGCCAAGCACGCCGGCGACCTGGTTGGCCAGCGCCAGCAGCGCCGCGTCGGAGCCCGCGGCGGCCACCAGCGAGAGGCCGACCGGCGCGCCCTCCGCGGTGCTCACTGGAATCGTGACCTCGGGCAGCCCGGCGAGGCTGGCGATCGCGGTCACGCCGATCGTCGCTTCACGTACCGACTGCTGCAGCGCCGCACTCGCGGTCAGCAGCGGCGCCGGGCTCGGGGCGGTCGGGAACACCAGCACCGCGCCGCCGTTCAGCAACGGCGCCAGACGCGCCGCGAAGCGCCGCCGGAAAGCCCGGCCGGCAACCGTCAGCGCCGGGGGCAACTTCCGGGCCGCCTCGATCCGCTCGCCCACCCCCGGGCCGAAGCGTGGGTTCACCGAAACCACCCAGTCGCCGAGCGTTGCCCAAACCTCGGCTGCCTGCACGGCGCGGAAATGCGCATGCAATGCCGACAATCCCTCCGGCACCAGCGAGATCGAGACCGGTCGCAGTGCCGCCGCCGCCGGCGAAAGGGCGGAGGCAACCGCCGGATCGGCATTCACCCACGCCTCCTCGACGCGCAGGAACGGGCCGGATAGCGTCCCGCCTGGCTGCGGCAGCAGCGCCTCGCCGACCAGCTCCAGAAGGTCGGCGGAGCGAGCGAACCAACCGCAGGTGTCCAGGCTCGGTGCGAGGCCTCGCGCGCCGGCGAGCGAGATTGCGCCGTGCGTCGGCCGGATACCGTAAAGGCCGCAATAGCTCGCGGGGATGCGCACGGAACCGCCGGTGTCCGAACCCAGCGCGAAATCCACCTCGCCGCTCGCCACCGCGGCCGCCGAACCGGCGCTGGATCCGCCGGGGAAGCGCAGCGGTGCCGCGGGGTTGCGTGGCGTGCCATGCCAGAGATTTTCGCCGGTCAGGCCAAATGCCAGTTCCACGGTCTTGGTCTTGCCGGCGAGCCTGGCACCGGCGGCGAGCAGGTCGGCCACCACCGGGGCGGTCGCTTCGGCTGGCGGATGCGTCCGCGCCCATTCCGGATGACCATAGCCCGTGACGAACCCCATAACATCAAATAAATCTTTGATTGCAAAGGATAGTCCGTCCAGCGTGCCACTATCCGTCGGGGCCAGGGCCGCCCGCGGACCGGGCACAAAGGCACCTCCATCCGCCTCCGGCTCTCCGCGCGCACGATCATCGTCGCTGAACATCGTCCACTCCTGCCGTCCCGGTCCGGTCGCCACCAGGCCCCGGACACAAGAGGCAAGCTTCGCGGGGCGCGGGATTCCGTCAAGATGAGCGGTTCCGCCCCACGCGCGCGCTTGACCGTTGTTCAGCATATTCCAGCCGCGAACCGTGCTATAGTCGGATTATCGAAGGCCGCCAGGGGCGGTTTTCGCCTCGCCTTGCCACGCGCCAAGGATCACCGTCTTGGATTCCATTCCGCCCCCCACCGCCGCCAACGCCTCGCCCGATCCGCGCGAAAGGCTGGAGGTCCGCCTGCTCGCGCTGATCGAGGCGGCACGGTGGTACGGCGTGGATCTTGACCGCGATGAGTTGCGCCTGCCGATGGGCGGCTCGGTGGCGCCGGCGGTGCTGGTCGAATGGGTGCGCGGCTCCGGTCTCTGGGCGCGCGCCGCCCGCTTTTCATGGAAGCACCTCGTTGCCACCCAGGCGGCTGGCCCCGTCGTCCTGCTGCTGGAGGATGGCTCGGCGGCGCTGATGGTCCGCGCCGACGCCGCGCGCAACATCGTCTGGCTCAAGAATCCCGCCGCCGCCTTCGACGATGGTGGTGTGCCGGTGGATGAGTTGCGGCTGGCGCAGCTCTGGAAGGGCGCGGTCATCCTGCTGCGCCCCGAACGCGGGGCAAACGACGACAATGCTCCGTTCAGCCTGGGCTGGGTGGCGCGCATCGTCTGGCGCGAGAACAAGACCCTTCGCGACATCTGCGTCGCCTCGGTCATCCTTTCGGTGCTGGCAATCCTGCCGCCGCTGCTGGTGATGGTGGTGGTGGACAAGGTGGTCACCTACCAGTCCGGCTCCACCTTGCTGATGCTGACCCTGATCCTGATCGTGGCGACGATCTATGAGACTTATCTCGGCTTTGCCCGGCGTGAGCTGATCCTGGTGGTCGCCACCCGCATGGACGCGCGGATCGGCCTGCACATCTTTCGCCGCCTGCTCGGCCTGTCGATCGACTATTTCGAAAAGAACCAGACTGGCGCCATCCTCTATAAGCTCGGCCAGTTCGCCAAAATCCGGGAGTTCCTCACCGGCAAGCTGCTTTCCACCGTGCTCGACCTGGTCACGCTCGCGGTGTTGATCCCGTTCCTGTTCTGGCTCGACGCGCCGCTCACCTGGCTCACCATGGCCGCAGGGGCGATGATCGCGATCATCATCGTGATCTGCCTGCCGCGCGTGCGCCGCACCTTCGCCAAATGGATGCAGGCAGAGGTCGAAAAGAGCAACGTGATGGTCGAGAGCGTCGCTGGCATCCGCACGGTGAAGTCGCTGGCGCTGGAACCGCAGCAGCGGGAGCTTTGGGACCAGCGCCTAGCCAAGGCGGCACTATGGCAGCAGGAACTGGGCCGCGCGAGCAACATTCCCTCGACGCTTGTCACCCCGTTCGAGGACTTCATGAACCGCGGCGTTTTGCTGGTCGGTGCCTATATCGGCATGCACGGCAATCCCGCCTCACTGGGCTCGCTGGTCGCCTTCATGATGCTCTCGGGCCGTGTCGCCGCCCCGCTGGTGAGCCTGGCGCGTCTCACCCAGGAATACGAATACGCGCGCGCCGCGGTGGGTATCGTCGCCGAGGTGCTCAACAACCGGCCGGAGGCGGTCAATCCCGGCGCCGGTGTACGCCCGCGGTTCGAGGGCGCGGTCCGTTTCCAGAACGTGGATTTTGCCTATCCCGGCGTGCGGACCAAGGCGCTGGAGGATATCTCCTTCGAGGTTCCGGCCGGCACCACGCTGGGTCTGGTCGGCCGCTCGGGCTCCGGCAAATCGACGGTCACCCGCCTGCTGCAGGGGATCAACCGGGAATACGAGGGGCAGATCAAGCTCGACGGCACGGACCTGCGCGAGATCAACCTCGCGCATCTGCGCCGCAGCTTCGGTGTCGTGCTGCAGGAGAATTTCCTGTTCCGCGGCACCGTGCGCGAGAACATCATCGCCGGGCGGCCCGGGCTCACGCTCAACGACGCGATCCGTGCGGCGCGCCTCGCCGGCGCCGAGGAGTTCATCGAGCGCATGCCGCTCGGCTACGAGACCTGGATCGAGGAGGGCTCGCCCAACCTCTCGGGCGGCCAGCGCCAGCGCCTTGCGATCGCGCGCGCCCTGATCCATGACCCGCGCCTGCTGATCCTCGACGAGGCGACCAGCGCGCTCGACCCGGAGAGCGAGGCGCTGGTCAACGCCAATATCCGCCGCATCGCCCATGGCCGGACCATGCTCATCGTCTCGCACCGGCTTTCCTCTCTCGTCGAGTGCGACCAGATCCTGGTGCTCGACCAAGGCAAGGTGATGGATATCGGCCCGCACAGCGCGCTGGTGGAGCGCTGCCCGGTCTATCGCCAGCTCTGGCTGCAACAGAACCGGCACATGATGGACACCGGACGCGGGCCGCAGCCCGCCGCCCTCGTCGCGCGCAACGAAGGCTAGTCGATGTCCGAAGCCGCGCCGCTGCCGCAGAACACCTCGCGCGCACTCGCCGCGATTGCCAGCGTCAACGACCCCGCGAGCCATGCGCTGCTGGAGTTCGAAAGCCCCTCGGCCTCGCTGATCGCCCGCCCGATCCGCGTCGGCATCCGCTACACGATCTGGTCGCTGGCGATCGTGATGATCGCGCTGCTGGTGATCGCCGGGACCGTGCCGATCGACCGTGTCGTGACCACGCATGGGCGCATCGTGCCGCGTTCGCCCAATATCGTCGTGCAACCGCTCGATACCTCGATCGTCCGTTCGATCGATGTCCGCGAGGGCGAGTTTGTCAAAAAGGGCCAGCTCCTCGCCCAGCTCGATCCGACTTTTGCCGTCGCGGACGAGGTGAGCCTGGCGGAGCGCGTGACCAGCCTCGGCGCCGAGGTGGCGCGGCTGCGCGCGGAGGCGGCGGGCAGAACCTATCTCTCGGACGGCTCGCCCTCCGGCAATCTGCAAGCCGAGATCGATGCCCAGCGTCATGCCGAATACACGTTCAAGGTCGAGACCTATAATCAGCGGATCGACAGCGCCAAGGCGAAAGTGGCACAGGCCGCGGCCGATATCACCTCCTACACACAGCGCCTCGCGGTCGCTCGGGCGATTGAGCAAAAGCGCGTCGAGCTCGAAAAACTGCAGGTCGGCAGCCAGCTCAGCACGCTCGCCGCCCAGGATAACCGCGTCGAGATGGAGCGCAGCCTCGCCGTCGCACAGACTGACGCCGCCGGCAGCGCGCGGGACCTCGCGGCGCTGCGTGCCGAGCGCGATGCTTATATCCAGCAGTTCAAGGGCGATATCTCCTCCCAGTTGCAGAGCCAGACACGCAAACTCACCCAGGCGCGTGCCGACCTCGCGAAGGCGAAGCTACGCCGCCGGCTCGTGCAACTGCGCGCCGATCGCAACGCGCTGGTGCTGTCGATCGCCCCGGTCAGCGTCGGCTCGGTGCTGCAATCGGGCGAACAGTTCATCACCCTGGTGCCGGCGAACGCCAAGCTCGAGATCGATACCGTCCTCAGCGGTCAGGATGCCGGCTTTGTGCATGCCGGGCAGCCGGTGCGCATCAAGTTCGATTCGTTTCCGTATTTTACCTACGGCACCGCCACCGGCGTCGTCAGGGTGGTTTCGCCCGACAGTTTCCATGCGCCCAACGTGGTCCAGGGCGTGGTCACCCGGCCGCACAACACCACCCCCTTCGGCGAGGTCTATTATCGGGTGCGGATCGACATCCGGCAGATGCATATGCGTAACCTTCCCGCGGATTTCCGGCTCGCCCCAGGCATGCCGGTGACCGCTGATGTGAAGATCGGCAAGCGCACGATGCTGCAATACATGCTTTCCAGTGTCATCCCGGCCACGACACAGGGGATGCGCGAGCCGTGAGTGGCGGTGCGCGCGCCCGCCATCAGGGCGTCGAGCGAATACGTGGCCCCGATGCTTGATCGTCTCCTGCCCAAGGTCGTGCTGGGGCCGGAGGCCTCGCTGCGTCGCGCCCGCGCGCTGATCGCGGCCGGCAAACGCGCGCTCGCCATGCCGTTGCTGGCGCGCGCCGCCGCTGCCGGGCTGCCCGAGGCGCAGTACCACCTGGCCCGCTGCTATTTCGAGGGTGCCGGCGTGCCCCAAAGCATCCCGGAGGGTTTGCGCTGGCTGGAAGGTGCCGCAGGGCGGGGCAATGTCGAGGCGCAGAACCTGCTCGCCACGCTCTACCTCCAGGGTATCGTTCCCCAGCACGACACCGCCGTGGACCGGCTTTTCGACGCCGCCACCCCGCGGGCTGGCGGCACGGACTGGTCCCGCGCGCGCATCTGGGCGGAGCGAGCGGCCGAAGCCGGCTCGCCGGAGGGCCAGGCCACGCTCGCCTTCATCCTCACCACGGGGCCCGAGGAGGGGCGTGATCACGACCGCGCGGCGGCGCTGTACGATGCTTCGGCCGCGTCGGGCTGGCCGCAGGGTTGCCTCGGTGCCGCGACGCTGCGCCTCGCCCGCGTGACCGCGGACCCGGCGCTTGCGGCAGCAACGGATTTTGCGGCGATCACGGCCCTTCTTACCCATGCCGCCGACGCCGGCATCGCCATGGCGAGCGCGGTGCTGAGCGACATGGCGGAGCGTGGGCATGGCGGGCCCGCCGATCCCGTGGCGGCCGTGCGCCATCTCGCCACCGCCGCCGAGCGCGGGCTGCGCTCGGCCCAGGCACGCTACGGGCGGCTGCTGATGTTGGGAAAGGATGTCGAGCAAGATGTGATCCTCGGCGAATCCCTGCTGCGCCGTGCCGCCCTGGCAGGTGACCGCGACGCCGCTGCCTACCTCGGCGACCTCTACGCGCGCGGCGGCGAGCTGCCCCCCAACCACACCGAGGCGGCGATGTGGTACCGTCGCGCGATGGAACTGGGCCATGGCGCGGCGGCACGTGCGCTTGGCCTGTTGCACCTGACGGGGGCCGGCACCTCGCGCGACCCGCAGGAGGCGGCCCGCCTGTTCCGAGTTGCCGCCGAAGCCGGCGATCAGCACGCCGCCAGTCAGCTCACCGGCCTGATCGCCAATGCCGACGCGGGGCCGGAGGCGCATGCCATCAGCCACGCCTGGTTTGCCGATGCGGCTGCGAAGGGCGACCTCATTGCCGCGTTCAACCTCGGCATCTGCCTCGCCGACGGCATCGGCGCCGAACGCGACGACGTTGCCGCCGTCGCCTGGCTGCGCCGCGCCGCGGACGGCATCATCAACGCCCAGTTCCGCTACGGCCTGATGGTCCTCGCTGGGCGTGGCGTGGCGGCAGACCCGGTGGAGGCCCGCGCCTGGATTGCGCGGGCGGCCGCCGCCGGCATGACCGAGGCCATGCTTGTGCTCGCCGATCTCCTGGTTGCCGGCACCGGCGGTCCGCGCGACCACGCGCAGGCGCTCGCTCTTTACCAAAGGGCAGCCGAGGCCGGTGTGCCCCAGGCGATGTTCGCCTTGGGCGCCATGCTCGGCGGCGGCCACGATGTGCCGTGGGACCGTCCGGCGGCGCAGCACTGGTTTCACGAGGCGGCGCAACGCGGCCACGGGCTGGCGCAGCTCATGCTCGGCCGCTACCTCGCGCGCGGCATCGCTGGCGAGCGCGATCCCACGGCGGCGCGAATCTGGCTGGAACGAGCGCAGGCGCAGGGTCACGCAGAGGCGGCGGCCGATCTCAGGGTGCTGGGTTCGGCGGAGCCTCCGTCCGCCACCGCCGCCTGACGGGGCGGCCGATTTTGAGTACGATATCGGAACAATGGCGGCGTGAGGCGCAGGACGCCGTCACCGCCGCCCAGCTCGCTGAGCAGACGGGCGACCGCGCCCGGTGCCGCGCTTGGCTCGAACGCGCACACCGCTTGGCGCCGGCCGATCCAGCCGTGGCGTTCCTGCTCGCGCAACGGCGCCTTGCCGACGGCGCACCGCGCGAGGCAGCGGAACTGCTGGAGCATGTCGCGCGCGAGGTGGCGATGCGCGAGGCGTGGTGGACACTCGCCGCGGCCCGTCTGCGTCTGCGTGACGCGCCAGGCGCCGCGATGGCCCTCACGGAGGCCTTGCGTCGTTTCCGCCTGCCCGATCCCGTGCCCGGCATCGCCGCCGCGATCGCGCGCGAAGCCGGTTGTCCCGGGTGGTGCGGCCTGGGGCCAGGCGGGCCGCTTGGCATGACACTGTCCGGTGCGAAGGCCCTACGCCGACGGCGCGCGGGCGGGGCCATCGCGTTCCTCGCCGGCGGACACGAGTTGCTCGGCTCGCCGCTCGATCCCGCCGTGCTCACACGGGTGGAGGGCGCGGTCCGCGCCGAGGGCACGATTCTGGTGGGCTGGGCCTGGCACCCTGCGGACCCCGATCACGATCCCGTGCTCACCCTCGCGGGTGGCGGCGGCGTGCGGCGCATCACGGCCACGGACCGCTCCATAAAGGCGCCACGCCCGCTGCTGCAGGCGCGCGGCTTTCGGATTCCGCTCACGCCGCGCGACGCGGTGGGACCGGTCGACATCTCGGCTGGCGGCCGCGCACTAACCGGCAGCCCGCTTGACCCGTTCGCCGAGCACCGCGCCGCGCGGGCGCATGGCGAGGCGCTGGCGCGCGCCTATCCCGCCGCCGGGCGCGATCGTCCGATCCCGCCGTTCGCGGTTCACGCGGACGTTGTCGGCCAGCCTGCGCGCGCCGCCGCGCGCCCAGGGCGCCCGGTCGCGGTCGTCTTGCCGGTGTATGGCACCGGCAGCCATGAAAACCGGGAGGCAACGCTCGCCTGCCTTGCCGCCCTTGCTGCGACGCTGCCCCGGCGCTCGGCCCTGGTCATCGTCGATGATGCCAGCACCGACGCGGCACTGGTTGCAGCCCTCGACCAGCACGCCGCGCGGCCAGGCGTGAGTTTGTTACGACTTCACCATAATCTCGGGTTCTGCGCCGCTGCCAATGCGGGGCTGCGTGCGGCTTTGGGTCTTGGCCGCGCGCGTGACATCGTGCTGCTCAACAGCGATACGATTCCGGCGCCCGGGTGGCTCGAGCGCCTGCGTGAGGCGACGCACGCTGCCCCCGATATCGGCACCGCCTCGCCGCTCTCCAACGAAGCCACCATCCTTTCCTACCCGCGCGCCGACCGGCGCAACGACATGCCGGGCGATGTCGCGGCAATGGGCGAGCTCGTCGAGGCTGCTGGCGCTGCCTCGGTCGATATACCCACCGGTATCGGCTTTTGCCTCTACATCCGTCGGGAATGCATCGAGGCGACCGGCCTGCTGCGCGCCGATCTCTTTGCGCAGGGTTATGGCGAGGAGAACGATTTCTGCCGCCGTGCCGCCTGGCTCGGCTGGCGGCATATCGCGGTGCCGCGCGCCTATGTCGCGCATCGCGGCGGAGAAAGTTTTGGCGCCGCAACAACCTCCCTGGTCGAACGCAACACGGCGGCGATGGAGCGGCTGCACCCCGGCTATGCGGCCTCGATCGAAAAATGGATCGCGGCCGACCCGCTTGGCCCTGCCCGGCGTGCCATGGACGAGCAGCGGCTCGCGGACAGGGAGCGGGGCAGGGCGGTGCTGCTTGTCTCACACGACGACGGCGGGGGCGTGGAGCGCGCGGTGCGGGCGCGCGCCGCGGAACTGGCGGCCGAGGGGCATGCCCCGCTGCTACTGCGCCCGGTCCTGCTCGGCGACGGCGAGGGTGAAACGCGCTATCGCGCGGGCGAGGTCCGGCTTGACGACAGCACGGGTGCGTTTCCCAACCTCGTCTTCCGCGTGCCGGACGAACTCTCCTCCCTCCGCGCACTGCTGCGCCGGCGGCGGGTGCGTGCGGTCGAGATCCATCACCTGCTCGGTCTTCACCGCTCGGTCGTGAGCCTGGCGCGAGCGCTGCGCGTCCCGCTCGCCTGGCACGTGCACGATTATGCCTGCGTCTGCCCGCGCGTCACCTTCTCGCTGCCGGATGGCCGCTATTGTGGTGAGCCGGCGCCGGTCGCCGCCTGCGAGGCCTGCATCGCCGATCACGGGAGGCGCGATGGCAGCGATCTTCCGGTCGCCGCCCTGCGCGCGGCCAGTGCGGCCGCGATGGCGGCGGCCCCCGTCATTGTCCCGTCCGTCGATGTCGCGACCCGTCTCGCGCGCCATCTGCCGGCCATCGCGGCGCGCGTCGCGAGACCGGAGAGCGATGCCGAGCTGCCGCCGCTGGCGGCACCTCCCGCCGGGTCGCGCCGACGGGTTGCCATCGCCGGCGCGATCGGTCCCGAAAAGGGCTACGACGTGCTGCTCGCTTGCGCGCGCGACGCCGCCCAGCGCGACCTGCCGCTCGAGTTCGTTCTCGTCGGCTACAGCCTCGACGATGCGCGCCTGCTCGCCACGGGTCGCGCCTGGGTCACCGGCCGCTACGACGAGGCCGAGGGTGAGGCGCTGCTGCGCCGGCAGAACGCATCGCTTGCCTTCATTCCCTCGACCTGTCCGGAGACCTGGTGTTTTGCGCTGTCGCTCGCCTGGCGCGCGGGGCTTGCCGCCTGCGCCTTCGACCTGGGCGCGCAGGCGGAACGGGTGCGCGCCACCGGCCGCGGCTTCCTGCTGCCGCTCGGTCTGTCGGCCGCCGGCATCAACGCGGCCCTGCTCGCCGCCTCGCCTCTTGCCTTGCGCCCCGGTTGACGCGAAACAGAACGGGCTCCCAATCGACCCGCTCTGCTGCCTCCCCAGTCTCCTGCCTCCCCAGTCTCTTGCCGCCCCGCTGCCTCCCGACCAGTCACCTCATGCAAACCGATTGGAACTCCGGAATGTCGGAAGCCGCCGCCCGTCCAGCCGCCTCACTGATCGAGGAGTTGAAGGTCACCGGTCACCTCATGGCACTGGACGCCGGGCTCTATTGCATCACGGCGTCACGCAGCCCTGCGGCCGGTGGTCCCAGCGGCCTGCCGGCGGTGCGCATCACGCCCTCACCAGGGCCCTCGGGCCGGCCGGAGGCGGTGACGGTGCGCACGTTCCGCGCAGACGGGTTGCTGTCCGGTACCGGCGATGCCGCCCTGGTGCGGATCGAGGGCGGGCCGGCGCAGGTGCTGGTGACCGTCTATCAGGCCCAGGGTGTGCCGGATGCGGCCCCCAGACTCCAGGTCATGCGCCTTTCCGAGCCCGGCACGGATGCCGGCGCTGTCCCTGTCGCGGCTGGCGAGGCCGCCGCTGCCGCGCCGCCGCGTAAGACCGAAGTGCTGGCGCATTTGCAGGCGCAGGGTGACACGGCCGTGCCGCTCGGCGAATGGATGGGCGAGCGGGGGTCCGGCCGCTGGATCGAGGGTTTTGCCATCGCGCCGGAGGGTGTGGCGCCGGCGGACATCGAGTACCAGGCGGTGCTGGGCAAGGGTTGGCTTTCGCCTTGGGTGGAAGGCGGGCAGTTCTGTGGCAGCCGCGGCATGGCGCTGCCCGTGCTTGGGCTGCGGGTTCGCCTGCGTAACGACCTCGGCAAGTCGAGCCAGCTTCGCATCGAGGCCAGCTTCGTTGATGGCAGTGCTGCCGGTCCGGTCGGCGACGGCGAGGTTTGCGAGAGCCCGGCCTTGTCGCCGCTCGAAGCATTCCGCATCGAGCTGCTGGCGCGCGGCGAAGCCGGCGACAAGCCGGGGCGGGCTTCCCGCCGCAAGGCCTGACCCGCCGCGGCCTTGCGCTACCTTTTCGTCCATCAGAACTTCCCCGGCCAGTTCCTGCACCTGATCCGCAGGCTGCGCGAAGAGGGCGGACACGAACTCGTCTTCATCTCCGAACCCAACAATACGCAGCTCGCGGGCGTGCGCCGCGTCGTCTACGGCATGCCGGACTACGTGGTGGATGCGGTCCACCCGCACGCTCGCGACTGGGACCGCGCGGTACGCCGGGCGGAGCAGGTGGCGATTGTCGCGCGCAACCTCAAGGCGCTCGGCTTCAAGCCGGATATCATCATCGGTCACCACGGCTGGGGCGAGTTGCTCGACCTCAACCAGGTGTTTCCGGGCGTGCCGATCCTCGGCTATTTCGAGTTCTACTACGGCACCGACGGCGCCGATGTCGGCTTCGACCCCGAGTTCCCGGCCGACGCGGTGCAGCGCCTGCGCATCCCCGGCATGAACCACGTCAATCACGCGGCGCTGGCGCTCGGCCAGCACGGGCAGACCCCCACGCGCTATCAGCTCACCCGCTACCCGGCCTGGGCGCAGCCAGGTATCCATTTGCTCGAGGAGGGCGTCTCGCTCGACGACCTGGCGCCCGATCCCGCGCTGCGCCGCCGGCGGTTCGCGATCGGCGATTTCACCGTCGGCCCAGGTGACCGGCTCGTCACCTATGTCGCGCGCAATCTCGAACCCTATCGCGGCTACCACACCATGCTGCGCGCGCTGCCATCATTGCTGAAGCGCAAGGATATCAAGGTCGTTCTCGTGGGTGGTGACGAGGTGAGCTATGGCCCGCGCCTCGCCACCGGCTCGTGGCGCGACCACTACCTCCGGGAAATGCAGGGCCAATACGACACCAGCCGCGTTCTGCTGCCGGGCCAGGTGCCCTACGATGTCTATCGCGGCTTGCTCAAGCGCTCGGACGTGCATGTCTACCTCACCTATCCGTTCGTCGTTTCGTGGTCGTTGCGGGAGGCGCTGGGCGCTGGCTGCGCCCTTGTGGCCGCCGATGTGGAGCCGGTGCGCGAGTTCATCACGCATGGCGAGACCGGGCTGCTGACGCCGGCGCTCGACCCCGCCAAGCTCGCCGACAACGTGCTTACCCTGCTCGAGGATCGGCCGCTTGCCGAGGCGCTGCGCCACCGCGCGCGCGCCTGGGCGGAGCAGCACCTCAGAATGGAGGCCTACCTCGATGCCTACCAGGCGCTGATCGGACAGATCACGGGGATGGAGCCGGCCAAACCCGTAGCCGCTTCGACACGCCGCCGGTCACGCATCTCCACACCGCCCTGAGTCAGGCCCCCCTGAGTCACGCCCCCCTGAGTAAGGCCGCGCTGAGTCAGGCCACGCTGGCTCAGGCGGCGCGCAGGCGCCCGGGTGCGGACAGCGGCGCGCCGTCGGCTTCGCGACGGAAGGCGATCTCGTGTGCCGCAACGTCCTCCGGCGGCACGAACTCGAAGCCGTGATGGCCGGTCCCGAACCCGGCCCGCGCGAGGTCCGGCCGCCACCAGTTCGCGACCACCCGGCCCACGCCATGGCCGCCCAGCATCGCCTCGAGCGTAACACCGCGATCGGGAATGCCGAGATCCACCGCCCACCCCGAGATCATTTCTTGCGAGACCGTATCGACATGACCGATCAGAGCCCCCGGCGCGCCCGCCTCGCCGAGGCCGCCAGGGTGGCGCAGCCGCTCCACCACGTCACCGCCGAGCACCACCGGCGCGCACGATGCCACCGCGCCGGTGCCGCCAGGCGCGGTGTGCGCGTTGGCGAACTGCCCGCGGTTGCCATCATCGCGAAAACTCTCCGCGGGGATCCCCTCCGCGACAACAATGTCGTGCCCATCAAGCTCGATATGCACATATGCGATCCTATCCACGTCACGCGCCTGGACGATGCTGTTCCCGTCAAGCAGCATTGCCGCAGGCACCAGTACGCCGTCGAGCAGCAACGCATGCATCGGTGAGACGGTGAGGTCGCGCCGCGGCAGACCCACACCCAGCGCGCCGGCGCGGATCGTGACCGGCAGCACCAGCGGGTTGCCCGCGACGAGGCGCCCCTCATAGCCACGCCGCCCGATCCAGCGCACCGCCCGGAACCGGCCGGAGAGGGTCACGACGAGGTCACCCACGGCGAGGTCCTCCACCGCCACCTCGCCCTGGAGTGTGAGTATCCGTGTCCCATGCGCGAAACAGGCAACCGTCAGCTCCGTCCCTCCCGCCGCGTCGGCGCCGAGGCGATAGGCAAGGCTCGCGCTGTTGCCCATCGTCAACGCGACCGACTGGCTGCCATTGCCGATCGTCAACGTATCGCCGCTCGCCAGCGTCGTCATCTGCCCGGCCGTGAAGGCGAGGCTGCGCAGGTCCAGCGTCTCCTGATACGTGCTCAGCCCATCGATCGTCTGCGCTACCCCGATCGATCCCCCCAGCCACAGGTCTGCGCCATTCTGTAACACCACGTCCCCGGTGCCCGCGACCGATCCCGTGATATCGAGGATCCCGCTGCCCGCCAGGATGCTCGCCTCGCTGGTGACATCGCTCGCGATGGTGCCGGTGCCGCCGATCGTCCCGCCGGCCTCGACGGTGACGGGGCTGCTCGTCAGCGTCCCGCCCGAGAGCATGACGGAGCCATCCGCGAACACCGTGACATCGGTCACGTTCACGCTCGCGCCCGCGTCAATGCTCAGCATCCCGCTGCCGCCCGCCGTCGTCCCCGCGCCGCCGACATCGAGCGTCGCTCCCGTCAGGCTGCTGGCACCCGAGAGCGCGACCGTTCCCGCCGAACCGGCCTGGGCCGCGATCTCGACCGTCCCCTTCTGGCCATTGACAGGGGCCGACGTCGCGCCGTTCTGGATCAGCAACGTACCCGAACCGCCGTCGCCTACCACGAGCGATGAGAAATCCACCGTGCTGCCGCTGCCCGTCGCATCGACCGTGCCCGCAGCGCCGGCCGTGCCGCCGATACTGAGGAGACCGGCCACGCCAACCGTACCCCCGTTCTCGACCGTGACCTGGGCCGATCCCTTGTCTCCCACCGCCAGGTCTTGCCCGATCTGCCAGGTGCTCTGGTTGATGTCGGCATGCTGCGTCAAACCGGTCGCCTGGTCCGCGATCGCCACGTTGCCCACGGTGGTCACCAGCGATTTCGATGTGAGCAGCATCGTTGCCTGACCGTAGCTGCCGAGCGACATCGTCTGGCTTTGCAGCACGCCCGCGTTCAGCGAAAGCACCCCGAAGCCGCCCGCGCTCTCGCCCACGCTGATCTGATCCAGCCCCGCGACGACGGCGCCGAGGTTGATGGCCGCAGCCCCGGTGCCCGAGGAACCGATATCGAAGTTTCCGCGGGCGTTTAGAAACCCGACATTGACGGTCAGTATTCCGTTGCCGAGGAGGCTTTCGCCCACGGAAATGTCGCCCTGGAGCAAATTCACTTCGGCGCCCGCGATCATCATCACACCCGACCCCGAGCCGCCGACACTAAGGCCGGTGCCGATATTCATCACGCTGGTGGGACCGATGAGCGTGGCGGAACCGATCCCGAGCTGCCCGTCGCCGACCGCGAGTCCGTTGGTCACGTTGGCCGTGCCGCCGCCGGCCAGGCTGAACGAGCCGTCACCCCGATCGCCGATCGTCATGTCGGCGACCGTCAGCAGGCCGCCATCGACCGTCGCGTTGCCCTCGCTTCCCTGGCTTTCGCCAGCGATGAAATTGCCGCCTGGTACCGCGATGACCGCGGCGCCGGCGGCGACGGACAGATCGCCAGTCCCTTCGCCGCCGATGGTGATGCCGGTGGCACCAAGAATCGCCCCTCCGGATGCGACATCTATGGTGCCGGTTCCCAACTCACCCGCTGAAAGATGGCTGCCGACCGTCACCAAGCCCGTCGGGCCGACCGACAGGAAGCCGTTGTTCACCGAGACATCGTTGGCCGTGGCCATCAGGCCGTTGATACTGCCGTTGCCGACACCGATGTTCGGACCTATAGTTTCGGAACCGAATTCAATGCTGCCAGTGACCCGAAGCACGGAACGGTTGGTCAGAGTCAGCGCACCGGAGCCGTTGCCGCCGATCTCCGTGCTGCCGAGAACGGCCATGGTGGTGGTGTTGCCATCCAGGGAAATCGTGCCCTGGCTAGAGGCGCCCTGGCTGAACCCCGCGAAGGCGTTCCCGGTCACTTGCGCCTGTGCCCCGGCACCGAGTGTCAGCGCGCCAATGCCGCCGGCGGCACCGACTGAAAGTGTGCCGCCGAGCAGCAGAGTGCCCGTGGTGACGGCGGCCTCACCCGTGCCGCCGATGCCGACACCGATGATCATGCTTTGGCCGTTGAGTGTCGCCGCATTGGTGACGCTCAGCGCTCCGTTGTCGGTGATGGCCCCATTGGTACCACCCTGAAACAACGCCCCTGGGCCGTAGACCAAAAGCGTTCCCTGGCTGAATATTCCCGAGAAATCGGTGTTGGCCGTTCCATGGTTGGTCACCGCCAGTGTGCCGGCCCCCCCCTTGCCGATCTCGAGGTAAGAGCCGGGGCTTTGCAACAAGCCACCATCGACCAAAACGTTGCCCGCATCGACCAACGCCAGCGGCGCCGGCAGCCCCACGCCGCCCAGGCCATACAGCGTCGCCGTTCCCCCGACATCGACCGACAGCGCCGTCTGCTGGGCGGCCGCGAGCGTCATCGCGCCGTCCTGCAGGTTGCCTCCGTTCCGAACGTCCACCGTTGATCCGTACAAGACCGTCATCAGGGACGCGCTCAGCAATCCGCTGACCGCGACCGTGGAATCGGCAAATGTTCCAGAGTTTGCGAGGACGCTTCCGCTGATCAGAGCGTAATTCGAAGGCTGCGGGACCGTTATGGTGCCGCCGCCTATCGTTCCGTTTGCTGGAGATATGGTCTGCGGATAAACATAAGTGTTCACCACGCCTGAGCTTCCCGCGGTCGACAACTGCCCCGCGGAAAAAATTGTTGTGTAAATCTGAAGCGTCGGTGAGGGGGCTCCATCTAAGAAGACAGATGTCGCGATGGTCGTGGTCAGGGACGTTTGCGGATCGATCGGTGCCGTATATTTTGAGCCGGTGTAATCAACACCGACCAGAAGTGATGTGTTCGTCACCATTCCGGCCGCGATAACCAACGAGCCATCGAGTGCGAGCTCGCCGACCGTCCCGCCGCCGGTGATCGTTCCGCTACCCAGAATAACAGCCGTATCGCCCGGCCCGGGCACTCCGAGTGCCGTCCCGGACCGTCCGTAGGTAACGACCTCGTTGAAAATGGTGCTGCCGACGCTTGCCGGGCTCCAAGCGGTGTCTCGGTAGCTATTGTTCTCGTTGAATGTTTTGAACCATGTCGTCGGCGAAGAAAATGGCAGGGAAGGCGAGTTGCTGCCTGGATTGGCGACAAAATAATAAGTCACGCGGCACCCGTCTGTTGTGTGTCTCGAATCCCGCCGCCAGTCCCGGCATGACAGCGCACCGCCTATTGGTCGGCTCGCCGCGTTCCCGGGTGGGGCAAGCCGCCGCGTCGAGATTAGGGAGGCTGGCTACCGCCGGCAAATGGATCGGTGCGATCTCGAGGCCGGCACGACGGATTTTGCGGACTCTGATACCCCTTGGTTGTGGTGTGCCCCCTCGCCTCAACCGCCCCGCGAGGGATAGCTCACCCCCAGCCCTGCGCGCGCGTCCTGCTGGATGCCGTATTGCGGAAACGGATAGCGAAACCCGTCCTTCGCCAGTGCGCGCATCCCCGCGATCGCCTGGTCGAGCTGCTCCGGCGGCAGCGCCATCAGCATCTCGTCGTCCAGCACCCCGCCATAGCGGCGCTCCGCGAAACACGGGATGGAGAGGCTCGGCTCGCGCCGCACCAGCGCGCGGCCCCAGGAATCGGCGCACGCTGATTCACCCACCACGCCCCAGTCGAATTTCCGATAGGCGGACCATTGCAATCCGTTGATGAAATACATCATCGCGCCTGGCGTCGCGTAGAACAGCGCGATATCCGGCGGGTCGAGCCGTCCGGCCGCGAGCGGCGAGACAGCCAGCGCCTCATACCGCCCATCCTCCACGCAATGCATCGCCGCCTGATGCGCCGTCGCGTCATCGAGCGTGGAAAACCACACCCCCTTCATGTGCCCGCCCGAGCGCCACGCGGCATCCTTGGCCTCGCCCAGCCCCACCACCGCGCGACACTGCGCGCCGACCAGGTCCGCCGCGGTCACGCCCACGGTCCAGCCAAGACGCGCCGCCTGCGCCACCACCTGATCGAGCGTGTGGATGGCGTCGGGCCGGCGGATGCGCGGGATCGCCTCCATCGCCGCGCGATCCTCGAACAGCTTCATCCCGAAGGGCAGGCTGCGCAGCCGCAGCAACTGCTCCAGCTCCGCGGCCAGCGCCGCCCAATCCCGTGTTGCCATCGCCAGAACCCCCCGGAGTTTTCTCACGGGATCATGGCGCACAACCCACCCGCTGTCAGGCGGCGCGCGCCAGCCGCCGATCGCTCCAGCTTGTCGTGACGGCGTTGAGCTGGTGTGCCACGTCCGGTTCGGTATGGCCCGGGCCGATCTCCACCGGCACGACGATCTCCGATCGCGATGGAAGACAGCACCACGTTCGGGCCGCGGCAGAGTGGGGGACAGCGACTCGGGGACAGATGGTGGGGCAAGCAGCGTAGCGTTGCGCCGTTCGTGAAGGTCAGTTAATCATTTTCCGATAATCGAGGCAGGGGCGGACACGATGGGGCAGAAGTATTGGGGGGCGCGTGCAGACGCCCCCGCGCCCGGCCGGCGCCGTGCCACGGCGGTCGCGATCGCGCTCGGTCTCATGCTCGCCCTGAACGTGGCGGCCCGCGCCCAGGGTGCGGCGCCGGCGGTGCCACAGGGTTCGCCGATTCCGCGTATCATTCCGCCATCGCTGCCCTCGACCGGCCCTGCCGTGGCGCCGTCCACGGCCGTGCCCACCAATGTTCCCAACCGTATCGTCACCATCACATCCGTGCGGGTCATCGGCTCCACGGTCTATTCCCATGCGGCGCTGGCGAAGCTGACGCAGGGGCTGGTCGGCCACGTCCCGCTGGCGCGCGTCGAGGCGGCGCGGCTGGCCATCCTCAACCGCTACCGGCACGATGATTTTCTGCTGACCGCCGTCAACGCCCGGCTGGACCCACAGGGGCATCTGACCTTCTCGATCGTCGAGGGCCGGATCGCCGACGTGAAGCTTGCCGGCAATATCGGGCCCGCCGGGACCCAGGTGCTGCGCTTCCTCAAGCACCTCACCGGCATGCAGCCGGTCAGCAACGCCAGCCTGGAACGCTGGCTGCTGCTGGCGCAGGACATCCCTGGCGTCTCGGTGCGCGCGGTGCTGCGCCCCTCCACCACGGCGCCGGGCGCGCTGGAACTGATCGCGCAGGTCAAGCGCAAGCGGTTCGCGGCGCTGTTCACCGCCGACAACCGCAGCGCGCCCTTCACCGGGCCCGAAGAGGGGCTGGTCGTCATCGACGCCAACAGCTTCACCTCACTCGGCGAGCAGACCGAGGTGGCACTGTTCCACACCTTCAACGGCACCGAAAATTTCGGCCAGGCGTCGCTTTCGATGTTCCTTGGCGGTTCGGGCCTGCGGCTGCGTGTCTATGGCGGCGCCGGACATACCGATCCGTCGGGCGAACTGCGCGCCTCCGGGTATTCCGGCGTCACCGAGGTCGGCGGCTTCGCGCTCACCTATCCGCTGATCCGCGCCCGCGTGCAGACGCTTTCGCTCGGCCTCTACTTCGACATGACCGATGGGACCATCGACACTGGTTCGCCGACCCCGACGCTGACCAGCCGCGATGCCGTGCGCGCCCTGCGGATCGGTGCCGATTACGTGCGACACGATGTCTGGCTCGGCGACGCTTTCCCAGCGACGGACTTCGCCATGCTGCGCATCTCGCGCGGGCTGCCGATCCTCGGTGCCTCGCGCCGCGGCGACCCGATTGCCGAGCGCCTTGGCGAAGTGCCGGACTTCACCAAAATCGCCACCCAGTTGAGCCGCACCCAGACCCTGTTCGCGCCCTGGTCGGGGGCGAGTGTCGCGCTGATGGGCCTGGTCGCCGGGCAGTATTCGCCGAATGTGCTGCCGCCGTCCGAAACCTTCTATCTCGGCGGGTCCCAGTACACGCGCGGCTTTTACGCCGGCGAGGTGTCCGGCGACAGCGGCCTCGCCGCGACGGCCGAGCTGCAGCTCAACACCGGCTTCGCTACCACGCTGTTTGGCCGGGTGACCCGCATCGCCACGCAGTTCTATCTCTTCGCCGACTGGGGTGAGGTCTGGCAAAGCCAGCGCATTGATGCCAATCATCGGGTGCAGTCGGAGGGGGTGGGTGTGCGTATGGCCGTGGACACGAACACCGAGTTCGACCTCGAGGGTGTGATGCGCGCCACCCGCCACCCCGAGGGCGGGACGAGCGCCGTCGGACCGCTCTCCGCCGATGCGCTCTACTGGCGCGTTTTGATGCGGTTCTGACCCGAGAGACGGCGATATGACCAGACAAGCCCGCGCCGTGCGCGGCGGCAGAGCGAATGCCGGGCGCGCGAGGCTTGTCGCGATCCCGGTCGCGCGGCTGCCCCGTCCGCGCGCAGTCCTCCTCGCCGCGACGGCGTTGCAGGTCGGCATGCTCACCGTGGTCATGCTGGCGCGGCCGGCCCGCGCGCAGAGCGTGGCGCCGACGATTTTGCCGACGGGCGGGCAGGTGATCGGCGGGACGGCGTCGATTTCGCGCAGCGGCAACGCGCTGACGATCGAGCAGTCGACGGCGAACGCGGCGATCA